>NZ_JAHAWO010000003.1:0-55405 GCF_020223595.1 Bacillus sp. TSO22
AGCAAGCTCCCATCTGTCCGCTCGACTTGCATGTATTAGGCACGCCGCCAGCGTTCGTCCTGAGCCAGGATCAAACTCTCCGATAAAGTAGTTTGACTGACTACGCACATCGCTGTGCGATTTATTTTAAAAATGAATTAACAGGTACGTTTTGTCTTGTTTAGTTTTCAAAGATCATTTTTGTTCACTTCGTTCAAGCGACTTTATTATTATAACTCGTTGAACCAGTGAAGTCAATAACTTTTTTGAAGTTCTTTTTTTCGTTATCGCCTTGTTTAGCGGCAACGAATAATAATATACCACCTTGTAAATAATAGTGCAATAGTTTTTTTGAAGAAATACTTAGGAATTTAAAAAGAGCGGCATCCCTTCATAGAGAAAGGATGCCGCTCTTCTTTATTAGCGTTGTCTCATTTGCGGGAATAACAGCACATCGCGAATAGAAGGAGCATTCGTCAGAAGCATAACCAGACGGTCGATACCGATGCCTAAGCCTCCTGTTGGCGGCATACCGTATTCCAGAGCTTCAACAAAATCTTCATCCATTAGATGAGCTTCATCGTTACCAGCTTCACGCTCTTTTAATTGCGCTTCAAAGCGTTCTCTTTGATCAATAGGATCATTCAGCTCTGTAAACGCGTTTGCGTGTTCACGGCCAACGATAAACAGTTCAAAACGGTCTGTGAAGCGCGGGTCCTCTGGGTTTTTCTTAGCTAAAGGAGAAATTTCTACAGGATGTCCGTAAATAAACGTTGGCTGAATAAGCGTTTCTTCAATTTTTTGTTCGAAGAACTCGTTGATGATATGGCCTACTGTCATTGAGTCTTTAATCTCTACGCCATGTTCTTTTGCATATTCGCGCGCCTGCTCAACAGTAACCTCTTCCCAGAAATCAATACCAGTCGCTTCCTTGACTGCGTCAACCATATGGATTCTTTTCCACTCAGGTTTAAGATCGATTTGTTCATCCCCGTATTGGATCATAGTTGTTCCAAGCACTTCTTGGGCGATATGAGCAACAAGGTTTTCAGTTAAGCTCATGATATCTTTATAGTCTGCATACGCTTCATACAACTCAATCATCGTGAATTCAGGGTTATGGCGTGTAGAGACACCTTCATTACGGAAAACACGGCCGATTTCATATACTTTTTCTAAACCGCCGACGATCAGGCGTTTTAGGTGCAGTTCAATGGCAATACGCATATAGAGCGGAATATCTAACGCATTGTGATGGGTGATAAACGGACGTGCAGAAGCTCCCCCAGGAATGCTGTGCATTGTTGGTGTTTCTACTTCTAAGTATCCATGATCATCAAGGTATCTTCTCATAGCTTGAATGATCTTGCTGCGTGTAATGAACGTATGTTTGCTGTCTGGATTTACGATAAGATCCAGGTAGCGCTGACGGTAGCGCTGCTCAACGTCTTTTAAACCATGGTATTTGTCAGGCAGCGGACGTAGCGCTTTTGTCAGCAATTCAAAAGAAGTGGCTTTAACAGACAATTCGCCTACATTTGTTTTGAAGACTTTTCCGGTTACACCGATAAGATCACCGAGGTCAGAAGACTTGAAGATTTCATATTGGTCGTCACCGACACTGTCTTTTCTTACGTAGATTTGGATTTGGCCTTCTAAGTCCTGTAGATGCGCAAAGCCGGCTTTTCCTTTGCCGCGTTTTGTCATCATGCGGCCTGCGATTGTGACTTCAATTGCTTTTTCTTCTAACTCTTCTTTGGTTAGATCTTGATATGCCGAAATAACTTCCTGAGACTGATGAGTTCTTTCAAAACGTGCGCCGAACGGATCAATGCCGTTATCTCTCAGCTGATTCATTTTATCGCGTCTGACTTGCAGCTGGTCGTTCAATTCTTCATGGTTATGCTCTTCTTGACTCATTGTTATCACTCCATTACAGATATTGTTTCATGCAAAAAGCAGAAAAACTGCCAGCGCAAAACTGGCAGTGAGCAGCAAATAGAGGTTAGTATTATCCTACTTTTGCGTCTTGAAGCTCTTTTGCCTCAACTTCAACAGTAAATGCATCTAAAAGCTGTACAAGCTCTTCTCTTGTCTCGCAATGGTTGATTTCATTACGAACCTTTGCATTGCCTTTTACGCCTTTCAGATACCACGCAGCGTGTTTCCTCATTTCTCTTACCGCTACGTTTTCACCTTTTAAGTTAATCAGGCGGTCAAGATGCAGTTTGCATACCGCCATTTTTTCGCGTACTTGCGGCTCTTCTTTTAATTCGCCTGTTTCGAGGTATTGAACCGTACGGTAAATCATCCACGGATTGCCCAGTGCAGCGCGGCCGATCATAACACCGTCTACTCCTGTTTCCTCAAGCATGCGCTTAGCATCCTGCGGCGTCTTGACATCGCCGTTTCCGATAACCGGAATCGATACTGATTGTTTTACTTCTTTGATGATGTCCCAGTTTGCCGTTCCTTCGTACATCTGCACTCTTGTGCGGCCGTGAAGTGCAACTGCTTTTCCGCCCGCACGTTCTACAGCTTGTGCGTTTTTCACTGCAAAAATGTGGTCTTCATCCCAGCCCATTCTCATTTTCACTGTAACTGGTTTATCAACGGCATCCACTACTGCAGAAACCATTTCATAGATCTTATCTGGATCGAGAAGCCATTTCGCTCCCGCGTCACATTTTGTAATCTTTGGTACAGGACATCCCATATTAATATCAATAATGTCAGCAGTTGTGTTTTGATCTACAAACTTCGCCGCTTCCACAAGGGTTTCCTTTTTTCCACCGAAAATTTGAAGGCTAAGCGGTTTTTCACGTTCATCAATGTAAAGCATACCCATGGTTTTTGCATTGTTGTAAAGGATCGCTTTATCACTGACCATTTCAGCACATACCAATCCAGCTCCGAATTCCTTGACAGTCAATCTGAATGCTGAGTTGCAGACACCAGCCATTGGGGCAAGCACAACCCGGTTTTTCAATTGAATATCACCGATTTTAAACATTTTTTCCTCCTTTCATTTGTTATATTTTTCTGGCGGCGCTAATTCGTCCGCGCTTATATTTAAAACATCTGCTACACCTTGAATAATGGCAGCTGACGGCAATCGGTTTCCGCGTTCAATTTCGCCGAGAATAGAAACTGATATACCTAATGCTTTTGCAAATCCTTCTTGAGTATAACCTTTCAGCTTTCTGAATGCACGAATTCGTCTACCCCAGATTTCTGCTTCCATACTCTTACACCTTCTTGGTCTGTTTCCGCGCTTGTTGCCTCTTTTTCAACCTGCGGGCAAATCTCCGCAAGCGGTGCAAGGACAAACAAACGCTCATACATTCTCGGATGCGGAACAATTAGTTGCTCTGTTTCAATATTTTCACGATTAAACAGCAAAATGTCAAGGTCTGCCGTCCGCGGTCCCCATCTTACTTCCCTTGTTCTGCCTAAGTCACTTTCTATATGCTGCGTTAGTTCAAGGAGTTCAAAAGGATTCAGCGACGTCTTGATTTCAACAGCCATATTCAAAAATTCATTTTGGTCTTCGTATCCGACCGGGTCAGTTTCGTAAACGGACGACACTTTAGTGACTGTCACCGCATCATGCTGGTGCAGTAATGCCACTGCTTGCCTTAAATACGTTTCTCTATCTCCAATGTTAGATCCGAGTGCAATATAAGCTATGTTGTTCATGATTTTTTTCTCGTGATTTCGATTGCTACTGATTTATAGTGTCCGGGAATTGGCGGATCAGGCTTAATCACTTTCACAGTACATTGCTGCACCGGCTCAAATTTCTTAAGCACAGTGTCAGCAATACGTTCCGCCAGCGTTTCCACCAATTTCACAGGCTCCCCTTCTACGATATCTTTACATACGTGATAGAGCTCAGCATAGTTAATCGTTTGCTCAAGGTCGTCTGTTTGTCCGGCTTTACTTAAATCCAACTCAGCGGTTAAATCAACTTTAAACCGCTGTCCAAGCTTATTTTCTTCTTTGAACACACCGTGGTATCCGTAAAACTCCATGCCTTCTACATAGACTTTATCCATGGTGCACCCCTCCCTTATTCAGCATCGCGTCCATCATTTTCGCCATTCTGGCAATTTGTTTTACGTCATGGACCCTGACAATGTCACAGCCTTTTTGAATGCCGAGACACACGGTCGCACCTGTGCCCTCAGCCCGCTCTTCAGGCGGAAGATCCAGAACACGTCCGATGAATCTTTTTCGGGAGGTTGCGAGAAGAACCGGATATTCCAGTCCGCTGAAAATCTCAAGTTTGTTCATCACTGCCAAATTATCGTGATAGGTTTTTGCAAAACCGATACCGGGGTCAAGGATAATGTTCTTCTCCTCTACTCCGGCCTCAACAGCGATTTTTACACTCTCCATTAAGTCCGACAGCATATCCGGCAATAAGTCATTGTAATTTCTCTCTGGACGGTTATGCATGAGAACAATTGGAACATTGTGTTCTGCTGCAACGGAAGCCATCTTAGGATCATGTTTCGCTCCCCAAATATCATTGATAATGGATGCGCCGGCTTTCACAGCTTCATCTGCTACAGAAGCCTTGTACGTATCTACAGAAATCGGGACGCCTAATTCTTTTGTGATCCGCTCAATTACCGGAATCACTCTGGACATCTCCTCATCCTCTGACACATACTCAGCGCCAGGCCTTGTCGATTCTCCTCCGATATCAATGATATGAGCGCCGTCATCGATCATCTCTTTCGCGTGCAGCAGCGCCTTGTCCAAGCTGTCATATTTTCCGCCGTCTGAGAAAGAGTCAGGCGTTACGTTTAAAATCCCCATCACCAATGTCTTCTCTTTATATGATAAAGCGCTGGGCTTGGTGTGGATTACTTGTGTTTGGTCTATCGTTTGCTGCGCCATTCTCTTCCTCCCTTTTCATGAATCATGTTCTTTATTTCTTTTTTGTATAGCGTTTGAAGAGCAGAGGCTGCTTCTCCGCTTTGGCCTGCATAGTTTACTGCTTCTATTTTAGTAAACGGGATGATCTCAAGAACCGAGTTCGTCATCCACGCTTCGTCAGCTGTCAAAAGAGCTTCGAGCTCGTATCGGCCCGTTTTGAGTTCCAGTCCTATTTTCTTTGCATTTTCCATGACAAAACGTCTCGTGACACCGTCCAGAATGCCGGTGTCGAGCGATGGAGTATAGATGCAGCTGCCTTTTCTCCAGAAAACATTTGATATGATGCCCTCCGCAACAGCTCCATCCTCAGTTAAGAAAATCCCTTCGACACCCGGATCATTTCCGATTTCCCGTTTCGCATACATATTATTTAAATAATGATGAGATTTTAATCGGAACGGTCCCTCTGGTGTGTTTCTCGGTATCGATAATACCTTTCCTTCTTTTTGCAAAGGAAGACTTTCTGGTTTCAGCTGGTTCACAAAGCATAAAACAGTCGGCTTATCGTATGTCTGGGCGACAAAGCCTTTATCGCTGAATCCTGCTGATATGTCCAGCCTGACGCGCGCATTGCCATCCTTTATATCATTCAGCCAAAGCAGCTTGTCCAGCATCTCGAGGATCTCATCCTTTGAAACAGTATATTCGATTTGCAGATCCTTAAGCGCACGTTCAAGCCTTTCTATATGCCAATCAAGCAAAAATGGGCAGCCTTCGTAGAGCCTGAAGGTTTCAAAAATACCGATCCCATATAAAAATCCATGGTCAAAAGGAGAAAGAACTGCATCTTTCTCCTCTATATACCGGCCGTTAACATATATCATCACGCAATAGCTTCCTTGCGGTATGTCTCAATGAAATTTCTGAGCATTTCTTTCCCAAAGGAGGTCATAATAGACTCTGGGTGAAATTGCACGCCCTCTATCGGGAGGTCATTGTGGCGAATGGCCATGATTTCTCCTTCTTTCGTTTGTGCTGTTACTGTAAAACAGCTTGGCAGCGTCTCAGGTTTTACGATCAGCGAGTGGTAACGAGTCGCGACAAGGGGATTTTTCAGTCCTTCGAAGATCGTCTTGCCGTCATGCTTGATATCAGAGGTTTTCCCGTGCATAAGCCGCTCTGCCCTAACGACGTCACCACCAAACACTTGTGCGATGGACTGATGTCCGAGGCATACACCAAAAATGGGAATTTTGCCTGCGAAATGTTTAATTGCTTCAAGGCTGATCCCTGCCTCATCAGGACTGCATGGTCCAGGTGATATCATCAGAAAATCAGGAGAAAGCTCTTCGATTTCTTCGATCGTGATGTCATCATTGCGTTTCACAATCAGTTCTTCCCCAAGCTCGCCCAAATACTGCACCAAGTTGTACGTGAATGAATCGTAGTTATCAATCATTAAAATCATTTCTCCGCTCACCTCATCTAATTTTTGTCTCTTCTTTGCTCAGCTCTAACGCCTTTTGCATCGCAAAAGCTTTTTTGAATGATTCTCTGTATTCGTGCTTTGGAACAGAATCAATCACAACTCCTGCGCCGGATTGCATAAATGCCTGCCCTCCGGTTGCATAAATGGTTCGAATTACGATATTAAACTGCAGATCGTGATTATATCCAAACCATCCTATAGATCCAGTATAAAGCCCGCGGCGTGTCGGCTCAAGTTCTTCTATAATTTCCATCGTTCTTACTTTGGGAGCACCTGTAATGGTTCCTCCGGGAAATACAGCATGAATAATATCTACAGCATCATACCCATCCTGTAATTCACCTTGGACGTTAGACACAATGTGCATCACATGCGAGTATTTTTCAATTGCCATGAATTCGTTCACGCGCACAGACCCGTAACGTGATACTCTTCCCAGATCATTTCGCTCAAGGTCAACCAGCATGACATGTTCAGCGCGTTCTTTTTCATTGTGGATCAATTCGTTTGCGAGCGCCTCGTCTTCTTCATCAGTTTTCCCTCTGGAACGAGTGCCTGCAATCGGTCTCGTCTCTAATCGTTTGCCCTTTTTGCTGACAAGAAGTTCAGGTGATCCGCAAATGATTTGGAAATCAGGTGTTTCTAAATAGGCCATATACGGAGAAGGATTTACTTCTCTCAGTGTTTTGTATATTTGATATGGATGGGCAGACAGTGACTGTGACTGTCTTAATGATAGATTGACTTGAAACACATCTCCGCTGGCAATGTATTGTTTGATTTTCTCTACAGCTTGTGAGAATCCGTCCTCAGTAAATGGTGCCGCGAAGGAACCTTCTGTTTCATGCTTCATCTCTCTCGAAGGGACAGCAGGAAGCTCAGTCAGCCACATCCGCTCCAGCTCAGATAGCTTCACCTCCGCAGATTCCTGATCAGAACCATTAACATGAGTAATCAGCCACAGAGTCTCTTCTTGATGGTCATAAACTGCTATATCATCAAAAACAAGAAAATAAATATCCGGTGTTTCCAGATCATCTAATGAGAGCATTTTAAAGTTTTCAATGTAACGTGCGTAATCATAGCTGAGAAAACCGATTGCCCCGCCTTGAAAATCCGGAAGCTCATGATCTGTTTCTGTTTCCAGCGTTTTAAACCAGCTGTGGAAGGCACGTAATGGATCACCTTCTTGAAACAGCATCTCATCACCATGCTTAATAGTGGTGATTCCGTCTTTTCCTTTTACAGTCGCAATTGGATCAAGACCGGCTATAGTGTATCTGCCGCCTCTTGCACTTTCAAGCAGTACATGCTGTTTTTTGGATTGCGCAAGTTTCTCAAATTGTTGTAAGAATGAATCTTTTTGAAAAGGTACTTTTTTGCCTGCCGGTCTGCGTTGTGCCATTTATATCATTCCTCTATTTTCTTTTTTGCTTGTTTTTTATTGTAAAGCAATCTTGTTAGTGAAAAAAGTGAATTTCTCTTCCAAGAATAACATTCGTCGCAGACACGGCATATTTGATGCACGAATATAAAAAAACTCCCGGCGGACCGGGAGTTTTGCTTTTTTAATCGAATTGATACAGCGGCGTGCTCAGATAACGTTCGCCGTTACTTGGAATGATGGCCAAAACTTTTTTGCCTTTTCCGAGTTTTTTCGCTACTTGAAGAGCAGCATAAATTGCCGCACCTGATGAGATGCCTCCGAGAATTCCTTCTTCACGTGCAGCTCTGCGCGCATATTCAAATGCTTCTTCATTCTTCACAGGGAAGATTTCATCGTATACTTCAGTGTTTAAGATGTCCGGCACAAATCCAGCTCCGATTCCCTGAATTTTGTGGGGGCCTGGTTTTCCTCCTGCAAGCACTGGAGAGTCTGACGGTTCAACAGCGTATATTTTGATAGAAGGGTATGCTTCCTTCAGAACTTCGCCCGCTCCTGTAATCGTTCCGCCTGTTCCGATCCCGGCTACAAATGCATCAACCTGGTCATCACCGAATTGCTCAACGATTTCTTTACCCGTTGTTTGGCGGTGGATTTCTGGGTTAGAAGGGTTGTTAAACTGCTGAGGCACAAAGTATCCGTGCTTTTCAGCAAGCTCTTCCGCTTTCTTAATGGCGCCTTTCATGCCTTCCGCACCAGGAGTCAGCACAAGCTCAGCACCGTACGCGCGAAGAAGGTTGCGGCGCTCCATGCTCATTGTATCAGGCATAACCAAAATGGCTTTTAATCCTTTAGCAGCTGCAACCATCGCAAGCCCGATTCCAGTATTTCCGCTTGTCGGTTCAATGATTGTATCACCGGCTTTTAATTTTCCTTCTTTTTCAGCGGCTTCAATCATGGCTAAACCGATACGGTCTTTTACACTGCTTCCAGGGTTCATGTATTCAAGCTTTAGATATACATCCGCACTGTTTTCATCTGAGCGATTTAATTTAACGATTGGCGTATTCCCAATTAATTCAGTAATGGAGTTTGCTACACGTACCATTCTCGACACCTCAATTTCCGACTATTTGTATTGGTATTATGTATATAATCTATCAATTTCAAAATTTTTTGTCAATCACTTAGTACTTTTTTCCCCATAAAACCAAGATACATCGGCTTCTTTCCAAAGCGTTTTGACTGTAGCTTTATCGCCTAACTGATCCATTGCGATTTGCCGTCTGATCTGATCCTTTACTTCAGCATATGAGAATGTCCTTGCCTTTAGCTTTTCTTTCAGCTGAATCACGGCATATCCGTTACTGACCTTTATCGGTTCTTCAGACCATTCATCCTCATTGAGTGTTTTTGCTTCTTCAATGTATGCTGACGGAATGTTGTCTGATGCTTCTGTGACAAAACCTAAATCTCCGCCATATGGCGATGTATATCTGTCTGTAGACCTTTCCGCTGCGACAGCTTCAAAGCTTGAGCCGCCTTCAAGTTCTTTCAAGACTTCTCTCGCTTCTTCTTCATCTTTTACAACAATGTGCCGAATTCGATACGAATCATCAAACTGATACAGTTCTTTATTTTTATTATAGAATGATTTCATTTCACTGTTTGAGATATCAATATCCCTTGTTAACAACTCTTCAAGGAGGATATTATAACGAATTTGGTCTTTCCACTCCTTCTCAGTTGTATGTTCGTCTTCGTAAAAAGAATTGTTGACCGCTTTAATCAGCAAAAACTCACGATCAATTTCGCTTTTAGACACTTTGAGATCGTTCTTTTTGGCGAGCTGCTCAACGACTCGGACATTGATCATATCTTCAAGTGTCGACTTTCCATATTGATCTTCCATTTCTTTCAGCCATTCTTCTCTTGTCACGCTTTTGCCTCCGATCGTCGCAATAGACTCACCGGACGGCGATGCGCCTGCCTGGGATTTCGTCAGCGTATATGCAACAGCAATACAGCAAACCAACAGCGCCCCTAAAATAACGGTCCAGATTGTTCTTGATTTCAAACCTGCTTTCAGCCCCTTTTCTCAAATTAAAAAAACCCGCTAAAGAGCTTAGCGGGTAGTTTGGTCACGAAGCCCTTCCAGCTCTTCTTTTGTAAATAAGTACTTTTCATTACAAAAATGGCATACTGCTTCGGCTTGTCCATCTTCTTCTATCATATCTTGAATTTCTTTTTTGCCTAGTCCTAAAATGGCTGTTTCGAAACGTTCTTTTGAACAAGGGCAATGGAACCTGACAGGCATCGTTTCCAAAATCTCAGGCTTCTCGCCTAGGACTTCTTCCAGAATTTCTTCTGGTGTAAGCCCTTTTTGGATGAGCTTAGAAATCGGCTCTACTTGAGATAGACGCTGTTCAATTTTTGTGATCGTTTCATCGTCTGTTCCCGGCATAAGCTGAATAATAAAGCCTCCTGCCGCAAGAATGGTATTGTCAGGATTCACGAGCACACCTACGCCCACCGACGAAGGAACCTGCTCCGAAGACACAAGATAGTAGGTGAAATCATCGCCCAATTCTCCTGAAACAATTTCTACTTGTCCTGTGAAGAACTCGCGCAACCCTAAATCTTTTACGACACTTAACGTTCCGCTTGTACCAACGGCACGTCTGACATCAAGCTTGCCTTGTTCATTTAAATCAAAATGAACTTGCGGGTTAGAGACGTATGCTCTGACTTCCCCTTTTGCATTGGCATCAGCCACAATTGCTCCGATCGGACCTCCGCCTTCGATTTTCACTGTCAGCTTATCATCGCCCTTCAGCATAGCGCCGAGCATAAGCGAAGCTGTCATTGTGCGGCCCAGTGCAGCGGATGCTGTCGGCCACGTACCATGGCGTCTTTGTCCCTCACTTACCATATCAGTTGTTCTCGCTGCATAAGCGCGAACTTTTCCGTCATACGCAAGTGCTTTTACTAAATAATCCATTACAAAACCTCCTATACACTTCCTACGCGGTTTCGTTCATAAATCAATTCCAGCCCTTTTAGGGTTAAGAATGGATCAACGATGTCTATACAATCTGATTCGTTTGCAATGAGCGGCGCAAGGCCTCCTGTCGCAATGACCTTTGGTTCCTGTTTTGCCTGCCATTTCATTCGCTTGACGATTCCTTCCACTTGACCGACATAGCCAAATAAAATTCCAGATTGCATCGCGCTTACAGTGTTTTTTCCGATAATATTGTCAGGCCGGGTGATTTCAATACGCGGAAGCTTTGCCGCACGCGAGTAAAGCGCCTCTGTCGAAATCGTAATCCCAGGAGCAATCGCTCCGCCCATGTATTGTTTGTTTTCATCAATATAGCAGTATGTTGTGGCAGTTCCGAAATCGACAACAATTAATGGATTGCCGTATAAGTGTATCGCAGCGACAGCATTTACGATTCTGTCTGCTCCCACTTCTTTCGGATTGTCATATTTTATATTTAAACCGGTTTTCATACCCGGACCGACAATTTGCGGTTCGATATGAAAGTATTTTGTGCACATTCTTTCTAATGCAAACATAATTGGCGGCACTACTGATGAAATAATAATGCCATCTATCTGTTCAAACATGAGCCCAGAGTGCTCGAATAAAGAGCGTAAAATCATCCCAAACTCATCTTCTGTTTTATGCCTGCTTGTTTCTATACGCCAGTGATATTCTAATTTTCCCTCATGATATACACCAAGTACAGTATTGGTGTTCCCCACATCAATAACCAGTAACAACCTCTATCACCACTTTTGAATAGTTTCTCTATATTACTTTTACAAACATTCTACAATACCATACACGATCAGCGGCTCATTTGTAAACAAATCGATATCAGAATTGGATGATTGCAAAAGCGGCTGCCGAGGCATGATTTACACAAAAAAAACTGCCAGCGTCAGCCGGCAGTTTTTAGATAGAAAGCGAATTACTCTTTTGTATCGTCTTTCTTTTCTTCTGTTTTTGTCAGAATGTTTACTTTCACATCATCGTTCTTTTCATCATCAGAGAAATTGCGTTCAGGCAATGTTCCATGATCAACAAGGTGTTTGATTTGTTCAGCGTCAAGTGTTTCAACTTTCAGAAGCGTTTGAGCAATCAATTCAAGCTTGTCACGATTTTCAGTCAGGATTTGTTTCGCACGCTCATAACATTCTTTGATGATGCGCTGAATTTCCTGATCAATTTCGTAAGCGATTTGATCACTGTAGTTTTGTTCATTGTTGAAATCACGGCCTAAGAATACCTGACCACCCTGAGACTGTCCAAATTGCAACGGTCCCAGTTTTTCTGACATACCGAATTCTGTAACCATTCGTCTTGCAATATTCGTCGCACGCTGGAAGTCATTGTGCGCTCCTGTGCTGACTTCACCGAAGATAATTTCTTCAGCGACACGTCCGCCCAAGAGACCGACAATTTTATCAAGCAGTTCCGGCTTTGTCTGGAAGTAACGGTCTTCTCTTGGAAGCATAACTGCATAACCGCCAGCCTGGCCCCGAGGAACAATCGTTACTTTATGAACCATATCAGCCTCATCTAAAACGAGTCCGATAACGGTGTGTCCGCCTTCGTGATAAGCCACGATATTGCGTTCTTTCTTGGAGATGACGCGGCTCTTCTTAGCAGGTCCGGCAATGACACGGTCCGTCGCTTCGTCAATATCACGCGCATCGATTTTTTTCTTGTTTTGACGAGCCGCCACAAGAGCAGCTTCATTCAATAGATTTTCTAAGTCCGCGCCTGAGAAGCCTGGTGTTCTCATGGCAATTGATTTCAGGTTAACCGTTTCATCCAGCGGTTTGTTTCTCGCATGGACTTTCAATACAGCTTCACGGCCAATGACATCTGGGCGGTCCACTGTGATCTGACGGTCAAAACGTCCCGGACGAAGTAAGGCTGGGTCCAAGATGTCCGCACGGTTCGTCGCAGCAATGATGATGATTCCTTCATTGGCGCTGAATCCGTCCATTTCAACAAGCAATTGGTTAAGCGTCTGTTCACGTTCATCGTGTCCGCCGCCGAGACCCGCTCCACGCTGGCGTCCGACTGCGTCAATTTCGTCAATGAAGATCAAACAAGGCGCATTCTTTTTCGCATTTTCAAACAAGTCACGTACACGGGAAGCACCGACACCTACAAACATCTCAACGAAATCAGATCCGCTGATGCTGAAGAAAGGAACGCCAGCTTCACCTGCACAAGCTTTTGCCAGCAATGTTTTACCGGTACCCGGAGGTCCGACTAAAAGCACGCCTTTAGGTATTCTTGCGCCAAGCTCGGCAAACTTGCGGGGATCTTTAAGAAACTCAACAACTTCAACGAGTTCTTGTTTTTCTTCGTCAGCCCCTGCAACGTCTTTAAATTTGACACGTTTCTTTTCCTCTGTATACAGCTTCGCCTTGCTCTTACCAAAGTTCATGACACGGCTGCCACCGCCTTGAGCCTGATTGAGCAGGAAGAAAAACAGAATAAAGATAATGACAAAAGGGATGATGGTCGTCAGGAACGTCACCCATCCGCTTGTTTCTTGAGCGGGCTCAACCTTTACGTCTGTCTTTTTCAAAGCATTAAATATCTGGTCTGCTCCCTTTCCTTCAGGAACATGAGTCAAAAAGTATTGATCTTTGTCGTAATTTTTCAGCTGTCCTTTTACCTCATAAACACCTCTGACAGGCTGAACCGATACGCTATCAACTTTCCCGTCATCCAGGTTTTTGATAAACGTACTGTACGACATATTTTCTGTTTTCGGATTTGAGGTCTGGAAGTAGCTCACAACCCCGATTACTACTAATAAAATAAGTAAATAAAAAATGGTATTACGGAAGACCCGATTCATTCCTTACCTCCTCCCACAGTAAGCACAACTATGTTCAATAGTACCATAGAAAATCATTCCAATACAAACAATAACCATCTCGGAAGCAGGCTGCCGATCAGCTTTCATAAACTGCCGGTTTTAACACTCCGATATAAGGCAGATTGCGATAGCGCTCAGCATAATCAAGTCCGTAACCCACTACAAACGCGTCAGGAACTTCAAAGCCTACAAAGTCTGCTTTGATGTCTGCTTTTCTTCCGCTCGGTTTATCCAAAAGGGTAACAATCTTAATTGATTTTGCTTTACGGTATCGGAAGAGCTCTACTAGATAACTTAAGGTTAACCCACTGTCGATGATATCTTCAATAATTAAGATGTCCCGGCCCTCTACAGATGTATCCAAATCTTTAATGATTTTTACTTCTCCAGAAGAAACCGTAGAATTTCCGTAGCTTGATACATCCATGAAATCCATTTCCAAATATGTATCAATATGCTTGATAAGATCCGCCATAAAAGGAAGTGCTCCTTTTAACACACCGATTGCCAACGGAAATGTATCTTGATACTCGCTCGTTAATTCTGTGCCTAACTCTTTTACTTTCTCTTGTATCTCTTCCTCTGAGATCAGTACTTTCTCGATATCATGTTTCATCATGATTTTGCTTGCCCCCTACACTTTTCATGCTGTCTATATTGTAATACAATGCGGTCGCTGTTTGGAATCACAAGATCTTCAAAAATTGATTTTTTCAAGCCCGGTATCCAGATAATTTCACCGCTTGCATCCGTTACAATCGGCCAGTTGTCTCTTTCTCGGAGAGGCAATTTCTTATCAATAAATATATCCTTTACCTTTTTCGAGCCGTTCATCCCTTTTAGTTTGATCCGGTCTCCAGCTTTTCTTGTCCGGATCGTTAAGGGAAATCGCACCTTTTTTTCACTTGTAATAAAAACAGCATTCCCATGTTCTTCAGGCAAATCCGCATAATGCTTTGCCTCTATCAGAAATCCATTGGGGAGCACTGCCGTTTCATCAGCAGCTCCGCTTATTTGGTATTCAAAGGGAACATTTTTGCACTGCCATTGTTCAAATGTAAACAAACATGTCTGATATGATTTGACCACCTTCAGCCCTTTTGGAAAGTCCAATACTCCTGAAGGACTGCCCTTTTCCGCCCAATCAAGAAACTGCTGAATATGATGAGCTGAAAAGGATGATGGAACGTTTTCATAAAGATAGTTTAATATTAGTTGAACTCCTCTTCTTTGTAAAGGCATCGGGAGGGCAAGCAATTGAGAGGAATTGATTTCAACTGATGTATTAGACTGGCTTGTGATTACTTTATTCATTTCGTCTTTCGTTAATGACTGTAAGAATTGCTCATCTTCCGTCAGTGCCTCACTCACTTTCTGAAACCTTTTATGCACATCCGGTGATTCCTGTTTCAAAAATGGTAGCACTGTTTTTCTGAACCTGTTTCTTGTGTAATCATCTTTAGCGTTGCTTTCATCCGTCCGGTAGCTCAAGCCGTTTTCACGGCAATAGTGAAGGATCTCTTCCTTTGTAATGGTTAAGAACGGCCTGATGATCCGCCCTGTCCCAAAACGTCTGACCGGCTGCATTCCTGCAAGTCCTGCTCCAAGCGTGCCCTTAGCCAGTCTCATAAGCATCGTTTCAACTTGGTCATCACCATGATGCGCAAGCGCCAGATAGTCCGCTTGATGCTTCAACATGATTTCCTCAAAAAACTGATAGCGGCAATCACGTGCTGCAGCCTGCTTATTGAGACCTTTTTCCTCTGCATAAGCGGTTACATTGATTTGAGCCGTTTCGCATGCGAGCTGTTCAGCCTTACAATAAGCTTGGACAAAACGCATGTCCTCCTCGGATTCCGTGCCCCTGAACCGATGGTCAACGTGAGCCGCAATAATATTTGCTGAACGGCCGCATAACGTATGCAGCGCGTGAAGAAGAGCCATTGAGTCCGGACCGCCGGAAACGCCTACAATGATTGTCGCCCCTTTTAATGCAAGATGATGTTTGCTAAAAAAATCTTTGACACTTTTCACAATGTCCTCCTCACAATGAGCAGGTATTTTAAAGATATTCATATCCTATCACTTTCAATCCTTCCAAGCAAAGAAGAAGCATAGGCTTTGCAGTTTGTGCCATTCAGATTAAGAAAAAGATAATGTAGGCGAAATAAAGCGCTAAAACGCTGATCACGATAAGCGTTGTTTCAAATAATCCGCCCGACTTAGCCGCCTTTTGTTTAGGGGCGTATCGAGTCTTCGTTACTTTTCCCTGGCGCGGTTTCTGCTGTCTTTGTCTTGTAGCAGGCTGCGGTGGTGCTTTTGCAGCTTGTTTTCTTTGTACTGCCTTTTGCCCCGCGTCGAGCATATCCTTCTTCATTTCATCTGCGGATTGATAATCTCCGTTCAATGCTGACAAAAGCACTTTTTTATACTTTTGCAGCAGCGGGTTTCCTTCGATTAGAGACCTAAGCTGTTCCTTAGGCTGGTTTGTTTTCTTGAATTCTTTTTTATGCACACTGTTGATCATAATCATGGCAACTGCGAACAGATCATAGGATGGCTCTGCTTTTCTTGTTCCATACCCCCAATAGCCTCTGTCGTAAAACTCCGTATACTCTTTTATCGCCCGACCTTCCTTTGTCGTGCCGCCTACATCAATGCAGCGGATTCTTGCGGGTGGACCGGTTACAATCAGATTATCAGGTTTAAGATCGCCGAATATCCATCCTTGCTGGTGAAGTACAGATAAGCTGGATAACAGCTGAATCATCAATACCGGTATCCATTCTGCTCCTTTATCACTGACATACTTCAAAAGCAGCGGGCCTTTTATGTATTCCATTGCATAAAATGAAACTTTCGTATTGGCACTGGGAATATAGGCATCATCCGTATCAAAAAAAGAAGGCCCCATCGTAACGGACTGGGCCTTTGAGAAAGATTTCAAGACATTCACTTCAGAAGTAATAGACAGGCTGTCATCACTCACCTTTAAGGCAACATGTCCATCTGATGCTTCTGCCAAATACACAATTCCATTGGCCCCTTTTCCAAGCTGTTTACGCAATGTATAAGTGTTTCCATTCCACTTGCCTTTGATTGTCGTACCCGGCTTGAGGCTACATGCCAAACTCGTCAAAGCGTCGTTCATCATCTGCCAGCATGCTCCTTCTTGAGCGGATTTTTTCAAATTGCATTGTCGCTTCACGTATCGCCGGACCTGTTGGCGTGATGCCGCCTGTCGAAAGCTTTGCAAAGAGAGTGGAAAGAGATTGCAGCTTCGGTGTCCAGTTCAGCACAAGCTCGACCTCTTGTTTTTTCCCGGGAAATATACACATCGCAAATTCGTTATTCCCGATTCGGGAATTGAGACTGACAGACAAATCAATCAGCGCCTCTTTTACTGTAGGGAGCTTAGGCGCCATACTTGCGCTTGTATCAACAAGAACCAAAACCTGAAGATGCACCGTTTCTCCAAGCTCGTCTACCACTTCCATGACTTCGCCGCGTTTTTCCGGAGAAAGCTCCTCCATTTCCACATTCTTTCCGAGAATCTGTTTCAGCTCTTGATTGACTACCCCTTGTAAGGTTTGCGTCATTGCTTTTTTTGTTACCATCTGAACGGTTTGCGAAAGCTGAGATGCATAAACGACCTGATGCACGCCGCCTCCGGCAAGCGCAATCCCTTCGACTTCCTTCATTGCCTCAGGGTCAATTTGGTTTTCTTCCATTATACCTATGACATTTACCGTAATCCCCTGCTCTTTAGCAAAAGCAGCCATTGCAAGCGGGTCTTCCCCATGATTCGAGCAGCCATCCGTTATCAGCAAAATTTGATTTAAATGTCCGTTATTCACATTCATTCCTCCTGGAGAATACGAGGATTCTCAGATTCCTATATTCCCATCTTCGCCAGAAGAAATTTGATTTATACGGAAGCGTTATGAAATTTCTTGTTTAGTTTGAAAGATTGCCGGAACAGGAATGGATGCCCACTTCGGTGTGTTGTGGTCAATCCGGACGACAACAACTGTCATGTCATCTTCAATTTGGCCGGATCTCGTGCGGATGACTTCCTCCATGAGCAAATCAGCAATCTCCTGCGGGTCATTTGTTTTTAATCCTTTCATTTTTCGTTTCATCCATAAGTCATGATTTTCTACATGCTTAGGCCCCTCAAAAATGCCGTCACTCATCATAATCAAGAGGTCACCCGCTTTCAGCTGCTCACTCACAACCTCCACATCAAATTCATTAATTATACCGATTGGCAGATTGCTCGCTTGAACTTTCATTACCTGGTCTCCCCGTTTGATAAAGCTAGGCGTCGATCCGACCTTCAAAAATTTACAGCTGGCATCTTGAAGATCGATAATAGATAGGTCAAGCGTGGAATATATCTCATCAGTTGTCCTTAGGGACAGTATACTGTTGATCGTTTTAATTGCTATTTTTTCATCAATGCCCGATTCAAGGATTTTCTCAAGAAGCTTGATCGTTTCATTGCTTTCGAAGTGCGCCCTTGCGCCATTGCCCATTCCATCACTGATTGCCGCAGCATATTTTCTAGCTCCTAGCTCCATCATGCTGTAGCTGTCGCCCGAGACAAGGCCGCCGCCCTTCGCAGCGTGAGCCGCACCTGTAGACACCCTGTATGATTTGGTTGACCCAAAGGCAACATGACTGTATCCACTCGGATGCGGAGAGTGCTGTTCAGCTTTCACAAGAATTTGTTCTTCGAGAATGTCAGAAAGCATAGGGGCAATGATTTTTTCACTTTCTCCATGTCCGCTGAACGGAATGGTCATTTCGATATCGATATTTCCTTGTTCAAGACTATATATCTCCACATGCTGAATCTCGATTCCGAAATGCTGAAGGGCCTCTATGATTTGCTCTTCCTGCAGAAAGTGCTGTTCTCGCTCTCTTTTTATTTCCCGAGAAAAGTCTGCCATGACTTCAGAAACACCTAAAAGCTGTTCAGCAACAAGACGCCTGCTGTCTTGGACTTTTTTCTTAAGCGTCAAATGGGCATGATGATGTGCGAGTTCATCCTCAATCAGCTCTTCAACCTGCTTTGATTTAGAGCAATGCTGATGAAACTCTTTTTTCAGCCTTCGGTTTGATGCATATTCTTTTTCTTCTGTTTCAAGCATAACTTGTTTCATTAAGTCATATGTTTTATCAAAGTTCTGTACCCAGCACCTGTTTTTCTTGTAGCACGTCTGACAGGAATGCTCCGTGATCTTGCTTAAAAACAGATCAACTTCGCTGTCATCTGTCTGTTCGTCTGATGCTTGATAAAAGGTTGCAAAGCTTTCAGACAGCGCGTGAAATACATTGGAGAACTGGTCTACTTTCTGAGCAGTGACATCTCTGATTTTCCTTGCATATTGCTGCTGCTCTTGAAGATGCTCCACAGTTCCCGGAATATATCTCGCCACTTTTTTAGTAATTGATTGAGGTGTAAGCAAAAACAGGCCGACTGCGATTAATGACTCATAGAGCGTTGTCATCAGACCGGCAGAGCCTTCACCATATAAAGAAATAAGAAGTGATCCAACGATCAGTCCGATTGCTGCGCCCGCTTTTTTCCCTTCCTTCAGTAAACCGCCTAATAAACCGGAAAAAGCGAGCAAACTCATTTGATAAAGATTTCCGATATTCGCCAAGCCAAGAATCAGACCGGTCACGACACCAACTGTACAGCCAATGCTTGCTCCGCCAATAAAGGAAAAACTCAATACAACATAACGAGCCAGTATATGCTCTGCCTGCATCCCTTGGTAGGACAAGCCCGCAAGCCCCGTCAAAACGGAAGCAATAAGTATCATAAAGCAAATGATTTCTTCTATTTTTAAAGATTGTTTTACTTTTTTCACAGTGAAAATCGGAAGGCTCTGAAGGAAAATCAGCGTCAAAATAAAGGATAGTCCGGCTTCTACAACAGCCATCACATAATCATAGGTTGTAAACGTGCCATTTTGAGCGTAAACAAATCCAGCTCTTGCTGCAGCCATGGAGAAAAACACGACAATCGGGAGTGCTTTCACGCGATCGTCGGTGATGAAGGCGGCCACTTTAGAAAATACGAAGAATGCCAGCAATGCCGCTAGTATGAGCAATGAGTGCTTCGGAGAAATGGTCAGCGCACCTGCAAGCACAGCCAAAACCGCATAAAGCGCCTTGTCTCTTCTGATGAGGAGCATCGCCCCAAAGAAAGGAAGTGCAAAAGGAAGCACCTCGGATAATATGAAAGCCCGTCCAAGCAAAAATCCGATGACGACATAAATGAATCCTTTATAGAAAAACAGTGAATGCAAATGATGAGTCACCAGCTTCGTGCCCCTGTTAAAAAACGATTGGAGTTTTTCCAAAGCTTGTCCCGCCATTGGCCCGTTCACTCTTCTTTCTGCTTTTTCCATTCCTCTCATCTCCCACCTGTTATATTCGTTGCCTGTCATTATAGCGAAAGCACAGATAGGATTTTGTCAAAAGAAGGTAACAATACCAAAGAAACCTTCGACGGTTTCTGCCTTGATATTCGGTTATCAAAAGAATTTCTGGAATGTTGTCTAAAAATGAAAAAAATCGGCTTCTGCAAGAGAAACCGATTTTTTAGGATGACCCGTACGGGATTCGAACCCGTGTTACCGCCGTGAAAGGGCGGTGTCTTAACCGCTTGACCAACGGGCCAAACAAATATGGTAGCGGCGGAGGGGATCGAACCCCCGACCTCACGGGTATGAACCGTACGCTCTAGCCAGCTGAGCTACACCGCCATATTGTTTGGTGCTTCTAAGCACAAGTTATATAATACAAAGGTTTGTCCTTTTCGTCAACAGAAACTTTAATGTTATAATTTTCTGACTTTTAAAGTGAAAGAGGATAACAAAAAAAGCATCCGTCGGGATGAACGGATGCTTCATTTATTTATAGAAAGCAGCAAGTTATCCTCTTCTTGCTCCGCGCCCTCCACGTTTTGATTCCGTATTGCGTTTTAAAGATGACAAGCGATCTTCGCTGTCTTTTAAAAACTTATTCATTTTCTGTTCAAAAGATTCTTTCGGACGGAAATCATTTCTAGGTCTGGCTTGCGGACGGTCTTTAGCTTTTTTAATAGATAAACCAATTTTCCCGTCTTTTTCAACGTTGATGACTTTCACTTCAACTTGGTCGCCGACTTTTAAGTGATCGTTAATGTCTTTGACATAGTTATCAGCTACCTCACTGATGTGAACGAGACCGGTTGAGCCTCCAGGCAATTCAACAAATGCTCCAAAATTTGTAATACCTGTTATTTTCCCTTGCAACTTGCTGCCAACTTCAATCGACATAAAAAAAGTGCTCCTCCTTAGGCTTATAAAAAGATCGTTTGCTTAATTATACCTAAATAAAAATTTAAGTGTCAACAAGGCTACTTGCTCTTCTTCTCCACATTGAAGATAATTTCTCCGTCTCCAGACATGAATAAGTCCCTTCTGGCAAGCTCTGTGACGTAATCCTCATCCTTCAATTTGGATATTTCTTCTTTTAAATCTGCTTGTTTTGTCTTTAAACTTTTCAGTTCTTTTTCAAGCTGTTCCTTCTTTTCTTCTTTTGCGCTAAGGGAAGATGTTTGGGACCATACAGAGCTTGCCAGCACAATTGCCGTCAGGAATACTAGGGCGCCAAATACAGTCAACCGTCTGTACAGCCCTTTGCGTCTTCTTTTCTTCAGCTGATTCTGCCGCTCTACTTGTTCTTTATAGTCGTTTTGTATTTCAGTTATCGTTCGTTCTCTGGAAAAATTCAAACCAGACGGTCCTCCTTTCATCTCTTCAAAAAACGTGTAATGGTCGTTCTTATGGTTACCAATAGTTTCTTCTTCTTTTTGAGAAATCCTGCACCTTTTTCAAAATAACGTCTAAAAGTTAGACGCATCTTTTCAGGAAGAAGTTTCAAACATTGTTTTGCGATAAAACGGATCGGAAAACACAGAACCATGGCTATTTTATATAGACACAACAAGAGAAAAACGATCAAGCGGTATATTTTCTTTACTAAAAACGCCGCCAGCCAGATGATCGCTCCGCATGTCCACACAATAGGACGAAATAACACGTGCTGAACGAGTTTTTTGAAGAATTGATAAACAGAAACAACAAGGTAAATGCCGAATTTCAGTATTTTTATATAGATTCGTTTGCAAAGGCTCTGATACGTCGCAACGCCCAGCAGAACCGCTAAAAAGATGTACAGCCTGAATTCTCCCTCATTTACATGAAGCAAGACATAAAAGAAAAGCAGCCCTTGCACAATCCAGAAAAGAATATCATGAATAAATAATAGCCATCTGGCTGTTTTGGCACGAATGACAAAGAGCCGGTATGTATCAAGCGACGCCCCAAGCCAGAGGCCCATACCGGACATCGCCAGCATTGTATAGAATTGTGTCGTCAGCGTCATTTAAACAACTTGCTAAAAAACCCTTTAGCTTTATCCCCTTGTTGTTCGTCTAAGTACACTAAATCAAATACCCTGCCTTTAATGGAAACAATCCCTTTTTCCACATCTAAATTTTTCATCTGCAGGTTTTGGCCTCTGACTGAGAGCATTCCCATCACAGTTTCCAGCAGGAATTCTTCATTATCAAAGCTCTCCACTTGCTTAACTCCAGAAATATCTAAATGCTTCCGGCCTTTCATTGTCACATCATGCTGTTCCGGAACAGACGAAGAACCTTTTTGCTCATAATATGAATTCATCTATTCAGCCCCCATATCCTCGATACTTTTAGCATTATTACTGCATTGTATGAGGCGGGGGATTTTTTTAGAACAAGCCTATTCGCCGAGTTTTTCTTCCTTTAGGATCGTATACATGTTTGCAGCTTCTTCTTTTTTCGTCGTGTCTTTCAACTCATTGACTTGAACCGTTACAAGCTTTTGGCCGAAGCGGACCGTTAGTTCATCCCCCGGTTTTACGTCAGAGCTTGCTTTAGCCTGGTTTCCGTTAATAGAGATGCGTCCCTGGTCAGCTACTTCCTTTGCTAGTGTACGTCGTTTAATCAGCCGTGATACTTTCAAAAATTTATCTAATCTCATATTTATGATCTCCTCTCAGTTTCTTTTGCTTCATTCCACAGTTTGTCCATGTCCTCAAGAGACATATCAGCCAGCTTGATTCCCTTTTCCTTTGCTGTTTTCTCAATATGCGAGAACCGTCTCCGGAATTTGTCATTGGTCATGGCCAGCGCTTCCTCCGGTTCTATCTTGTAGAAGCGGGCTACATTCACAAGTGCGAACAAAATGTCGCCAAACTCAGCCTTGAGATTGTGTTCATGAGGATCTTCAGAAACCTCAGAAGAAAATTCCTTCATTTCCTCGCTTACTTTTTCCCAAATATCGCTGACGTCTTCCCAGTCAAAACCGACCTTCGCTGCTTTTTTCTGCAGTTTAGCAGCTTTTGAAAGAGCTGGAAGGGTTTTCGGCACGCTGTCTAATAAGGATGCTTCGGATGTATTTTTTTCGGCTTTTTTTATGTCTTCCCAATTTGCCAAAACATCGTTTTCATCCTGAACCTTAACATCTTTAAACACATGGGGATGTCTTCGGACCATTTTTTCACTGATACCTTTTATGACATCATCAATTGTGAAATAACCTTCATCTTCGCCAATTTGCGCGTGGAGTAAGACCTGAAGCAAAACGTCGCCAAGCTCTTCGATCATATGGTCTGTGTCTTCTTCGTCAATTGCTTCAAGAAGTTCATAACACTCTTCAATCATGTACTGTTTTAATGACTGATGCGTCTGCTTTTTATCCCACGGACATCCATTAGGCCCGCGAAGCTCTCTGATGATGCTTCGGAACGCGGAGAATTCGTGATAAAGCAGCTTCTCTTCTTTAATCGGCGGAATATACACACTTGTTAAGTTATTCAAGGCGACATTGCGGTCCAGCTCGAATAAAGGCACTGTCCGGATCTCCTCGTCACGGCTTCCAGCCGCTGTCACGATCACAACCTCATAATCATCAGGCAGCTTCTCCATCAATGTCAGCTTGACTTCAGAAGCCGTCATTTGGTCGTAAACCTGACATATGATCAGGTGGTGTCTGAGCTCAAGCTCATCCGCGGACAATGTGCCGGCATCCACAAATTGAAAGCCTTCAATCGGGTCGATTTGCAAGGCATTGAATGTGGCATCAAGAAAACTTTGTCCTCCCGCGACTTTTACTTGGACGTTTTTCTCTTTCTGCCGCTCCGTCAGCAGCTGTACTGTTTTTTCCGCGACAAAAGGGTGTCCCGGTACAGCATAAACCACGTCCTCGCGCTGTGCCTCTTCAAAGAGGATATTTGCAATTTCTTCATATACCTCATCGAACTGGTCATGTTTCTCATATATATCATCAAAAAAACGGATGTTCTTCGTTTCTTTTTCAAGCTCCTGAATTAAGGGATGATCCTTGGTTCTGACATACAGCGTATCAGCTTTTGTCAGCAACTTATGTATACCAATTGTCAATTGGTCCATGTCTCCGGCACCAAGTCCGACGACTGTAATATTACCCGCCATTTTGTTCTCTCCTTCTCATGATTTTGCTTAACTTGCTGCCAAAAGGCACACTGTTCAGCTCTTCATCTGTAAATATTCCCAATTTCATCATACAATAAATAAACACCGCGCCACCAATGGCGACAGCAGAAAGACTTTCAATCGCAGCCGCTCCTCTTCCTGCTGCAGGATACAAGAAAGTCCAGAGACGCATATACGCAAGCAAGACAGCCGACATCAAAAGGGCACATCCAATAATCGGAATCATAACGGCTCTTAGCTTATCGAGCCATTCCTTTTGCCGAAGCTGATACAAGTTAAGCCCGGCGACAGCAGCAAAGGAAGCCGCTGTTGCAAGTGATGCACCTTCAATCCCATAGCGCGGTACCAAAAGGGTGTTTAACACCCATTTCACTGCAACACCTGCGCCCACCGCTATCGCAGGAAAAACTGTGTATCCCGCCCCCTGCAAAACTGCGGCTGCCGTGACTGCCAGAGATGCAAACAAAATGGAGCAGCTAAATATCTGTAATGCAGCTGTCCCTTCACCATTTTGAAACAGCATGATATTGACCGGCTCAAGAATGCAAATTAATCCAGCCGACGCGCCTGTACCCAATACAAGACATAGTTTTAAAGAAGACGTGACTTTTTCTTTCATGATCTTCAGCTCTTTGTTCTTTACGGCCTTAGAAATATACGGAACGAGTGACGTCGCAATGCTCACTGCGAAAACTGAACCAAGCTGCAGCAAGGGCTGTCCCCGATCATAAATCCCCTTTAGGCGTTTCGCTTCTTCGCTCGCCTCACCGTCTGAAAGCAAAGAATATAAATTCAAAGCATCGACAAGCTGGATAAACAAAAGCAGCAAACTGCTTACACAAATTGTAACCGAATATAAAAGCAGTTTTTTCATTAGTTCTTTTGTTGTTATGACATTTTCATTTTGCGTTTCCGTTTGTTTGTCTCTTTTCACTTTAAACCAAAAAAATCCAAGTATCATCAACGCAATGAAACTCCCGGCAAGAGACCCGGAAGCAGCTGCCGCTCCCGCAGTATAAAGCGAGGCTCCCTTTTTGACGAGCCAAAATGATAATCCCAAGAGCACCGCAACCCGCAGAAATTGCTCTGTCATCTGCGATAAGGCTGACGGGAGCATATCGTACCGCCCTTGAAACCCGCCTCTAAGCAACGCGACAAACGGGAACAGCAGAAATGCAAACGCAGTGACTTGAATTAACACGGCGAGATGTGAGTCTCCCATAAAAAGTGCGATTGGAACAGCACCCATATATAAGCACAGAAATAATAAAACACCAATGAAAGACAAAAACAACGCTGACATTTTTAATATGGTGTGATGGCTTTTTTCACTGTAATCATTCATCAGTTTCGAAATAATGACCGGAAATCCTGATGTTGACAGCATGACCGCAATACCAAGAAAGGGATAAACCTGCTGATATATATAAAATCCAACATCGCCGACAATGTTTTGAAACGGGACTCTGTACACGGCGCTTAATATTTTTGAGATAACGCCTGCCAGAATTAAAACAAATGCCCCCTGCCAAATCCAATGCCGTTTGACGCCTATTGAATCGTCCATCCAAAAGCTCCTTCCCAACGTCAGGGGCAATACGGTTCACGTATTACCGCGGCACAAATAAAAACGAGGTTATTATACCACATCCCAACCCTTGGAATCCTTTTTGGGCATGCATGAAAAAAAGAACAGCATCCCATGGAGAGCTGTTCTTTTCATACCTATTTTCGATAAAAGGAATAAGACCTACTGTTCCATTTGACGCGCCAAAAATCCAGCTGCTGTCTCAACGGCTTTATGCTCTACTTCGCCCATTGTCTGATCCTTTGAAAAGATAACCACGGCGCCTATCGGATCGCCATTCGCCACAATCGGGCCGACAGTATAAGAATTCATGTCCTCATCTATGCCATTCACAAGCTGTACTGATTTCGCATCACTCTCAAGCACGGAACTGCGCTGATCCATTGTTCTTTCCAGCATTTCGCTGATCGACTTGTTTAAGTAGTCTTTTTTTGAGCTGCCAGACACGGCAATATATACGTCACGGTCACAAATAAGCACTGAATGCCCGAGACTGTCATAAAGCGCGTCTGCATACTCCTTTGCAAAGTCTCCAAGCTCACTGATCGGAGAGTACTTTTTCAAAATCACTTCTCCGTCACGATCTACAAAAATCTCAAGCGGATCGCCTTCCCTGATTCTTAGAGTTCTGCGAATTTCTTTAGGAATCACGACCCGTCCTAAGTCATCAATACGACGTACGATACCGGTTGCTTTCATCTCTGGTGCCTCTCTTTCATTTGATGGTATATACATGTGGGAAAGACCTAAAGCAAGTCACTTTATGTACCTTCCGCCTCGCTTGAAATTAGTATCCGTAACATCAAATGTAATATACACCAGAGAGTAACAAAATTTACGTTGATGAAATGGTTTGCTTTTTCACATCTTTTAAGCCCTTCAGCATGCCCAGCACGGTTTCGAGCCATTCATCGGCACTTCGGCCTTTCGTCTGTATGGAGATTTTGAGTTTTTTGCCTTCCATTCCCAGTCCGATTTGCCTGCCATATTTATTGCCTAGCTCAAACAGCTTCTGGCCGTCAATTTCAGCACTTGCTTCTTCTGAAATTGTCAATCTGACAGCATCTTTATCCTGCTTAATCAGCTCAACACGTTCATGCTTCGCATAAACCTTCATTTCTGCAACAGTAAACAAGTATTCGACTTCTTTTGGATAGTTTCCAAACCGGTCGATCATTTCGTCTTGAAGTTCATTCTTCTCTTCGATTGTAGCCACAGACCTGAAGCGTTTATACATATCAATTTTCTGTTTGCCGTCTTGAATATATGTTTCCGGAATATATGCATCAAGCTCAACATCAATTTCTGTTTCAAACTGCTCCGTCTTCGCTGTGTCTCCTTTACGCTCTTCAATGGCCTCCTTTAGCATTTGTGAATAGAGGTCAAATCCGACCGAATCGATGAAGCCATGCTGCTGGGCGCCAAGAAGATTCCCGGCTCCGCGAATCGTTAAGTCACGCATTGCGATTTTAAAACCAGAACCAAGCTCTGTGAATTCTTTAATGGCCTGCAGCCTTTTTTCAGCCACTTCTGTCAGCACTTTATCCCTGCGGTACGTGAAGTACGCATACGCCACACGATTAGACCGGCCGACGCGTCCCCGCAGCTGATAAAGCTGAGAAAGACCCATCTTGTCGGCATCAAATACGATCAGCGTATTGACGTTCGGAATGTCTACGCCTGTTTCAATAATGGTTGTGCTGACGAGAACGTCTGATTCTCCTTCAAGGAAACTTAGCATAACGGTTTCTAATTCGTTTTCTGTCATTTTCCCGTGCGCATACGCTACCTTTGCGTCAGGGACAAGCATTGAGATCTCATCCGCCTTCCGCTCGATATCCTCTACCCGGTTGTACAAGAAATAGACCTGGCCTCCGCGTGCAAGCTCACGTTCAATCGCCTCTCTGACAAGGGCGCCGTTGTATTCCACAACATACGTCTGTACGGGGAATCGGTTTTCCGGCGGAGTCTCGATGACTGAAAGGTCCCTTACGCCAAGCATAGACATATGCAGCGTACGCGGAATCGGCGTCGCTGTTAAAGTTAATACATCAACATTGGCTTTGATCTGTTTGATCTTTTCTTTATGGGTTACACCGAAACGCTGCTCTTCATCAATGATGAGGAGTCCTAAGTCTTTATACACGACATCTTTTGACAGCAGCCGGTGCGTCCCGATAACGATATCAACAGTCCCGTTTTTCAATCCTTTGATTGTTTCGTTCGCTTCTTTTCTCGTTCTGAATCTGCTGAGCAGGCCGATATTAATCGGATAGTCCTGAAAGCGCTCTTTAATGGTTTCATAGTGCTGCTGTGCCAAAATTGTTGTCGGAACGAGCAGAGCTACCTGCTTTCCGTCACCGATCGCCTTAAACGCGGCACGTATGGCAACCTCTGTTTTACCGTAGCCTACATCTCCGCATAGCAAGCGGTCCATCGGACGTTCTCTTTCCATGTCCTTTTTGATTTCGTGAATGGAACGGAGCTGATCCTCGGTTTCTTGATAAGGGAACGCCGATTCAAATTCACGCTGCATTTCATGGTCAGGAGAAAACGCATAGCCCTTGCTCGCTTCCCTTTCGGCATACAGCTTAATTAAATCATCAGCAATATCCTGAACGGATGTCTCTACTTTTTTCTTGACCCGTTTCCATTCGCTTCCGCCTAATTTATACAGCTTCGGCTCTTTTCCTTCGGAGCCGACATATTTTTGCACCTGGTCAATTTGTTCTACAGGGACATAAAGCTTGTCGCTTCCCTGATAATGGATGTTTAAATAGTCTTTGTGTATCCCATTGATTTCAAGGGTTTCAATTCCTAAATACTTTCCGATCCCGTGATTAATATGAACGACATAATCACCGATTTGAAGCTCGGAATAGCTTTTAATGCGCTCTGCATTTGTAAGCTTCTGTTTTCGAGGCTTCTTTTTCACACGGTTTTTGAACAGTTCTTCTTCCGTAATAACGGCAAGCTTCATTAACGGCAGCTCAAATCCCGATTGGAGCTCGCCTTCCATGATATAGACCTGTCCCTGAGCAAGAGCTTTTTTGCTGTCTGTCATGGCGGCTTCGATTTCATAATCAGCGAGAACAGAAGATAATCTCTGTGTACGTTCCTTGTTGGCTCCTAAGAATACAACGGTGAAGTTGGATTTTTTAAAGCGTTCCATTTCACCCGCCAGCACATTCATTTGGCCATGGAAACTCTGCATTTGTCTGCTTGACACATTGACGATATTTTGCGGACTCGTGTGGTGTACATGCCGCAAAAATAAAGAATAGTACAGCAGAGGGCGTTTTTGCTCAGCCACTATTTTTTGGAAGCTGAATGACAAACTGATGTCATGCAAAATCTTCCCTTCCTCAAGAAGGTTTGTTATGAACTCCGCTTCTTCTTTTTGAAGCTGTTCTTCCATCTCATGAATCCGGCTGACTTCATCCAAAATCAGAAGTGTATTATCAGGTGTATAATCTAGTAAACTAGCAGGCTTTTCATAGAAATATGAGAGATACTTCACCAGCTCCTGATCTGTCTGGCCTTCAGACAAGCGTTCTTTGTCGTGAGAAATATTCGTGTGAAGGATTTCTTTTTGCTTGTCGAGCTTTAATTTTTTCAGGCTTGCGGCAAGACCTTCATCCATTTTTTCCATCGCCCGCGCTTTTTCTTCAGGTCTGATAATCAATTCCTTCGCAGGACCGATATTGATCGAGGTAAGCGTCTCAATTGACCGCTGATCATCTGAGTTAAAGCTGCGGATTGAATCAACTTCGGTGTCAAAAAGTTCAATTCTCACCGGATGCTCTGAAGTCAGCGGGTAAATGTCAATGATTCCTCCGCGAATACTGAATTCCCCGGGTGCAGAAACCATATCAGACCGCTCATATCCTACCTCTACCAGCCGTGATGCAAGCTGATCAGGTTCGATATCATGGCCCACTTGAATGAGCATTTGGCTGTTTTTCCACACCTCTACAGGCGGCAGCATTCTTCTGATTGCAGCTACAGGAGCAACGACAATTGGCGCTTCTCCATTCGTTAATCTATTAATGACATCTAATCGCTGCGCCCGCAATTCAGGGCTTGCGACTGCGATTTCTGATGAAATAAGTTCATTGACGGGGTACAAAAGGACAGACCGATCCTCTAGAAGTGCAGTCAGATCATCCGTTACTTTCTGGGCTTGATATAAGTTATGGGTGATTAGAAAGATAGGCTTATTCGTTTCATTAGCCAGGGCAGAAGTAAAAACAGAACGCGCGGAACCCGACAGACCCGCGAGCAACTGTTCCTTCAGCCCCTCGTGTAAACCGTTGATGATGGATTTAAAGTCATCGCTTTCTTTTATAAAGGTTTGAATGTTGTCCATATGGCCCCTCCTCTCTGTTTCCTGTGAGAACAGAAAAACGCTTTGGTCTAGTGTCTACACCAAAGCTTTTTATTGAATAAATGTGTGATGTTCGTGGTAATGCGGATTTCGGTCAAGCGCCTCTTGGCAATCTTCACATATCGTCGAAACATGGACATCTCCATTATCTTTATAAGAAATCATATCGTTTCTTTCCTCGTTTGTTAAGTGCTGAAATCCAAGTGAGTCAGTCGATACCATGGAAGATTCAAGACTGCCTACTTTCACTCCGCAATGACGACAATAATAATGCAAAGCCATACAAGGGACCTCCTGATGAAAAAGTCATTTTGGTGTAGTATGGACTTTGTTGATTCATTTTATACCTTTGCGTTAAATTCGTTCATGACTTCTAAAAACGGTTTGCTCAGAGAAGCTTCACAAGCCTTCACAGATTTATCGACCGCTCCGTCAATCTCAGGTGCCTCCTCCTTGGTGAAGGAGCCCAACACATAATCAACGACCTTCATGCCGTTTACAGGCCGGCCGATTCCGATGCGTATGCGGTCAAACTCGGATGTTCCAAGATGTTGAATCAGTGATTTGATGCCATTGTGCCCTCCAGCGCTTCCTTTCGTTCTTAAACGGATCTTGCCAGTCGGAAGATCAAGATCGTCGTAAATGACTGTCAAATCTTCATTATCGACATCATAATAGTCCATTAAAGGCCGCAAACATTCTCCTGATAAATTCATATATGTAAGCGGTTTAACAAGTAGAACCTTTTTGCCGGAAACAAATCCGGTTCCGTATAATCCGTTAAATTTATTTTGATTCAGCTCAATATTCCATTCCTTCGCAAGCTGATCTATCACCATAAATCCGACATTATGCCGTGTATTTTCATAGTTCTTCCCGGGGTTTCCGAGACCGGCAATTACAAGCATGGCGAATCCTCCCTTAGTCACATAAACTCCCGCCTGCATAGCGGTCTATAATTCTTCTCATTCTAGCACAAAAGACGTAACCTCGGGAGGGTTACGCCTTAAGCTATTATTGTTCTTTGTTTTCACCTTCAGGCTGAGCATCGGCAGATTCCTCTTCATCTATCTCAGCTGCTTCCTGCTGCTGCGGAGGAAGGATAGAAGCTACGACCTCATCTGATTCATGATTAAAGGAGTAGTCACCGCCAGCAGGCAAATCCGCAATAGTCAGTACTTCATTTACATCGAGTTTTGAAATATCAGCCTCAATCGTTTGCGGAATGGCCTTTGGTTTAGCCTTTACAGTAAGTGCATACAGCGGCTGCTGCAATACGCCTCCGTTTTTCACTCCAATGGCTTCTCCGGTCAGATGAATCGGAACTTCCACCTCAATGTCTTCACTCATATTGACCACTTGAAAGTCAGCATGAGTGATTTCATTTTTCAGCGGGTCCGTTTGCAGGTCTGTTACCATGACAGAATGTTTTTCTCCGCTGACGTCAAGCGTGATGACTGTATTTTTACCTTCGTCCCTCAGCGTTTTGATCAGCTCCACACTGTCTAATGATACAGGTTTGTTTCCCGTGTCTTTCCCATATATGATACCTGGAACATGTCCTGAAGTACGGATATTCCGAAGAGACGAACGAGTAAAGTCCGTTCTTTCTTTTGCCGTTAAAGTTGCCATATTCAGCACCATCCTATTATCGTTTTATTGTCCTATTACAAACAATACCCATAACGATAAGGATTTAAACCTCAAATATCGGTTTAGCTGAACAGATAGCTGACTGATTGCTGCTCATGAACGCGAATAATCGCTTCAGCCAGAAGCGGTCCGACTGAAAGCTGCTTGAACCGTTCAATTTTCTTTTCTTCAGGAAGCTTGATGCTGTTTGTCACAACAAGCTCTTTAATTGTTGAATTATTAATCCGTTCAACAGCAGGACCTGATAGTACAGGGTGTGTACAGCATGCATATACTTCTTTCGCCCCGTTTTCAACGAGCGCATTAGCAGCAAGTGTAATGGTACCTGCAGTATCAATAATGTCATCGATAAGAATAGCGGTCTTCCCTTCGATATTACCAACAATATTCATGACTTCCGCCACGTTTGGACGCGGACGGCGTTTATCGATAATCGCAATCGGCGCTTTTAGTCGGTCAGCCAGTTTGCGGGCGCGTGTCACACCGCCGTGGTCTGGTGAAACAATGACGATATCTTCAAGGTTTTTGCCTTCAAAATATTCTCCTAAAATCGGAACACCCATTAAGTGGTCAATCGGTATATCAAAGAATCCTTGAATTTGCGGCGCATGCAGGTCAAGTGCAATCACACGAGTCGCACCGGCTGTTTCAAGCAGGTTAGCGAAAAGTTTTGCTGTGATTGGCTCACGGGATCTTGCTTTTCTGTCTTGACGCGCATAACCGTAATAAGGAATAACAATGTTAATCGTTTTTGCAGAAGCGCGTTTTAACGCATCTACCATAATCAGCAGTTCCATAATATGCTCGTTAACGGGGTCACTTGTAGACTGGATGATATAACAGTCACATCCGCGAATACTTTCTTCGATATTAATTTGGACTTCCCCGTCACTAAATCTTGTGACAGAACATTTCCCTAATTGAACTCCAACTATATCTGCGATTTCTTTTGCAAGCTCTGGATTCGAATTCAAAGAAAAAATCTTTAAATTCTTATCTCCGTATTGATTAGACATGGATAAACCTCCGAATTTAGGATTATTTTTTATGAATATTTTTCACATAATCGTCTTTATTTACTTGTCTCGCTCTGGCAATAGCAAGCGCTTTTCCAGGTACATCTTCCGTAACAGTTGAACCTGCCGCTACATAAGCGCCTTCTCCGACTGTGACAGGGGCAACCAAGTTGGAGTTGCAGCCGATAAACGCGCCGTCTTCAATTTTCGTCAAATATTTATTCTTTCCATCATAATTGACAGTTATTGAACCGCAGCCCAAGTTTACATCTGTGCCTACCTCAGCATCACCGACATAGCTTAAATGAGAAGCCTTGCTTCGGTCTCCGAATTGAGTCTTTTTGATTTCAACAAAATTCCCGATCTTCACTTCATTCCCGATGACAGAATCAGGTCTGATGTGAGCAAAAGGTCCTATGTTTACATCATTCCCCACTTTACTGTGATTGACTACCGATTGTTTAATGACCGTACGGCTGCCAATTGAACTATTCATAATCTCTGTATGAGGGCCGATAATCGTATCTTCTCCGATTTGCACCTCACCTTTAATCACAGTTCCAGGATAAATCACAGTATCGCTTCCGATGACAGCGTCAGGAGAAATATACGTGTTCATCGGGTCAATCAGCGTTACGCCATTTTGCATATGCCTTTTATTAATACGCTCTTTCATAAATTGTTCTGCCTGAGAAAGAGCAACTCTATCATTAACTCCGAGCGTTTCTTGGAAATTACCAGTCTGGTAAGCGGCAACAGTTTCGCCTTCGTTTTTAAGAATCTCTATGACATCCGGCAAATAATACTCGCCTTGAGCATTATCATTAGACACCTGATCAATGGCCCGGAATAGTGCTTCATTATCAAAACAATACGTGCCGGTATTGATCTCAGTCACAAGACGTTCCTCTTCAGAGGCGTCCTTATGCTCAACGATTTTTTGAACCGCTCCGTTTTCGCCGCGAATAATACGGCCGTATCCGGTTGGATCTTCTGCAACCGCAGTTAAAATCGTAGCTTTCGCTTCTCTTTGTGTATGTTCTTTCAGCATCTGTTCCATTGTCTCTGCTGTTAAAAGCGGCGTATCTCCGCAAATGACAATCGTGACGCCTTTTTCGTCAGCAAGAAATGGCTGTGCCTGTTTTACCGCATGAGCAGTGCCAAGCTGTTCTGCTTGAAGCGCGTACTCGCTTTTATCACTAAGCTGCTTTTTCACTTCTTCCGCACCATGTCCGACAATCGTGACGAGCTTTGATAAAGATAACTTTAAGGCTTCGTCCACGACGTGCTCTACCATAGGCTTACCGCAAACTGGATGAAGGACTTTATAAAGCTTCGATTTCATTCTCGTTCCTTGTCCAGCCGCTAAAACAACTGCAAACCGCTTATCCATTTATTGGCCTCCAATATCCCTTTTATCCATAGAAAAATATATCCTAAATATCTTCTGATTTCAAGGAGACTTCATGAAGTGCAAGAATTTTCTATTGAGTGCAATTAAGTTTGAAAAATCAGAATTAAAAAAGGACTGCCGGCAAAAGGCTTTTGTCAGCCCTTTCAGCAGTCCTTGCTTTTGGTTATTTTTTAAGAAGCTCCAGCTTCTTCGAATTCTAATGCTTCAGTGTCACCCAGACGATGATACTCATTTAACACGGCATCTTGAATCTTTCCTCGCGTGCTTGAATTAATTGGATGAGCAATATCGCGGAACTCTCCATCAGGGGTGCGTTTACTCGGCATCGCAACGAAAAGACCATTGTTTCCATCAATCACACGAATATCATGTACAACAAATTCGTGATCCAGCGTGATGGATGCAATCGCTCTCATGCGACCATCGGTATTCACGCGGCGTAATCTTACGTCAGTAACTTCCACAGTAGTTCACCACCTTTTCCCTATATAAAAGCATTAGTGTATCAATTCCACGGTTTTTTCCGAAATCCTGCTCGTTTTTAAAATATTTTTTGAAAAAATAGGATATAGTTACACAATTAGGTCATAACGCTTTTATTTCGGGCATAAGGTAAATAAAAAAGTGATTCCGAGCTCACCCAGAATCACTTTTTCTTATTATTTTACCAATGCAATAACTTCGATCTCGACCAGCGCGTCCTTCGGGAGTCTCGCGACTTCAACACAGGATCTCGCCGGTTTATGTGTGTCAAAATATTGTCCGTACACTTCGTTTACTTCCGCAAACTGTTCCATGTCCGCGATAAATACAGTTGCTTTTACAACTGTTTCAAAAGAAGCACCTGCTTCTTCCAGCACCGCTTTTAAGTTGCTGAATACTTGATGAGTCTGCTCCTTAATATCACCGTTCACCATTTCGCCTGAAGGAGTTAAAGGAATTTGGCCTGAGCTGTAAAACATATTATTTACGATAATCCCTTGCGAATAAGGTCCGATTGCCGCTGGGGCATGTTTTGTATGGACTGCTTTTGTCATGATTCTGTCTCTCCATTCTTTAAAAGATTGTCTTTAAAAAAACGCAGAAAATTGCCATTCTGAATTTCAATGGACTTCTCTTTCATGTTGATGGTTGAAAGAGTAAGAAGTGACATATATTCATCAACAAGACGCTCATCTACTCCTTCGGCTTCAACCAAGACGCCGATCCCCGCCACATTTGCGTTAAACTCATCCAACAGGTTAATCATACCATTAATTGTGCCGCCTGCTTTCATAAAGTCATCAATAATGAGTACGTTTGAACCTGTTTTCATGCTTCTTTTCGCTAGTGACATTGTTTGAATGCGGTTTGAGGAACCTGAGACGTAATTAATGCTGACTGTGGAGCCTTCTGTTACCTTGTTGTCTTTGCGAACGATGACGACAGGGACATTCAGATAGCTCGCAGCTGCGTACGCCAAAGGGATGCCTTTCGTGGCAACGGTCATGACTACATCAATTTCGCGGTCTGCAAACACAGAAGCAAACAGCTTCCCCACCTTGGAGAGTACAGATGGCTTTCCTAAGATATCCGTTAAATATACATAACCGCCCGGAAGGATACGCTCAGGATTTGCCAGCGACTGTCCAAGTGTCTGCACAAACTCTTCAGCTTCAGCCTGCTTCATTTTCGGAATATATTTGACGCCTCCGGCAGCTCCGGGAACAGTAAGTAAAGTACCGATCCCCTGCTGCTCAAAGGTTTGCTTAATAATCGTTAAATCTTCACTGATCGATGATTTTGCAGATTCATACCGCTCAGAAAAAAAGGTTAGCGGTATTAACTCGTGCGGATGGGTTAACAAGTAATTTGTTAAGTCCACCAATCTGCCGCTGCGACGAAACTTCATGAACTTACCCCCAAAATCCGAATATTTTAAGATCAATATAACTTAACATACGGATTTAATCAAGAGCGTTCTGTTCGCCGATCATTCTTACCGCATAAACTTGATCGCAGAAGCCTCTTAACCCGTTATAAATTCTTTGCACCTTCGACTCATACTGAACCAGCCCAAACACAGTCGGGCCGCTCCCGCTCATTAACACGGCATCTGCGCCAAAGCGTTTCATCTGGTTTTTGATCATCGCGACTTCAGGATGCATATCAAGCGTAACAGATTCAAGCACATTGCCTAAACGGCTGCACATCTTTTGAAAACTCTTTTCCTCTATAGCCTCAATCATGCCTTGTACATCCGGATGTTCTACATCATCCAACTTCAGCTGTCTGTACACCTCAGCAGTTGAAACACCGATTGTCGGCTTTGCTAAAATGACCCAGCAGTGCGGAGGCGTGCTGATGTGTTTAATTTTCTCGCCGCGTCCTGTTGCTAGTGCAGTCCCACCATAGACACAAAATGAAACGTCGGAGCCAATTTCCGCTCCAAGCTCAGCAAGCGTTTCTGCAGAAAGATTTAAATTCCACAGTTTGTTCAGCCCTCTGAGCGTCGCAGCCGCATCACTGCTTCCGCCGGCAAGACCGGCAGCCACCGGAATCACCTTCGTAATCATGATGGAAACTCCCTTTTTCACGTTGTATCTGTCCTTGATCAGCTTGGCAGCCTGATAAGCTAAGTTTCTTTGGTCATCAGGCACAAAACGGTTGTGGGAGGAAACCCTCACTTCATCCTCTGCCAGCTCCGTCAATTCAATCCGATCCGCTAAATCAATCGTCGTCATGATCATTTCGACTTCATGATAGCCATCCGGGCGTTTTCGGGTTACGTCAAGTGACAGATTGATCTTTGCTGGCGCTTTTTCTAAAATACGCATAGCTTTCACCTACTTCTCCATCTAAACATAAGTATGAACATTGTATCACATTTGAAGTACAGGATGAACATATCCATATTGCGGCCCATTATGTATTTATATCCAACACAAAAAACCGGGGAACGGCACGTCCCCCGGGTCACATCCTTATCGGTTATTCTGATTCTGAGCCATTTGCTGTTCGGCGATTTCAATGGCGCGCTTTACCATGTTACCGGCATCGCGAGCCCGAATTTCGCCCCAGCCGCCATTTTTGACTGTGTCATAAAAACCAAGGTCTTTAGCCAGCTCATATTTAAACTCATCTGACATAACTCCACGACGTCTGCCCAAACGAAACAACCCCTTTTTTAGAAGTGATAGCCATTCGTGCAACTCACGATAATATGTGACTGTTTTATCTTTTGTTAAATCAGATGGAACTTTCGTTAAAATTACTGGAAACCAAAAAAGGGCAAAACAAAAAGCAGTAAACAAAAGGTTCACTGCCCGTTAAAATGCTACTGAGCTTGCGGCGTCATCATTAAATGTCAGCTCAACAGTCTCAGTCAAAATATCAGCATAACTGTATGAAACTCTTTCAAACGAGTTCTCGTCTTGATCTAGTTGTATCACAAAAACAGAAGGGTACGTCTCAGCTAAAATGCCCGAACGCTCAATCGTTTTTCGGCGGCCACCGTTTGCTTTTAACGTCAGCCTTTTACCTAAATTCCCATCAAGCGATCTTTTAATATCGGACAACGTCTTCGCCATTGCATCCACCTCACTACATTTATTGTACAACACGAGCCCATTTTTGTCAAATAAAATTTAAATTATATCAACGTTAATAAGACGTTGTCAATAAAATTATTTTGACAAAATTCTATGATTCCTCAATTATTTTCCGCAAGTTTCGGTAAATTATGTATCATTATGTAAAATAAAAAACCCGCATAGATCTTCGATGCGGGTTTTCATCTGTTAATTGGACTTATAAGGCATTCCAATTCTCAGCACTCCTCTTGTTTCAATACCTCCAAGCCCTTTCTCTCTTGTCAGCGTATTACGGAGCACTTCCCATACATTGATTCGTTCCATAAATGGCGTAAAGCTGATTTTCGCGACGATATACACCGGATCAAGCGCATGGATGTTTACTCTTGATGGAGAACTCGCGAAATTTGCCCCCGCTTTTATGAGTGATTCAAAATGGGATTGGCAGGCCCCTGCAAAAATAACAAGCTGATCTAAGTGAGGGATCTTTTTTCGGGCGTTATGAACCGTTTCAACAAAGTGCTTTGAATGTCTGTACGCGTTCAAATCATCAATGCCGCCCTTTTGCTTCGAGTACGCATCATGCCCTGTTACCACCAGGATATCAGGTCGATATTTGTCGAGTAATTCTTCAATAGAAGCAGACATTTTCTTTTCATGGCAATGGATGCCGTAGACCGGCACTCCAATTTTTTTATAGACATTCAGGCATTTTTTCAGATACGCTTCATCACCGTCCAGATGAAGCACCTTGCCCGGCATATGAAAATAATGCTCCTGATGCTGATATTGGCTTGTCGCATAGTACTCCTGCTTTTCTCTGAGCAGCTTATAATCCTGGCGGAGCAATTCGAGCGATTCATTCATTCTGCTCTCATCTTTCTTTTTCCGCATCATCTGCTCATCTTTTTTCACTGCTACCAGATCAGAAAAATCCGCATCAGCAATCAGCCTGACTGCATCGCCATGCAAAATGGCGATTGAATTTCCTTTGCTTGTTTGCTCTATTCCTATAATGCGAAACAAAACATCCATTTGATAAGATTTTCTGGCTACCATATCCCCTATTTGAAATTGCACGTTCCTCACTCCACACATAGACTAAGCCTCATCATGAAAGAAAGAGCCTTGAGAAAGCGCCTTTTTTCGCTGAGTCCAAGTTTTTCTTATCATTGAATTAAAGGTCCTTCTCTAGCCTATGTAGCGGCAGTCCATGTGGTGCGCAAAACAAAAAGCCCTTTTAGAAAAGGGCTTTATACAATCCGTTAGACAGCGCTGCGAACTCCTCAATAGACAGGGATTCACCTCGGCGCTTGCCGTCAATATTTGTTTCTTCCAGCACTTGCTCAATCGTTGATTTTTGTGCTTTTCCTTCAGGCAGGTTGTTGACTAAGTTATTGAGTAGCGTTTTACGGCGCTGAGCAAAGCTTGCCTTGATTAACTGAAAGAAAAAGGCTTCGTTTTCCACGTCCACTGCCGGTCCGTCGCGGAGAATCAGCCGAATGACCGCAGAATCTACGTTAGGCTGAGGAACAAACACGGTTTTCGGAACGATCATCACCGTTTTGGCTTCTGTATAAAATTGCACCGCGATTGAAAGTGAACCGTATTCCTTAGATGAAGGGTCTGCCGCCATGCGCTCAGCCACTTCTTTTTGCAGCATGACCACAATCCCTTTCAGCGGAAGATGTTCTTCAAGCAGTTTCATGATAATCGGCGTTGTCACATAATAAGGAAGGTTGGCTACTACCATGATCTCATCACAGTCTTGAAATTGTTCTTCAATGACCGACTTGACATCAGCCTTTAATACATCCTGATGAATGACAGTGACATTGTCGTAAGGAGATAGCGTATCTTTCAGGATCGGTAATAATCGCTGGTCAATTTCAAATGCCACGACCTTTTTCGCCCGCTTGGCGAGTTGTTCGGTCAAAGCCCCGATTCCCGGGCCGATTTCAATGACACCGGTTTTCTCCGTCACTTCCGCGTGATCGACAATTCTGTCTAAAATGTTCGTATCAATTAAGAAATTCTGTCCTAAGCTCTTTTTAAAAGAAAAACCGTATTTTTTCAGTATCTCTTTCGTTCTAATCGGTGTCGCAATGTCTTTATTCATTCTGTTCCTCCCGCATAACGGTATCGAGCGCACTCATAAAATCACTTTTTTTAATTTGAAACATTTGCAGCCGTTTTTGAAGCTGTTTGCCATTGGTATAGCCGATTTTCAATAAATCACCCAATCGTTCACGGCGGCGTTTGGCTGCAGATCCGCCAATCAGTCCGGCATGAATCAGATCCTCAGCTGAAATATCACTCGGCTGCGCTTCCATCTCTTCGTGCACGTTTTCTAAACATGCCCTAATGCTTTCAATCGATGCGTGCTCCACACCAATTCCCCGCTTGTTTTTAGGTTTGGCAAGATGCTTTGGTAAAAAAGCATGCTTACAGCCGGGTACAGCCTCAGAAATGGTTTTGCGGATCTTCTCTCCCGGGAAGTCCGGATCCGTCAAAATGATGACGCCTCTGGTCTTCTGGGCCAAACGGATTTGGTCAATCACATGATCATCGATGGCTGAACCATTTGTTTCAATTGTGTCTGCATCAACAGCCAATTTGATGCGGGCCGTATCGTCACGCCCCTCGACCACAATGATCTCTTTAATTTTCATTATTTCCTCCAAGGTAAAATAAAAACTTTTGTATATTCATGAAACTTTTTCTTATGTCGAGCGTCTAATAAGCAGAAAATACACTTTGTCTATTATAACGAAAAAAACAGAGGGCGCAAAACCCTCTGAATACATAAGTATATATTAATTTAAGATTTTAATTTTGACTGTTTTATTTCCCCATCGGTAGGCCGATGATTTTTCTGGGAAAAAGACGTCTATTTTGTTCCCTTTAATCGCTGAACCAGTATCTGCAGCAATGGCATATCCATAGCCTTCAACGTGAACTTTGGAGCCTAGCGGAATAACATTTGGATCTACAGCGATAACTTTCGCATTCGGATTATTTTTCAAATTGACGCCTGTAGCTGTATGTCCTGAACAACCGCTGCAGCTTGCTGTATAAGCCGTAGATGATACAGTCATAACTTTGCCTGTTGATTCATTGCTGCGGGACACGACTGTTTTTGAATCACCGGAAGCACTGACCTTTTCAATCTTTGGACTGCTTTGCTTTGTGCCGACAGCAACCACCTTATCTTTGCTTTGTTCAGCTGTTTCTTCTTTTACAAGCTCTCTGGACACTTCTTTGCCGTTTTCTTTAACGACTTCGAAATGTTTTTTAAGCTTGCCTTCTTTTCCTTTTTGGACGACCTTTTCTATCCCTTTTTCAAGAGAAGCGTCTTCTTGCTTTTTCACATCGAACGCGATTTTCTCTTCAACTACATCGGTGACCTTTTCGATACGAGTAATTGTAATATCAGCCTTTCCTTTCGTCAGCTTTGCATCTAACGCAGGCTTGATTTTATCTTCGTCTTTTATGTTCATCTTTTGCTGTTTTAAAAAGTCAGCGACCGTAGTCGAAGTCGTCCAGATCTTCTTTTGTTTTCCTGCATCATTCACAGTAACCTGAAATGCGGGTTCTATGTTAATCTTCATGTCTTTCGAAATATCTGTATCTATTGCGGGATCAATTTGATCGTGTTCTTTTACATCAACATCTTTTTCGTCCAGTAATGCACCGACCGTTTTTGCTGTTGACCATAATGTCTTTTCTTCCCCGTTTTTTGTAAGCTTCACAGGTTTTGCAGCCTCGTACACAACGTCCATATCTGCTGTTATATTTGTCTGTTTAGCAGGTGTGATCTTGTCTTCGTCTCTTGTCTTTATATCAAGCGTCTCTAAAAGATCACCGACCGTTTTTGCATGTGTGCGTATATGTTTCTTTTTGCCATTGATAGAAACTGAGACTGATTGTTTTGTCAGCTCATGAGCCGCATACGCAGTCCCGCTTCCTGCCAATAGCAAACAAGCAGCAACCAGAATGACTTTGCTTTTGCTAAGCTTTACGGAAAACAGCTTTTTCATTTTTTGTATGATGAAAAACGCCTCCTTCTCCTCGGAGAGATTATATAGAGTATCTAAAAGGCTGTCAACCCTCCCTTCTCTTTCTCCCAAAAGCTCAGTGTCTTCTTCATTATCCTGAAATACAATGAGAAACGGAAGAAAGACTTGTCGACAAACCTATCCTATGAGGAGAAGAAAGCATGTAGAACTTTTATAGAAAAACGCCGTAAGGGACAAGCTCTTACAAAAACCGCTAGCGTTTTTTGTCAGTTTATACGGAAAAGTCTTTTTGCATTTTCAGTCGTGATTGATGCAATCTCTTCGAAGGTCATTCCTTTTAATTCAGCAATTTGCTCTGCCACATATTTCACATAGCTTGGCTCATTTCTTTTCCCGCGAAAAGGATGAGGTGTGAGAAATGGGCAGTCAGTTTCAATCAGCAAACGATCATTTGGTATTTCCTTCACAACTTCCTTCGGCTTCTTCGCATTTTTAAATGTCACCGGTCCCCCAAATGATAAATAAAAATTCATTTTCATGCATTCTCTTGCCACTTCCGCACTTCCTGTAAAGCAGTGCATGATTCCGCCCACGGCTTCTGCGCCTTCCTCTTTCAAAATCGTCACGACATCCTCCGTTGCATCACGGTTATGAATGATAATAGGCAGATTGACCTCTTTTGCTAAGGCGATTTGTTTTCTAAACACCTCTTTTTGAACATCTTCAGGAGATTTATCCCAATGATAATCCAGTCCCATTTCACCTATCGCTACCACTTTTTCATGAGCAGAGAGCTCTTTAATCCATGCTAAATCTTCTTCTGTCATGTCAATCGCGTCAACAGGGTGCCAGCCGATGGCTGCATAAATAAAATCATATTCCTCAATCATTTCCATCGCACGGGTAATGGTCGGTCGGTCAAAACCAACTACGACTATTCGTTCTACTTTTTCAGATTTTGCCCGCTCAATAACCTCTTCCAGATCAGTATCATATTGTTCTGCATTTAAATGTGCATGTGTGTCAAACAACATAAGTGAAAACTCCTTTCTTGTCGAAACACAAAAGGTGTTCGACGAATTGTTACACGTGAAACACCTTTTGTTTGTCATTATTTAATTCTTGTGCCTTTCGGTAACGACTGATCGATAGATACGACTTTTAATACGCCGTCTGCCTCCCCAGCAAGGATCATACCTTGAGAAAGCTCTCCTCTCAGCTTAACCGGTTTTAGATTTGTTACACATACGAGTTTTTTCCCAACGAGCTCTTCAGGCGTATAATGCTTCGCAATACCGGATACGACTTGGCGTTTTTCAAAACCAAGATCCAGCTGCAGCTTCAATAGTCGATCTGCTTTTTTCACCGGCTCTGCTTCGATAACCTCTGCCACGCGAAGTTCTACATCCATGAATTGATCAATCGCGATTTCAGGTAAGCGATCAACCTCTTGCGGCTCTTCTTCTTTTGTTTCTTCTTTAGCTGGCGCTGAGCCCTGCATTTTCCCTTTGATGTAAGCAATTTCTTCTTCTGCCTCTAAACGAGGGAACAAAGGCTCGCCTTTTTGTACTTTTGTATCTTTCAGCTGGCCGAAAGCTGTAATGCTGTCCCAAGCTTTTAAAGCTTCATCAGTAATGCCCAGCTGCTCGAACATTTTTTCCGGTGTCTTTGTTAAGAACGGCTGAAGCAACACAGCTGAAATACGCAATGATTCAGCCAGATGATACATAACTGATTGCAGTTCTTCTTCTTTTGCAGGATCCTTCGCAAGCACCCATGGAGCTGTCTCATCAATGTATTTATTTGTGCGGCTGATGAGCTGCCATAATGTTGAAAGAGCTACCGAGAACTCCATGTTTTCCATTGCTTTCTCGTAAGCCTTCACTGTTTCTTCAGCAACTGAAGTGAGCGTTTGATCAAATTCCGTTACTGCACCTTTGTAAGAACCGATTTGTCCGTCAAAATACTTATTGATCATTGCAACCGTACGATTCAATAGGTTTCCTAAATCATTCGCTAAATCATAGTTAATCCGCTCAACAAAACCTTCCGGCGTGAAGACACCGTCAGATCCAAACGGCACTTCGCGAAGCAGGTAATAACGAAGTTCGTCTAAACCGTAGCGTTCAATTAATGTAACGGGATCTACAACGTTCCCTTTTGATTTCGACATTTTTCCGTCTTTCATTAAAAGCCAGCCATGCGCGAATACTTGCTTCGGAAGCGGCAGATCAAGAGCCATCAGCATAATTGGCCAGTAAATGGTATGGAATCGCACAATCTCCTTACCGACTAAATGAACATCGGCAGGCCAATATTTTTGATAAAGCTCATCATTTTCTGTATCATAGCCGAGTGCTGTTAAATAGTTAAATAGTGCGTCGATCCAAACATATACAACGTGCTTTGGATTTTCCGGCACCTTCACGCCCCAGTCAAAAGTGGTACGCGATACAGCCAAATCCTCAAGTCCAGGCTTGATAAAGTTGTTAATCATTTCGTTTTTGCGTGATTCCGGCTGGATGAATGTCGGGTTTTCTTCATAATATTTCAGAAGACGATCCGCGTATTTCCCCATACGGAAGAAATATGATTCCTCTTTGATCAATTCAACTGGGTGTCCGCTGTCAGGGCTTTTTCCGCCGATGACCTCTCCCTTTTCATTCCGCTCGATATCAACCAGCTGAGTTTCCGTGTAGAACGTTTCATCTGGGATACTATACCAGCCTTCATATTCATCAAGATAGATGTCCCCATTATCAAGAAGCTTTTGAAACACCTTTTCAATCACAACTTTATGCCGTTTTTCAGTTGTACGGATAAAGTCGTCGTTTGAGATTTCAAGCTGTTTCCACAGTTTCTGAATATCTGCCGCTGCGCGATCCACATACTCCTGAGGTGTAATGTTTTCCTGCTCAGCTTTTTGCTGAATCTTTTGTCCATGCTCGTCCGTTCCCGTTAAATAGCGAACATCGAACCCTTTTAATCTTTTGTAGCGTGCCATTGCATCTCCCGCGACTGTCGTATATGCATGGCCGATATGTAATTTTCCGCTCGGATAATAAATCGGTGTTGTAATATAAAATGTATTGTTTTCTTGCGGCATCTTGAAACCTCCCAATCAGAATGTCAAAAAGCTCCCGCCCAAAGGACGAGAGCGGCGATAAGTGCAAATCATATATGATTATTATTTATATTTATCCTTTATCTATGATACCATCTTAGCCTTTAAGATCAAGAATATATACGTATGCCCTGAAAAAGAATAATTAAAATTAAAAATCTTTAATGAAAATAAAAAAAGTCTGTTTATGTCGAATTTTGTCGTATATAATCAAATGAAATAAAAAACCTTGGTTCGAAAGTCTTGATTTAAAAGGAGTTTTAGTAGGATAATAGCTTTATTAAAAATTTATAAAATGCTGTTATTCCGGTAGTTTTCAAGACATTACTGACTATAAGAACTAATTCTTACAATCAATAGTAAACAAAATGATTGACGATTATTGGAAACCTTGTTATGCTATGAAGGTAAGGATTTTGTCGAATAATGACGAAGAAAAATATAATTTAAACAAATAATTATCTCTTGGGAGGAGAATGTTTATGAAATCTACTGGTATTGTACGTAAAGTTGATGAATTAGGACGTGTAGTTATTCCTATCGAATTGCGTCGTACTCTTGGAATCGCAGAAAAAGATGCTCTTGAAATTTATGTTGATGATGAAAAAATCATCCTTAAAAAATATAAACCAAACATGACTTGCCAAGTAACTGGTGAAGTTTCTGATGATAACCTTAAACTTGCAGGCGGTAAATTGGTTCTTAGTAAAGAAGGCGCTGAGCAAATCATCAGCGAAATCCAAAACCAGCTTCAAAACCTTAAATAATCATTTCTTTTACAAAAAACGTTCTTGTTATGACACAAGAACGTTTTTTTATTGCTGAATATGGTAAGCATCGTACACTTCACGCTTTGGAACATTGCGATCGACTGCTGCTTTTTTAATAGCTTCTTTAGAAGTAGCGCCTTTCGAGATGTAATGCTCGACATGTTCTTTCGCGGTGAGGGTTTCCCACCATTGTGCTTCCTCATCTGATTCCTCTGCTTTACTTCCTTCTACGACAAGACAAAACTCACCACGTATCTGGTCTTCGTTTGCCCATTCGATGACTTCGGATATCGTGCCTCTGATAAACTCTTCATATTTCTTAGTGAGTTCACGCGTTACAGCAATTTCCCGATCTCCTAATATCTCTGCCATCGCTGACAAGGTTTCCTTCAATCGGTGAGGCGCTTCATAAAAGATAATTGTTTCTCTCCGTTTTTTAAGAGCTTCAAGTTCCTTCTTCTTTTCTTTTTTCTGCCTGTTAAGAAAACCGTAAAAGAAGAAAGGCTGTGGTACAATTCCTGAAGCGATTAGGGCTGTTAATGCAGCATTTGCTCCCGGTAGCGGAACGACATAACCGCCTAACTCCGTGAAATCCTTCACGATTTCCGCTCCAGGATCAGAAATCGTCGGCAGCCCGGCGTCACTGACAAGGGCAATGTTTTTTCCTGATTTCAGCCATTCAATGATTTTGTGGCCGCTGCTCTCCTTATTATGTTCGTGATAACTAACAAGCGGTGTTTCAATTTCGTATACATGACAAAGCTTTTTTGTTTGTCTCGTATCTTCCGCAGCAATCGCATCCACTGATTTCAGCGTGTCGATCGCCCGGAATGTCATATCCTCTAAATTTCCGATTGGGGTTGGGACCAAATATAGAATCCCCATGTCCGACTTTCCATTAAAGCTCATTTGGCGCCTTAACATATACAGCCTCCTTGCTGTTCCGCTTTTCTTCTATATAAAGCTCTTTTTTCTTTCGAGTCAGTTTTTTGAAATAATATTCCGCCTGCATGGCTTCCCGTTTCGTTGTGAAAGCTTCGGCAAAAATCAATTCAACCGGACGTCTTACTTTTGTATACTTTGCGCCCTTTCCATCATTATGTGTTTTTACTCGTTTCTGCAGATCGTTGGTATACCCGGCATACCAACTATTGTCCTTACATTTCACGACGTAGAAGAAATGGTTATTTGTCTCCATATAAAATGGTCCTGATTTCTTTTGTATATTCATTTTGTTCGTCATAAACGAACAAAGGGGGAAGAATTTTTAAATCCGGACGTCCGCCCTTTATGCCTTCAACCAAGATGGTATTGGCTTCTTTTCCTTGTTTCGGGTAGACAAATTGCACACGCTTCGGTTCGATTTGATAAGCCTTCATCAGTTCAAAAATCTCCAAAAGCCGTCCCGGCCGGTGAACAAGGGCTGTCTTTCCTCCTTGCTTGAGCAGCTTGCTGCTGACTGAAATGACATCCTCCAGTGTGCAGTGAATTTCATGTCTGGCGATTCTGAGATGCTCATTCATATTTTGCTCAGTTTGCTTCGGCGTTTTAAAATACGGCGGATTGCAGGTGACAACATCATATCGATTATGTCCCAGCTTTTCCGGCATGTTTTTCAGATCATCATGTATGATCTGAATCTGATCCTGCAGCTTATTATACTCCACACTGCGAACAGCCATATCATGAAGTCTTTCTTGAATTTCAACTCCAAGAATGTCTGCTTTTGATCTTGTGCTGAGCAGCAGCGGCACAATGCCATTGCCGGTGCACAAATCAACGATTTTTCCTTTTTGAATCGGAACGTACGCAAATTTGGACAGAAGCACAGCGTCCAATGAAAAAGCAAACACCGTTGGACTTTGTATGATTTTCATGTCCTCTGCGAGCAAATAATCTAATCTTTCATCATCACGTAATGAAACCATCTTCTTATCCTTTCAGTACCTTTGAAAAAGGCTCCCGTCTTATGCGGAAGCCTTTTCCTTATTTTTTATTTAAGAATGACAGACAGAAAAGACAATCTTCTTTTCGAACGCTTCCATAGTGGACATTGCAGATATGAAATCCTTCTTGATACAGACGTGCCAGATTATCATACCCTTCCCCTATATCAGTTTGCTCTGTCTTCTGTGTTTTTGATTCTTTTTTATCAGCTTTGAACTTTTCAATCTGCTGCGTCGTATCGTCCAGCCGTTTGCGCAAATGCTTGTTTTCAAGCTGTAAATGATGATTTTCTTCAATCATCTCACCGATATGCTGCTTCAAATCCCCCAGCTGCCGGTACAGTGAGCCAATTTGTTCTTCTAAGTTAATGACTGTATCAAATAACTCTTTTTTATCCAAGGTTCCACACCTCGTTAATCTGTGGTTTGTGCGGATACGACGCCCTCTTCCAAGAGCTCTTCCCAAGTATATTCTATCACTTTTTCACGGTTTATCAGTTCCACCTGAAGCACCCGTTCCAGAATATTTAGTCCAACGACCTTCGCTGGGCCGTTTGCTGTCGTAATCATTTCTCCAATATCCGGAAGCTGCTCTTTTGCCGTCTCATACTCATCGTTCTCATATTTTAGACAGCACATCAAACGTCCGCAAAGACCTGAAATCTTCGTAGGATTTAAAGACAAGTTCTGATCCTTGGCCATTTTAATGGAAACGGGTTCAAAATCTCCAAGAAACGTTGAACAGCAAAGCATTCTTCCGCAAGGACCGATTCCTCCGAGCATTTTCGCCTCATCCCTTACTCCAATTTGGCGCAGCTCAATTCTTGTTTTAAAGATAGAAGCCAAATCCTTTACAAGCTCTCTAAAGTCTACTCGGCCGTCAGCAGTGAAGTAAAAAATAACTTTATTGCGGTCAAACGTAAATTCGACATCGACCAGCTTCATATCCAAGCCATGTTCAGCCACTTTCTTTTGGCAGATATCAAATGCTGATAAAGCTTCCTGTTTATTTTCTTCTACGATGAGAAGATCGCGTTCGTCAGCCACACGTATCACTTTTCGAAGGGGCAGCACGACATCATGCTCATCCACCTGTTTATTCGCAATCACGACCTGGCCGTACTCAACGCCTCTGACAGTTTCTACAATTACGCAGCTGTCATGTTCTATATGAAATCCATTTGGATCAAAATAATATATTTTACCCGCTTTCTTAAAGCGGACTCCAATTACATTGTACAAGCTTATCCCTCCTGCAACATTAACACCAAGTGCTCCATTAATCCTTGTACATTCACATTGGAATGAAGCCGTTTCTTTGCTTCTAAAACAGCAAGAATTTGATTCGTAACGCTTTGTTGTGTTGATTGTAGCGCATGCTGTTTTATTGATTGGAATAAGTCTTGATAAATCAATTTATCTTCATTTCCTATTTGGATGGACAACACATCACGATATATCAATAAGAGCATATCAAGACCCATTTCTTGATGGGTTTTTTCTTTGAAAAAGGGCATCCATTGATCTTGAATAAAGAAAAAAGCATGTCCTTTCCGCTGGTGTAGGACTTCATACAATTTTATCACTTTCGCTCTAGACTCTGCAAACTCATCATTTCGACTTAATTCGACTGCTTCCGCTACATTGTTGGTCATGTTGGCCAGAAGCCTTGCCATATGAGGCGAAACATCCTGTTCGATTAATCTGTCTTCAATTGCTTTAGGCTGCAAAGGCTGAAAAGGAAGGGTTTGGCATCTTGAAATGATGGTATCCAATAACCTTTGGGGCTGCTCAGTGATGAGGATGGCCATTGTGTCTTTATTCGGTTCTTCTAAAAATTTCAGCAGGCTGTTCGCTGCATTTGCTGTCATTTGATCTGCGTGCGAAATAATATACAGCTTTTTATGCGATTCAAGCCCAGTCTTAGAAAACTCTTCTTGCAGCGCTTGAATTTGCGCCTTTTTGATCGACAAACCATCAGGCTGAACAAGATGGAGATCAGGGTGGTTCCCTGACTCTATCCGTTTACAGTTTCGGCAGCTCTCACAAGGCTCCGCGCCGTCCTCCAGGCAAAAAAAGCTTTTCGCAAGAAGCATCGCAGCATCAAGCTTTCCTGTTCCTTTTTTCCCCTCAAACAAATAAGCGTGTGATAATCTGTCCTTCTCAATACTATTATATAAAAGCTTCATCACTCTGGGCTGAAGCTCGGTCATTTCCTTCCAGGATATTGCCATTGTATCACTCTCTATGTGTAAAGGTTAATCAATAAACCTTTTATTTCGCCAATACGCTCCAGCAAATCAATTGCCGGTTTTTCCTGATCCATCATTTCTTCCGTAAGCTGTATCAATTTGTCATCTATTTCTTTCACAAGTCCCAGCGTTCTGCTGTTTCCGTACAGGTCAAAGCTTTTTGACGTTTCATGTGACAGACCGCTGTCTACAGCTTCTTTGACAAAACGTTTCACAAGTCCTTTAAATCTCGCTAAGTCTTTAAAATTCCGGGATTTCGTCAGTCTTTTTCCAAACGCTTCTATATCCGATAACAGCCTGGTGAGCTGATCAAATTTCAATTTGCTGCTTTGGTTTTCCATTGATGTTTTAAACGACGCTGTGATCTCAGATGTTTTCACAGAAGGAAGCTGCTTATTATCTATAAATGTACGTATATCTTTATTAATTTTCACAGTTTCAAATCCTTAAAATTGATGAAATTCATCGACTGGAAGGACAAATACTGTCGCTCCGCCAACTTCAACTTCGACTGGATAAGGGACATATGAATCAGCATTTCCACCCATTGGAGATACAGGGGCAATCATCTGATCACGTTTCTGTCCGTTTTCTTTAATGAGACTCAATGCTTTATCGACGCGTATATCCTCGACACCAATCATAAACGTTGTATTGCCTGATTTAAGAAATCCTCCCGTCGTCGCAAGCTTTGTGACTCTAAAGTTGTGATCCGTTAAGGTTTTCAAAAGTCTGTTGCTGTCCTGATCCTGTACAACTGCCACTATCAATTTCATCTGTGAAGGCCTCCTTTAGATTGGAAACAACAATGATCTCGTTTACATTATTATATCAACTATTGGGAAACAGGTCACAATTGAATTTTTTTCAACGCTTCATTGATAACCTTTAGAACGTCCTGAACGACGAGATCTTTGGATTGGCTGGCATCAATTGAGTGAAATCTTTTCGGGAATCGCTTCATCAGCTCTTGATAACCTTCCTGTACCTTTGTATGGAAGCTTAATTTTTCTAAATCGAGCCTGTTTTTCTCCCGCGAGCCGTTTGCGTGAATACGTTGCAGGCCTACTTCCGGATCAATTGAAAAATAAACCGTTACATGGGGCATCATATCTCCGATGGCAAACTGATTAATTGACAGAACCTCATCAATCCCAAGGCCTCTTGCGTATCCTTGGTATGCGAGTGAACTGTCTATGAATCTGTCACAAAGAACCACATGCCCCTGTTCCAATGCTGGTTTTACTTTTTCAACTAAATGCTGGCGTCTTGCAGCTGCATATAAGAGAGCTTCTGTTTTCGGGTCCATTAATGTGTTGTTCTCATTCAGAATAACCTCTCGAATTTGTTCTGCTATGTCTATGCCGCCCGGCTCTCGAGTTGCTGTAACCTGAAGGCCTTCTGCTGTCAGTATGTTTTTGATTTCCTGCAGAACAGTCGTTTTTCCCGCACCTTCAGGACCTTCGAATGTAATAAATAAACCGCTCATGATTTCTCCTCTTCTATATAAACAAGTAGTTGTTTCTCTTTGATTTTCATATTCCCTTGAACATGCGTTTTCATGCTGATCAAGCGGCTGAGCTTTTGCACACTTTCTTTCGTCATTCTTTCTCCCGCCATGATCATCGGGATACCTGGAGGATAAGGGATGATATCATCTGCATTCAGCCGGCCTGCTGCTTCATCAAAGTCCACATATTCTTTCTTGAACGTTTGTAAGACCTTTTTTTGATATGGCAAGACAGTAACAGGCTGCGCTCCCCATTCTGCAGAAACAAACATCTGATCCGGAGGCATTTTTTCAATCTCTTCATCAATGCTTTTAATCGTTTCAGCGTTTATTCTGCGCTTTCCTCCCAATGGAAGAACGAGCAGTACTTGATTTTCATCAGCAAGCTCAGTGAATATGTTGACACGCTCTAATATGTTTTGCAGCGTATATCCAGAATGGCCCCGTTTTGAACGAATCGTGAGCTTCAACGGATCCGTTATTATCCGTGGGTCGGCCGGTTTGACAGCTTCTGCATTTGTAAGTGAATCAAACGTTTGTTTAAGTGATTGTATTCGCTGCAGAATGTCAGCAAGCTTTTGTTCTTCTATAATATGCTCCACATAAGCACGGGCAATGTCTAATGAAGCCATGATCGGATAAGACGGGCTGCTGCTTTGTAATCGGGTTAAATACTCTGCCACCCGATCCCGATCAATTCTGCAGCTGCTGTTGAGGTGCAAATAAGAACCCATCGTCATGGCAGGCAGCGTTTTATGAGCCGACTGAACAACAATATCTGCCCCCATTTTTAAAGCTGAGACCGGAAAAGGCTCCCCTAAAACAAAATGTGCGCCATGCGCTTCATCCACCAAAACAGGAATCCCGTAACGATGGGCCTCTGAAATAATTTCGGTTAAATCAGCACTATGCCCGTAATATGTCGGATTGGTCAGCACCAAGCCTTTCGCATCTGGATATGCTGCCAAGGCTTCTTTTATTGTATCAAGCGGAACATGCGTAGGCACATGCAACGCTGCATCAATGTCAGGTGCAAGATAAACCGGCTCAGCACCAGCCAAATCAACAGCATGAAATACAGATTTATGACAGTTTCTTTGAACTAAAATTGTATCGCCCGGTTCACAAACAGATAAAATCATTGCTAAGTTCCCGACAGTCGTACCATTCACCAGAAAAAAACTTTCCGCCGATCCATATAATTGACTGACAAGCTCTTGAGCCTCCTTAATCACCCCAGTAGGATGATGGAGATCGTCCAATCCTGCCAGTTCAGTTACATCAATGGTGAGAAGCGGATTGAATATCGACTTAGCGTCATCAAAAAAGACATCTCCATTGTGATGTCCCGGAACATGAAATGAATGAGAATTTCTTCTCGCATGCTGAATCAGTGCTTTATATAAAGGTGTGTTCATTAAAACAATCCTTTGAATGTGTCTTCTTACACTTTATTATATCGTGCCTCTCACAGAACTTAAAGCTAGACTTACTGGTAACTATCTTTCCTTTATTGTAAGCAGCTTTTGCTTCAGATCGCCTTCCATCATCATGAGCTCTTCTTCTGCCTGACGGCGTTTGATTCGTCCTTCTTCTTGTATCGTCAGCGTTTCTTCAAGCGTGCTGATTAAGCTTTCCTGCACCTTTTTTAAAGTATCGATATCAACAAGGCCTCGTTCATTCGCCCGCACAGTTTCAATTGTATTGGTTTTCAACAGATCAGCGTTTTTCTGTAAAAGCTCGTTGGTTGTATCAGCTACTTTTTGCTGTGCATCTACTGCATTGCGCTGCCTTAAAAGCGTCAGCGCAATCGCTACTTGGTTTTTCCAAAGCGGAATCGCTGTCACAATGGATGACTGGATTTTTTCAGCTAACGCTTGGTTTGTATTCTGAATCAGCCTGATTTGCGGAGCGCTTTGGATTGTAATTTGCCTGCTCAGAAGCAAATCGTGCACCCTTTTATCTAACCGGTCAGCAAATTGAATCAAATCGTTTACTTCTTGAACGGCCATTTGGTTGTGCTCACTTGATTCGGCCTGTTGCTTCAGTTCAGGAATCGTTTTTGTTCTTAATTCCTCCAGCTTCAGTTCCCCTGCAGCAATATAAACATTCAGCGCGGTGAAATACTCTTTGTTTTTCTCATATAACTGCTCTAACAGCTTATTGTCACTGATTAAAGCATTTTTAGAATGCTCCAGCTTCAAGCTGATTCTGTCTATCTGTACACTTGTCTTTTGATATTTAGACAGCACCTCCTGAAGAGAATTCGATACTCTTCCAAACATGCGCGCCAAAAAACCCTTTTTCTTGGACTGAAGATCATCAGGATTTACCTGCTCCAGCTTTTTCATCAGCTCTCCAAGAATTTCGCCAATCTCTCCGACATCCTTCTTTTGAACATGATCAATCATGGTATGAGAAAAATTCAGCAGCTTAGACTGAGCTTGAGAGCCGTATAAAACAATGCTCTGCATGTTTTTATGATCGATCTGTCCAGCGAGCTGAATTGCCTTTTCCTTGTTTTCCTCAGGAAGAACATCAACAAGACGTACTTGCTGTTTCTCTGCTTTTACAGCCTCTGCCTTGGGTATCTCTATATCGCCAAAAGGGTCTGCCAATAATTCATCTATATGAAGGTCGCTTTGATCTCGGTTCATCGCTCTTACCCTCTTCCATTATTTCTTTAATGAATGCTTTGCTGCATCTAATTCAAATTGCAGGTCATCAATTTCATCACCCATTACTTGAGTTAAATCCTCCTCTACACGCTTTGTCAACTCAGCAAGTGTGATACGCGCCTCACTCAACGACATCGACAGTTCTTTGCTTTTTTTTGGATGAGATGATAGAAAGGCATACTTCTCTGTCAATTCAACAACCGAATCGAGAGTTTGATAAAAAAAGCGCTCGGCCTGATAAAACCGTTTTGGCTCTTTTTTGGTGAGAATATAAATCCTTCTGACAAGTCTCAGCATTTCTGCATTTTGTTTAAACGTTTGTATGCTCTTTGCCTGAAACAAAGCTTTCCGGAGGCGTATGATTTTCAGCCTTGCTTCCTCGAGATTTTTCTTAATGTAAGCATATTCTCTTCCTGTCAACGCATGCTTTTTAAGAAACAACCGTCTGGTGTTCCAAATGCCAGCTGTATATACGACCACTCCTGAAGCGAGCCCATAAACAAAAGATAAAAAAAGCGACTGATTTAAACCGAAAAAGCTCAATATCCCTATGAAAACAAAAGTCGCACTGCTTGTTAAACTCCATATCAAAAAGTGAAGAAATCTCTGCATGAGATAATCGACTCCTGTGTATATACTCAGTTTTAATATTATTATCTACTACGTTCAATCCCTAAACAAGTTTCATCTTCTTTTTATTAACTCATTCCTTATGAAAGAATACAAAAAAAGACCTTTTCAGGTCTAAGAATATAATGGCGGTGTATGAATGCTCTTTAGTTTTTTTACGTAAAAGGCATAGTCAGGATCGGAAGTTGATGTAGAAATTACTTTTCTCTCACAATCTAAGCATATAAATTTCGTATAAAGATGAATGCCTCTACTCTTCTCTTGATCACAAATCACACATGTATGATTAGGTTTAACTGTTTCGTCCATCGTCCCCACCTCCGTACAATTAGCCTTCCCTTAAACCGGATATTGTATACACTATTTAGATCTTTTCGAAACTTGGAATCAGTATATGGACTATATAAGCTGTCGGTGTTTGTATTTGTTTGATTTTATCGATCTTGAATACACAAAAAACCCAGCTCAATGAGCTGGGTTTTACCATGCTTGGCGGCGTCCTACTCTCACAGGGGGAAACCCCCGACTACCATCGGCGCTGAAGAGCTTAACTTCCGTGTTCGGTATGGGAACGGGTGTGACCTCTTCGCTATCGCCACCAAACAAATTGAGA
>NZ_JAHAWO010000006.1:0-26339 GCF_020223595.1 Bacillus sp. TSO22
CGTGCCCAAATCGTAAAGGTATCAGATGAGCGGCACCTGTTGCTGGTTGATATGCATCACATTATTTCAGACGGTGTTTCCGTCAATATTCTGATTCGGGAATTCGGGGAGCTTTACAACAACCGGACCCTTTCGGCGATTCACATTCAATATAAAGACTACGCCGTATGGCAAGAAGGATTTAAAAAAGGAGACGCGTACCAGATGCAGGAGGCGTATTGGCTGAAGCAGCTCGAGGGCGAGCTGCCGGTGCTGGATCTCCCGGCTGATCATACCCGCCCGCCGGTGCGGAGCTTCGCGGGTGACAAGGTCTCATTTACGCTTGATCAAGAGGCCGCATCAGGCCTTCATAAGCTGGCACGGGAAAACGGAAGCACACTGTACATGGTGCTTCTAGCGGCTTACACAGCGTTATTGTCCCGCTTAAGCGGACAGGAAGATATCATCGTCGGATCGCCAATTGCCGGCCGGCCGCACAAGGATCTTGAGCCGATACTCGGCATGTTTGTGAACACGCTGGCGCTGCGGACACGCCCGGAGGGCGGGAAGCCGTTTGTGGAGTATTTGCAGGAAGTGCGCGACACAGCATTGGGAGCCTACGAGCATCAGGATTATCCGTTCGAAGAGCTCGTCGACAAGCTTAAATTGACGCGGGATATGAGCCGGAATCCAGTTTTTGATGCGATGTTTATCCTTCAAAATATGGAAAAGCAGGACATGGATCTGGAAGAGATAAAAGTCCGGCCCGCCAATTTCGCACATCACATTTCTTTATTCGATATCACACTAATAGCAACGGAAACAGATGGAGCCATTTGCTGCGAATTGGAATTTAGTACGGAAGTATTCCTGAAAGCTACGATTGAGCGCTGGGCAGCTCATTTTATCGAATTTCTGCATGCGGCACTTTCTAATCCTGAAACAAACCTTTCACAAATAAACATTCTTAGTCATCAAGAAAAACAAAAGATAGTCTTTGAATTCAACAAAACTCAAATTGAATTTTCTCAAAAAGATGTTCCTTTTCATCGCATATTTGAAGCGAGAGCTGAAGAAACACCAGAACATATAGCTGTTATTGATGACGAAACACAGATTAGTTATCGGCTTCTAAACGAAAGAGCCAATCGACTGGCACGGACGTTGCAAAAAAGAAAAGGGGCGAAGCCAACTGTGGCTGTTTTAGCCAAGCGGTCCATTGATGCAATTGTTGGAATCCTAGCAGTAATGAAAGCTGGCGGAGTGTATATCCCAATCGATTCACATTATCCAAAAGCTAGAATTGAATACCTTCTCCGTGATAGCGAAGCAGACATTCTTCTTTTGCAGCAGGAGTTGAAGCATTTGATTTCAAACTCATCTGAATGTGATATATCTCACATCTGCCTTGATGATGAGAGCTCTTATGAAGAAAACAGCTGCAACCTTGACTTATCTCCTGCTCCTGAGGATATAGCATATATCATTTATACGTCAGGAACTACGGGCGCACCTAAAGGCGTTATTGTCACCTATCGGAACTTTACCCATGCAGCTCTTGCTTGGCGGCAAATTTATGAACTGGATCGGAAGCCTGTCAGACTGCTCCAAATGGCGAGCTTTTCATTTGATGTCTTTTCAGGAGATTTAGCGAGAACATTGACCAACGGTGGGACTCTAATCGTTTGCCCAGATGAAAAGCGGCTGGAACCTGCTGAATTATATGGAATCATGAACTCTCGGCGAATCACGATAATGGAGTCAACGCCGGCTCTCATTATCCCAATTATGGAGTATGTATACCGTAACAAGCTCAAGCTTCCTGACTTAGACATATTGATTCTTGGCTCCGACATGGTGAAAGCTCAAGATTTCAAAACATTGACAGAACGCTTTGGCCAAAGCATGCGCATCATCAATAGTTATGGCGTCACAGAAGCGACGATCGATTCCAGCTGCTATGAAACAAGGATGGGAGAAGAGTATACGGGAGATAACGTCCCAATTGGCAGTCCGCTACCGAATGTACACATGTACGTACTCAGCCAGACTGATCAAATTCAGCCGATTGGCGTTGCCGGCGAGCTATGCATCAGCGGAGCAGGTGTTGCGAAAGGCTATCATAATAAACCTGACTTAACGCAAATGAAATTTACAGAAAATCCATTTGTCTCCGGAGAAAGGCTGTACAGAACCGGTGATCGAGCCTGCTGGCTTCCAAACGGAACGATCAAGCTTCTTGGCCGAATGGATTATCAGGTGAAGATAAATGGATACAGAATTGAAACAGAAGAAATTGAAAGTGTTCTGCTTCAAACCGGGCTGGTCAGAGAAGCTGCTGTTGCCGTTCAGCATGATAAGAATGGACATGCTGGTTTAGCAGCATATATTGTGCCTTCAGACGTCAGTACGAATACTCTCCGTGCTGCTTTAACAAAGGAGCTGCCGGCATATATGATTCCTGCGCATCTGATTCCTATAGAAAAACTGCCGCTGACCCTAAACGGAAAGCTGGACAAAAACGCCTTGCCGGCTCCAAATGATGTGTTCACACGTCCATATACGGCACCAGTTAACGACATACAAAAAACGATAGCGGAAATATGGGAAGATGTCCTGTCCATTGCTCGAGTCGGCATTCACGATTCCTTTTTTGAGCTTGGCGGAGACTCAATAAAAGCATTACAAGTGGCAGCACGGCTGGCCGCTGAAGGCTGGAGCATGACAATACGTGACTTATTCCGTTATCCAACGATTCAGGAGCTAAGCGGACATATCACACCATTGGCATCTCAAGCTGATCAGGGACCTGCGGAAGGTGAAGCTAATCTCGCCCCGATTCAGCGAAGATTTTTCGGACAGGTTCATGCTTTTCACTACCATTACAACCAGTCCGTCATACTTTTCAGTGAAAAAGGATTCAATACTAATGCGCTTCGTCGGGCGCTGCGTAAAATAACCGAGCATCACGATGCAATTCGCATGGTTTTTCAACGAAATCAAAACGGCCATGTCGTTCAGTATAATCGCGGAATGAATCACAAGGATCATGAACTGTTCGGCCTTCACATAGCAGACTGGACAAAAGAATCACTGGAAAGGACTCAGCTTGATGAAAAACTAGCCGCTGAGGAAATCGGCATTCAAAGCAAAATGAATGTACAAAAAGGGCCTCTGCTGCAAGCAGGTTTGTTTAAAACGGCAGAAGGGGACCATTTGCTGATTGCGCTTCATCATCTTGTGATAGATGGCGTTTCTTGGAGAATACTGCTTGAGGATTTAGCTGCAGCATACCAGCAGGCTTTAGAAAAACAAAAGATCCAATTACCGCCAAAAACGGATTCTTATTTGTCCTACGCCAATGGTCTTGCACAAATTGCTGAAAGCAAACAATTGCTTGCAGAAAAATCATATTGGCAATCAATTTTGGACGCTCACACTGCTTTTCTGCCTAAGGACACGGAAAATGCGCCAGGAAGACTGCAAATGAACAGCGATACAGCGGCGTTTGTACTATCCGGGGACTGGACTGAAAAATTGCTGTTTGAAACCCAGCAAGCCTATGGCACTGATGCCAACGAACTTTTGCTTACGGCGTTAGGAATGGGGCTTTCTGAATGGACAGGGCATGACCAAATCGTGATCAGCACTGAGGGACACGGTAGAGAGGGGCATGTGCCAAACATTGATATTTCACGGACAGTTGGATGGTTTACTTCCATTTATCCTATTCTGCTGGACATGAGTATTCCCGAGCCTTTCGAGGATCAGCTCGCATACCGAATTAAGACGACAAAAGATATGCTGAGAAGGGTACCGAACAAAGGAACTGGTTACGGATTGTTAACACACATAGGAGAACTACCTCATAAAGAGCCTGAGGTTAGCTTTAATTATCTCGGCCAATTTAGCGAAGAGAAGGAAGCTGAAACGTTTCAATTATCATATTACCGGCCTCGTTACGAAATAGCGGGTGAGAGAGCTCGAGAATATGAGCTGGACATCAATGCCCTCATTACGGACGGAAGGCTTCAAGTAAAAGCGGTATACACCCAAGTGTTCAGCCAACACTCAATTGAGTGTTTTATGGATCGTTTTCACAGGCATCTTATCGAGATGATTGAGCATTGTTCGCAGAAAAAAGTACGCGAAAAAACGCTGAGTGATTTCAGCAATAAGGAATTAACGTTGTCTGCATTATCTAGCATCGAAGATCTCGTGAAAGATCTTTAACTTTTGAAAAGGTGTGTGGAATTGATGGCACAAGCGGCACAGATTCAAGATATTTATCCGTTATCGCACATGCAGGAAGGAATGCTGTTTCATTCACTGATGGATGTCAGCTCAAAAGCCTATGTCGAACAGACCTCGTTTACGATCACAGGGAATCTATGCATCGACTCGTTTCAAAAGAGCTTAAACCTTCTTGTTTCCCGGTATGATATTTTCAGAACGATTTTTATTAAAGAAGTCCAAGATCTTACAGGTCCGCAGCAGGTAGTCCTGTCAAACCGGGAATTGACAGTGTATAGAGAAGATTTTTCTCACCTGGCCGATCATGAACAGCAGGCTCTGATCGATGCTTTTATGACCAAGGATCGGGAAAAAGGATTTAATTTGCAAAAAGATCCGTTAATGCGTCTTGCCCTTTTTGATAGAGGCAACAGCCAATATACATGTGTCTGGACACATCACCATATCATCATGGATGGCTGGTGTCTAGGCATTATTCTTAAAGAGTTTTTCAGCATGTATGATTCGCTCAAAAATAACTCACCTGTACGGATTGGCAGCACGGTACCGTACAGCCGCTATATTGAATGGCTCGGAGAACAAGATCAAGAAGAGACTGCTGCTTACTGGAGCGAATATTTGAAGGAGTACGGCAATACTGCATCTATCCCCCGGATAAATCCCCGCCCGGCGGACGGGGATTATAAAGCCGACCAGATCAGCTTTTCTTTAGCACCGGAAATGGTTGAGAAACTGACTGAGGCCGCCCAAAATTGGGGAGTGACATTAAACACGTTGTTTATGAGTATGTGGGGCGTGCTCCTCCATCGATATAATGCCGCAGATGACGCAGTTTTTGGCTCCGTCATTTCGGGACGCCCGTCAGCGATTGACGGTATTGAATCAATGGTCGGCTTGTTTATTAATACTATCCCAGTGCGAATTCGATCTGCGGAGGGCATGACGTTTTCTTCGCTGGCCAAAGCCGTGCAGGAGGATATTTTAGCATCTGAACAGCATGGGTATTATCCGCTTTATGAAATTCAAAACCATAGTCCATTGAAGCAAGGCTTGATCGATCATATTTTTGTCTTTGAAAATTATCCTGTACAGCTTGATCAGGCGTTAAGCATTGAGAGTGAAAACGAGGAAAATGCACTGAAGCTTGGTGACATTTCAATGTCGGAGCAAACAAATTACGACTTTAATATCGTTATTGTTCCGGGAGAATCATTTTATATCAAATTCAGCTACAACGCAGCCGTTTATGAACGGGAGGAGATGCTGAGGATTCAGGGGCATCTAAAACAAGCTCTAGATTGCATTTTGGCACATCCCGATATTGCCGTCAGTGACATCAATATCGTCCCGCCGGAGGAGCAACAGGTTATCCAATTGTTTAACGAAACTGAGCGTCCTTATGTGAACAAAACGATATCCCAATTGTTCGAGGAACAAGCCCGCAAAACACCTGAAGCCGCTGCATTAAAAATGGGAGACGATTGCTGGACCTATCGCCAATTAAATGGAAGAGCCAATCAGATTGCGCACGCCCTGATAGAAAAAGGCGTTGGATCTGGAGATATCGTGGCTGTGATGATGAACCGGTCAATGGAAATGCCTGCAGCTCTACTTGGGATTTGGAAAGCAGGCGGCGCTTATATGCCGCTTGATCCAAATTTCCCAGAAGAACGTCTTTCTTTCCTGCTGAAGGACAGTCAAGCAGCTCAATTGCTGATAGAAGAAAACCTTATGTCATTCATCCCGCCGCACTATGAAGGAAATATGATACCGATAGAACGTACAGAAAGCTACCAATCAGCAGCTCCAGATGTGGCGCTTGGTGATCTCGCCTATTTGATCTATACGTCGGGAACGACAGGGCGCCCTAAAGGTGTTCTAGTTAATCATCAAGGCATTGCCAATACATTGCAATGGAGACGGGAAGAGTATGGCATGACCGAACAGGATATATCCCTCCATTTGTTTTCGTACGTGTTTGACGGCTGTGTGACGAGCTTGTTTACCCCGCTTTTATCCGGTGCGTGCGTATTGCTGACAACGGATGACGAAGCGAAGGATGTGCTAGCCCTTAAACGAAAAATAGCCCGTTATAAGGTCAGTCACATGATCATTGTTCCTTCCCTGTACCGGGTGTTATTGGAAGTGATGACTGCTGACGATGCAAAAAGTCTTCGTATTGTGACATTCGCTGGTGAAGCGGTCACGCCTGACCTGCTTGAGATGAGCGAAAAGATTTGTCCTTCTGCAGAATTAGCAAATGAATACGGGCCCACAGAAAATAGTGTGGCAACAACAATATTGCGTCAACTGAACGAAAAAGAGAGGATCACGATCGGACACCCGATTGCGAACACAAAAGTATTTGTTTTACACGGAAATCAAATGCAGCCGATCGGCGCGGCGGGCGAACTGTGTATTTCCGGCGAGGGTCTTGCAAAAGGATACTACAAACAGCCAGAGCTTACAGACAAAGCATTCTCCGATCATCCGTTCCTTGAAGGGGAGCGTTTATACCGAACAGGTGATGCAGGCCGCTTTTTGCCGGATGGAACGATTGAATATATAGGGCGTTTTGATGATCAAGTGAAAATTAGGGGTTACCGCATTGAACTGAAAGAAATTGAAACGGTTCTTCGACAGGCGCCAGGAGTGAAGGAAGCAGCAGTACTGGCCCGCGATGTTTCTGCTGAGGAAAAGGAACTCGTCGCTTATATCGTTCCGGAAAAGGGAAACAATCTCCCGAATTTGTATCGGCATCTAGCCGGGACATTGCCGCCCTATATGATTCCCGCAAGTATTACCAATATCAGCCGGATGCCATTAACATCCAGCGGGAAGCTTGACCGGTCAGCACTTCCTGAACCAGAAAACAATGCGAGCCTCACATATATGCCGCCCCGAACTTTAATCGAGGCTGATCTCGCACATATTTGGGGAGATGTGCTAAATAAACAGCAAATCGGCATTCGTGATGATTTCTTTCAATTAGGCGGACAGTCCTTAAAAGCGGCCGCACTGGTATCAAGAATACATAAAAAGCTTAATATCGAGCTGCCGCTCAGTGAGGTTTTTTCTAATCCGACAGTTGAAAGCATGGCAGTCAAATTGATGAGCTTAAAAGAACATGCTTTTACACAGATTGAGCCTGCGGATCAAAGAGATGTCTATCCGCTGTCTTTCTCACAAAAACGATTATATGCTCTCCATCAGCTGGCAGATGACAGCACAGGCTATAACATGCCCGCTGTACTTGAATTACGCGGAAATCTGGATCGCCAGCGATTGAGAAGCGTTCTCACAGAACTTGTGAATCGGCATGAAGCATTGCGGACTGTTTTTGTGCTTGACAGAGGAGAGCCCGTGCAGATCATTCATCCAGAGATGGCTTTTGATCTGAAAGAGCTTGAAATGGAATCAGAACAAATGCTTGAGTCCGCAATCGAATCTTTTATCAAACCGTTTGATCTATCGTCCGGTCCGCTTTTTAGAGCATGTGTCATTACAATGGGCAATAATCGCGGCTTTTTGCTGCTCGACATGCACCATATTATTGCCGACGGTGTCTCGATGAGCACTCTTGTCCAAGAATTTACTGACTTGTATTGCGAAAAAGAGTTGCCAGCTTTAAACCTGCATTATAAGGATTTTGCTGTTTGGCAGCAAGAAAAGTACCCGAAAGAGCTATACAAAAAACAGGAGGCCTACTGGCTCGATCAGCTTGGCGGGAGTCTTCCAGTATTAGAATTACCGCTTGATAAAACAAGACCGCGTCTCCCTGATTTCAGCGGCGGAACAATCGAAGTAAACATTGATAAAGACACGGCAGATGAGCTGCACCGTTTAATGGTTGAAACGGGAACAACGTTGTATATGATTCTTCTGGCTGTCTATTCTATTTTGCTATCCAAGCTAAGCGGGCAAGAGGATATTGTCGTCGGCTCGCCTGCTGCCGGAAGACCGCACGCCGATCTGGAGCGCGTCATCGGGATGTTCGTAAATACTTTAGCGATGCGCAGCCAGCCCGAGGGCCACAAAACGTTCAGCTCGTATTTGCAGGATATTCGCCACCTGGCTCTGACGGCTTACGAGCATCAGGATTATCCCTTTGAGGAGCTGGCAGATAAGCTCGATACACATCGAGAGGTAAATCGCAACCCGCTGTTCGATGCGATGCTCGTGCTTCAAAGCAGTGAGGATTTCCAGTTCGAAGTGCCTGGTCTATCAATTTCGTCTGTCACTGCAAAACACGATATATCTAAATTCGATTTGACATTACACGCTGAGGAGCATTCGGGCGGGATTCACTGCCGGTTTGAATACAGCACCGCTCTTTTTGAAGAAGAGACCATTGCGCGATGGGCATCCCATTTTATTGAACTGGTGAAAAGTGTAACGGCTGATACCAAGATGAGAATTTCGGAAATGCAATTGCTTCCTGCTGCAGAGCGCAATTTGCTCCTTGAAAAAATGGGACAGTATGCCGCTTATCCGAGAAATGAAAACATTGTAAGCTTATTTGAAAAGCAAGCCGCTGAACATCCGGAGCATCTCGCAGTGGTGTACGGTCACTCTAAGCTTACTTATCGAGACCTGAATGAAAAAGCTGAGCGGACAGCTGCTATGCTGATCAAACAAGGGGTCAGAACTGGCGATATCGTAGGTCTGATGCTCGATCGGTCACCTGATATGATCATTGGCATTTTATCGATTTTAAAAGCTGGAGGGGCCTACTTGCCGATTGATCCTGAATATCCTCAGGAACGTATCAGTTTTATGCTCAATGACAGCGGGGCAGAAATGTTGCTGACAGAGCGCGGCCAAAACAAACCTGCAGACTACAACGGGCCTATTATGTATATCGATGAAGGTGATAGCGACTCAATTCCGGATGATTTAAACATTCAAGAAACCCTATCGGATCAGCCGGCTTACGTGATATACACATCCGGAACGACTGGCCAGCCAAAGGGCGTCATTGTCGAGCACCGCAATGTGATCAGTCTTTTAAAGCATCAAAACCTGCCTTTTAAATTTGGCCATGAAGACGTCTGGACGTTCTTTCATTCATATTGCTTTGATTTCTCTGTATGGGAAATGTTCGGTGCGTTATTAAACGGAAGTACACTAGTCGTGGTCTCTAAAGAAACAGCCCGTGATCCCCATGCATTCCGATTATTGTTAAAAAAAGAACGCGTCACTGTACTCAATCAGACCCCAACAGCTTTTTACGGCCTGATGCATGAAGATCAAAACCATACGGATCGATTAAACATCCGATACGTGATTTTTGGCGGCGAAGCTTTACAGCCCGGCATGCTTCAAAGCTGGAATAAAAAATATCCTCATACTGATCTGATCAATATGTATGGTATTACAGAAACGACGGTACATGTAACATTCAAAAAATTGTCCGCAGCAGACATTGCAAAAAATAAAAGCAATATCGGACGGCCGCTTTCAACTCTGCAGGCTTATGTGATGGATGCTCATATGAATCTGCAGCCGATCGGAGTTCCAGGGGAGATGTATATAGGCGGTGAAGGTGTGGCACGGGGATATCTCAACAGAGATGAGCTGACCGCTGACCGTTTTGTGCCTAATCCTTATCTTCCGGGGGATAGATTATACCGAACAGGAGATCTTGCTAAACGCCTGTCAAATGGCGAGCTGGAATACTTAGGCCGCATTGATGATCAGGTTAAAGTCAGAGGGCACCGTATTGAGTTAGGCGAAATCCAGGCGGCTCTTCTTCAGCTTCCAGCTATTAAAGAGGCGGCTGTCATCACAAGAACAGATGAGCAAGGGCAAGCAGATGTATATGCATACATCGTGACAAAAGATCAACAGGCCGCGAATGCATCAGAAATCCGGACTTCTCTAAAAACCATGCTGCCTGACTTTATGCTGCCGGCCCGTTTGATACAGATTGACAGCATCCCGCTTAATGTTAATGGAAAGCTTGATCAGAAAGCCCTGCCGGAACCTGAAAAAAACGCTTATACGGCTGATGATATCAGACCAAGAAATGAGATTGAAAAGGTGATGGCTGAAATTTGGGAGGAGCTTCTTGATGTGGAGGAGCTGGGCGTAAGCGCCAATTTCTTTGAGCTTGGCGGAGATTCTATTAAAGCACTGCAAGTTTGTGCCAGACTGAAGCAGCGCGGCTTTGAAACGACAGTACGTGAGATGTTTGAACATCAGACTCTTGGCGAACTGTCCGCTCGTGTTCGAAAAGCCGTACACGTCATTGACCAAGGTCCGGTCGAAGGCGAGATCACTTGGACACCTATCCAGCAATGGTTTTTCTCGCAATCTCTGGAAATCCATCATTTTAATCAGTCCGTTATGCTCTATCGGACTGAACGATTTGACGAGACAGCGCTTAAAAAGGTGCTAAAAAGCCTGGTGATTCATCATGACGCACTGAGAATCGTATGCCGGTATGAAAATGGCAGGCCGGTTCAGATAAGCAGAGGAATAGATTTGCCAGATAAGGAGCTATATGCTCTTGAACTGTTTGATATAAAGGATAACTTAACAGAAGCGCATAACAGGATTAAGGAAGCAGCCAGCCAGATGCAGGAGCATATTCGTTTGGAAACCGGCCCATTGCTTCACGCTGGATTGTTTAGAGCCGAGAATGGAGACCATTTGTTTCTGACGATTCATCACTTAGTTGTTGATGCAGTTTCATGGCGCATTTTGTTCGAGGATTTTTCAACAGCTTACAAACAGGCAGTCTCAGGAGAATCTATTAAACTGCCGCAAAAAACAGATTCATATTTAACGTATTCACAAAGAATAGCTGACTACTCTAAAAGCCGCCAGATACAGCGAGAAGAAGTGTATTGGGATGAGCGAGAGAACCGTCACATTCAACCTATTCCTAAAGACAATGAAGCAGCACCAAACACATTCAAAGATACAGAAGTGATTGATTTTAATCTGTCCCGCCATCACACAGAATTATTGTTAACGGCTGCAAATAAAGCATACAGCACGGAGATGAATGATATTCTTCTGACAGCTTTAGGCCTTGCTTTGCAGCAATGGACGGGCTATGACCAGTTTAAAATCAGCATGGAGGGCCATGGAAGGGAATCATATCTTGAGGATATTGACATTAGCAGAACAGTCGGCTGGTTCACCTCGATTTATCCTGTATGGCTTGATATGAGCAATTCTGATCATAAGAACAAAGATGAGCGGCTGGGCCACCTCATTAAACAGACAAAAGATATGCTGCACCGTATACCGCATAAGGGCGCAGGCTACGGTGTGCTGAAATATACCAACAAAAAATGGGGCTCTGAGAAAGGCAGCCCGGACATCAGCTTTAATTATTTAGGCCAGTTTGATCAGGATATTCAATCAAAAGCCTTTGAGGTTTCTGACATCAAGCCAGGGAATGAGATCAGCCCGGAATGGGAGCGGCCTTATGCACTGGATATCAGCGGCGCCGTTTCTTCGGGATGCCTGAACATGCACATGATCTATAACAGGCTTCAATTTGAGAAAAAAACAATCCAAACATTTGCAGAGCATTTTAAACAGACTCTGGAAAATATCATTGAGCATTGTACGGGCAAAGAAAACCGAGAATGGAGCGCATCTGATTTCACTGATGAAGATTTAACACTTGATGAATTGAGTGAGATTATGGGTGCCGTCAACAAACTATAGGGAGAGGAGATTCACACTGATGCCGCAGCAACCCGAAATACAGGATATATACCCTTTGTCTTTTATGCAGGAAGGGATGCTTTTTCATTCACTGTATGATGAACAGTCAAGAGCTTATTTTGAACAGGCTTCTTTTACGATCCATGGACAGCTTGACTTGGAGCGTTTCCAGAAAAGTATGGATGCTGTTTTTGAAAGATACGAAATCTTCCGAACGGCGTTCATCTATAAAAATGTAGCCAAACCACGTCAAGTCGTGCTCAAGCATCGTCATTGCCATGTTCATTTTGAAGATATTTCTCATCTCAACGAAAGAGATAAAGAACATTGTACCGAGGCATTCAAAGAGCAGGATAAATCCAGGGGATTCGATCTCCAAACAGATGTACTGATGAGAATATCTATTTTAAAATGGGCGCCTGATCGTTATGTCTGTATCTGGAGCCATCATCATATTTTAATGGATGGCTGGTGTTTAGGCATCGTCATTAAAGATTTTCTTCACATTTATCAAGCGCTGGGTAAAGGTCAGCTTCCGGATTTGCATCCCGTTCAGCCGTACGGGACGTATATTAAATGGCTGATGCAGCAAGACCGAGAAGAAGCAGCTGAGTATTGGAAAAAGAGGCTTCAGCATTTCGAAAAAGCTACGCCTCTGCCGAAAAGAACAGATCAAATACCGGATGGGACATTAGAGCAGATCACGTTCACCATTTCTGAAAAAGAAACCTCCGAATTACAGAAAATCGCAGCAGCTTCTGGAGCGACACTAAACACTGTTTTCCAAGCTTTATGGGGGATTATGCTCCAAAAGTTCAATCGCTGCGGCGATGCTGTGTTCGGATCCGTTATATCAGGCAGACCTTCTGAGCTAAGAGATGTGGAAAACATGGTCGGACTTTTTATCAATACCATTCCTATTCGAGTCCAAAGTGATTCTCTTTCTTTTTCTAACCTAGTCAGCAGGATGCAAAAGGACATGACTGAGGCAGAAGCATATAGTTACTTCCCTTTATATGACATTCAGGCGCAGAGTGCTCTTAAACAAGAGCTGATTGATCATATTATCGTCTTTGAAAATACACCCACCCAGCAAGAGATTGAAGGGCTGAATCAGGCTGGATCATTTGATTTCTCCGTGAAGGATTTTGAGATGGAAGAGGTGACCAATTATAGCTGCAGTGTCAAAGTGATCCCAGGCCGTACGTTGTACGTTCGGATTCATTTTCATACCGGCGCTTATCAACCAAACATGATGTCCGAGATAAAAGATTATTTACAGCACATGGTCTCTGACGTCATCTCTGATCCATCTCTTCCCGTGTCAAAGATGACATTGCTAGATGAGAACAAAACACGGAAAATCGTTTCTCAAAACAACGGGGCAGTATCTGTTTCGCCTGAAGCCCCAACCCTGCACGGTCTGTTTGAACGACAGGCGGCTGTCACACCGGAGCGGCCAGCCATCCGCTTTTCCAGCGGTTCGCTGACGTACGCTGAGCTTGACATGTATGCCAGCCGGCTGGCTGCGCGCCTCGCGGCACGCGGCGTCACGAAGGAAAGCATCGTCGGTGTCCTGTCTGAGCGGTCACCTGAAATGCTGATAGCTGTACTTGCTGTCTTGAAGGCAGGCGGGGCGTATTTGCCGCTTGATCCTGCATATCCAGAGGAGCGGCTGAGCTACATGCTGAAAGACAGTGGGGCCGCGCTCTTGCTGGCACAGCCGGGATGTTCCGCACCGAGCTTTTCCGGAGAGATGCTTGAAGTGGACATGGCATCTCTTGCGAGCGAAAAAGCAGAAAGCCATGTATTTGCTCCTGCTGACAGCGGCTCTCTTGCCTATATCATTTATACGTCGGGCTCCACCGGGCAGCCAAAAGGGGTAGCGGTTGAGCACCGCCAGGCTATTTCCTTTCTGACTGGCATGCAGCGTCAGTTTCCGCTTCAGGAAGATGACATTGTTATGGTGAAAACCTCTTTTTCCTTTGATGCGTCTGTGTGGCAGCTGTTTTGGTGGTCCCTTTCCGGCGCTTCGGCTTATCTGCTTCCGCCCGGCTGGGAGAAAGACCCGGCATTGATTGTAAAAGCCATTCATCAGGAAAAAGTGACAACGGCTCATTTTATTCCGGCTATGCTGAACAGCTTTCTCGATCAAGCGGAAATGAAAGCGCTCGGTGATGGGACAAGCCTGAAGCGTGTATTCGCCGGAGGTGAACCGCTTGCGCCCCATACGGCAGCCCGTTTTGCTTCTTTATTGCCGCAGGTATCGCTGATCCATGGCTACGGGCCGACAGAAGCAACGGTAGACGCGGCATTTTACGTGTTGGATCCAGAGCGGGACAGGGATCGCTTGCGGATTCCGATCGGAAAACCTGTACCCGGTGCGCGTTTGTATGTTTTAGATCCGCATTTAGCCGTACAGCCTTGCGGGGTCGCCGGCGAACTGTACATTGCCGGAGCGGGTGTGGCCAGAGGCTATTTGAATCGGCCAGCCTTAACGAAGGAGCGTTTTCTAGAGGACCTGTTTTACCCGGGTGAACGCATGTACAAAACCGGGGATTTGGCGCGCTGGCTCCCTGACGGACATGTTGAATTCCTCGGCCGTTTGGATGATCAAGTCAAAATCAGGGGCTACCGTATCGAGCCTGGAGAAATTGAAGCAGCGCTTAGAAGCATTGAAGGCGTCAGAGAGGCAGCCGTTACCGTACGGACAGACAGCGGCGAGCCGGAATTATGCGCCTATACAGAAGGACTAAGAAGAAACGAAGTGCGGACGCAGCTTGAAAGACTGCTGCCGAGCTACATGATCCCAGCTCATATGATAGAGATGGAACGGTGGCCGGTTACGCCAAGCGGAAAGCTTGACCGAAACGCCCTGCCAGCTCCTGACGGAGCGGCAGATGCGGAGACCTACACGGCGCCGAGAAATGTGACAGAGATGAAGCTTGCCCAGCTGTGGGAGGACGTGCTGAAAAATGGTCCTGTCGGGATTCACGACAACTTTTTCGATCGTGGAGGACATTCCTTAAAAGCAACGGCGCTTGTGTCCCGGATCGCCAAAGAATTCGATGTACAGGTGCCGCTGAAAGATGTGTTTGCCCATCCGACTGTTGAAGGACTGGCTTCCGTTATCCGTGAAGAAACGGACAGTCCATATGAAGCGATTAAGCCGGCTGAAAAGCGCGTGGCCTATCCGGTTTCCTCCGCCCAAAAAAGGATCTATGTCCTTCAGCAGCTGGAGGACGGAGGGACAGGCTACAATATGCCGGCTGTGTTAGAGCTGGAAGGGAAGCTGGACCCCGAAAGGCTGGACAGGGCTGTTAAAGAGCTAATCAAGCGCCACGAGTCGCTTCGGACATCCTTCGAACAGGACGAAAGCGGCGAGCCGGTGCAGCGCATCCATGACGTGGTGCCGTTTACATTACAGGCAGCAGTCCTCGGCGAACAAACCGAACAGGAAGCCGCAGCCGCGTTTATCGAGCCCTTTGATCTCAGCCAAGCGCCGCTGTTCCGTGCCCAAATCGTAAAGGTATCAGATGAGCGGCACCTGTTGCTGGTTGATATGCATCACATTATTTCAGACGGTGTTTCCGTCAATATTCTGATTCGGGAATTCGGGGAGCTTTACAACAACCGGATCCTTCCGGCGCTTCACATTCAATATAAAGACTACGCCGTATGGCAGGAAGGATTTAAAAAAGGAGACGCGTACCAGATGCAGGAGGCGTACTGGCTGAAGCAGCTCGAGGGCGAGCTGCCGGTGCTGGATCTCCCGGCTGATCATACCCGCCCGCCGGTACGGAGCTTCGCGGGTGACAAGGTCTCATTTACGCTTGATCAAGAAGCCGCATCAGGCCTTCATAAGCTGGCACGGGAAAACGGAAGCACACTGTACATGGTGCTTCTAGCAGCTTACACAGCGTTATTGTCACGCTTAAGCGGACAGGAAGATATCATCGTCGGCTCGCCAATCGCCGGCCGGCCGCACAAGGATCTTGAGCCGATACTCGGCATGTTTGTGAACACGCTGGCGCTGCGGACACGCCCGGAGGGCGGGAAGCCGTTTGTGGAGTATTTGCAGGAAGTGCGCGAGACAGCATTGGAAGCGTATGAGCATCAGGATTATCCGTTCGAAGAGCTCGTCGATAAGCTTAAATTGACGCGGGATATGAGCCGGAATCCGCTGTTTGACGTGATGTTTGTTCTTCAAAATATGGATCAGGAATCGATTCAGCTTGAAGAACTGCATCTCAAACCTGCAGCAAACAACGGGCATCAAACGTCCAAATTTGATTTAACTCTGTATGCTCACGAACAGCCCTGCGGTTTGCTGACGTTCCAAATGGAATTTAGTACGGACTTATATAAGAAAAAAACGATAGAAAAGTGGCTTCAATACTTCATCAATATGTTACTCTCCATCACCCAAGACAACAAAGCCGCTCTCGGAACAATAAATATACTAAATGAGGATGAGACCCATTACCTTATCCATGAGCTCAATCATACAAAAATAGATTATCCAAGAAATGAAACCATCAGCAGGCTCTTTGAAATGCAGGCTGAACAAACACCTAATGCCATTGCAATTGTCAGCGATACACAAGAATTAACTTACGCGGATCTGAACAGCCGGGCAAATCAAATTGCTTCAGTTCTACAGAGAAAAGGGGTAGGGCCTGATCGTGTTGTAGCCTTGTTGACAGGACGAACGCCAGAACTCATAGCGGGAATGCTGGGCATTCTGAAAGCCGGGGGAGCCTATCTTCCTATAGCTTCTGACCTGCCTGTTGAACGAATAGCTTATATGCTGTCAGACAGCGGGGCGGCATTACTCCTTCAATCTGAAAAAACAGAAAAACAGCTATTAGACATTGAATGTGAACAAATCATAATCGAAAATATTCAAAAGCAAGGAGAAACGAAGAACTTTGAATCGTCAGCAGGAGCACACTCACTTGCATATATCATTTATACCTCTGGATCAACCGGTAAACCAAAGGGTGTCATGATTGAGCAGCGAAGTGTCATTCGTCTTGTTAAAAACAGCAATTATATTACATTTACACCGGCAGACCGTCTTCTCATGACATCATCAATCGGTTTTGATGTTGTGACATTTGAAATATTTGGACCGCTGCTAAATGGGGCAGCTTTGCACCTGTCCGATAAACAAGTATTTCTCGATTCCTATCAGCTTCAGAGATACATAGAACTTCATGGGATCACAACGATGTGGTTGACATCTTCTCTATTCAATCATTTGACAGAGCAAAATGAGACAACCTTTTCACAGCTGAATCATCTGATTATAGGCGGGGAAGCCTTGTCCGCAAGCCACGTCAATCGAATCAGAAATGTCTGCCCTGAAGTATCGATATGGAACGGATATGGACCAACCGAAAATACAACTTTTTCGACATGCTTCCACATTCAAAAAACATATGAACTTTCCATTCCGATCGGGCGGCCGGTTGGTAATTCCACTGCTTATATCTTAAATAAATGGGGAATGCTGCAGCCGGTCGGAACTGTCGGTGAACTTTGTGTCGGCGGTGATGGCGTCGCCAGAGGCTATTTAGGCCGTCCTGATTTAACAAAAGAGAAATTTGTCCCAAATCCATTTGCGCCTGGCGATCGACTGTACCGCACAGGTGATCTGGCGCGTTGGCTTCCCGATGGCACAATTGAGTACGTTGGCCGTATAGATGATCAAGTAAAAGTCAGAGGCTATCGGGTGGAGCTGGGTGAGATCGAATCAGCACTTCGCCAAATAGACGGGGTCAAAGAAGCCGCTGTGTTGGCACGTACAGGCCAGACAGGGAGCAAAGAGCTGTTTGGCTACATCAGCGTAAATGCAGGCACGAATGCTGAACAAGTGCGTTCTCTTCTCGCGCGTTCACTGCCAAATTATATGATCCCGGCGTACATCATTGAAATGGAGACTCTTCCGCTCACATCAAACGGCAAATTGAACCGGAAAGCACTTCCTGAACCAGATTTCGCATCTAAACAAACGTACGTCCCGCCACGCGATGACCTTGAAGAACAGCTGGCATTGATCTGGCAGGAGGTTCTCGGCATCCAGAGGATCGGAATAGAGGATTCGTTTTTTGAATTGGGCGGAGATTCAATCAAAGCGCTTCAAGTTTCTGCACGCCTTGGACGCCATGGGCTAAGCTTGCAGGTAAGTGATTTATTCCGGCATCCAAAGATAAAAGACTTATCACCATTTATCCGTAAGACAGAGAGAATCATAGAACAAGGCCCCATTCAGGGAGACGTTCCTTGGACGCCTGTTCAGCAATGGTTTCTTTCACAAGATATTGAAGAACGACACCATTTTAATCAGTCTGTCATGCTTTTCCATTCTGACCGTTTGTCTGAAGACGCCCTTAGAGCAGCCTTAAAAAAACTGGCGGAGCATCATGATGCGCTTCGGATGGTTTATCGTAACGATGACGGGCGATGGATTCAAATCAACCAAGGCATTCAGGAATCACAGCTGTACAGTTTAAGAATATCTGATCTTTTACAGTCCGAAAGCGGTTGGGAAACGCAAATCAAACAAGAAGTTGCAGATCTTCAGCAAAGCATCAATTTGCAGGAAGGACCGTTGTTACATGCCGCGTGGTTTAAAACACTGACAGGAGATTACTTGTTCCTTGCGATCCATCATCTTGTCGTTGACGGTGTGGCATGGCGGATTTTGCTGGAGGATTTGTCAGCAGGGTACCAACAAGCATCTTCAGGCCAGGCGATTCAGCTTCCGCCTAAAACTGATTCCTACCAGGAATACGCAAGACGGATACAGGAATATGCCCAAAGCAGCAGGCTGATTCGTGAGGAGGCGTATTGGCGAACTGTGGAAGAACAGCAAGCTGCGGAACTGCCATATGAAATGCCGCTTCATGAGAACACCGACTTCAGCAGAAGGGATTCGATACGCTTTTCACTCTCTGAAGCAGACACTGCCGTTTTGCTGCAAAACGTCAATCACGCCTATGGTACAGATACACAAGATATTCTGTTAACCGCAGCATCCTTGGCGATTTGTGAATGGACAGGCGGAAGCAAGCTCCGTATCGCTATGGAAGGACACGGGAGAGAACACATTCTGCCAGAGTTAGATATCAGCCGGACGGTCGGCTGGTTTACATCCATGTACCCGGCCCTCATAAGCTTTGAAAATCATAGGGATGAGCTCGGAACCGCAGTAAAAACCGTTAAAGATACACTGGGCCGGATACCAAACAAAGGGGTAGGTTACGGTATTCTGAAATACCTTACACACCCTGAAAACAAAAGCATTGCGTTTTCAAAAACACCTGACATCAGCTTTAACTATTTGGGCCAGTTCAACGACATCGAAAGACAGGACAGCTTCCGCCCATCAAGTCTTGGGAGCGGAAAGGATATCACTCATACATGGAAGCGTGAGCAAATCATCGAGATGAGTGCAATGGCAGCAGACAAAAAGCTCCATTTCAATCTTAGTTATCCGCCAGCCCGCTTTCATAGAAACACAATGAAGCAGCTTATCAACAGGATTGAACACTTTTTGCGGGACATTATGAAACATTGCGCCGGTAAACAGAAAGCAGAAAAGACACTGAGCGATTTTAGCAGTCAATCATTAACGGCAGAGGATTTGGACAGCATATCCAGCTTGGTGGAAGAATTGTAGAAAATCGGACAGGGAGACATGAACATGACAAAAGCGAATTCAATTCAGGATATTTATGCGCTGTCTTACATGCAGGAAGGGATGCTTTTCCATTCCCTCCTGCAAAAAGATTCACAGGCATATGTTGAGCAAGCTTCTTTTACAATAGAAGGAAAAGTCAACTCGCAGTTTTTTCAAAACAGCATCAACGCTCTTGTAGCAAGACACGATATTTTCAGAACGATTTTTATCAGCCAAAATGTTTCCTCTCCCCAGCAGGTTGTCCTGAGAGAACGGAACATCATCGTACAGGAAAAAGACATTACTCATTTAAACGAAGAGAAGCAAGCACAGTTTATCGAACAATTGAAAGAAAAAGACCGCGCCCAAGGGTTTCACTTGCAAAAGGATATGCTCATGCGCATCGCTCTGATTCAAACAGGAGAGAGCCAGTACACTTGTATTTGGACCTTTCATCACATCATGATGGACGGATGGTGCCTCAGCATTGTGCTAAAGGAGTTTCTCCATATTTACGCATCTTATGTAAATGCCACCCCTATATCATTGGAGTCGGTCCAGCCATACGGAAGCTATATCAAATGGCTGATGGAGCAAGACAAAGAGCAGGCAGTTTCATATTGGGAACATTATCTTTCCGGCCATGGACAGCAAACCATGCTCCCGAAGCAGAAAAAAACAAAGGGGAGAAGCAGGCAGGAACACGTTACGTTTTCATTCTCTAAGGAAGAAAGCAGCAGGCTTTCGGAGCTTGCTGCAAGAGAAGAAGTAACACTCAGTACGATTTTCCATACCATTTGGGGTATTCTGCTTCAAAAATATAATAATAACGATGACGCCGTATTCGGTTCTGTCATTTCAGGAAGACCCGCAGAAATCGAAGGCATTGAACATATGGTAGGTCTTTTCATTAACACGATACCGATTAGGGTGCAGGGGGCAAAAACACCATTTATACAGCTCATAAAAGATATGCAAAAAGACCGTCTTGCCGCTGAAGCATACAGCTACCACCCTTTATATGAGATTCAAGCCCGTTCAGCTGTTAAACAAGGGCTGATTGATCATATTCTCGTATTTGAAAACTATCCTGTTCAGCAAGAGATTCAGATGCTGAACAAGCAGGAACATGCTTCTGATCTTTTTCAGATTCATAACTTCACTGTGGCAGATGAAACCAACTACAGCTTTTATCTTATGGTGGCGCCAGGAGAAGAAATCCATATTAAAATGAGCTATGATGCGGAGCAGCATGATCGGTCTTTTGTGCTTTCTGTCAAGGAGCATCTTCTGAATGCTGTATCACAAATCTTAAATAATCCGAATCTTCCGCCTGAAGAAATCGAGATCACGACAGATACTGAAAAGCGGCAGCTGATTGGGGAAATCGCGGATCGAACGCCAGTTTACGAAACCATCCATGCGATGTTTGAAAAACAAGCGGAAAAGACCCCAGATGCTCATGCAGTAATTGATCAAGCCTGCACGTTAACATACAAAGAACTGAATAAATCGGCTAACAGATTGGCGCGGCATTTACGAATGAAGGGTGTTGCGAGGCAGGAGCCTGTTGCGATCATGATGGAACGCTCTGCGGCATTGATCACCGGGGTTCTTGGTATCTTGAAAGCAGGCGGCGCCATAGTTCCAATTGATCCGCATTACCCGGCTGACAGAATCCGTTATATTCTAAATGACTGCGGCTGTTCGCATGTTGTTTCACAAGCTCATCTTTCCGCATCGCTTGATAACAATTACCTTATCACTCATGCAGAAGATATTGAAAGCACAGAAGACGGCAGTAACATAAAGTCAGTTAACAATGCGGACGATCTGCTGTATCTGATTTATACATCAGGTACAACAGGTAAACCAAAGGGCGTTCAATTTGAACATCGAAACATGGCTAACTTGCTGAAGTTCGAATTTGCTCACTCTGGGATTGACTTTGAAGCAGATGTTCTGCAATTTGCGACACCTGCCTTTGACGTCTGTTATCAAGAAATATTTTCTGCGCTTCTGAAAGGCGGCACCCTGCACATCGTGCCAGAAGCCATAAAAAGAGATGTGCCTCAGCTGTTTGCATTTATAAACAAGCATCAGACGAATATTGTGTTTCTCCCAACGGCTTTTATCAAAATGATTTTCAGCGAGCGGCAACTTGCGAACTCGTTTCCTTATGGCGTCAAACACTTGATTACAGCTGGGGAACAATTAATTATTTCAGACATTTTCCAAGACGTGTTACGTGAACGCGGCATACACCTGCACAATCATTACGGACCTTCAGAAACTCATGTGGTATCTACGTACACCATTCATCCGGGAGACCCTATTCCTGAGTTTCCGCCAATCGGTAAACCGATAGGCTGTACTGATCTATATATTTTGAATCACCAAAAACAGCTACAGCCATGCGGTGTACCAGGTGAACTCTATATTTCCGGCGCAAGTGTTGCCAGAGGATATGTCAATCACGATAAACTGACACGCGACAAATTTTCATCTGACCCATTCAGGCCTGGTGCGATCATGTACCGTACAGGTGATTTGGCCAGACGGCTTGGAGACGGCAACATCGAATATATAGGACGGGCAGACAAGCAAGTGAAAATCAGAGGTTATCGAATCGAGCCGCAAGAAATCGAAGTCACGTTAATGAATCATCGGGACATTAAAGAGGCTGCCATTCTCATCAGACAAGATCAAAACGGAGAACATGAATTATGCGCTTACTATTGCAGTGTACAAAAGCTGAATGCAATAGATTTACGCAGCTATATGGCTAGTGAGCTACCAGAATACATGATTCCGGCGAAATGGATATGGGTTGACAGCATACCTCTTACCCCAAACGGAAAAGTAGACCAAGCAGCGCTTCCAGCGCCAGATGCTTCAATCAGCGGAAATCCATATGCTGCCCCTCGTAATCTGATAGAGGCAAAGCTTTCACAAATATTTGAAGATGTGCTGAAGAATGGTCATATAGGCATCCAAGACAACTTTTTTGACCATGGAGGCCACTCTCTAAAAGCAACAGTGCTGATGTCACGGATCGCAAAGGAATTTCATGTACAAGTTCCGCTTAAGGACATCTTTGCCCATCCGACTGTAGAAGGATTGGCTTTAATCATTCAAGATGCAGAGGAAAATCCGTATGCAGCAATTGAGCCGGCAGAAGAAAGGAAGACATATCCTGTATCTTCGGCACAAAAACGGATATATGTGCTTCAGCAGCTTGATGAGGGTGTCGCCTACAATATGCCTGCGGTCTTAGAACTGGAAGGGGCACTGGATGTCGCTAAACTGTCTGCTGTATGTAAAGAACTGATCAGCCGGCATGAGCCTCTTCGAACTTCCTTTGTATCCGAGGCAGATGGCGAGCCTGTTCAGAGTATCCACACCGAAGTGCCGTTTACATTAAGTATAGAGACCGCTATCGAGGGGTTTATCCGCCCCTTTGATCTCAGCCAGGCGCCATTATTTAGAGCGGGCCTTATAAAAGTGACGAACGAGAAGCATGTATTGCTGGTTGACATGCATCATATCATTTCAGATGGCGTATCCGTTCAGCTCCTAATCCGAGAATTCACCGATCTTTATGCAAACCGCCAGCTTAAGCCATTGCGGATCCAGTATAAAGATTACGCCGTTTGGCAGCAGCAATTTAAAAAGGGAGACTCGTACCAAAAGCAGGAGACTTACTGGCTGCAGCAGTTTAGCGGGGACCTCCCTGCACTAGAGCTTCCGACAGATAAACGCCGCCCGGCAGAACGGCACTTTACAGGCGGAAAAGTAACCTTTCAATTGGATAAAGAGATCACGGCCCGCATAAAGCGGCTTGCCAATAAAAACAGAAGCACGCTTTATATGACGCTTCTTGCTTTGTATTCAGCCTTTTTGTCGCGGTTAAGCGGTCAGGATGATATCGTAATTGGTTCACCTATCGCCGGACGGCCCCATGCCGACCTTGAAGCTGTTCTTGGGATGTTCGTCAATACATTGGCTCTCCGCACACGCCCGGCCGGTAATATGACATTTGAAGAGTTTCTGAAAGAAGTCAGACAGACAGCATTAGAAGCGTATGAGCATCAGGATTACCCGTTTGAAGAGCTTGTGGATAAACTCGGTGTGCAGCGGGAAATGAGCCGGAATCCATTGTTTGACACAACGCTAGTCCTTCAGAATATGGAACAGCAAAAGCTGAAAATGAAAGATGTACAGCTTCGATGGAACGATTTGCAGCATCCAATATCGAAATTTGATATTTCTCTGTATGTTACAGAACACGATTCCGAGCTTTTCTGTCAGTTTGAATACAGTACAGCTTTGTTTGAGAAAGAAACCATCCAAAGGTGGGCCGGCCTTTTCACCACGCTTGTGGAACATACAGCTGTCAGTCCTAAAACAGAATTGGACGATATTCCACTCTTAACAAAAGAAGAAGAGAGAGCTTTCATTGAATCATGCCATCCGTTTCAGGAGACGGGCTATCCGATGAATCAAACTCTCCACTATGCACTTGAACAGCAGGCAGCAAAAACGCCTGATCAGCCGGCCGTTATCTTTGAACATGGAGCGATGACCTATAAAGAGTTGAACGAACAGGCTAACCGTATCGCCTGGGAGCTGATCGGACGAGGAGTAAAATCTGAAACGACTGTTGCCATTATAGGAAAGCGTTCGCCTGAAATGCTGATTGGCATTTATGGCATTCTTAAAGCTGGCGGCGCTTATCTTCCTATTGACCCGGATTACCCGGAAGAACGAATCAGCTTTCTGCTGGAGGACAGCGGTACAGACATTCTCCTGCTTCAGTCTTCCAGCCTGCATGTTCCGGCATTTGCAGGAGAGATTGTCTACCTCAATCAGGCAAATAGCGGACTGAAACATCGTTTGTCCAATCCGAATGTGGACGTTCTCCCTAAATCTTTAGCCTATGTCATCTATACATCCGGCTCTACCGGCAGGCCTAAGGGTGTGGAAGTTGAACATCGATCTGCGGTGAATTTTTTGAATTCCCTTCAGTCCCGCTATCGGCTGAAGCAATCAGATGTGATTATGCATAAAACATCTTACTCATTTGACGCTTCCATATGGGAGCTGTTTTGGTGGCCTTATGCCGGTGCTTCTGTTTATCTGCTTCCTCAGGGAGGGGAAAAAGAACCTGAAGTGATCGCGAAGGCTGTAGAAGAACAAGAGATCACAGCTATGCATTTTGTGCCATCTATGCTTCATGCATTTTTAGAACATATAAAATATCGCCCTGTACCGATTAAAATAAACGGACTCAAACGGGTGTTTTCCGGGGGAGAACAGCTGGGGACCCATCTCGTCTCCCGTTTTTGCGAGTTACTTCCAGGTGTTGCATTAACCAATTCTTACGGACCAACGGAGGCAACTGTAGAAGCTGCGTTCTTTGATTGTCCGCTGCATGAAAAGCTTGAACGCGTTCCAATTGGAAAATCTGTTCATCATGTCAGATTGTATATCCTCAATCAGAAGCAGCGGATGCTGCCTGCTGGATGTATCGGAGAACTGTACATTGCCGGAGCGGGTGTGGCCAGAGGCTATTTGAATCGGCCGGCCTTAACGGAGGAGCGTTTTCTTGAGGACCCGTTTTACCCGGGTGAACGCATGTACAAAACCGGGGATTTGGCGCGCTGGCTTCCTGACGGACATGTTGAATTCCTCGGCCGTTTGGATGATCAAGTCAAAATCAGGGGCTACCGTATCGAGCCTGGAGAAATTGAAGCAGCGCTTAGAAGCATTGAAGGCGTCAGAGAGGCAGCCGTTACCGTACGGACAGACAGCGGCGAGCCGGAATTATGCGCCTATACAGAAGGACTAAGAAGAAACGAAGTGCGGACGCAGCTTGAAAGACTGCTGCCGAGCTACATGATCCCAGCTCATATGATAGAGATGGAACGGTGGCCGGTTACGCCAAGCGGAAAGCTTGACCGAAACGCCCTGCCAGCTCCTGGCGGAGCTGCAGATGCGGAGACTTACACGGCGCCGAGAAATGTGACAGAGATGAAGCTTGCCCAGCTGTGGGAGGACGTGCTGAAAAACGGCCCTGTCGGGATTCACGACAACTTTTTTGATCGCGGAGGACATTCCTTAAAAGCAACCGCGCTTGTGTCCCGGATCGCCAAAGAATTCGATGTACAGGTGCCGCTGAAAGATGTGTTTGCCCATCCGACGGTAGAAGGGCTGGCTTCCGTTATCCATGAAGGAACGGACAGTCCATATGAAGCGATGAAACCGACGGAACAGCGTGAGGCCTATCCGGTTTCCTCCGCGCAAAAACGGATCTATGTCCTTCAGCAGCTGGAGGACGGAGGGACAGGCTACAATATGCCGGCTGTGTTAGAGCTGGAAGGGAAGCTGGACCCCGAAAGACTGGACAGGGCTTTCAAAGAGCTAATCAAGCGCCACGAGTCGCTTCGGACATCCTTCGAACAGAACGAAGGCGGCGAGCCGGTGCAGCGCATCCATGACGTGGTGCCGTTTACATTACAGACAGCAGTCCTCGGCGAACAAACCGAACAGGAAGCCGCAGCCGCGTTTATTCAGCCGTTTGATCTCAGCCAAGCGCCGCTGTTCCGTGCCCAAATCGTAAAGGTATCAGATGAGCGGCACCTGTTGCTGGTTGATATGCATCACATTATTTCAGACGGTGTTTCCGTCAATATTCTGATTCGGGAATTCGGGGAGCTTTACAACAACCGGA
>NZ_JAHAWO010000005.1:0-15666 GCF_020223595.1 Bacillus sp. TSO22
CAGGGAGCAAGCTCCCATCTGTCCGCTCGACTTGCATGTATTAGGCACGCCGCCAGCGTTCGTCCTGAGCCAGGATCAAACTCTCCGATAAAGTAGTTTGACTGACTACGCACATCACTGTGCGATTTATTTAAAAATGAATTAACAGGTACGTTTTGTCTTGTTTAGTTTTCAAAGAACTTTGTTGCCGCTCTTTAAGCGACTTTATAATCATAACATTTTCTATCGCTATCGTCAACAACTTTTTAATGATTTCTTTTCAAAAAAGTAATTCGTCATCAGCGACGTATATTAGAATAACACCCTCGGCTATCAAAGTCAATATATAATATCAATTAAATGATAAATTGCTTAATGACAACTAACGCAGCTATTCCCGGTATTCCTAAAATTCCGCTGATAGCTGTAGTGACAATATTAATTGGCACATGAATGCCAAGACTGCCGCCAAACATATTTACACAAACCAGCAGCAAAGCACCTGCAACAAATTTAACAGCTGTAATGCCAATCCACTTTAAAGGCTTTGCTGCTGAACCTGATAAAAAAAGAAGAATAACCAGTCCTAAAATAATCCCTATAATAAAAATAGGCTCCATGAATCTTCTCATCTCCTTTGCTTGTTCTAGTACAAGCTTATGAGAAGATCCAGGAGTTTAGACCACTTACTTCCACCTGCTGATTTTTAAATTTCGCTGCTTTGCTTCCCTCAAGTAAAAAAAATACTTTGCTTCAGCTACTTTTAGTTCGTATAACACTTCAGCAGACGGTTCTAAGCTTTTTTCAACCAGCTTTTTCTGCCTGTTCCACTCTTCCTTTTGCTTAAAAAGCTGCTCGGTTAGTTTTTCATCAAACTCTCTTCTCAATGTTTTCTTGCGAAGAAAACCCATGGATCGCTTTTTCCTCCTTACAATTCACGTCTTCCTTCAAGTGCTTTAGAAAGAGTGACCTCATCCGCATATTCCAAATCGCCGCCGACGGGCAGTCCGTGGGCAATACGGGAGAGCTTAATACCAGACGGCTTCAGGAGCCTTGATATATACATCGCCGTTGCTTCCCCTTCTATATTAGGGTTTGTCGCGAGAATCACTTCTGTCACTTGATCATCCTGTAATCGTTTTAACAATTCTGGTATTTTAATATCCTCCGGTCCGATGCCGTCCATTGGAGAAATGGCGCCGTGGAGAACGTGATACTGTCCATTGTATTCCTTCATTTTCTCCATAGCGATAACATCCTTAGGGTCTTGCACAACACAGATAATAGACTTATCCCTGCGCGTATCTTCACATATATAGCAAGGGTCCTGATCTGTAATATGCCCGCAAACTGAACAATATGTCAGGTTGCGTTTCGCATTTACTAATGCTTTCGCAAAATCTAATACCACATCTTCTTTCATACCTAGAACAAAAAAAGCCAGACGAACCGCTGTTTTCGGTCCGATCCCTGGCAATTTCATAAAGCTGTCAATCAGCTTTGATATTGGTTCAGGATATTGCATGTTCTTTTATCCCCCTAGAATAAACCTGGCATGTTCATTCCCTTTGTAAATTGACCCATTGTTTCGTTTGTGATCTCGTCAACTTTTTTCAAAGCTTCATTCGTTGCAGCAAGCACTAAATCTTGAAGCATGTCGATATCTTCCGGATCAACGACTTCCTCTTTAATGATGACATCCAGGATTTCTTTTTGGCCGTTTGCTTTTACTGTTACCATACCGCCGCCCGCAGTTCCTTCAACAACCTTTTCTGCAAGCTCTTCTTGAGCCTTCGCCATGTCCTTTTGCATTTTTTGCATTTGTTTCATCATTTTTTGCATATTTCCCATTCCGCCACGCATAGCATTCACTCTCTTTCATTTTGTTAGTCTTTTATTTCAATTAAATCCGCTCCGACAAGCTTTTTCGCCTCGGCAATCAGCGGGTCTTCTTCAGCCGGTTCATTTGATCCTTCATTTTCCTGCTGATGATCTACTAAAAATTCTTCTCTTATTTTACCCCATTGTTCTTCTGGAACGCCAATCAAATCCATTCTTTTTCCGAGCATCGATTCTAAAATCTGCTCAAGATTGGTCCGGACTCCGTTATTATCCTCGGCGACCATTTTACAATGAATTTCATATTTGAATTTCAGAACAAATGCCGCTGAGGCGGCTGCCACAGGTTCACTGTCATTCAGCAAAGCGGCATGTGACACTTTGTTTTGCTGTTTGAGATGAGCAAGAAGCTTGCCCCAGCTGTTTCTGAGCAGGTCAAGATCCGGTCTCGTAGCTTCCTTTAGAATTTCATGAATTCTGCCTACTGGTGCTTTGTAATTGGATTTCCCGCCCTTTGGCACACGCGGCGTTTCTTTTTTCGGGCTTTCCGCCGCTGCTTTGATACCCGTTGTTTTAAGCCGCTCCACTTCCTGCTCGAGCTGCTGAATTTTTTTCATCAGCATATCGACTTCAGGCAGGTCAGCAGTTGATTGATGAGACGTTTGACAAATCTTCACCACTGCCACTTCAAAAAAGATACGGGGATGATTTGTCCATTTCATTTCTTGGTGGCTCTTGTTCAGAATATCAATCATTTCATATATGGCCTGTGCCGGAATTTGTTCGCTTAGTCCCCGGAACGTTTCATCAACTTTTACTTTTTCAAGCACCCCTTCTAAGCCAGGGGCTGTTTTGTACAGCAGCATGTCCCTGAAATAGAAAATCATATCCTCTATCAGCTTAGCCGGATCTTTCCCTTGCTGAAGCAGTTCATTTAATGTTTCCAGTGCGTCAGAAACGTTTTTATCATGCAGGGATTGTGCAAGCTTTCCTATATATAATTGAGAAACAGCTCCCGTAATCAAAAGCGCATCCTCGACTTTCAGGACATCACCGCTGAATGATACCGCCTGATCAAGAAGGCTCAAAGCATCCCTCATACCGCCATCTGCAGCACTTGCAATGATATCAAGTGATCCCTCTTCCACTTGCAGCTGTTCGGCATCAACGATTTTATTCATACATCCGACAATCGCTTGGGATGTAATTCGTTTAAAATCAAAACGCTGACATCTGGAGATAATGGTTAAAGGAATTTTGTGCGGTTCGGTTGTTGCTAAAATGAAAATACAATGCTCGGGCGGCTCTTCTAATGTTTTTAGCAAAGCATTAAAGGCGCCGATAGAAAGCATATGTACCTCATCTATGATATATACCTTATATGTGACGGCCGACGGGGCAAACTTCACTTTATCGCGAATGTCACGAATCTCATCAACACCGTTGTTTGAAGCGGCGTCAATTTCTATGACATCGGATATTGACCCGTTTGTTATCCCTTTACAGGCCGCACATTCGTTGCATGGCTCATCAACAGGAGCATGTTCACAGTTGACAGCCTTGGCAAATATTTTGGCTGCACTGGTTTTTCCCGTTCCTCTTGGCCCGGAAAACAGATAGGCGTGAGAAAACTTTTTTTGCAAAAGGGCATTTTGCAGCGTTTTTGTAATGTGTTCTTGTCCAACCACATCTTCAAAGCGCTGAGGCCTGAATACTCGATATAAAGCTTGGTAACTCACGGGTTTGCCCTCCTCCGTTATTCATCATTCCCATTATACATGAACCTTGTTTCGATTCCAAAAGCTCTTTTTACATAACAAAAAACTCACCTAATGATAGGTGAGTCTGAAAATTTGATGATTGATTTACCGTGCACCTTCTGTCGATTCGCTACCCTAAGCGTTACTTAAGCAGTTAGCTCGGCCCAGGCAACCCTGCGGCACATGAGAGGTTTCACTTAATGCTGCTTCCTTCCGGACCTGACATGGTTCATGAATTCCCATTGCGCAGGACCCAAACGTCAACACCACTTACTTAAGGCAGACCTTAAAGTAAACGAACCTCGAGAAGGGATTCGGCCCTGCTAGAGCGGATTGCAGGTACAGGGCACCGCTACCTCCCCGCTTAGCACGGCAAAATAAATATCAAATTTTATATCGCATCTATTGCGATGCATACATAAGTATATCGTTTCCCCCTAAAAATTGCAACCGGACTACTCAGACAAGTTTTTCCTGAAGGCTTTCTTCTTTTTTCGCAGTTCTCTAAAAAACGAACTGAGCATTCCTCCGCATTCCTCCTCAAGCACCCCGCTCACCACTTCAGCCTGGTGGTTAAAGCGCTCTTCCTGCAAAAGGTTCATGAGCGTGCCTGAACAGCCGCCTTTAGGGTCAAATGCACCAAATACCACTTTTTCCACTCGAGAAAGCACGACGGCACCAGCACACATCGGACAAGGCTCAAGCGTCACATAAAGAGTTGCCCCCTCCAGCCGCCACGTTCCCAGCGCCTTACACGCTTCATCAATCACAAGCATTTCCGCATGAGCGATTGACCGCTGCTCCGTCTCTCTTAAATTATGTGCACGCGCTACGATTTCATCATTGACGACAAGCACGGCGCCGATTGGCACTTCACCTTTCTCTTCAGCTTTTTTCGCTTCTTTAATTGCTTCTTTCATATAAAGTTCATCTTGTGTCATAACGATAAGCTCTCTTTTCAAAGTTTTTTCATTGCCTAAAAAGGCTACATATTAACTATAACTGAAACGGAAAGGAGACTGTCGATTGTCCAAAGCAGACACAGCTCTTCTCATTGTAGACATGATCAATAATTTTGAATTCGATATGGGAGAAAGCCTCGCTAAAAAAACAGAAAAAATCGTTCCTTACATTTTATCATTAAAGGAGCATGCGAGACAAAATAACTGGCCAATTATTTACATTAATGATCATTACGGACTTTGGCAAGCTGATATTAAAAATATTCAGCAAGAATGCACGAATGAAAAAAGCAAGGATATCATCAGAAAAATAGCTCCGGAAGATGCTGATTATTTTTTAATTAAACCGAAGCATTCCGCCTTTTACGAAACAGCACTTCACACTCTCCTTACCGAATTGCAGGTGAAGCATATTGTCTTAACAGGTATAGCCGGTAACATATGCGTGCTGTTTACCGCTAATGACGCTTACATGAGGGAATACAGCATCACGATTCCTAAGGACTGTATCGCCTCAAATCGTGACGAAGACAACGAATTTGCCTTGACCATGATGGAGAATGTTCTTTTCGCAGAAATTACGACCGAGGAACAAATTACAGAAAAATAAACATGATCAGCGTTTTTCTTTCATACATTGGATAGCGATATGAAAGGAGGCGTTTTTCATTCAAATTTATGTGGTGAAACAAGGCGACACTCTTTCTGCTATCGCTTCACAATACAGAACAACTGTAAGTGAAATCACAGAAACGAATGAAATACCGAATCCCGACAGCCTTGTTGTCGGACAAACCATTGTCATTCCAATAGCCGGCCAGTTCTATGATGTTCAACAAGGTGATACCCTGACATCCATCGCACGGCGGTTCAATACAACGGCAGCCGAGCTTGCCAGGGTTAACCGAATCCAGTTAAATACCGTGCTGCAGATTGGTTTCCGCTTATACATCCCTCCCGTTCCTAAACGAGACATCGAATCAAATGCTTATTTGGAACCCCGCGGAAATCAAGTCAGCGAAAATCTCCAGCAGGCGGCCAGAGAAGCGTCGCCCTACTTAACGTACCTTGGCGCATTCAGTTTCCAGGCACAGCGTGACGGAACCTTAGTCGCACCGCCTTTAACGAATTTAAGAAGCATTGCAGAGAATCAAAACACGGCATTGATGATGATTATAACGAACCTAGAAAACCAGGCATTCAGCGATGAACTCGGCCGGATCCTTTTGAACGACGATACTGTAAAAAGAAGACTTTTAAATGAAATAGTCGAGAATGCAAAAAGATATGGTTTCTATGATATTCATTTTGACTTTGAATATTTGCGGCCTCAGGATAGAGAAGCCTATAATCAATTTCTCCGTGAAGCAACGGATCTTTTCCATCGAGAAGGCTTAGAAATTTCTACAGCGCTTGCCCCAAAAACAAGCGCAACACAGCAGGGCAGATGGTACGAAGCCCATGATTACAGAGCCCATGGCCAAATTGTCGACTTTGTTGTTCTCATGACATATGAATGGGGCTATAGCGGTGGGCCGGCTCAAGCCGTTTCACCAATCGGGCCTGTTCGGGATGTCATAGAATATGCTTTGACTGAAATGCCTGCGAATAAAATTGTCATGGGCCAGAATTTATATGGGTATGACTGGACGCTGCCATATACAGCTGGCGGAACTCCGGCAAGAGCAATAAGCCCTCAGCAAGCCATTGTCATTGCCGATCAAAACAATGCAGAAATTCAGTATGACCAAACCGCTCAAGCCCCTTTCTTCCGCTATACTGATGCAGAAAACAGAAGACACGAGGTATGGTTCGAGGATGCCCGCTCGATCCAAGCAAAATTCAATTTGATTAAAGAGCTGAATTTAAGAGGCATCAGCTATTGGAAGCTGGGTCTTTCCTTCCCGCAAAACTGGCTGTTGCTGTCTGATCAATTTAATATTGTCAAAAAGACGTTTCGATAATTTGGAAACGTCTTTTTTTCATGGGGGCGCCCAAGGGTTGTGATACAATATGAAGGTCGGTAACTGACGAACGTTTTTCAGAAATAAGGAGGATTCCGATGAATACAGCCCCTTTTATTGCAATAGAAGGTCCTATCGGGGCAGGAAAAACTACCCTCGCGACGATGCTCTCACAAGAATTTGGATTCCCTATGATTAGTGAGATTGTTGAGGATAACCCGTACCTTGATAAGTTTTATGACAATATAGAGGAATGGAGCTTCCAGCTTGAAATGTTTTTTCTTTGTCACAGATACAAACAGCTTGAAGACACCAGTGATCACTTTTTAAAAAAGGGACAGCCTGTGATAGCTGATTATCACATTTATAAAAATGTGATTTTTGCGGAACGTACCCTGTCTCAGCATCAACTGGAAAAATATAAAAAGATTTATCACCTGCTAACGGATGATCTGCCAAAGCCGAATTTCATCATTTACATAAAGGCTAGTCTGCCCACATTGTTACACCGCATTGAAAAACGCGGACGCCCCTTTGAGAAAAAAATTGAAACAAGCTATTTAGAGCAGCTGATCGCAGATTATGAAGTCGCCATCAAACAGCTGCAGGAATCAGATCCTGAACTAACAGTGTTAACCATAGATGGCGATTCTAAAGATTTCGTTTTGAATAAGAGCGACTTTGAACGCATTGCCGCCCATGTAAAGGAGCTTATCGTATGAAGGAACATCATATCCCTAAAAATTCAATTATCACAGTAGCAGGAACAGTAGGTGTCGGAAAATCGACTTTAACAAAAGCTTTGGCTAAACGGCTTGGATTTAAAACCTCTCTGGAGGAAGTCGATCATAATCCATACTTAGAAAAGTTCTATCATGATTTTGAGCGTTGGAGCTTTCACCTGCAAATCTATTTCTTAGCTGAGCGATTCAAAGAACAGAAAACGATTTTTGAAGCCGGCGGAGGATTTGTACAGGATCGTTCTATTTATGAAGACACAGGTATTTTCGCGAAAATGCATGCTGACAAAGGGACAATGTCAAAGACTGATTATAAAACTTACACAAGCCTTTTCGAAGCAATGGTGATGACACCGTATTTCCCACACCCAGATGTATTGATTTATTTAGAAGGAGATCTGGAAAACATTTTAAACCGAATTGAAGAACGCGGCCGTGAAATGGAGCTTCAGACAAGCCGATCTTATTGGGAAGAAATGCATACACGATATGAAAACTGGATAAGCGGTTTTAACGCCTGCCCTGTTCTAAAGCTTCGCATTGAGGATTACGATCTGCTGAACGACGAAAGCTCGATCGAAAACATAGTAGATCAAATCGCTTCAGTTATTCATGAAAATCAAAAAAAGTGAATCTCAACTGAGATTCACTTTTTCATTATAATAAAAAATCCGCTGCACCGAACGCAACGGACAAAACAATCTCCAATATATGCTTGTGTTTCATTAGATTAAAATCAATATGGCGGAGGAAGAGGGATTCGAACCCCCGCGGGCTTTGACACCCCTGTCGGTTTTCAAGACCGATCCCTTCAGCCGGACTTGGGTATTCCTCCGTATCGACAAGACTTACTATATCATGAATGTTCTCATATGGTCAAGCATTTTTAAAAACTTTTTTTGTTTTTATAAAAGTGTCCTGTCTACACAGGCAAAAAGGCGCACCTGGTCAGGCACACCTTTTCACAATTTTATGGTTTTATTACTTCTCTATTTCCCATATAAGGGCGAAGTACTTTTGGAACAACAACGCTTCCGTCTTCCTGCTGATAATTTTCTAAGATAGCGGCAACTGTTCTTCCAACCGCCAGACCTGAACCATTCAGTGTGTGTACATGCTCTGGCTTGCCTTTCGCTTCACGTCTGAAACGAATGTTCGCACGTCTTGCCTGGAACGCTTCGAAGTTGCTGCAAGAAGAGATTTCACGATATGTGTCTTGGCTTGGAATCCAAACTTCGATATCGTATTTTTTCGCAGCCGTAAAGCCTAGATCACCCGTACACATGCTCATGACACGGTACGGAAGCTCAAGCAGCTGAAGAACTCGTTCTGCTTGGTTTGTAAGCTTCTCTAATTCTTCATAAGAATCTTCAGGCTTTACAAACTTCACAAGCTCAACTTTATTAAATTGGTGCTGACGGATTAATCCGCGTGTATCGCGCCCTGCTGAACCAGCTTCAGAACGGAAGCAGGCACTGAATGCCGCATAGTTAATCGGCAGGCTGTCACCTGAAAGGATTTCATCGCGATGCATGTTTGTAATCGGTACTTCCGCAGTCGGAATTAAGAAGTAATCTTCTTCTCTGATTTTAAACGCATCCTCTTCGAATTTAGGAAGCTGCCCCGTTCCCGTCATGCTTGCGCGGTTTACCATATAAGGCGGGATCACTTCAGTATAGTTATACTCATCTACATGCAAATCAAGCATAAAGTTATAAAGCGCACGCTCCAGACGAGCACCTAAACCTTTATAGAACACGAAACGGCTTCCTGTTACCTTTGCAGCACGTTCAAAATCAAGAATACCCAGCTCATCTGCAATATCCCAGTGCGGTTTCGGCTCGTAAGCAAATGAAGGCTTTTCACCCCATTTACGCACTTCTATGTTGTCGTCTTCTGTTTCACCGACAGGGACAGACTCATGCGGAATATTTGGAATTGAAAGAAGAATGGTATCAAGCTCAGATTCCACTGTTCTTAATTCTTCATCAAGTTTTTTAATTTCCTCGCCCACTTCACGCATTTCTTTAATAATGTGATCCGCGTCTTTTTTCTCACGCTTCAGCACAGCAACCTGCTGAGATACTTCATTTCGTTTTCCTTTTAACTCTTCAACTTTACCGATAAGCTCTCTTCGTCTATCGTCCAGCGCCTCAAACTTATCAAAATCAGTTAAGTCTTCGCCTTTGTGTACAAGCTTTGCCTTAATTTCTTGAAAATTTGCTCTCAGCATTTTCGTATCAAGCATGCGAAACACTCCTTTTATTGAATTTGTCGAAAATAAAAAGAGCCCTCATCCCCATAAAGGGACGAGAGCTCTCGCGTTGCCACCCTGATTGAAAACAAGTCAAAGACTCGCTTTCCACTTTCACACATAACGGTTATCCCGTAAATGCCTACTTATTTCAGCATTTCGCTCAAGGATGGATTCAGACAGCATCTTTCACCGATTCGCACCAACCATCGGCTCTCTTAGAAAGAGAGGCTTCCTACTAGTTCCTATCAACGCTTTTCGATCTTTATTTGTGCTTATAATGTACTATAAGTTTCCACAGCTTTCAACTGTTTTATACAAGTGCTTTTTGCTTGTATTCCTCAACCATTTGAACAAACAGCTGTGTCACTCGGTGATCTTCTGTCAGCTCCGGATGGAACGAGCAGCCCAGGAATTGATCCTGTTTAGCAGCTACAATACGACCATTATGCTCCGAAAGAACTTCAACATTTTCACCAGCTTCTAAAATATGCGGCGCACGGATGAATACCCCTGTAAAAGGCTCGTCCAGGCCTTTGATTGTTAAATCAGCTTCAAAGCTGTCAACCTGCCGGCCAAACGAATTGCGTTCAACAACCACATTCAGCAGACCTAAATGAGGATTATCTGAGCCAGCAATTTCTTTTGCTAATATAATTAATCCGGCGCATGTCCCAAACATCGGTTTTCCCTGAGCAGCAAATTCACGAAGCGGCTCCATGAATTGATACGTATCAATCAAACGGCGCATCGTCGTACTCTCACCGCCCGGCAAAATTAACCCATCGATTTCGTTCAGCTGCTCCGGACGTTTAACGACAAGACCAGCCGCGCCGCATGCTTCAATTGCCTGGATATGCTCTCTAACTGCTCCTTGAAGTCCTAATACTCCTATTGTTAACATGTCAGCAGCACTCCTATATTCTTACCAGCCGCGTTCTTGCATACGCTGTTCTGGAAGTAAGTTTGAGATTTCAATCCCTTTCATTGCAGTACCAAGCTCTTTTGAAAGCTCAGCGATCAATTTGTAATCAGTGTAGTGAGTTGTTGCTTCCACAATTGCTTTCGCAAACTTAGCAGGGTTGTCTGATTTGAAAATACCAGAACCAACAAATACTCCGTCAGCACCAAGCTGCATCATGAGAGCAGCATCAGCAGGAGTGGCTACGCCGCCAGCGGCAAAGTTAACGACAGGAAGCTTACCGTCTCTTTTAATTTGCACAAGAAGCTCGTAAGGAGCACCTAAGTTTTTCGCTTCTGTCATTAATTCATCATCACTCATCGCAACTACTTTGCGCACTTGTGCGTTTACTTTGCGCATATGGCGAACAGCTTCAACAATGTTGCCTGTTCCAGGCTCGCCTTTCGTACGAAGCATAGAAGCACCTTCAGCAATACGGCGTGTTGCTTCACCGAGATCACGGCAGCCGCAGACGAAAGGAACTGTGTATTCATTTTTATTTAAATGAAATTCTTCGTCAGCCGGAGTCAGAACTTCACTTTCATCAATATAGTCAACACCCATAGCTTCAAGCACACGCGCTTCAACAATATGTCCGATACGCGCTTTTGCCATTACCGGGATAGATACTGCATTCATTACTTCTTCCACGATTGTAGGGTCAGCCATACGGGCAACTCCTCCAGCCGCGCGAATATCAGCTGGTACACGTTCTAGCGCCATTACAGCGACAGCTCCAGCCTCTTCAGCAATTTTCGCTTGTTCCGCATTGATGACGTCCATGATGACGCCGCCTTTTTGCATTTCTGCCATTCCACGTTTTACGCGTTCAGTACCTGTTTGAGCCATTTCTTGGTCCCCCTAATCAAGGTATAGTGTATGATTTCTAATCCTTATTGTATCCTAGAAATCCAATAATTCATATGGATATATATCATTTTATTCGGTTTTTAGCGCTTTGAAAATCATTTTTTATTAAAAATTGGGTTTTTTCAGTATATTAAGCGAAAGAGCCCTAACATACATCAGAGCTCTTTCAATTGATTAAAACCAGCCGGTTACCGTATCAACAATACTTCCCCAAATGCCGGCGAAAAATCCGCCGATACTGCGCATTGTCAGAACAAACCAGTTTGCTTTTTCTACATTTTCTTTTGTAACAAGGTCTACGCCAGCTAGATTGCTGTTAAGGAATCCGTAATCCTTTTCATCACCTGTATATTCTGCAGTCAGTTTCCCAACCTTCGTTCCTTTTTTTACAGGAGCAGTTAAGATGTCTTTATTTAGTGTAACTTTCGCTTTGTAATTCTTTTCTTCGCCATTTTTGACAGGAAGAGAGAACGCCTTGTTTGTTACAATGCCTACTTCTTTCTCTTTACCCTTATCAACTGAAATCGTTTTATGGCCTTTTACTTGATCGCCTTCAGCATAAATTTCTTTCATGGAGAAATTGTCGAAAGCATAATCGAACATTTTTTTCGTTTCATCGAAACGGCCTGTATGTAGGTTGCCTTTTGCGTTTAATACAACAGTAATAACACGCATTCCATTGAGTTCAGCTGTTCCTGTGAAGCATGAACCCGCAGAGTCAGTAGAGCCTGTTTTCAGTCCGTCTACAGTCGCTTTTTTATACTCACTAACGAGCCCTTTCAGCATGAAGTTCCAGTTCGGCATGTCCATTTCATCATCAGTGCCTTTTCTGAACTTTGTTTTAGCGATACTGGAAGTCTCCAGAATCTCAGGGTAGTCAGTAATCAAGTGATCCGCAAGAATCGCCATGTCCTTAGCAGAAACTTCACTTTCTTCATCTGCGCTTGTCCCCTCAGGCTGCTGCCCGTGAAGATCTTTGTTTTCAAGACCTGTTGCGTTAACAAATTTGTAATCTGTTAAGCCTAGTTCTTTCGCTTTTGCATTCATTTTTTCAACAAACTTAGTTTCACTGCCCGCAACGACTTCCGCAATCGCGATAGCCGCGGCATTTGCAGAATAAATTGCTGTAGCTTGATATAGTTCTTTTACCGTGTATTTCCCGTCTTTCCGAAGAGGAACGTTTGATAAGCTGTTATCTTGGGAAATCTCATACACATAGTCATCAGGCGTATAGGTTTGGTCCCATTTCACTTTACCTTCATCAATTGCTTCTAATAACAGATACTCTGTCATCATTTTTGTCATGCTGGCAATTGGCAGTCTCTGATCTGCATTTTTACTGTACAAAATTTTACCTGAAGAAGCTTCGATCATAATAGCAGCTGATGCATTGACATCAATTGGATCACTGGCTGCTTTTGCTTTTGACATTGGAGCCAGACAAGTGACAGCTAGTGTTAACACAACCAATGACATCAATAACTGTTTACATTTCTTGATGTTCAATCGTACGACCTCCGTATTTCATTTTCTTCATCTATAATTAAGCCGTTAAGGACATTTTCAATGCACAACAGTATAAATTTTATCATAATCAGTATAAAAAAAATAGACAGAGTCAGAGACCCTGTCAAATGTTTTTAATTTGTAACAATTTATTATGAAATTGTATAGTTCGGAGATTCTTTTGTAATCTGTACGTCATGCGGATGGCTTTCACGAAGCCCTGCGCCAGTCATGCGGATGAACTGAGCTTCTTCTCTTAAAGCTCGGAGATCTTTGGATCCGCAATATCCCATACCAGAACGAAGTCCGCCGACTAGCTGATAAACAGTTTCTTCAACTGGTCCTTTGTAAGGTGTGCGTCCTTCAATTCCTTCAGGAACGAATTTTTTGTTTTCTTCTTGGAAGTAACGATCTTTACTTCCTTTTTCCATTGCAGCAACCGATCCCATGCCGCGGTATACTTTAAATCTTCTGCCTTGGTAGATTTCAGTTTCACCAGGGCTTTCTGACGTACCTGCAAGCAAGCTTCCAAGCATAACAGCATGTCCGCCGGCTGCCAATGCTTTAGTGATATCGCCAGAGAATTTAATTCCGCCGTCTGCGATGATTGTTTTGCCGTGTTTCCTTGCTTCAGTCGCACAATCATAAATTGCTGTGATCTGCGGAACACCGACACCTGCTACCACACGTGTTGTACAAATTGAACCAGGTCCGATTCCAACTTTGACAACATCTGCCCCAGCTTCGATAAGCGCTCTTGTCGCTTCAGCTGTTGCCACGTTTCCAGCAATAATGTTTAATTCAGGATATGTTTCACGGATCTTTGTTACTGTGTTTAATACGCCTTGAGAATGTCCGTGAGCTGTATCGATAACAATAACATCAACATTGGCTTCAACAAGCTTTTTGACGCGAGTCATTGTATCGCCAGTTACGCCAACTGCCGCACCAACGATCAGGCGGCCGTGGATGTCTTTAGATGAGTTCGGGAACTCAATGACTTTTTCAATGTCTTTAATTGTGATAAGACCTTTTAATTTATTCTGGTCATCAACGAGAGGAAGCTTTTCAATTTTATGTTTCTGCAAAATCTTTTCAGCTTCATCCAGAGTCGTTCCTACAGGTGCAGTAACAAGCTCTTCTTTCGTCATGACATCGCTGATTTTCATTGAGTAGTCAGAAATAAAACGAAGATCACGGTTTGTAATAATTCCTACAAGCTTTTGGTCTTCTTCGTTATCTACAATCGGAACACCGGAAATTCTGTATTTACCCATCAAGTGCTCCGCATCAAATACTTGGTGATCAGGAGTTAAAAAGAAGGGATTTGTGATAACGCCGCGCTCAGAACGCTTTACTTTATCAACTTGTTCAGCCTGCTGTTCAATGGACATATTTTTATGAATGATGCCCAAGCCGCCCTGTCTAGCCATTGCAATTGCCATTGCTGATTCTGTTACAGTGTCCATACCTGCGCTGATGACAGGAATATTTAGCTTTAACGTTTTTGTAAGTTCTACAGATAAATCCACATCACGCGGAAGTACCTCTGACTTAGCTGGTACAAGCAGCACATCGTCAAACGTTAAGCCTTCTTTTGAAAATTTACTTTCCCACATTAGTAAATCCCCCTCTTTTCGGCAAAATATTATATGTAGATTATCAACTAGCCAAGAGCATGTCAAGGAAGCGGGAAAGAGTTGAAATATTTAGATAACGGAAAGGATTAAGAAATACATATGACATATCATGAGTGGAAAGACTTAGCGCTATTTTATTCCGTTGAATCAACCCAGAAATTTCTAGAGAAAGTGTATATCTTAAACGGTATTGACGATGCGAAAAAGAACTCTTTTAAAAACAGTGAGCGGTTTATTTATTTCTTAAAGCATGCCGAATCGTTTTATAAACAAGCCTCATATTCCCCATTAGAAATCAAACCGATTCTTTTATTTTACGGAATGGCACAGCTTATCAAAGCATGTCTAATTACACGGGATCCTCATTATCCAAGCCATACATCAGTACTGGCACATGGCGTAACAACAAGAAAGCGAAAGAAACAGAATTATTGTTTTAGCGATGATGAAGTAAAAATACAACGGAACGGCCTATGCATACATTTCATGAAACACTTATTCGGCCAATCGGATATAGTAGATGAACGGTACACCATGAAAAAATTATTAATGGCGATTCCAGAACTAAGTGATACTTTCTATTTTCAGCAGAAAGAACGTTTTATGACAAAAGTCGAGAAGGAGAAGAACAGGATTTCTGTACCAGAGGATGTGGTCATCAATTATAAAATGTCTGATGCAAGATTTGCCGAATATATGTCCCACCATTTTCAATGGTCTTTTGAAAAGAAAAATGAAAACGAGCTGCTGTTTGAAATTTCATCGCAAGACATGAAGCCATGGACATCAACCAGTTTGTTGTATGACCTGGGTAAGAACCAATATTATATCCCTTCTCAAAGAGAGCAATTTCTTAGACTTCCTGAAATGGCAGTTCATTATCTAATTTTGTACAACATAGGGATGATTGCGAGGTATGAAACGGAATGGTGGTATGAGTTGTTAACACAGCATATAAGCGATGATTACGTGCTAATACAGCAGTTTTTATTAGTGACAGAAAAGAAATTTCCGACATACGCTTTACAATTTCTTCTTCAATTTTGACAAACAAAAAAACCCATCTCAATGAGCTGGGTTTTACCATGCTTGGCGGCGTCCTACTCTCACAGGGGGAAACCCCCGACTACCATCGGCGCTGAAGAGCTTAACTTCCGTGTTCGGTATGGGAACGGGTGTGACCTCTTCGCT
>NZ_JAHAWO010000007.1:0-3009 GCF_020223595.1 Bacillus sp. TSO22
TGGTTAAGTCCTCGATCGATTAGTATCTGTCAGCTCCATGTGTCGCCACACTTCCACCTCAGACCTATCAACCTGATCATCTTTCAGGGATCTTACTTCCTTGCGGAATGGGAAATCTCATCTTGAGGGGGGCTTCATGCTTAGATGCTTTCAGCACTTATCCCGTCCGCACATAGCTACCCAGCGATGCCCTTGGCAGAACAACTGGTACACCAGCGGTGCGTCCATCCCGGTCCTCTCGTACTAAGGACAGCTCCTCTCAAATTTCCTGCGCCCGCGACGGATAGGGACCGAACTGTCTCACGACGTTCTGAACCCAGCTCGCGTACCGCTTTAATGGGCGAACAGCCCAACCCTTGGGACCGACTACAGCCCCAGGATGCGATGAGCCGACATCGAGGTGCCAAACCTCCCCGTCGATGTGGACTCTTGGGGGAGATAAGCCTGTTATCCCCGGGGTAGCTTTTATCCGTTGAGCGATGGCCCTTCCATGCGGAACCACCGGATCACTAAGCCCGACTTTCGTCCCTGCTCGACTTGTAGGTCTCGCAGTCAAGCTCCCTTGTGCCTTTACACTCTGCGAATGATTTCCAACCATTCTGAGGGAACCTTTGGGCGCCTCCGTTACCTTTTAGGAGGCGACCGCCCCAGTCAAACTGCCCACCTGACACTGTCTCCCCGCCCGATAAGGGCGGCGGGTTAGAAGGTCAATACAGCCAGGGTAGTATCCCACCGATGCCTCCACCGAAGCTGGCGCTCCGGTTTCCAAGGCTCCTACCTATCCTGTACAAGCTGTACCAACATTCAATATCAGGCTGCAGTAAAGCTCCACGGGGTCTTTCCGTCCTGTCGCGGGTAACCTGCATCTTCACAGGTACTATAATTTCACCGAGTCTCTCGTTGAGACAGTGCCCAGATCGTTGCGCCTTTCGTGCGGGTCGGAACTTACCCGACAAGGAATTTCGCTACCTTAGGACCGTTATAGTTACGGCCGCCGTTTACTGGGGCTTCAATTCGCACCTTCGCTTACGCTAAGCGCTCCTCTTAACCTTCCAGCACCGGGCAGGCGTCAGCCCCTATACTTCGCCTTACGGCTTCGCAGAGACCTGTGTTTTTGCTAAACAGTCGCCTGGGCCTATTCACTGCGGCTCTCTCGGGCTTGCACCCTAACAGAGCACCCCTTCTCCCGAAGTTACGGGGTCATTTTGCCGAGTTCCTTAACGAGAGTTCTCTCGATCACCTTAGGATTCTCTCCTCGCCTACCTGTGTCGGTTTGCGGTACGGGCACCTCTCACCTCGCTAGAGGCTTTTCTTGGCAGTGTGGAATCAGGAACTTCGCTACTATATTTCGCTCGCCATCACAGCTCAGCCTTATGGGAAACGGATTTGCCTATTTCCCAGCCTAACTGCTTGGACGCGGATATCCAATACCGCGCTTACCCTATCCTCCTGCGTCCCCCCATTGCTCAAATGGTGAGGAGGTGGTACAGGAATATCAACCTGTTGTCCATCGCCTACGCCTTTCGGCCTCGGCTTAGGTCCCGACTAACCCTGAGCGGACGAGCCTTCCTCAGGAAACCTTAGGCATTCGGTGGAGGGGATTCTCACCCCTCTTTCGCTACTCATACCGGCATTCTCACTTCTAAGCGCTCCACCAGTCCTTCCGGTCTGGCTTCACAGCCCTTAGAACGCTCTCCTACCACTGTTCGAAGAACAGTCCGCAGCTTCGGTGATACGTTTAGCCCCGGTACATTTTCGGCGCAGAGTCACTCGACCAGTGAGCTATTACGCACTCTTTAAATGGTGGCTGCTTCTAAGCCAACATCCTGGTTGTCTAAGCAACTCCACATCCTTTTCCACTTAACGTATACTTTGGGACCTTAGCTGGCGGTCTGGGCTGTTTCCCTTTCGACTACGGATCTTATCACTCGCAGTCTGACTCCCAAGGATAAGTCATTGGCATTCGGAGTTTGACTGAATTCGGTAACCCGGTAGGGGCCCCTAGTCCAATCAGTGCTCTACCTCCAAGACTCTTACCTTGAGGCTAGCCCTAAAGCTATTTCGGAGAGAACCAGCTATCTCCAGGTTCGATTGGCATTTCACCCCTACCCACACCTCATCCCCGCACTTTTCAACGTGCGTGGGTTCGGGCCTCCATTCAGTGTTACCTGAACTTCACCCTGGACATGGGTAGATCACCTGGTTTCGGGTCTACGACCACGTACTCATGCGCCCTATTCAGACTCGCTTTCGCTGCGGCTCCGCATCTTCTGCTTAACCTTGCACGGGATCGTAACTCGCCGGTTCATTCTACAAAAGGCACGCCATCACCCGTTAACGGGCTCTGACTACTTGTAGGCACACGGTTTCAGGATCTCTTTCACTCCCCTTCCGGGGTGCTTTTCACCTTTCCCTCACGGTACTGGTTCACTATCGGTCACTAGGGAGTATTTAGCCTTGGGAGATGGTCCTCCCGGATTCCGACGGAATTTCACGTGTTCCGCCGTACTCAGGATCCACTCAGGAGAGAACGAAGTTTTGACTACAGGGCTGTTACCTCCTATGGCGGGCCTTTCCAGACCTCTTCATCTACCTCGTTCTTTTGTAACTCCGTACAGAGTGTCCTACAACCCCAAGAGGCAAGCCTCTTGGTTTGGGCTAATCCCGTTTCGCTCGCCGCTACTCAGGGAATCGCATTTGCTTTCTCTTCCTCCGGGTACTTAGATGTTTCAGTTCCCCGGGTCTGCCTTCTCATATCCTATGAATTCAGATATGGATACCACTCCATTACGAGTGGTGGGTTTCCCCATTCGGAAATCTCCGGATCAAAGCTTGCTTACAGCTCCCCGAAGCATATCGGTGTTCGTCCCGTCCTTCATCGGCTCCTAGTGCCAAGGCATCCACCGTGCGCCCTTTCTAACTTAACCGTTAAAAAGAATCACTATGTGATATCTTGTCTTACTAATTGAATGTGATGTCTACTGTTATCTAGTTTTCAAAGAACACGTT
>NZ_JAHAWO010000010.1:0-1286 GCF_020223595.1 Bacillus sp. TSO22
GGGACTGACCCCCGTTTTTGAGACAGGGGTCAAAACACCTTTTAAACAGCCAATTGCCGATAGTTTATCGGTGATTGGTTGTTTAGTTTGGTTTGAATACGAATATTGTTATAATAATGAATGTATTCTATGACAGTGCGTTCTACGATGGCGGTCGTAGTTCGATCAATGCTGTTAAGATAGAACGTTTCAGACTTTAGTGAGGAATGAAACGATTCGATGGAGGCATTATCAGCGGGCGTCCCTTTGCGGGACATGCTCATGGTAATGCCTTTTGTTTTAACAGCTTTTTGATATTCGTAAGATGTATACACAGAACCTTGGTCACTATGTAACACGCAGTTCTCAGGCAGCGTTGGTAGCTGATCAAGTGTGTCTAAAACAAAGTCAGTGTCCTGCTTATCCCCAATCGTAAAAGCAATCACTTCTCCATTGTATAAATCCAATATACTGGAAAGGTACAATTGTTTCTGTCCATAAGGCAAATACGTGATGTCCGTTACTAGTTTTTCAAGAGGACGATCAGACTGAAAGTTCCGATCCAATATATTATCGACCACGGCATATGGCTGCCCATCCTTCTTGCGCTTTTTCACCTTAACCTGGCACTGCCATTGATTTTTCTGCATAATACGTTGAACCGTTTTATGGTTAATACACATTCTCTTTTTGAGTATGGCTGTGATTTTTCGATATCCATATCGATACTTGTGCTCTCGGCACAACGTGCCGATTTGTTTTTCCAAATATCGCTTAGGCTGATCCCTCATCAGATTCTTCTTCCAACGATAATAAGACGCTCGAGAGATACCTAAATGAATACAGATATCCTGTACGGTCATTGTGCTGTGCAATATTTCTACAAGTTCGACTGACGTTTCGCTATCAACTTCCTTTCCAATTCGTTGTACTTTTTTAAAACTTCATTCTGTTGTCTCAGGTAACGAATCTCTGCCTGCAGTTTCTCTAATTCGGAAGAATACTCCGGGCCTTTTCCGTAAGTGTATTGCTTTCCAACAGGCTGTTCGAATCGATGTGTATCCCCAGTCTTATGCCATCTAACCCATGTCTGAACCTGTGTCTTATTCTTAATATTCAACTCCTGCATGATCTCTTTCATAGGTACGCCTGCCAATCTCATTTCTACAGCCTTCTGTTTCACTTCAACCGGATAACTCACTCTTGTCCCCATAGAAAAAACACCTCCAAGTCTAATTTCGGATAACAATCATCCGTATTCAAACTTGAAGGTGTTTTTATTTGTCTCATCTTATGGGGTCAGTCCC
>NZ_JAHAWO010000016.1:0-720 GCF_020223595.1 Bacillus sp. TSO22
GCGTGCAAAGCAGGCGCTCTCCCAGCTGAGCTAAGGCCCCATTAAAATGGTCGGGAAGACAGGATTCGAACCTGCGACCCCATGGTCCCAAACCATGTGCTCTACCAAGCTGAGCTACTTCCCGATTCCCTATCTATTCTATTAAAAATAATGGCGCGCCCGAGAGGAGTCGAACCCCTAACCTTTTGATCCGTAGTCAAACGCTCTATCCAATTGAGCTACGGGCGCAATCAATTTTAGAATATCCCGTTGGGATAAAAATGGAGCGGAAGACGGGATTCGAACCCGCGACCCCCACCTTGGCAAGGTGGTGTTCTACCACTGAACTACTTCCGCATATCGCAATAAAAAAAGCTTTCTCCTTTTTGAGAAACCTTGGTAAGATAAATACATTTAGTAAAGCTTCCAAGCGGGCTCGAACCGCTGACCTCTTCCTTACCATGGAAGTGCTCTACCTGCTGAGCTATGGAAGCAATGGCTCCGCAGGTAGGATTCGAACCTACGACCGATCGGTTAACAGCCGATAGCTCTACCACTGAGCTACTGCGGAATAATATAAGCTTCATAAACAAACATGGTAGAAATAATAAAACTGCTTGGCGGCGTCCTACTCTCACAGGGGGAAACCCCCGACTACCATCGGCGCTGAAGAGCTTAACTTCCGTGTTCGGTATGGGAACGGGTGTGACCTCTTCGCTATCGCCACCAAACAAATTGAGA
>NZ_JAHAWO010000017.1:0-628 GCF_020223595.1 Bacillus sp. TSO22
CTGTCGGGATTCACGACAACTTTTTTGATCGCGGAGGACATTCCTTAAAAGCAACCGCGCTTGTGTCCCGGATCGCCAAAGAATTCGATGTACAGGTGCCGCTGAAAGATGTGTTTGCCCATCCGACTGTAGAAGGACTGGCTTCCGTTATCCGTGAAGGAACGGACAGTCCATATGAAGCGATGAAGCCGGCTGAAAAGCGCGAGGCCTATCCGGTTTCCTCCGCCCAAAAAAGGATCTATGTCCTTCAGCAGCTGGAGGACGGAGGGACAGCCTACAATATGCCGGCTGTGGTAGAGCTGGAAGGGAAGCTGGACCCCGAAAGGCTGGACAGGACTTTTAAAGAGCTAATCAAGCGCCACGAGTCGCTTCGGACATCCTTCGAACAGGACGAAAGCGGCGAGCCGGTGCAGCGCATTCATGACGAGGTGCCGTTTACATTACAGACAGCAGTCCTCGGCGAACAAACCGAACAGGAAGCCGCAGCCGCGTTTATCGAGTCCTTTGATCTCAGCCAAGCGCCGCTGTTCCGTGCCCAAATCGTAAAGGTATCAGATGAGCGGCACCTGTTGCTGGTTGATATGCATCACATTATTTCAGACGGTGTTTCCGTCAATATTCTGATTCG
>NZ_JAHAWO010000018.1:0-570 GCF_020223595.1 Bacillus sp. TSO22
CTGTGAGAGTAGGACGCCGCCAAGCAATTGCACGCTAGTGCAATTATGGAGGATTAGCTCAGCTGGGAGAGCATCTGCCTTACAAGCAGAGGGTCGGCGGTTCGAGCCCGTCATCCTCCACCATTTTGCCGGTGTAGCTCAATTGGTAGAGCAACTGACTTGTAATCAGTAGGTTGGGGGTTCAAGTCCTCTTGCCGGCACCACTTTTATATGATATAATACTCAAGTCTCTTGTAAGAAGAGCCATTAGCTCAGTTGGTAGAGCATCTGACTTTTAATCAGAGGGTCGAAGGTTCGAGTCCTTCATGGCTCACCATTTTTACGCGGGTGTGGCGGAATTGGCAGACGCGCTAGACTTAGGATCTAGTGTCTTTATGACGTGGGGGTTCAAGTCCCTTCACCCGCATTATATAGGATAACGGTTATAAAAACTGGACATCCTGTCTGCGGAAGTAGTTCAGTGGTAGAACACCACCTTGCCAAGGTGGGGGTCGCGGGTTCGAATCCCGTCTTCCGCTCCAACTATACCATCCACGCCGGGGTGGTGGAATTGGCAGACACACAGGACTT
>NZ_JAHAWO010000019.1:0-569 GCF_020223595.1 Bacillus sp. TSO22
GTAGGTGACTACCGTGCCGGTTCAAGTCCGGCCCTCGGCATTAAGTTTTGCGCCCGTAGCTCAATTGGATAGAGCGTTTGACTACGGATCAAAAGGTTAGGGGTTCGACTCCTCTCGGGCGCGCCATTATTCTAATAGAATAGATAGGAAATCGGGAAGTAGCTCAGCTTGGTAGAGCACATGGTTTGGGACCATGGGGTCGCAGGTTCGAATCCTGTCTTCCCGACCATTTTAATGGGGCCTTAGCTCAGCTGGGAGAGCGCCTGCTTTGCACGCAGGAGGTCAGCGGTTCGATCCCGCTAGGCTCCACCAAATTTTTTTAAAAAGTTGTTGACTTTGAAGAAGCAGCATTGTATACTAATAAAGTTGCTTTAACAAAGCGAACAAACGAAATGATCTTTGAAAACTAAACAAGACAAAACGTACCTGTTAATTCATTTTTAATAAATCGCACAGTGATGTGCGTAGTCAGTCAAACTACTTTATCGGAGAGTTTGATCCTGGCTCAGGACGAACGCTGGCGGCGTGCCTAATACATGCAAGTCGAGCGGACAGATGGGAGCTTGCTC
>NZ_JAHAWO010000001.1:0-771857 GCF_020223595.1 Bacillus sp. TSO22
CTCAAGATGAGATTTCCCATTCCGCAAGGAAGTAAGATCCCTGAAAGATGATCAGGTTGATAGGTCTGAGGTGGAAGTGTGGCGACACATGGAGCTGACAGATACTAATCGATCGAGGACTTAACCAAATTTCTAATCATGATGTCACACCTGTTATCTAGTTTTGAGAGAACACCTCTCTAAAAGGCGGAAAAGCAAAGAAACTCCGCTAAGGGCTCTCACATCCTGTGAGAAACGCCCAGTACCTTCATCCTGAAGGCATTTGTTTGGTGGCGATAGCGAAGAGGTCACACCCGTTCCCATACCGAACACGGAAGTTAAGCTCTTCAGCGCCGATGGTAGTCGGGGGTTTCCCCCTGTGAGAGTAGGACGCCGCCAAGCAATTGCACGCTAGTGCAATTATGGAGGATTAGCTCAGCTGGGAGAGCATCTGCCTTACAAGCAGAGGGTCGGCGGTTCGAGCCCGTCATCCTCCACCATTTTAATTAATTATACATACTCGATTTTACATATACGCCGGTGTAGCTCAATTGGTAGAGCAACTGACTTGTAATCAGTAGGTTGGGGGTTCAAGTCCTCTTGCCGGCACCACTTTTATATGATATAATATTCAAGTCTCTTGTAAGAAGAGCCATTAGCTCAGTTGGTAGAGCATCTGACTTTTAATCAGAGGGTCGAAGGTTCGAGTCCTTCATGGCTCACCATTTACATGTTGCGGATGTGGCGGAATTGGCAGACGCGCTAGAATCAGGCTCTAGTGTCTTTACAGACGTGGGGGTTCAAGTCCCTTCATCCGCACCATTTCTGCGGAAGTAGTTCAGTGGTAGAACACCACCTTGCCAAGGTGGGGGTCGCGGGTTCGAATCCCGTCTTCCGCTCCAACTATACCATCCACGCCGGGGTGGTGGAATTGGCAGACACACAGGACTTAAAATCCTGCGGTAGGTGACTACCGTGCCGGTTCAAGTCCGGCCCTCGGCATTAAGTTTTGCGCCCGTAGCTCAATTGGATAGAGCGTTTGACTACGGATCAAAAGGTTAGGGGTTCGACTCCTCTCGGGCGCGCCATGATCTACATGAAATCGGGAAGTAGCTCAGCTTGGTAGAGCACATGGTTTGGGACCATGGGGTCGCAGGTTCGAATCCTGTCTTCCCGACCATTCTTGGGGCCTTAGCTCAGCTGGGAGAGCGCCTGCTTTGCACGCAGGAGGTCAGCGGTTCGATCCCGCTAGGCTCCACTTGATTTCAATAAATATTTGGCGGTGTAGCTCAGCTGGCTAGAGCGTACGGTTCATACCCGTGAGGTCGGGGGTTCGATCCCCTCCGCCGCTACCAATGGACCTTTAGCTCAGTTGGTTAGAGCAGACGGCTCATAACCGTCCGGTCGTAGGTTCGAGTCCTACAAGGTCCACCATTATACGGAGGAATACCCAAGTCTGGCTGAAGGGATCGGTCTTGAAAACCGACAGGGGTGTCAAAGCCCGCGGGGGTTCGAATCCCTCTTCCTCCGCCATATATATTCTTAATCATCGCGGGGTGGAGCAGTTCGGTAGCTCGTCGGGCTCATAACCCGAAGGTCGCAGGTTCAAATCCTGCCCCCGCAACCAAAATACATGAATGAAATAAGAAGTGCCCGAAGGGTGCAACCAAGAAAATTCACGTGTAAATTTTAAAATGGTCCGGTAGTTCAGTTGGTTAGAATGCCTGCCTGTCACGCAGGAGGTCGCGGGTTCGAGTCCCGTCCGGACCGCCATTTAAATACTTAGGCTCGGTAGCTCAGTTGGTAGAGCAACGGACTGAAAATCCGTGTGTCGGCGGTTCGATTCCGTCCCGAGCCACCATATATCAATATATATATTTTGGCGGTTGTGGCGAAGTGGTTAACGCACCAGATTGTGGCTCTGGCATTCGTGGGTTCGATTCCCATCAATCGCCCCAAATAAAAATTGCGGGTGTAGTTTAGTGGTAAAACCTCAGCCTTCCAAGCTGATGTCGTGGGTTCGATTCCCATCACCCGCTCCATTTCTATATTGTCATGGGCCTGTAGCTCAGCTGGTTAGAGCGCACGCCTGATAAGCGTGAGGTCGATGGTTCGAGTCCATTCAGGCCCACCATGATTTTTATATTCCACAGTAGCTCAGTGGTAGAGCTATCGGCTGTTAACCGATCGGTCGCAGGTTCGAATCCTGCCTGTGGAGCCAAATGGAGAAGTACTCAAGTGGCTGAAGAGGCGCCCCTGCTAAGGGTGTAGGTCGTGTAAGCGGCGCGAGGGTTCAAATCCCTCCTTCTCCGCCATATGATTACAAATATAAGTTCTCAAGCAACGGCCCGTTGGTCAAGCGGTTAAGACACCGCCCTTTCACGGCGGTAACACGGGTTCGAATCCCGTACGGGTCATCCCAAAACCTTGCATATCCTGCAAGGTTTTTTTATTTTTATAAATCATGATATGCCTTAGATTTCATACTTTATTCTACAAACAGACAACAAAAATCTTCATATATTTCGTTTTTCTTCGGAAAATGAAGTTAAATGTCAATAAGTATAAGCGCTTTCATGAAAGGGCTTTTTTTTATTTCTTCGAATAAATACTATAAGTGAAAACTATGATGTCAGAAAGGATGATTACATGGCCGCTGCCAGCCCGACAGCACATGATGTTTATCTTTTTCACGAAGGCAGTCTGTTTAAAAGCTATCAGCTGTTTGGCTCGCATTATCGCGAGCTGAATGGCCAAAGCGGATATGAATTTTGTGTGTGGGCGCCTCATGCGTCAGAAGTACGAGTGGCAGGGGATTTTAACAGCTGGTCAGGAGAGCAGCATGTGATGCACAGAGTGAACGATAACGGCATTTGGACGTTATTTATTCCAGGTTTGGGAGAAAAGGAACGATATAAGTATGAAATCGTGACTCATAGCGGTGAGATCAGGCTGAAGGCAGATCCATATGCTATTTATTCGGAAGTCAGGCCACATACAGCGTCACTTACTTACGATTTAGGTGAGTACAGCTGGAAAGATCAATTATGGCAAAAGAAACAAAAGGCTAAGACGGTGTATGAGAAACCTGTTTTTATTTATGAGCTTCATCTCGGTTCGTGGAAGAAACATTCTGATGGCAGGCATTACTCCTATCAAGAATTAAGCCAGTCGCTTATTCCTTATATCAAAGAACATGGATTTACTCATATCGAACTGCTTCCGGTATATGAGCATCCTTATGACCGTTCCTGGGGGTACCAAGGAACGGGTTATTACAGCCCGACAAGCAGGTTTGGCACACCACATGATTTGATGAAGTTTGTGGATGAATGCCATCAAGAAAACATCGGAGTCATACTGGATTGGGTGCCCGGACATTTTTGTAAAGATGCACATGGTCTTTATATGTTTGATGGAGAGCCTCTTTATGAATATCAAGAAGAACGTGATCGGGAGAACTGGCTATGGGGCACGGCAAACTTTGACCTAGGAAAACCGGAAGTTCATAGTTTTTTAATTTCTAATGCGTTGTACTGGGCAGAATTCTATCATATAGATGGATTTAGGGTTGATGCAGTGGCTAACATCTTGTATTGGCCAAATCAGGATGAACGCCATACGAATCCATATGCTGTTGAATTTTTAAAAAAACTCAATCAAACCATGAGAGAGGCATATCCGCATGTCATGATGATTGCGGAAGATTCTACGGAATGGCCTCAAGTGACAGGTGCCGTTGAGGAAGGGGGGCTCGGTTTTCATTTTAAATGGAATATGGGCTGGATGAATGACGTACTGACATACATGGAGACGCCGCCAGAAGAAAGGCGGAATTGTCATCAGCTTATCTCTTTTTCATTACTGTATACGTTTAGTGAACATTTTGTATTGCCGTTTTCTCATGATGAAGTCGTATACGGAAAAAAATCACTTCTTAATAAAATGCCTGGCGACTATTGGCAGAAATTTGCCCAGTATCGGCTTTTGCTCGGATATATGACGGCTCATCCCGGAAAAAAATTGATCTTTATGGGTTCAGAATTTGCCCAATTTGATGAATGGAAAGACACAGAGCAGCTAGATTGGTTTTTGGACTCCTTCCCCATGCATCAGAAAGCCAGCGTTTTTACGCAAGATCTTCTCCGCTTTTATCAAAAAAGCAAAATCCTTTATGAAAATGACCATCGTGCCCAGTCGTTTGAATGGATTGATGTCCATAATAACGAACAATCAATCTTTTCTTTTATTCGTTATGGGAAAAGGCACGGTGAGGCGCTTGTCATCATTTGTAATTTTACACCCGTGGTCTATCATCAATATGATGTTGGTGTTCCTTTTCTAACCCAATACATCGAGGTGCTGAACAGCGACAGTGAAACATATGGAGGCTCAGGACAAATCAACAAAAAGCCGTTAGCCGCCAAAAAGGGAGCTCTTCATCATAAACCTTGTTATATCACGATGACCATCCCCCCTTACGGCATTTCAATTTTACGGGCGGTTAAAAAAAGAGGAGAGATAAAAAGATGAAAAAACAATGTGTAGCCATGCTCCTTGCCGGCGGGAAGGGCAGCCGTCTTAGCGGATTAACAAAACATATGGCAAAACCGGCTGTATCTTTCGGGGGAAAATACAGGATTATAGATTTTACGCTCAGCAACTGTTCCAATTCAGGCATAGACACGGTCGGGATTTTAACACAATATCAGCCGCTTGAGCTGAATTCCTATATTGGAATCGGCAGTGCATGGGACCTTGACAGATATAATGGCGGCGTGACGGTTTTACCCCCTTATGCCGAGTCATCAGAAGTCAAATGGTATAAAGGGACGGCAAGCGCCATTTATGAAAATCTCAATTATTTGAATCAGTATGATCCTGAGTATGTGCTGATTTTATCAGGAGATCACATCTACAAAATGGACTACGGCAAAATGCTCGATTTTCACATTGAAAAGAAAGCGGATGTCACCATCTCTGTCATCGAAGTGGGTTGGGAGGAAGCAAGCCGCTTTGGCATCATGAAGACCAATGCAGATGGGATGATCACGCATTTTGATGAAAAGCCCAAATTTCCTAAGAGCAATCTTGCCTCAATGGGAATTTATATATTCAATTGGCCGCTTTTGAAACAGTACCTTGAGATGGACGACCGGAACCCTTATTCAAGCCACGACTTCGGCAAAGACATTATTCCTCTGCTTTTAGAGGAAAAAAAGAAGCTTTCCGCATATCCGTTTAAAGGATATTGGAAGGATGTCGGAACAGTGCAGAGCTTGTGGGAAGCCAATATGGATTTATTAAAAGAGGAATCGGAGCTAAAGCTGTTTGAACGCAAGTGGAAAATTTACTCCGTCAATCCCAATCAGCCTCCGCAATTTATTTCATCTGACGCACAGGTTCATGATTCGCTTGTGAACGAAGGGTGTGTCGTGTATGGAAATGTGTCTCATTCCGTTCTTTTTCAAGGTGTTACTGTCGGCAAACATTCGACTGTCAAATCGTCGGTCATTATGCCGGATGTGACGATTGGCGAGCATGTAGTGATTGAAAATGCCATCGTTCCTAAGGGTCTGGTGCTTCCGGATGGCGCAGTAATTCGATCCGAAAAAGACATTCAGGAGGTGCTGCTCGTTTCAGAGGAATTTGTAGAAAAAGAATTAATTTAATACTGAAGAGGGGGCAAAGCCAGTGTTCAATAATCAAATGTTAGGTGTTATAGATGAAACCACATATAAGCATTCTCTTCAGGATTTAACGGCACAGCGGTCGCTTGGGGCGATCCCTTTTGCCGGCAGGTACCGTCTGATCGATTTTATGCTTTCCAACATGGTGAATGCGGATATTAGGAGCGTCGCGATTTTTCCGAAGTATCGCTATCGTTCGCTTATGGATCATCTTGGAGCGGGTAAGGAATGGGATTTGCATCGAAAAAAGGATGGCCTCTTTTTTTTCCCGTCACCCCATCTTCACCAAGAATACGATGAATTCGGTTCCTTTCGCCAGTTTTCCGACCATCTTGATTACTTCCACAGAAGCACACAGCAATATGCCGTGATCTCCAACAGCCATACCGTATGCAACATTCAATTTCAATATGTGCTGAAACGCCATCAGGAGGTTGGCTGCGATGTCACCGAGGTATTTCAGGACGGCCAGTCGCTGCAAATCTATATCATGTCTACAGCGCTCTTAAAGGATCTGATCTACGGACATAGTGAAAAAGGCTATAAAACCATTCAGGAGGCTGTTGAAAAAGAATCATCCTCCTTGACCATTTGCCCTTATGAATATTCAGGTTATGCCGCTGTCATTGATTCGGTGGAAAAGTATTATACCCACAGTATGGAGCTCATTCAGCCTCGTTTTTGGCAGCAGGTGTTTTTGCCCCAGCAGCCGATCTATACAAAAGTGAAGGATGAGCCGCCGACGAAATACGGCAAGCACAGCACTGTCAAAAATTCCTTGGTGGCAAACGGTTGTGTGCTTGAAGGAGAGGTTGAAAACTGCATTTTGTTCAGGGCGGTTCATGTCGGAAAGGGTACGAAGCTGAAAAACTGCATTGTTATGCAAAAAACGCAGATTGGCGAGGAGTGCCTGCTTGAGCAGGTCATTTCTGATAAGGACGTTAAAATCGGAAATGCGACTGAGGCTGCGGGAACAGCTGAGCAGCCGCTTGTATTAAGAAAAGGTTTGGTGCAAGGAGAGCTGATGAATTCTTGAAGGTATTATTTGCTGTATCAGAATGTACCCCGTTTGTTAAATCAGGAGGTCTTGCCGATGTAGCCGGTGCTCTGCCAAAGGCACTTGCACGATTAGGCAATGAAGTAGCTGTGATGCTGCCGAAGTACAGTCAAATACCTGAGCGTTGGAAAAAGCGCATGAGAAAAATGGCTGAGTGTACGGTAGCTGTTGGCTGGCGTCAGCAATATTGCGGAATTGAACATATGGCCGAAGATGATGTGAATTATTATTTCATCGACAATGAATATTATTTTAACAGGGATTCGTTGTACGGGCATTATGATGACGGTGAACGATTTGCTTTTTTTTCAAGAGCTGTACTGGAGGCTGCCAAAGCTGTGAATGTTCAAGCGGATATTGTTCATACTCACGACTGGCATACAGCGATGGTCAATTATTTGCTGAAAGAGGAATACAGAAAACATCCTTTTTATGAGCAGATGAAAAGTGTGCTCACGATCCACAACCTGCAGTTTCAAGGCATATTTCCGCCTGATGTCACACATGACTTGCTGGGGCTTGAGATGGATCATTTTCATTATGAAAGGTTAGAATGCAACGGATTTGTTAATTTTATGAAGGCGGGCATCATTGCGGCTGATCATGTGACAACTGTAAGCCCTACTTACAGAAATGAAATATTGACGCCTTATTACGGTGAACAGCTGGAACAGGTTTTGCGATATAGGGAAAATGATGTAACCGGCATTTTAAATGGCATTGATGATTCCTTCTACCAGCCAAAAAGCGATCCTTATATAGAGGCGCATTACGATTCGGAGCATCTTGCAAACAAGGAAGAAAATAAAAAGAAGCTTCAGCGGCGGATGGGGCTTCCGGAACGACACGATATTCCGCTGATCAGTATGGTGACAAGGCTGACTAAACAAAAGGGACTTGATCTTGTCCGCAGGATTATGCATGAACTTCTTGAGGAGCAGGACATACAACTGATTGTGCTGGGTACAGGGGAACGCGAATTTGAAGATTATTTCCGGTATGCAGAATTTGCTTTTCATGAGAAGTGCCGAGCGTATATTGGGTTTGACGAGCCGCTTGCCCATCAAATTTATGCGGGCTCTGATTTGTTTTTGATGCCGTCGAAATTTGAGCCGTGCGGCTTGGGGCAGCTGATTGCTCTCCAATATGGCGCCATTCCGATTGTCAGAGAGACGGGCGGGCTTTATGATACTGTCCGTTCCTATCAGGAGGAAGAGGGAACGGGTAATGGCTTTACGTTCTCTGCCTTCAATGCGCATGATCTGAAATTTACGATTGAGAGGGCGCTGTCGTTTTATCGTCAAAAGGACGTATGGAAGAGCATCATGAAGACCGCAATGAATGCAGATTACAGCTGGGAGCAGTCAGCCAAAGAGTATCAGCGCATTTTCGAGCATGTGACAAGGAGTGGACGGGATGTTCTCGAGTAAAGAACGCTTTGCAGCCTTATTTTTAAAGCGTCTGGAAATGACGTGCGGAAAAAGCTTTAAAGACTCTGCCAAGCTGGATCAATATAAAACGTTGGGCAATATGGTCAGAGAGTATATCAGCGCTGATTGGATCCAGACGAATGAAAAGAGCCGGTCCAATTCCGGGAAGCAGACATATTATTTGTCAATCGAATTTCTTCTCGGTCAGCTCCTTGAACAAAATTTAATGAATCTGGGCGTTCGTGATGTTGTAGAAGCAGGCTTGAAGGATATCGGCATCAATTTAGAGGAGATCGTTCAGATGGAGAGCGATGCAGGTCTCGGCAATGGCGGGCTTGGGCGTTTGGCCGCTTGCTTTTTAGATTCTCTGGCTTCGTTGAACTTGCCGGGGCACGGGATGGGCATTCGTTATAAACATGGCTTGTTTGAACAAAAAATTGTAGACGGGCATCAAGTGGAACTGCCTGAGCAATGGCTGAAAAACGGGAATGTATGGGAAGTAAGAAATGCGGATCAGGCAGTTGATGTGCCGTTTTGGGGCGAGGTGCATATGACAGAAAAAAACGGGCGTCTGCATTTTCGCCACGAACAAGCTACAATTGTTTCCGCTGTCCCTTATGATATCCCGATCATCGGCTATGAGACTGGCACCGTTAATACGTTACGGCTTTGGAACGCCGAGCCTTCTGCGCACTATCATGGCGGCAATATTTTGTCTTATAAGCGGGAAACAGAAGCTGTTTCTGAATTTTTATATCCTGATGACACCCATGACGAGGGGAAAATTTTGCGGCTGAAGCAGCAGTATTTTTTAGTATGCGCAAGCTTAAAAAGCATTGTGAACAATTACCGAAAAACAAATAAATCTTTATCCGGCCTGCATAAAAAAGTAAGCATCCATATTAATGACACCCATCCTGCGCTTGCGGTGCCTGAGCTGATGCGGATTTTACTCGATGAAGAGAACATGAGCTGGGAAGAGGCCTGGCATATTACCGTACATACGATTTCTTATACAAATCATACAACATTGTCAGAAGCGCTTGAGAAATGGCCGATTCATTTGTTTAAGCCGCTGCTCCCGCGAATGTATATGATTATTGAAGAGATCAATGAAAGGTTTTGCCGAGCGGTTTGGGAAAAGTATCCCGGAGACTGGAAAAGAATAGAGGCCATGGCGATTACGGCGCATGGTGTTGTCAAAATGGCTCATCTGGCTATAGTGGGCAGCTACAGTGTAAACGGCGTTGCCAAAATTCATTCTGATATTTTAAAGGAAAGGGAGATGCACGATTTTCATTTGCTGTTCCCGAGTCGTTTTAACAATAAGACGAATGGAATTGCCCACAGGCGCTGGCTGCTAAAAGCGAATCCCGGCTTGTCTGCCATCATTACAGAGGCGATCGGCAATGAATGGGTGAAACAGCCGGAATCCCTTATCGGATTAGAATCGTACGCCTCTGATCCCGCTTTTATCGAGCAGTTTCAAAACAACAAAAGCAGGAAAAAACAAGAGCTTGCCGATTTGATTTTTTGCACGGCCGGGGTGGTTGTGAATCCTGACAGCATATTCGACGTACAGGTAAAACGGCTTCATGCATACAAACGGCAGCTGCTGAATGTTCTTCATATTATGTATTTGTATAACCGGCTTAAGGAGGACTCGGGATTTTCAATCTATCCGCAAACCTTTATTTTCGGGGCAAAGGCTTCACCAAGCTATCATTATGCCAAGAAAATCATTAAGCTGATCCATTCTGTCTCAGAAAAGGTCAACTATGATCCGGCAGTCAAACAGCTGATTAAGATTGTTTTTTTGGAAAATTACAGAGTTTCTATGGCTGAGCGTATTTTTCCGGCTTCAGATGTGAGTGAACAAATTTCAACTGCAAGCAAAGAAGCGTCTGGTACAGGAAATATGAAGTTTATGATGAACGGCGCTTTGACGATCGGCACGCATGACGGCGCAAATATTGAGATTCTTGAGCGGGTGGGGCCTGATTGCATTTATACATTCGGTTTAAAGGCGGATGACGTTCTATCGTATCAGGAAAACGGCGGCTATAGATCGAGGGAATATTATCAGCATGACCGCAGAATCAGACAGGTGGTCGATCAGCTGATCAACGGTTTTTTTGAAGGGGAAGCAGATGAATTTGAATCGATCTATGACTCGCTGCTTCCGCATAATGATGAGTATTTTGTGCTGAAGGATTTCAGCTCATATGCAGATGCGCAGGAGCGTATTCAAGCTGATTATCGCGATCAGCGGAAATGGTCTGAGCGTTCGGTTTTAAACATTGCCCATTCTGGTTATTTCTCCAGCGACCGCACGATCCGGGAATATGCGAAAGACATTTGGGGCATCCGGCCGATGATGTGAAAAAGCCGCTGTATAAGCGGCTTTTTTTGTTCACAGATTCATTGAATAGATTGTAAAGGATAATAATGTCGCAAATGCACTCCATAAAAAATAAGGTAAAAGAAGATAGCTTGCGGCTCTGCTGTATTTTTTCGCTACGATCATTAATATGAGTGCAGTGATTGCGACAAGCAGGCAGTCAATTGATGCAGCCAGCAAATTCTTTTGCGTAAATTGAAAATAGCTGAATGCCTGATTAAGCACATAATTAAGCAAAAGCATAAGCCAAAAGCTTTTCGCATCTTTAAATGAAAACGCGGCATACACAATGGCAGCTGAAAGGGAGATCAGGGCAAACAGGATGGCCCAAATGATGCCGATCGCAGATCCGGGTGGCGTCCAGTCCGGTTTTTCCAGTGAATTGTACCATTCGTGGTCAATTGGAAACAGGTAGTCTGCGGCTGAAAACAGCGCATATGTAATCACAAAAACCGCTATGGCGCCGACAATCTTCTTCATGTTTGTAACCTCCGTATGTATTTATTTTACATTTGCACTACCCTTTATCTTATAAAGACCAAACCCCGATATGCAGAAAACGTAAAAGAACCCCCAATAATCGGGGGGTCAATCAGCGTGGAGATCGCCGAATGTTGTCATGATTCCCTCTTCATCGAGTTCTTCCTCATAACGCTCATGGGCTCTGCTTTGATAAACTGTAATTTCTTTTCCTGTGATATCAGTAGCGATGAAATTTTCGTATGACTCCGTATTGCCGATATTTTCTTCGGCATTCATCGTCATATCATCATAGCTGAGCGGCGGGTTTTCCATATCCTGCGGTGTTGATGAGTTTCCGTATTTTTCAACGTCCTGGTAGGAATCTTCACTGTCATAAGGCGCTCTGATTTCTTCATCATCGTCAAATTCAAATTGCCCGAAAGGTGTTTCTTCTTCGATCGGACGGTCTTTGGAAACGACATCCTGTGACGAATACTCTGCGAGCGTCGTGGCCGTCGGAAGCGCTTCAAGACGTTCGTAAGGGATTTCCTTTCCGCTGACTTCACAAATACCGTACGTACCGTTTTCTATCGCCTTCAATGAATGCTCAATGTCCCGGAGATGCTCTCGCTCATGCAAGTCGAGAGCGATGTCTTTTTCACGCTCGTAAAGCTCTGTCGCCTGATCGCCGGGATGGTTGTCGTAAGCGGAAAGCTCACCCCACGAATCATAAGGAAAGGCTGAGTTAAGCTGAAAATGGTCATTGTCTTTGAAACGGTTTAAGATATCTTTTTTCGTTTGTTCCAGTTCATTTTTTAAATGCTGCAGCTGGTCTTTTGTAAGCAATGTGATCGCCTCGTTTCTCTGTGATGCATACCCTTAGTATGAACAGATCGCCTGAGAACTTTCATAAATGGCGCGTGGAGGAATATAGGAGATTTTCCTTATATGGTAAGCGGATACAACCTTTGCTATCAGTGGAGAAAGAAAATTAAGGTTTGTTTCTTTTTCATTTCTGAAATTAGGTTTATAATAGGTAAGGCAGGCCATTTGGACTGCATGATCTGTGTGTTTGACACAAAGGAGACACAGGTGTATGGTATTAAAAGCATTTTAAGGATTATGGAGGAATGTCTCATGGTGACAACGGTGCAGCGTACGTTCCGAAAGGAAGTTCTACATGCATTACATAAAGCCAAAGAAGTCAACCATGCTGTCTTAATAAGCTATTCGAGACAAATCGAGTCTCTTGACCCTCTATCATTTTTCAATTACGGAGCAAAAAAATATACTGGCAATCGATTTTTTTGGTCAGATCCTGAAAGTGAATTGACAATAGTCGGTCTTGGCAAAGAAGCGGTTTTCCAGACAAATCAAAAAAACAGCGAGCGGTATCGCGAGGTTTTTGAACAATGGGAGCGCTTTAAAAAGACGGCTTTTCATATTTATGAAGAAGAAAAGCTGCAGCATTCTGCAGTGGGACCTGTGTTATTCGGAGGATTTTCTTTTGACCCTTGCGAAGAAAGAGGTACACAATGGGACCATTTCTCGGAAGGGGATTTCTTTGTGCCTGCGCTTATGCTGACGATGACTGCTGAAGGCCCATTCTTAACAGTCAACAGATGGGTAAGCGGAGAAGAAGATGCAGAAGCTGTTTTAGAAGGCTTAAAAGCTTTTGCAGCGGAATTTATGGTTCCAGTTTTAGAGCAAGGAGATCAGGCTGCGATTGCAGCATCTCAAGAGCTGGATAAGGATGATTGGCTGAAAGCAATCGAAACGGCAACAAGCCAAATTAAAGAGAAACAATATGATAAAGTGGTTCTTGCCCGAGAGCTGCTGCTCACGTTTGACGGCCCGGTCCAAATTGAACCGGTGCTTAAAACGCTTCTGAACGATCAGCAGACAAGCTATGTTTTTGCAATCGAACAGGAAGGCCAAACCTTTGTCGGCGCGTCTCCAGAACGACTGATCAAAAGAGACGGCAGCACTGTTATGTCTTCTTGTCTGGCAGGCTCCATTAAACGCGGCGCGGATGAAGAAGAAGACCGCCGGATAGGCCTTGAATTATTAAACGATGAGAAAAATCTGCTGGAGCATGATATTGTTGTAGGCATGATCCATAACGCTTTCATATCAAGCTGTTCTGAGGTTGAAAAGCCTGACGGACCTGCATTGTACAAAACGAAAAGCGTCCAGCACTTATTTACGCCGATTGTCGGACAGCTTCGTGAGTCTGCTTCGCTTTTTGACTTAATTGAGAAACTGCATCCCACACCTGCGCTTGGGGGGGCACCTCAGAAAAAAGCTGTAGAAGTGATCAGAGAGATCGAACCAATGTCCCGCGGCTGGTATGCGGCTCCTATCGGCTGGATTGACAGTCAGGATAACGGGGAATTCGCAGTGGCCATCCGTTCAGGGCTGATCGAAGGCAGCACAGCAAGGCTGTTTGCCGGGTGCGGTATTGTGGAAGACTCAGACCCGCACTCGGAATATGAGGAAACGCAGATTAAATTGAAGCCGATGATCTCTGCATTAGGAGGTGAGAGGCGTTGACAGCTAACCCGATTACTCATTACATCGGAAGTTTTATGGATGAATTCGCCCTTTCCGGAATTACGGACGCCGTCGTTTGTCCGGGCTCAAGATCCACACCGCTGGCTATTCTTGCAGCCGCGCATCCTGATATCAGCGTCCATGTCCAAATTGATGAAAGATCTGCCGGGTTTTTTGCTTTAGGGCTGGCAAAAGCGAAGCAGCGTCCCGTGCTTTTGATCTGCACATCAGGAACAGCCGCGGCCAACTTTTATCCGGCAGTGATTGAAGCCCATTATTCAAGAGTGCCCATTATTGTGTTAACTGCTGATCGGCCTCACGAGCTGCGCGAAGTAGGCGCACCGCAGGCTATTAATCAGCACTTCTTATTCGGTAACTTTGTTAAGTTTTTCACAGACTCTGCTCTTCCTGAAGAGTCTCCGCATATGCTGAGATATATCCGAACGCTGGCCAGCCGCGCCGCTGGCGAAGCACAAAAGCGACCTATGGGACCTGTGCATGTGAATGTGCCGCTGCGCGAACCGCTGATGCCGGATCTTTCAGCTGAGCCGTTTGGAAGAATGAGAACAGGCCGTCACGTGTCTGTGAAAACGGGAACGCAGTCTGTTGACCGGGAATCCCTGTCCGATGTGGCTGTGATGCTGACAGAGGCTGAAAAAGGAATGATCGTCTGCGGAGAGCTCCATAGTGATACGGATAAGGAAAACATTATTGCACTGTCAAAGGCGCTTCAATATCCGATTTTAGCGGACCCGCTGTCTAATCTGCGGAACGGCGTCCATGATAAAAGCACGGTCATTGATGCGTACGATTCATTTTTAAAAGATGATGAGCTGAAGGCGAAACTGCGTCCGGATGTTGTCATCCGCTTTGGTCCGATGCCTGTTTCAAAACCGGTTTTCTTATGGCTTAAGGATGATCCGGCGATTCAGCAGATTGTGATTGACGAGGATGGAGGGTGGAGAGACCCGACACAGGCAAGCGCGCATATGATTCACAGCAACGCGTCTGCTTTTGCTGAAGCGATCATGACTGACCTTGCTGACATCACCAGGTCATCAGAATGGCTGGAAAAGTGGCAGTTTGTCAATGGGCGCTTCCGCGAGCATCTGCAAACAATCAGCAGTGAAGAGGTTTCGTTTGAAGGCAATCTCTATCGGATCCTTCAGCATCTTGTGCCTGAAAACAGCTCGCTGTTTGTCGGCAACAGCATGCCAATCAGGGATGTTGATACGTTTTTTGAAAAGCAGGAACGCGATTTCCGAATTTATTCAAACCGGGGCGCAAACGGCATAGACGGTGTCGTCTCCTCTGCCATGGGGATATGTGAAGGGACAAAAGCGCCTGTAACCCTCGTGATTGGAGATTTATCTTTTTATCACGATTTAAACGGACTGCTGGCTGCTAAAAAGCTGGGCATTCCTCTTACTGTGATTCTCGTGAATAATGACGGCGGAGGGATTTTCTCATTTTTGCCGCAGGCATCTGAGAAGGCACACTTTGAAGATTTGTTCGGCACGCCGACAGGGCTCGATTTCAAGCATGCTGCTGCACTATACGGCGGTACGTATTCATGCCCGGCTTCATGGGATGAATTCAAAGCAGCTTACGCGCCGCAGGCAGACAAGCCCGGACTCCATTTGATAGAAATCAAAACGGATCGACAATCAAGAGTCCAGCTTCATCGCGATATGCTGAATGAGGCTGTGCGGGAAGTGAAAAAACAATGGGAACTGTAAACTTAACGGTTTCAGACGGTGTCCGATATGCTGTGACAGACGAGCGGCCGAATGCTTCCGAAGCCATCGTCTGTCTGCACGGGTTTACCGGCAGCAAACAATCATGGAATTTTCTTGATCGGATGCTGCCTGATTCCCGTTTGATCAAAATTGATTGTTTAGGGCATGGTGAAACCGATGCCCCTCTGAATGGGAAGAGATACAGCACAAGCCGGCAAGTTTCTGACCTTGCCGAGATTTTTGATCAATTAAAACTTCACAAAGTGAAATTGATTGGGTATTCTATGGGAGGAAGGCTTGTTTATTCTTTTGCGATGACATATCCCGAACGGGTATCGGCACTTGTGCTTGAAAGCACAACGCCGGGGCTCAAAACGCTTGGGGAACGGCGGGAACGAATCATGCGGGACCGAAAGCTTGCAGATTTTATTTTGCGCGACGGCGTCAAAGCTTTTGTGCAGTATTGGGAGGGCATCCCTTTGTTTTCATCCCAGCAGCGGCTGGCTGAAGATATTCGGCACAGGATACGGTCGGGCCGTCTGCGAAACAATAAGATTGGGCTTGCAAACAGTTTAACCGGTATTGGCACCGGCTCACAGCCTTCCTGGTGGAGCCGTGTAGACGAAATTGAGGTGCCTGTGCTTCTGATCTGCGGGGAGTGGGACGAAAAGTTTTGTGCCATCAATCAAGAGGTGCATAAGAAGCTTCCATCTAGTAGAATAGAGATTGTTCCAAACGCCGGCCATACGGTCCATGTGGAACAACCGCGATTTTTTGGTAAAATAGTGAGTGAGTTTTTAACAAGCATCTGATTCACTCACATAGAGAATAAAAGGAGGTCATCATATGGCTGCAGAATGGAAAACAAAACGGACATACGATGAAATATTGTATGAAACGTATAATGGTATTGCAAAAATAACAATCAATCGCCCTGAGGTACATAACGCGTTTACCCCTAAAACGGTTGCTGAAATGATTGATGCGTTTGCTGACGCGAGAGACGATCAAAACGTCGGGGTTATCGTGCTTGCAGGTGCCGGAGACAAAGCATTTTGTTCTGGCGGAGACCAAAAAGTGCGCGGCCACGGCGGATATGTAGGAGACGACCAAATTCCGCGTCTAAACGTACTCGATCTTCAGCGTTTAATCCGCGTCATTCCGAAACCAGTTGTTGCGATGGTTTCCGGATATGCGATCGGCGGAGGCCACGTGCTTCACATCGTATGTGACTTGACAATCGCTGCCGACAACGCGATTTTCGGACAAACAGGCCCTAAAGTGGGAAGCTTTGACGCTGGTTACGGTTCTGGCTACCTGGCTCGAATCGTTGGACACAAAAAAGCTCGTGAAATCTGGTACCTGTGCCGTCAGTACAACGCGCAGGAAGCACTGGACATGGGTCTTGTCAACACAGTCGTTCCTTTAGAGCAACTTGAAGAAGAAACGATTAAATGGTGTGAAGAAATGCTTGAAAAAAGCCCGACCGCACTTCGTTTTCTTAAAGCTGCGTTTAACGCGGATACGGACGGACTTGCTGGAATTCAGCAGTTTGCAGGGGATGCTACCCTTCTTTACTACACAACAGATGAAGCAAAAGAAGGCCGTGATTCCTTTAAGGAAAAACGCAAACCTGATTTCGGACAGTTCCCTCGTTTCCCGTGATCAGCAATACTTAGTAAACAAACAGCTTGAGACTTTGCGGTCCAAGCTGTTTTCTTTTCAATACAGACATTTTACCTCGGAGATGATGACATGCTGACAGAACAGCCCAACTGGCTCATGCAACGGGCACAGCTGACACCTGAGAGAATCGCTCTCATCTATGGAGACCAAACCGTGACATTTGCAGACTTGTTTGCTGCGTCTAAGCAAATGGCGGCGCAGCTTGCTGCTCATTCGGTTCGGAAAGGGGACACTGCGGCTATTTTGCTCCAAAACCGTACAGAAATGGTTTACGCCGTTCACGCTTGTTTTTTGCTCGGTGTTAAGGCGGTGCTTCTGAATACGAAGCTGTCAACACATGAAAGGCTGTTTCAGCTGGAGGATTCCGGCGCCCGCTTTTTACTGACAGATTCAAGCTTTGACAAGCAAGATTATGAGCACACCCTTCAAACTATTGATGTGGACGAACTTGCCCAAGTAGACGCAAAGGAAATTACGATCGAGTCTTATATGCAATTGGATGAGACGGCAACGCTGATGTATACGTCGGGTACGACAGGCAAGCCCAAGGGAGTTCAGCAAACGTTTGGAAACCATTATTTCAGTGCGGTGTCATCCGCGCTTAATTTGGGTATAACAGAACAAGACCGCTGGCTTATCGCATTGCCGCTCTTCCACATCAGCGGATTGTCCGCGTTATTTAAATCTGTGATCTACGGAATGACTGTCGTGCTTCACCAGCGCTTTTCCGTAAGCGATGTGCTGGATTCTATCAACAGGCATCAAGTGACAATGATATCTGCGGTGCAGACAATGCTGGCCAGTCTTTTGGAAGAAACAAGCCGCTGCCCTGAAACCATCAGATGCATCCTGCTCGGCGGAGGCCCTGCACCGCTACCGTTGCTTGAGGAATGCCGTGAGAAAGGATTCCCTGTCTTTCAGTCCTATGGAATGACAGAGACATGCTCACAAATCGTCACCCTGTCGCCGGAATTCAGTATGGAAAAGCTCGGATCTGCGGGGAAACCGCTGTTTTCATGCGAAATTAAAATAGAGCGGGACGGACAGGCATGTGAACCGTTTGAACACGGTGAAATCATGGTCAAAGGCCCGAATGTCATGAAAAGCTATTTTAACCGGGAGAGCGCAAACGAAGCTTCCTTTCAAAATGGCTGGCTGAAAACAGGTGATCTTGGGTATTTGGACAGCGACGGCTTTTTATATGTATTAGACAGACGTTCAGATCTGATCATATCAGGCGGAGAAAACATTTATCCGGCTGAAGTGGAGTCAGTGCTGCTTTCACACCACGCTGTGGCCGAAGCCGGTGTTTCAGGTGCTGAGGACAAAAAATGGGGGAAGGTGCCCCACGCCTATCTTGTCCTTCACAAGCCTGTGAGCGCAGAAGAATTGACCGCCTACTGCAAAGAACGCTTGGCGAAATATAAAATTCCGGAGAAATTCTTTATACTTGACAGCCTGCCGCGCAATGCGTCTAATAAGCTCTTGCGAAATCAGCTGAAGGATGCGCGTAAAGGAGAACTGCTATGATCGAAATAGAGAAAATTACGCTTTACCATTTGAGCATGAATTTAAAGAAACCGTTCAAAAACAGTATTGAAACGCTTCAAGAGCGTAAATTTCTGATCGTGGAAGCCATTGATACATCCGGTGTCACAGGATGGGGAGAAGTATCTGCGTTCTCTTCGCCTTGGTACACCGAGGAAACCATTGGAACATGTTTGCACATGTTAAAGGATTTTTTTATTCCCAATGTTGTCGGACGTGAATTTAAGCACCCTTCCGAAGTGCCGGACAGCCTGGCGCGCTTCAAAGGAAACCGGATGGCAAAAGCAGGACTTGAATCGGCTGTCTGGGATATCTATGCAAAAAAGAAGGGCATTTCCCTTGCCGAGGCATTGGGCGGGATAAGAGATAAAGTTCCTGCCGGGGTAGTTGTCGGCCTGGCACCTCTTGACGATATGCTGAAGGAAATCGAGAGCTATCAAAAAGAAGGATATCAAAGAATAAAAATTAAAATTCAGCCTGGGCAGGATGTGGAATTAGTCAAGGCCATCCGCAGCCGGTTCCCAAACATCCCGCTTATGGCCGATGCCAATTCCTCATACGAGCTGAAGGATATCAGCCGTTTAAAGGAGCTTGATGAGTACCATTTAATGATGATTGAGCAGCCTCTTCAAGCTGATGACATCGTTGATCACCGCCACTTGCAGAAACATTTGAAAACGGCCATTTGCCTTGATGAAAGCATTTGTTCGGCTGATGATGCGAGACGGGCGATTGAGCTCGGAAGCTGCAAAATCATTAATATTAAGCCTTCCCGTGTCGGCGGCTTAACAGAAGCCTTAAAAATTCATGATTTATGCAGAGAGCACCATATGCAGGTTTGGTGCGGCGGAATGCTGGAAACTGGCATTTCCAGAGCCCAGAACGTGGCGCTAGCTTCACTGCCGCAATTCACAATACCTGGTGATATTTCTTCATCCTCACGTTATTGGGATGAGGATATTGTGACCCCTGATATCCGTATTGATAATGGATTTATTTCTGTGTCAAAACAGCCTGGTTTAGGGGTTGAGGTGAACCAGGACATTATGCGAAAATATGTGACCAAAATGGATGTTTTCACGCAACATGGATAAGAAAAAAGTATTTTGCCATTTTGAAAGAATGTCAGTGTGCTGTTATAGTAAAAGCGTTCGTTGAATACATCCCTTCTCGTTTGGACCGGCTGCTAACCCAGCCGGTTTTTTTTGTGAAAATTGTCCTTGACAAAGGTGGGCAAACGCGATAATTTTGCACTAAGGAAACTTTTTGTCCTAACTAAATAAAATATGCTTTTGGCTAATTTAATGTCACATGTCTAAGAAATGAAAACATAAGATAATATAAGCGGACATTGATGGCAAAGAGGAGGGTAAAAATGAAACAGGGACTGATGGCAGCAGTGCTTTTGACCTGCTTTGCTCTAACGGGATGCGGTACGGATTCAGCCGGAAAAAGCGCTGATCAACAGTTACAGGTAACGGCAACAACATCCCAAATTGCCGATGCAGCTGAAAACATTGGAGGAAAGCATGTAAAAGTCACCTCTTTAATGGGGCCGGGAGTCGATCCGCATCTTTACAAAGCTTCACAGGGTGACACGAAAAAACTAATGTCAGCCGATGTTGTTCTGTACAGCGGATTGCATTTGGAGGGAAAAATGGAGGACGTACTCCAAAAAATCGGCGAACAAAAACAAGCAGCGGCAGTCGCTGAGGCTATACCGAAAAACAAGCTCATTTCTGCAGGAGAAGGCAAGACGTTTGATCCGCATGTTTGGTTCAGCATTCCGTTATGGATCTATGCGGTGGATGAAATCGAAGCGCAATTCAGCAAAGCGATGCCTGAGCACGCGGATGATTTTAAGAAAAATGCCAAAGAGTACAAAGAAGATTTGCAATATTTAGATAAGTGGTCGCGCCAGGAGATCGAGAATATTCCGGAGAAAAGCCGTGTGCTTGTCACCGCTCACGATGCCTTTGCCTACTTTGGGAAAGAGTATGGATTTCAGGTGAAAGGCCTGCAGGGGCTCAGCACAGATTCGGATTACGGATTAAAGGATGTTCAGGAACTGGTCGATATCCTGACAGAAAAACAAATAAAAGCTGTTTTTGTAGAAAGCAGCGTATCTGAAAAATCAATCAATGCAGTGGCAGAAGGGGCTAAAGAAAAAGGCCATACAGTCACAATCGGCGGTCAGCTTTATTCGGATGCCATGGGTGAAAAGGGCACAAAAGAAGGCACTTACGAAGGAATGTTCCGCCACAATATCAACACGATTACCAAAGCGCTTAAATAAAGAAAAGAGGTGATGGATATGTTCCCTGTTGAGCTCGATAATGTAACGGTCGCTTATCATAAAAAGCCTGTTCTGCAGGAAATTTCACTGCAGGTGCCGGAAGGAAAACTGATTGGCATTATCGGTCCAAACGGCGCGGGAAAATCAACCTTGATCAAAACCATTCTCGGTCTTGTGCCCCGGGCTTCAGGAGACATCTCTATTTACGGCAAAGACTATAAGGATCAGCGGACAAGAATCGGATACGTTCCGCAGCGCGGCTCGGTTGACTGGGATTTTCCCACAAGCGCGCTCGATGTTGTGCTGATGGGGAGATACGGCCGCATCGGCTTATTAAAAAGGCCAAAAAAAACTGATGTGGAGATGGCGAAAGCCGCTTTAGAAAAAGTCGGGATGCTTGATTATGCGAAAAGGCAGATCAGCCAGCTGTCTGGCGGCCAGCAGCAGCGTGTGTTTCTTGCCCGGGCGCTCTGCCAGGAAGCCGACATTTATTTTATGGATGAACCGTTTGCCGGCGTTGATGCAGCGACGGAGCGGGCGATTATGACGCTTTTGGCAGAACTCAAAGAAAAAGGAAAAACAGTGCTTGTCGTCCACCATGACCTGCAGACCGCCGAGGATTATTTCGATTGGATCCTACTGCTTCATCTAAGAAAAATCGCTTTCGGACCGGCGGAAAACGTTTTTACGATCGAAAACCTGCAAAAAACGTATGGAGGAAAGCTGACGTTTCTAAAAGATAAAGTGCTGGCAGAAGGACAGAAGGGGTGAGCGCATTGTTTGAAAGTTTGTGGCTGCAGCTCCAGCATCCAAATACACAGTGGGTGCTTGCGGGTACACTTTTGCTCGGGGCGGCAAGCGGTGTTTTGGGCAGCTTTGTGCTGCTGAGAAAGCAAAGTTTAATCGGTGATGCGATGGCTCATTCAGCTCTGCCGGGCGTGTGTCTCGCTTTTCTGTTCACCGGGCAAAAATCACTGCCTTTCTTTTTGCTGGGAGCAGCGCTTGCAGGTTTGCTTGGAACTTGGTGTATTCAGCTGATTCCGCGGCTTTCAAAAACAAAAGAGGACTCGGCGATCGGGATTGTTCTCTCTGTGTTCTTTGGCGTCGGAATCATACTGTTGACATATATTCAGCAGCAGGGGGCGGGAAGCCAAAGCGGGCTTGATTCTTTTTTATTCGGCCAGGCCGCTTCATTGATCAGACAGGATATCATTCTGATTGCAGGAATATCCGCTGTTTTATTGCTTCTTTGTATTGTTTTCTTTAAGGAGTTTACATTGATCACTTTCGATCTCGCGTTTGCAAAGGGGTTGGGAATGCCGGTTCGTTTTTTAAACGGGCTTTTGGCTTGCCTTATCGTCTGTGCTGTCGTCATCGGGCTTCAGACAGTTGGTGTGATATTAATGGCGGCTATGCTGATTACGCCTGCCATAGCTGCAAGGTATTGGACCGAGCGGTTAACCGGAATGATGGTCATTGCCGGGATCACAGGCGGTGTAAGCGGCGTGGCCGGAACCTTGCTGAGCACGACGATGAAGGGCATGGCGACAGGGCCGTTAATGATCTTATCAGCAACAATGATCTTTCTATTTTCAATGATTTGCGCGCCTAAGCGTGGATTGGCAGCAAAAGCAATAAGGCTGATAAGGCTGCGGCGGAAAACAAGCCGAGAGCAGGTGCTGCTGACGATTTATGAGCAGTATGAAAAGAAGGATCTTTATGTAACGGCTGAAGGTGTAAGAAAGAAAAGGCGGATATCCCCTGCATTATGTCTTAAGGTATTGAATGACTTGGAAAAAGAGAGGTGCATCGTGCGTATCGAAAACGGGGTTTGGCAAATGACACGCACTGGGATAGAAAAAGGCTATCACATCGCTTTGAAGCAACGGATGTATGAAGTGTACCTCATGCATGAAATGGAGCTTGCGAATATAGAATTAGATCAGGATCATTTTGTCCCGGATCGTTTGCCTGAGGAAACGAGAGAGCGGATTTTTTCACTCTTAAAGCTGTATGGACGGATGCCTGAGCTTCGAAAGGCACCCCCTGATGCCGAGAAGGGACAGATCGCAAATGAGTTTTGAAGCATGGATTATAGCTACTGGTGTACTAGTCGGTGTGAGCTGTGGGCTGATCGGCACATTCTTGGTGTTGAGAAGAATGGCAATGCTGGCCGACGCGATCAGCCATACTGTGTTGCTTGGCATCGTCGGTGCTTTTCTTGTGACAGGAAGTCTTGACGGGATTCCTATGTTTATCGGGGCGGCTGTATCTGGACTGTTAACGGCTTTTTTGGTTCAGCTTCTCCACAGCAAGGGGGTTCAATCAGATGCCGCCATAGGCGTTGTTTTTACATCCTTATTTGCAGTCGGCGTCATTTTGCTTTCAGTGTATGGAGCGAATGTCCATCTTGATATTGAGCACTCGTTAATGGGAGAAATCGCTTTTGTGCCGTGGAATACGATTACGGTATTCGGAGTTGACATCGGGCCGAAAGCGTTTTGGATGCTGGCATCTGTTCTGGTTTTAAATGTATTGTTGATCAGTGTGTGCTATAAGGAGTTCAAAATCGCTTCGTTTGATCCGCAAATGGCTTTAGCTCTGGGAATACCGGTTTTGCTGATTCATTATGTGCAAATGGGCATGCTGTCGCTGACGACCGTTGCTTCCTTTGATTCGGTGGGTGCTGTATTGGTTGTGGCCATGCTGATTGTCCCGCCTGCTGCAGCTCATTTGCTGACTGACCGGCTGCTTTATATGCTGTTCCTAAGCGCGGTGATTGGAGGGCTTTCGGCAGTCATGGGCTATTTCTTCGCAACGTGGCTTAATGTTTCGATTTCCGGAGCGATGGCGGCCATGACAGGTGTATGTTATACAGGTGCCTTATTGTTTTCGCCTGCAAACGGGGTCATGACAAAAAAACTGAGAACATTGAACATGCGAAAAGAAAGAGCTGGCTGAGGCAGCTCTTTCTTTTGATTACAAATCATGCGGCTTAAACGTTTTGCAGTCCGTTTCCCGGCTGTTTTCAGCCGTTTCACCAGTATGGCTGACAACATAAATGGCATCAGCGGTGCATTTGTTCCCTTTGTCCCAATAAGAACAGTTATTGACTTCGCATAGAATTTTCTGCTCCATGCCATCCCCTCCTTATCAAGGTTCTGGCTTAGTATAGCCGGCGGGTTTGTCCTCTATTCCTCCTGACGGATATACCGCTTATCTCGCATAAACATTTTCCAGAAGAAAAAGAAGCCCGGAAAGAGGATGATAAATGCAACAATATACGTCGCAAACAGCGCTCTGAACGTTGCTGGTTCTGTGAAGCCCGACATAACTGTCACATCAGGATAAATCATATAAGGGAGATGCGCCCGCCCGTACGCGTAGCTTGCCAGAAAATACTGTATCGCAATCGCGACAAGTGCAAGCCGAGGCTTTCCGATGTTTTGGCCAAAGCTCTTGTTAGGCAGAAAAAGAGCAATTCCAGCAATGACAAATGTAATGAACGATGCAATAATCCAAGAGAAATCATTCATCATGCCGCTATACAGCCAGTTTGCCTCATTCCGCATTGTCAGCATAATGCATACAGCAAACAGGAGTGAAATAGGGCCGGTAATCAAGGCGCTTTTTCTGTAAGCGCGGTAGGCATCTTGTTCCTCCGCCACATTTGAAAAATCAGCAAGCAGCAGTGAGGATAAAAATAAAGTGCTTAAAATCGCAAACCCGATAAATGAATAGGCGTTCGGGCTTGAAAAGATTTTAGACATATTTAAGTTATAGATTCCGTCCGTTTTTTCTATAAACCCTCCGTGCGTCACAGGAAGCACCAAAATTAAAATAGCAGGGATGATAAAGCCGGAGATGCCGGAAATATATCTTAGCAATTTTCGTTCTTTCGCTGTGTTTGAAAAAACGAGAAACCCGCTTCGGATCGCTAAAAGCAGTAAAATCATGCTTCCGGGAATTAATAAAACGGTGCCGAGTACAAATGTCGCGCCGGGGAAAAAACTGAAAAGCGCCACGACGATGGCCACAATAAAGACGTTTGTGACCTCCCAAGTCGGGGACAGAAAGCGGTTCGCAATATCGGTGGCCTTCATGTGCTCCTTGTTTAAATAGATCATAGACCAAAATCCCGCTCCAAAATCCATTGTCGCCATGACGGCGTAAATAAACACAAAGCCCCAAATAATTGAGATGGCGATCAGAGCGTCAGTTGAAATGTCCATTTATCGATCTTCCTTCCATTTGGTTTCCTGTTTGCGGAGCCATTACGACTCCGCTGTATTTAAATCTTCGTCAACCGGGTGTTTGCGGAAATAGTACAGCAGCACGTAGACGACAGCAGCGCCCAACACGGCGTAAACGAATGTGAAAAATAAGAAGAGCACCCCGATCGAGCCAGTCGTCGTCACAACATCCGACGTTTTCAGGAGATGATAGATGACCCAAGGCTGCCTCCCCGTACAGGCGAAAATCCAGCCAAATTCAATGCCGATGATGCTAAAAGGGCCTGCCGTCATAAAAATGACCAAAAGCCACGTTGGGAAACGGTCTTTCTTTAGCACCTTTCTCCAGACCACACCGATAATGGAATAAAGGATGAGCAGCATTCCTACTCCGACCATCGCATTAAAAAGCGTGTGAATAAACAGCGGAGGCCATTCGTCTCTCGGAAATGCATTTAATCCTTTTACAACAGTGTCAAAGCGGTTAGCTGCCAAAAAACTTAAGGCCCATGGAATCTCGATAGCCCATTTTACTTTTTCTTCATTCGGGTCGGTAAAACCGCCGATAGCAAGAGGGGCGTGAGACCTTGTTTCAAACAAGCCTTCGGCACCGGCTAATTTTTCGGGCTGATATTCATAAAGCATCTGTGCAGATTCGTGTCCATTCAAAGCGGTCAGCAATGAAAAAATACCGCCGATCGTCAGTGCGAGCAAGAGGGCTTTCCGGTGAAAGCGATAGACCTTTTCCTTTTTTCTCGTCCGGATCATTTTATATGCAGCCACAGAAGCCACGATAAAAGCTCCCGTCATAAACGCGGATAAAACGACATGGCCGGCAGTGATAAAAAAGCTTGGGTTGAAGAACGCAGCCCACGGATCAACATCTGTAATTTTTCCGTTTGAAATTTTAAAACCGGCCGGCGTTCCTTCAAAGGCGTGAACATTCGTAATCAGAACAGCTGACGCTGCGGCGCCGACTAATACAAAGAAAACAGCAACAATCCTCATAGCCGGTGACAAACGGTCTGCGGCATATACATAAATCGACATGAAAAGGGCTTCAACAAAAAAAGCATAGATCTCAATTTGAAACGGCAGAGACATGACCCGGCCGATGACTTCCATAAATCCCGGCCATAAAAGCGCGAGCTGAGTGCCCGCAATCGTCCCGGTCGGTATGGCGACCCCCAGCAAAACGGCTTGCGCTTTCGTCCATCTTTTCGCCATGATCGCATAATGGTCATCTTTCGTTTTTTGATAGATCAATTCCGCCACTAAAATCATCAGCGGCAGACCGACTCCAAGCGTTGCAAAAATGATATGAAAGCCCATTGTCGTGCCAAAAAGGCTTCTAGCCAAAACTAAATCATCCACAATCGTAAACCACCTTTCTAAAAAGACGTTCTGTATGTATTTTGGGTTTATTATTTGCTTCCTCGGTTAGATTATTCTTCCTATTCTTAAATGCCGTGAGGTTTACGATGCGAAAACCTAGGGAAGGATGTAAGGAGATTGACAAAACGTTTGTGAGGATATAAAATAAAACGTAATTATTACGATTTGAAGAAAGGGGATAGACATGAAAGAAGGAATTCATCCAAAGAACCACAAAGTCATATTTCAGGATGTCAACAGCGGCTACCGTTTTCTCAGCACCTCTACTAAAACATCTAATGAAACAGCAGAGTGGGAAGACGGCAACACATATCCGGTCATTAAAGTAGAGGTCAGCTCTGACACGCATCCGTTTTATACAGGCCGCCAGAAATTCAATGAAAAAGGCGGACGAGTAGAGCAGTTCAAAAAACGCTATAATATGGGGAAATGAGGCAGACCTGAGGGTTTGTCTTTTTTTCTTGCTCAGTTTGATTTTTGATAAGATGACGAAAAGACAAATGCTGTGATATATTGAAGAGTAAAAAGACCAGAAAGGAATACAGCTAGCTTATGAGCCTATTAAATGATATTCTTGAATTTAACAAGACATTTACTGAACAAAAGGAGTACGAAAAGTTTCAAACATCAAAATTCCCAGATAAAAAAATGGCAATTCTTTCTTGCATGGACACTCGTTTGGTTGAATTGCTGCCGCATGCAATGAATATGCGAAACGGTGACGTGAAAATCATTAAAAGTGCTGGTGCGCTTGTGACACACCCATTCGGAAGCATCATGAGAAGTTTGCTCGTCGCAGTGTATGAACTGAACGCAGATGAGGTATGTGTGATCGGGCATCACGATTGCGGCATGAGCAAAATCAGCAGCGAAAGCATGCTTGATAGAATGAAAGAAAGAGGAATTCCTGAAGAACGCATTGAAACTTTAAAGTACTCCGGTGTTGACTTCGATCAATGGTTTAAAAGCTTTGATTCAGTGGAAGCTAGTGTAAAAGACAGCGTAGACGTTATAAAACATCATCCGCTGTTCCCGGAAAATGTTCCTGTCCATGGGTTAGTTATTGATCCTAAAACCGGAAAACTGGATCTTGTCGTAAACGGCTATAACGCTTAATGTTTTCGTTTCTTTTCAGGAACGGGATCGACTCCTCCCGGATGTAACGGGTGGCATTTCAAAATCCGTTTGATGGTCAGCCATCCGCCTTTTAGAGCACCATGCGTTTTAATCGCTTCGATTCCGTATTGGGAACAAGTCGGATAAAAGCGGCATGTTGGCGGTGTCAGCGGCGAGATGAATTTTTGATATCCTCTGATCAGAGCGATAAATAGGGTTTTCATATTTCTTCAGCAACCTTTCTGATGCAAGTATAAGAAAAAAAACGCAGATTGAAAAGTTGTTCGATAATTCTTATCGGAAAGGTATGTTATAATGAATGTACATTTTTAAAAAAGGGAGAGTGCCATTATGCCTTCAGTAGAAAGTTTTGAGCTTGATCATAATGCGGTTGTTGCTCCATACGTAAGACATTGCGGCGTGCATAAAGTAGGAACAGACGGCGTTGTTAATAAATTTGATATTCGTTTTTGCCAGCCGAATAAACAGGCGATGAAGCCTGACACCATTCACACACTTGAGCATTTGCTCGCGTTTACGATTCGTTCTCACGCTGAGAAATATGATCATTTTGATATCATCGATATTTCTCCAATGGGCTGCCAAACAGGCTATTATCTTGTTGTGAGCGGAGAGCCGACACCAGCGGAAATCGTTGATCTTCTTGAAGATACAATGAACGAAGCAGTAGAAATTACCGAAATTCCGGCTGCAAATGAAAAGCAGTGCGGCCAGGCGAAGCTTCATGATCTGGAAGGCGCTAAACGTTTAATGCGTTTCTGGCTGTCACAGGATAAAGAAGAATTGCTAAAAGTATTTGGCTAAACAGAAAGGGACCTTTTTGCACTTAAGCAAAAAGGTCTTTTTTGTGACGTCTTCTTTTTTATATACCATTTGCTGTAAGCGTTTGCTACTATTTAGGTAAACGATGAAAGGGTGATGGCATGAAAAAAATGTTGGTTGTTCTGCTTTTTTCTGCTTTTTTGCTTAATGGATGCGGATCAGGCGAAAACAAAGCAAATACAGCTGAGACGCCCGAGGTATTGGATGTCAAGCTGACCGGACCTGAAAAAGTAAATCCCGGAGAAAGTGCCGCTTATGAAGCAGCGGTATCATATGGTGACGAAACGGTGACGGATGCTGATGAAGTGGAGTTTGAAGTGTGGAAAGAAGGAGAAAAAGACGCCAGCCAAATGTATAAAGCGAAACAGGAAAAAGGCGTATATCGATTGGAAACAACGTTTAAGGAAGATGGTATATACACTGTCCAATCCCATGTCACAGCAAAAAAACAGCATAGCATGCCGACCTTAAAAGTCCAAGTCGGAGACGCCGATGCTGTCAGCAATCAGACTGAAGACGAGCATTCACACAATCATTAACGTTTTGAATCAGAGCGAGTTTCTTGCGGAGGATCGATGGTGTGCTTTACATTATAGGCTTTCACAGTCGTCCAAATGGTGACAAGCAAAACAGCCAGCACAATCAAAATACTTACCGTAATGAGAAGCGTCATGACATTCCACCTCCCGTTTTTTAACAATTGTAGCATAGTAGAAGAAATTGTGACACTTAAGGGTAAAAAAGAGGTTTTAACGTACGATATAAAGGGTATACATAGTCATATAACAAGGAGGAAGATAATCATGTCAGAACAATTGATTCAAGCAGTGAACAAACAAGTAGCCAACTGGACAGTCATGTATGTGAAACTACATAATTATCATTGGTATGTGAAAGGGAAAGATTTCTTCACCCTTCATGAAAAGTTTGAAGAGCTGTATAACGAAACGGCAACTTATATTGATGACTTAGCAGAACGTCTTTTGGCACTGAACGGAAAACCAATTGCGACAATGAAGGAATCCTTGGAAACAGCTTCTGTAAAAGAAGCGGAAGGAAATGAAACGGCTGAACAAATGGTTCAGAGCGTATATGATGATTTCACAGTCATTGCGGAAGAGCTGAAAAACGGAATGGATTTAGCTGATGAAGTCGGTGATGAAACAACAGGGGACATGCTCCTTGCGATCCATCAAAATATTGAAAAACACAACTGGATGCTGAAAGCTTACCTGGGATAAATCCAAAAAAGAAAGGCCGGATGTCTTATAAAAGACGTCCGGCTTTTCTTTTGTATCCAAAAAAAATAGGCGACAACCAGTCCATTTTTCTGAAAAATCCAATCCGTTCGGCTTGTTTTCCATAGAATATCGTAAGGCCGTTTCTGTGAAAGGATGTTGGTATAAATGGATAGAGACTTTGGCATCTTTTCGTTTTTCGCAGTCAGCGTTTCAGCAGCGGGGTTTTTCTTCGGAGGTTTTCAATATTCATTCCTGATTTTGCTCTCTCTTATGGCCATTGAATTTATCAGTACGACCTTGAAGGAAACGATTATTCACAAGCTGGCGTTTAAAAAAGTATTTACCCGGCTTGTCAAAAAATTAGTCACGCTGGCTCTGATCTCTGTATGCCACTTTTTTGATCAGCTGCTGAATACACAGGGGTCAATACGTGACTTGGCTATTATGTTTTATATTCTTTATGAGTCTGTGCAAATTGTAGTGACAGCCAGCTCTCTCGGCATACCGGTTCCTCAGATGCTCGTCGATCTTTTAGAAACGTTAAAAAATAAATTCAAACGCAAACCGTAACTTTTAGCTGTTCCCGGGTCATAATAAAGCCCAGAGCGCCAGTCGCACATTCTGGCAAAAGGCACGGCAAAAAACTGTACGAGCTGGTCTGCATGCTTTAGACTCTGATGGCGTGCTGGGTTTCCCTAATTTTTTGATAAAAGGCTTCCGAAGAAACATAACTGTGGTATGATGTATGGAAGATAGCTAGGAACGGATTTGAGGGATAAACATGTACGAGTTTAAAGATTATTATCAGAATACTGTTCAGCTTTCCTTTGACAATCAGCCTTTCTCGGACAGCCCAAAGCATGTCTGGGTGATTTGCCGTTTTGGCGGCAAATGGCTTTTAACAGAACATGAGGACAGAGGCTATGAGTTTCCAGGCGGGAAAGTAGAGCCGATGGAGTGCGCAGAAGAGGCGGCGCTCCGGGAAGTAAAGGAAGAGACGGGTGCGAGAGTGAAAAGCCTCAAGTACCTCGGACAGTATAAAGTTCTCGGTAAAGAAAAAGTGATTGTAAAAAATATATATTTTGCAGATATAGAAAAGCTTGAAAAGCAAGCTGATTACTTTGAAACGAAAGGCCCGGTTCTGTTTCATGAGCTTCCGGAAAACCTTTCCCGCAATAAAAAATTCAGCTTTATTATGAAGGATTCCGTTCTTCCGATCAGTTTGAAAAAGCTGAAAGAAGCTGGATGGATCGAATGAAAAACCCGGCACATGTGCCGGGTTTTTTTATGTCCTGCCCTTCGTCCATTTCTTTTCTAGAAGCTCTACGCCCTGATACATCAGAGTGGCAAATATGGCGATGATCAGCAGGCTTAAGAAGACGAGCGTGAAATTGAAGACTTGGAAACCGTAAATAATCATATATCCCAACCCGACCTTAGAGACAAGGAATTCCCCTACAATGACGCCAACCCATGATAACCCGACGTTTACTTTCAGTGTTGAAATAATAGCGGGGGAGGATGCGGGCAGAATCACTTCTTTAAAAATGACCCATTTTTTTGCACCGAATGTTTTCATGACTTTTATATAGTTTTCGTCAACCTCTTGAAAGGCAGTGTACACGACGATGGTTGTGATAATGACACTGATGATGGCCCCCATCGCAATAATGCTGATAAAACTGGGACCGAGCGCGACAATCAGGATCGGACCCAGCGCCACTTTCGGCATTGCATTCAAAATAACGAGATACGGATCTAAAATTCTGGCAAGCCGGTTGGACCACCATAACAAAGCAGCGAGGCACGTGCCCATCAACGTCCCAAGCAAAAAGCCAAGCACTGTTTCAAATAAAGTGACGCCGATATGTGACAGTAAAGACCCGTCACCCAGTTTCTCCAGCAATAAACGCCATACAGCTGACGGAGAGCTGAAGATCAGCGGATCGATCCAGCCGAGCCTGCTGGAGATTTCCCAACCCGAGAAAAAGAGAATAAATATGGCAAGCTGAAAGGAATGTACATTCCATTTTTCCTTTTTCTGTTTTAATTGATATTGTTCGTGAAGCAAATCAATGGTTTCTTTGCTGTTTCTCAAGAGAATTCAGCTCCTTCCATATCGTTTGAAACAGCGTCTGGAAGGATGGCGCCTGGCGGGCGTCAAAAGGCATCATCGCGGCCAATTCCTTAGGAATGGTAAAAATCTGATGGATGGTGCCCGGCTGGTTTGAAAATAAATAGATCGTATCGCTCATCGCTATCGCTTCCCCAATATCATGAGTGACAAGCACTGCTGTTTTTTGATACTCCTTTAATGTACGGAATACCAGGTTTTCCAATGACAGCTTTGTCTGAAAATCAAGCGCGGAAAATGGCTCATCCAGCAAAAGCAGACTTGGATCTGGCGCAAGAGTTCTTGCAAGCGCGGCCCGCTGGCGCATTCCGCCCGACAGCTCTTTCGGATATTTCTTCTCCACATCTATGAGGCCGAACTCCGGCAATAGACCGAGTGCAGCGGCCTTGCTTTCTTCCGTCAACGTGTCGGCGATTTTTAAACCGAGAAGCACATTTTCCTCGATAGATTTCCAGGGAAATAAGTAATCCTGCTGAAGCATGTAGCCAATGTTATGTTCTTTTTGATTTGGCTCACGTCCTTCAATCAGAACTCTGCCTTCCGATGGCTCAATCAGGCCGGCAATAATGGAAAGCAGTGTTGTTTTTCCGCAGCCGCTTGGGCCGAGAAATGAGATGAAATCACCTTTTTCAGCATTGAAATGAATATCCCGCACGGCCGTTGTTTTTTCTTTTACAGAAAAATAAGTATGGGTTACATGGTCGACATGTAAGAAAGACATAAATGGCGCCTCCTATTTTTCCGAGGTGACTTTTTCGGCAATTTGTTTATTTACTAGCTGATTGTATGGAATGTGCTTCGGCAGTTCTCCCGATTGATCCATAATGGTTTGGAGCAGCTCCCATTCTTTTTCGTTGAGCAGAGGGTCTGGCGAATACGAATGCTGCTTTTTATAGCGTTCAATGGATGTTTCGATGACTTCTGGATCGGTATCATCAAATTCATCTTTAATGGCGTCTGTGATGTCCTTCGCCGAGTGGTTTTCCACCCACTGCTGCGCCTTATAAATGGCTTTTGTAAACTTGACGGCTGTGTCTTCATGTTTCTTCAGATAGCTTTGTTTCGCCATAAAAGTCGTATAAGGAACTTGGCCTGATTCTTCTCCGAAAGAAGCTACGATATGGCCGATGCCTTTTTTCTCAAAGAGAGAAGCTTGCGGTTCAAAGAGCTGTACATACTCGCCGGTTCCAGAAGCAAATGCATTCGCGATATTGGCGAAGTCTATGTTCTGGATAAGGTCAATATCCTTATGCGGGTCAATTTTATGTTTGTTCAGTACATACTCGCCGACCATTTGCGGCATGCCGCCTTTTCTCTGGCCGAGAAACGTTTTTCCTTCCAGCTGATCCCAGTCAAAGTGTTCAACATCTTCTCTCGCGACAAGAAACGTTCCGTCTGTCTGGGTTAGCTGGGCGAAATTAATGACAGGGTCTTTAGCCCCTTGCGCTTCGACATAAATAGATGTTTCTGACCCGACAAGTGCAATGTCTGAGCCGTTTGAAAGAAGCGATGTCATCGTTTTGTCGCCGCCCCATGTCGTGTTTACATCAACATCAAGCCCTTCTTCCTTGAAAAATCCTTTAGACTCAGCAACATATAAAGGTGCGTAAAAAATCGAATGGGTCACTTCAGCTACTTTGACTTTGGTGAGCGTTTCTTCCTGCTTGCAAGCCGCCAGGGCGATCATCAGAAATATACTGCCGACACAGGCGCAGCCCAGCCTTAACCATTTGTTCACATAGACAACCTCCTTATTTAGCATCAAGTTAATATCCTTTTTTGCTTTACATATCGTATGATGGGTATAAAAATGTGTGAATGCCTAATCAGGTTCTCCGGATGTAATTTTGGAGGAAGGAAAGCATATAGAAAAAAGGAGGCGGCTGCTTTGATTGTTGAGAAAAGAAGATTTCCGTCGCCAAGTCAGCATGTGCGTTTGTATACGATCTGCTATCTTTCAAATGGCTTACGGGTAAAGGGGCTTCTGGCTGAGCCGGCGGCACCGGGACAATATGACGGTTTTTTATATTTGCGCGGCGGAATTAAAAGCGTGGGCATGGTTCGGCCGGGCCGGATTATCCAGTTTGCATCCCAAGGGTTTGTTGTGTTTGCTCCTTTTTACAGAGGAAATCAAGGAGGAGAGGGCAATGAGGATTTTGCCGGAAAAGATAGGGAGGATGCCTTTTCTGCATTTCAACTCCTTCAGCAGCATCCAAATGTCAAGAAGGACAGAATCCATATCTTCGGCTTTTCCCGCGGCGGAATTATGGGAATGCTCACTGCGATTGAAATGGGCCGGCAAGCGGCTTCATTTGTTTCCTGGGGAGGCGTCAGTGATATGATCCTTACATATGAGGAGCGGCAGGATTTGCGGCGAATGATGAAAAGAGTCATCGGCGGAACACCGAAAAAGGTGCCTGAGGAATACAAATGGAGAACACCATTTGACCAAGTAGTTAAAATTCAGGCCCCCGTGTTATTAATCCATGGAGAAAAAGACCAAAACGTTTCGATTCAGCATTCCTATTTATTTGAAGAGAAGCTAAAACAGCTGCATAAGCCGGTGGAGACGTGGTACTACAGTAAATTCACACATTATTTTCCGCCAAAAGAAAACCGGCGTATCGTACGGCAGCTCACACAATGGATGAAAAACCGCTGACGGTGAAATATGGTATGATAAAGAAAAAAGAGAACGAAAGGGGATTTCACTTTGGGAATGCCTGTTGAATTTAATACACTGATTGTGACAAAAGGAAAAGAAGTTCGCATAGATGAAAATATATTCACGTTAGAGAAAGATGGATACCGTGTGTATCCGATGGAGATTCCGATGGATGTACGCAAAACAAAGTTTGGCGAAAAATCGGGCACAGCTGAAGTGCAGAAGCTTCAATGGGAAGACGGCCGGACCATCATTACGTACAAGCTGACTTCACTGCATTCTGTCAATTAAAACAAGCCAAGAGCATAATTGCTCTTGGCTTTTGCTTTCTAAACGAGAGGGCCGCCTGCCTGCGCAATGGCATCTGTATGTGCGAACTTTTTAAAATTCTCTTTGAATTCATTTGCGAGGTAGACAGCCTTTTCTCTGTATTCTTCCTTGTTGTTCCACGTGTTTTCCGGTTGAAGGATATGATCGGGAACACCAGGAACGTGAAGTGGAATGTGCAGGCCGAAAATATCGTCAGTCATCATTTCTGCATCCTCTAATTGGCCTTCAATCGCTGCTTTGACCATCGCTCTTGTGTAAGAAAGCTTCATGCGTTCGCCTGTACCGTAGCCGCCGCCGGTCCAGCCGGTATTGACCAAGTAAACGTCTGCGCCGTGTTCATCGATCTTTTTGCCGAGCATTTCAGCATAGACGTGAGCAGGAAGCGGCAGGAACGGTGAGCCGAAGCATGTGGAGAATGTCGTCTCAGGAGACGTCACACCGCGTTCGGTTCCGGCAAGCTTACTCGTATAACCGCTTAAGAAATGGTACATCGCCTGTTCCTTCGTCAGTTTGCTGATCGGCGGCAGGACTCCGAATGCATCAGCCGTCAAAAATACAATTGCAGAAGGGTGGCCTGCCATGCTTGGGGTCACGATGTTGTCAATCATATGAATCGGGTAAGCTGCCCGCGTATTTTCGGTATAGAAGGAATCATCATAATTGGCTTCCCGTGTATCTTCATCAACAACAACATTTTCGAGAACAGACCCGAAGCGAATCGCGTTAAAGATCTGAGGCTCCTTTTCTTCGCTTAAATGAATGCACTTGGCGTAGCATCCGCCTTCAATATTAAAGACGCCTGTGTCAGACCAGCCGTGTTCATCGTCGCCGATCAGCTTGCGGTCAGCATCGGCTGACAGTGTGGTCTTGCCTGTTCCAGACAGTCCGAAGAAAAGGGCGACATCGCCTTTTTCACCGACATTGGCGGAGCAGTGCATAGATAAAATATCTCTTTCAGGGAGCAGGAAATTCATAATGGAGAAAATGGATTTCTTCATTTCTCCGGCATACTCTGTTCCGCCGATTAAAATCGTCCGCTTTTCGAAAGAGACAATAATAAAGGTTTCGGAATGTGTGCCGTCTGTTTTTGGATCCGCTTTGAAATGCGGAGCAGAAAGAATGGTAAACGGCTGTTCAACTGTTTTCTTATCATTGCCTTCCGGACGGATAAACAGCTGTCTGGCGAATAAATTGTGCCATGCGAACTCATTTACGACGGTGATCGGCAACCTGTATTTTTCATCTGCTCCGGCAAATCCTTCGAAAACAAACAGCTCATCTCGCTGTTTCAGATAGCTGACAACCTTCGTGTACAGCCGGTCAAATGCTTCTTCTGAAATCGGCTGATTCACCGTGCCCCAATCGATCTTATTTTTCGTGCTTTCTTCCTCCACGATAAATTTGTCTTTAGGTGAACGTCCTGTGTAAGCGCCTGTTGTTGCCCGAACAGCACCCGTGGATGTTAAAATGCCTTCGTTCCGGGAGAGTACTTTTTCTGTAAGCTGTGCTGCTGATAAATTATGACGCACATTTGGACTTGTTAATAAGGCTTGTAAATCAGCGGTCAAATCAACTGAGTTCATATGAAACCTTCCTTTATCGTTTTTTGTGTTTTGCTAATTGTGAATTAGTATAACATATATTTTCAAATAGTCTATACTATTTATCATTTTTTGTGTGTGTGTTTTCCAATGTTTTCCCTCGATATAGGTGCCTATTTCTTCTGAATCATATTGACATTGCAAACCCTTTTACGATAAGATATTTCATTGAGCGGATACTCTTATCCCGAGCTGGCGGAGGGACAGGCCCTATGAAGCCCAGCAACCGGTTTCTCTGTTATTTATTATGTTCAACTGTGTGAGACAACCAAGGTGCTAACCTGTTGCAAGGTTGTATGATTCCTTGAGCGATAAGAGTGAAAGGCACAAAGTCCAAACCCTTTCCTCGATGGAAAAGGTTTTTTTATTTCATAAATATGCCAATTAACATTCTCTAATATAACGTTACATTGTATAAAAGAGGGAGCGAGTTCCGTATCATATATACAAGGTCTTTCGGGAGGCCTTGTGCAGGAGGAAGCAAATCATGAGTAAAAATCGTCGTTTATTTACATCAGAATCTGTTACGGAGGGGCATCCGGATAAAATCTGTGACCAGATTTCTGACAGCATTTTAGATGAAATTTTAAAGAAAGACCCTAACGCGCGTGTTGCTTGTGAAACGTCTGTGACAACTGGTTTGGTTCTTGTCAGCGGAGAGATCACAACATCTACGTATGTTGACATTCCGAAAACAGTTCGCCAAACAATTAAAGAAATCGGATACACACGTGCGAAATACGGATTTGATGCGGAAACTTGTGCGGTTTTAACATCAATTGACGAGCAGTCTGCTGATATCGCGATGGGTGTAGACCAAGCGCTTGAAGCCCGTGAAGGCACAATGAGTGACGAAGAAATTGAAGCGATCGGTGCGGGTGACCAAGGTTTAATGTTCGGTTATGCGTGCAATGAAACGAAAGAGCTTATGCCTCTTCCAATTTCACTTGCTCATAAATTGGCCCGCCGCCTGAGTGAAGTCCGTAAAGAAGATATTCTTCCGTACCTTCGCCCTGACGGCAAAACACAGGTAACGGTTGAGTATGATGAAAATAACAAACCTGTCCGCATTGACGCGATTGTTATTTCAACTCAGCACCACCCTGAAATTACGCTTGAGCAAATCCAGCGCAACATTAAAGAACATGTTATCAATCCGGTTGTTCCTGAAGAGCTTATTGATGAAGAAACAAAATATTTCATCAACCCTACAGGACGTTTCGTTATCGGAGGCCCTCAAGGGGATGCGGGACTTACAGGACGCAAAATCATTGTTGATACGTACGGCGGCTATGCACGCCACGGCGGAGGCGCGTTCTCAGGTAAGGATGCGACGAAGGTAGACCGTTCTGCGGCATATGCAGCAAGATACGTTGCGAAAAACATCGTAGCGGCTGAGCTTGCAGATTCTTGCGAAGTACAGCTTGCTTACGCGATTGGTGTTGCACAGCCTGTGTCAATCTCAATCAACACATTCGGTTCCGGAAAAGCTTCTGAGGAAAAACTGATTGAAGTTGTTCGCAATAACTTTGATTTACGACCTGCCGGCATTATCAAAATGCTTGATTTACGCCGTCCGATCTACAAACAAACTGCTGCGTACGGCCACTTTGGACGCCACGATGTTGATCTTCCGTGGGAACGTACAGACAAAGCGGAGCAGCTGCGTAAAGAAGCGTTAGGAGAATAATTTTATAGCCGCTTACTGGTTAAGCGGCTTTCCCTTTTTTACGTTGTATTCATGTTTATTTTTTTTACATAACCGTGAAACCAAATACTATTCACAGCGTCTATAAATAGGGGTTCAATGATGACAATTTTAATTATGGAGGCAATACTATGTGTGGATTTGTCGGGGTTTTTAACAAGCATCCGTTAGCTCAAACCGCTGATCAAGAAGAACTAATCAAACAAATGAACCAAATGATCGTTCACCGCGGTCCTGACAGTGATGGATATTTCCATGATGAGCACGTTGGATTCGGATTCAGACGGCTCAGCATTATTGATGTAGAAAATGGCGGACAGCCTTTATCATATGAAGATGAAACATATTGGATTATCTTTAACGGAGAAATCTATAACTATATTGAATTGAGAGAAGAACTTGAAGCAAAGGGGTATACATTCAACACGGATTCGGACACAGAGGTTCTTCTTGCGACTTACCGTCACTATAAAGAAGAAGCGGCGTCCAAACTGCGCGGTATGTTTGCCTTTCTGATTTGGAATAAAAACGATCATGTGCTTTATGGAGCAAGAGATCCATTCGGCATTAAACCGTTGTACTACACAACGATCAATGATCAGGTTTATTTTGCCTCAGAGAGAAAAAGTTTAATGGTTGCTCAGAATGATATTGAAATAGATAAAGAGGCATTGCAGCAGTACATGTCTTTCCAATTCGTTCCTGAACCAAGCACGCTTGATGCCAATGTGAAAAAAGTAGAGCCGGGTTCACAGTTTACAATCCGTCCGGACGGCGATATCACATTCAAAACGTATTTCAAAGCGAACTTCAAGCCAGTTCAGACCGAAGAAGATAAGCTTGTGAAAGAAGTCAGAGACGCGATCTATGACTCTGTAAACGTTCATATGAGAAGTGACGTTCCTGTCGGTTCATTCCTGTCTGGCGGAATCGATTCTTCCTTTATTGTATCCGTTGCGAAAGAATTTCATCCAAGCTTAAAAACTTTCTCTGTCGGATTCGAACAGCAGGGCTTCAGTGAAGTCGATGTAGCGAAAGAAACTGCTGCGGCACTTGGCATTGAAAATATCAGCAAAGTCATTTCCCCTGAGGAATACATGAACGAGCTTCCGAAGATCGTATGGCATTTTGATGATCCGCTTGCTGATCCGGCGGCGATTCCATTGTACTTTGTTGCAAAAGAAGCGAAAAAACATGTAACGGTTGCCTTATCAGGTGAAGGTGCAGACGAGCTCTTCGGCGGATATAACATTTACCGTGAACCGCTTTCGCTTAAACCGTTTGAGCGCATTCCGTCCGGCCTGAAAAAGATGCTTCTGCACGTTGCGGCCGTTATGCCTGAAGGAATGAGAGGAAAGAGCCTGCTTGAGCGCGGCTGTACTCCGCTTCAGGATCGTTACATCGGTAACGCGAAGATCTTTGAAGAGTCTGTCAAAAAACAGCTGTTGAAACATTATAATCCGAACCTTTCATATCGTGATGTGACCAAGACTTACTTTACAGAAAGCAGCTCATACAGCGATATCAACAAAATGCAATATGTTGATATCCACACTTGGATGCGCGGTGACATTCTGTTAAAAGCAGATAAAATGACGATGGCGAATTCTTTGGAACTGCGTGTGCCATTCCTGGATAAAGTCGTATTTGACGTCGCTTCAAAAATTCCTGACGAACTGAAAACGAAGAACGGCACGACGAAATATCTTCTTCGCAAAGCCGCTGAAGGAATTGTGCCTGAGCACGTTTTAAACCGCAAAAAGCTTGGTTTCCCTGTACCGATCCGTCATTGGCTGAAAAACGAAATGAACGAATGGGTGCGGAACATTATTCAGGAAAGCCAAACGGATGCTTATATCCACAAGGATTATGTCCTTCAGCTTCTTGAAGACCACTGTGCGGATAAGGCTGATAACAGCCGTAAAATCTGGACTGTATTAATCTTTATGATCTGGCACAGCATCAATATCGAAAAACGGTATATGCCTGAAGAGCTGAGCCATCAGCCTAAAGAAGTCATCTTTGTGTAACAGACAAGGCTTTCGATTCGTCGAAAGCCTTGTATACTTTTATTTCTCCATGATCATTGATTACCTAATCCACACGAAAAATTCAGAAAAATGTTTTATTGATATTTTTTTCTAGGGGAGAAGAGCATGCAAAAACAAAAACAAGAGCTGCACCGCGGACTCGAGCAGAGGCATATTTCTCTAATGTCTTTAGGAGCTGCCATTGGAGTGGGGTTGTTTCTCGGTTCCGCATCAGCTATCAAATTAGCAGGGCCTGGTATTTTGGCAGCGTATGCCGTAAGCGGCCTGATCATGTTTTTTATTATGAGAGCGCTTGGGGAAATGGCCATTCAAAAACCGGTCGCCGGCTCCTTCAGCAGGTATGCGCGTGATTATTTGGGACCGCTTGCAGGCTATTTAACCGGATGGAACTACTGGTTTTTATGGGTTGTCACCTGTATGGCTGAAATTACTGCTGTCGGTATTTATATGGGATACTGGTTTCCGGACGTGCCAAACTGGATATGGGCATTATCGGCGCTGATCATTATGACGGGTGTTAACTTCTTGGCTGTTAAAGCTTACGGAGAGCTGGAATTTTGGTTCGCTTTGATTAAAATTGTCGCGATTTTATCTATGATTGCTGTCGGGTTATTGATGATCATCGCAGGGGTCGGCAATGGAGGCATTGCCACGGGAATTAGCAATTTGTGGAACAACAGAGGATTTTTTCCATATGGCATAAAAGGGGTTTTATTGTCACTCCAAATGGTGATGTTCGCCTATTTAGGGATTGAAATGATCGGGGTGACGGCTGGTGAAGTGAAGAACCCGCAAAAATCGTTAGCCAAAGCAATAGATACGGTATTTTGGCGTATTTTGATTTTTTATGTAGGTGCTTTATTTGTCATTATGTCTATTTATCCATGGCAGGAAATTGGCTCACAAGGAAGTCCGTTTGTCCTCACATTTGAAAAAGTGGGCATTCCATCTGCGGCAGGCATCATTAACTTTGTCGTCTTGACGGCCGCGCTGTCTTCCTGCAACAGCGGCATTTTCAGCACGGGTCGAATGCTGTTTAACTTAGCGGATCAGGGGGAGGCGCCAAAAGCCTATGGCCAGCTGACAAAAGGCGGCATTCCGGGTAAAGCTGTTCTGGCTTCAGCGGGCGCTTTATTGGTCGGCGTGCTGTTAAACTACGTTGTACCTGCAAAAGTGTTTACTTGGGTCACAAGCATTGCGACGTTCGGAGCGATTTGGACGTGGGCGATTATTTTGCTTTCTCAAATTAGATACCGGAAAAGCTTGCAGCCAGAAGAAAAGAAACACTTAAAATACAAAATGCCTTTCTTTCCGTTTACGTCTTATGTGTCATTGGCATTTTTAGCATTTGTCGTTATTCTTATGGCTTACAGTCCCGATACAAGAGTAGCCGTGATTATCGGGCCGATATGGTTTCTTATCTTACTTGCTGTGTATTATGGAAAAGGTTTTCATAAGAAAAATGCGGCTGCTGCCAGCGAACGCAATATCAGCTGACAAAAAGAGCTCCCAGCGGGCTCTTTTTGTATGTACTCATAGAAAATAGAGAACAGGAAAGAATAGGGATGTGATTTTTGCAGAGCCAGATTACAGTTGCTGATCATGTTTTATGATAAGATAAAAGTCATACGTTTAATGCTACATGTGAACATTTTATGGAAAAAACAAAACCCGAACTGTCATTACGTCCGGGTAAACGATGGTTATTGCTTTCAAACATAATTTGAAAAATGGTAAAGTAAGACGAAGCAGGTCTTATGTTTGCTGAAGTGATTTATAATATTGGCCCTTTGCTACATATTCCGACCGTATTCTTTGCATATCTTGTCGGTCTTCTTCCGTCAAAGGGCGGATGACTTTTGCAGGACGGCCAAAGGCGAGGTGGCCAGTCGGGATGAATTTTCCCGGAGGGACAAGACTGCCGGCACCAATAAAGGCCCCTTCGCCAATTTCGGCTCCGTCTAAGATGATTGAGCCCATGCCGATTAAGGCATTCTTGCGGATAACAGCGCTATGAAGTGTAACTTGATGCCCTATCGTGGCGTCATCTTCAATGAGAAGCGTCCGGTTCGGACTTTGATGGAGGCAGCTTAAATCTTGGATATTGACTCTGCTTCCGATTCTGGTCGGCGCGACATCTCCCCTTATGACAACAGAAAACCAAATGCTGGACTGTTCTCCGATAACGACGTCACCGGTAATTGTGGCATTATCAGCTACAAAGGCTGTTGGGTGAATATCTGGCTTGTGTTCCTTATAAGGGTAGATCATAACATTCATCCTTCTTTCTTTCTCTATTTAAATTTCGTATGAGGTGAACAGCATGTGGACCTGGAAAGCAGACAGACCTGTTGCAGTGATTGTGATGATCCACGGGGCAAGTGAATATCACGGACGATATAAATGGCTGGTTGAAATGTGGAGATCTTCGGGTTATCACGTTGTCATGGGCGATTTGCCGGGTCAGGGGACAACCACAAGGGCAAGAGGTCATATTCGCTCATTTCAAGAATACATTGATGAAGTAGATACTTGGATAGATAAAGCGCGAACCTTTGAGCTGCCTGTTTTTCTACTTGGTCACAGCATGGGCGGCCTGGTCGCGATTGAATGGTTTAAACAGCAAAGAAATCCCCGCATTACGGGAATTATTTTATCATCACCGTGTCTCGGACTGCAAATTAAAGTCAATAAAGCGCTTGACATTGCATCAAGAGGCCTGAATGTCATTGCTCCGTCACTTAAGGTTGATTCGGGATTATCAATTGATATGGCGACGCGCAATGAGGACGTCATCGAGGCAGACCAAAATGATTCGTTATACGTCAGGAAAGTATCTGTCAGATGGTACAGAGAACTGTTAAAAACAATTGAGTCAGCGATGGTGCCGACAGATGCGTTTTTGAGAGTGCCGCTCCTTGTTATGCAGGCAGGTGACGACAAGCTTGTCGACAAAACGATGGTGATCAAGTGGTTTTCAGGTGTTGCTTCCCACAATAAAGCGTACAAAGAGTGGGAAGGGCTTTATCATGAAATATTTAATGAACCCGAAAGAGAAGATGTCTTTAAAGCAGCAAGAGCGTTTACTGATCAATATATTTGAACTAGTTGGGGGTGCATGTGTTGACAGTACCGGAACATCCTTTTGGACTGATGGCAAAAGTATATCGAGATATTTTTCCGCTCGTTCATCAAGAGCTGGACATATGGAAGCAAAAATCAGAATCAATTCATAACAGTGAATTAAAAGCACAGGCAACCGCAAGTATTCGAGACAAAACGTTCCACTGTGAAGGCGGCGGCATACTGGCCTTGTTGTCAGGCAATCAAAAGCAGAAATGCGTCGAGTTTATCATCGCGTATCAAACGATCAGTGATTATCTGGACAATCTGTGCGACCGCAGCACATCACTTGACCCGCAGGATTTTCGGATGCTCCACACCTCAATGCAGGACGCACTGACAGTGGGAGCGGAACCGCAAAATTATTATCAATTCCGTGAAGAACAGGATGACAGTGGATATTTGCATGAGTTGGTCAAAACGTGCCAGCGTGTACTTGGTTCAATTGAGCACTACGACATGATTAAACCGTATCTGCTTGAACTGTGCGGCTATTATTGCGATTTGCAGGTGCATAAGCACGTTATTGAGCATGAGCGTGTTCCGCGGCTTGAGAAGTGGTTTACTCAATATGAATCAGAGCTGCCTGAGATGGAATGGTATGAGTTTTCAGCTTGTGCAGGCTCTACGCTAGGCATTTTCTGTCTTGTTGCGTATTCGTTCCAGCCTGATTTCACAGAAAACACCGCTAAAAAAATCCGCAATAGTTATTTTCCTTACATACAAGGTCTTCACATTCTGCTCGATTATTTGATCGATCAAGAGGAGGATTTGCTAGAAGGGGACTTGAATTTCTGCTCGTATTATCAGTCGCATGAAGAAATGATGAAGCGGCTTGAACACTTTATCCATAAAGCCGACGAACATTTGCAAGGCATTCCACATGAAAACTTCCATCGTTTAATCAATCGGGGCTTGCTGGGTGTTTATTTGTCAGATGATAAAGTGGCGGGCCAAAAGGAAATGGGCCGGCTCGCGAAGAAGCTGATCAAAGCAAGCGGAAAAACCTCCTTTTTCTTTTATATCAACGGCAGAGCCTACCGGAAATTTCAAAAAATGGCCTGGATGAAAAACTCAAAGAAAAAAGCTCAAATCATTTGCTGATTTGAGCTTTTTTTTCGATGGCGACAATAAATGGCGGGTCATTTTGCTGATTGATAAATCCATATGTTAACACACGGGCTGTTTGCTGGTCCAAGTCCCGGCAAAAGTCGAGCACGTTGTTTTTTTCAGCTTTGCCTTCCGGATGACCATGATAGACGACCAGAACAATCAGGCCCTCATCTTTCATGATGCTGAGAAGCTGTTCAATCGCTTTGATTGTTGAACTGCCGTTCGTCGTAATCGATTTGTCCCCGCCCGGCAGATAGCCGAGGTTAAACACAGCGGCCGCCACTTTTCCATGTGCTTCCAGCGGAAGGGATTCAGCGATTTTGTCATGGCTTTTGTGAAATAACGTTGTTCGCGCTTGAAATGTCTCGCCGAGCCGTTCCTTCGTATTGACCACGGCTGATTCTTGGATGTCAAATGCGTACACATGGCCGTTTTCACCGACAAGCTCCGCTAAAAACTGCGTATCGTGTCCGTTGCCCATCGTTGCATCTACGACGATATCTCCTTCTCCCGCGGCCATTTTCAGCAGCTCTTTGCTGTAAGGAAGAATTTTTTTCAAAATCATAGCGCTGATTCCTCCTCAAGCCGCTGAAAGAACTTTCCTTGATAGCTGCCGCGATTTTCAAGTTCTTTATTAATGGCGCCAAGCACTTCCCATTTGTTGACGCTCCACATCGGCCCGATCATCAATTCTATCGGTCCGTCACCTGTAATGCGGTGGACAATCATTTCCGGCGGAATGATTTCTAGCTGATCGCAGACGAGCTGCACATATTCATCTTGAGAAAGGAATTCCAGTTTTCCCTTTTCATATTGCTTGACCATCGGTGTGCCTTTCAATAGGTGCAGCAGATGGATTTTAATGCCCTGTACGTCCAAATCTGCGACGGCCTTTGCGGTTTCCATCATCATGTCCCGGTCTTCCAAAGGCAGTCCGTTGATAATATGTGAGCAGACCCGTATGCCGTGTTTTCTTAATTTATTGACGCCTTCCACATAGCAGTTAAAATCATGTGCGCGGTTGATCAGAAGAGCGGTTCGTTCATGAACCGTTTGAAGCCCAAGCTCCACCCATAGATATGTTCGTTCATTCAGCTCGGCCAAATAGTCAACAACATCATCAGGCAGACAGTCCGGGCGTGTGGCGATCGAAATGCCGACTACATCATCAAGGGCAAGGACGGATTCAAATTTCTCACGAAGCACCTCAACCGGCGCATGCGTATTGGTGAAGGCCTGAAAATAGGCGATGTATTTGCCGTCCTTCCATTTTTCGTGCATGCGGTTTTTGATGTCATGGAATTGCGTAATTAAATCATCGGCCCGATTTCCGGCAAAATCGCCGGAGCCTGCTGCGCTGCAAAATGTACAGCCGCCGTGGGCAACGGTGCCGTCCCGGTTCGGACAGTCAAAGCCGCCGTCCAGCGCCACTTTAAACACCTTATGGCCAAAATGATCTCTGAGATGATAATTCAATGTATGATAGCGTTTTTCCGTATTTGAATAAGGAAAAGGATTGTTCTGCATCACAATTCATGTGCCTCCTTGCGTACGATTGCATCCTAAAATTGTAGCACGCATTTCACAAGAGAACAAATGAATATCGACCATAAATTACTTTATTGAACGAAGTCAGATGGGGCTACAATATGAATGATGGATTGTTTCCATTACCAAGAGGAGGGGTTACTGTGGCAACAAGACAATCAGTAGATGAACATCTCCAGCAATGTATGCAGGCGTATGATTATGCTGAAGAACAGCTGAAAATCGCTTCTAAACAAGAGCATTATAACGATCAAGAATACAGTGATGCACAAATGCAGCTTGAAAATGCGGTAAATGCCTTGAATAAGCTGTGGCTGTCGTCAAATGATCAGCAGAGAGAACAGCTGTACAGAATGAGACTTCAGCTGCAAGCTTTGCAAAATAATATGATCCTGCAGCACCCTCTTGATGTATAAGAAACGGACCCTTTTGATAAGGGTCCGTTTTTTTGTAAAAAAAGGATTGACTTTGTACGTCAAAGTATTTATTGTATTAAGTGTACTAATTGGAGTAATACACTATAGACACTGATGAAAAGCATTTATATATTGAAATTAAGGGAGGCAGTTATGAAACATAAAAAACGAAACAAACGTAACGTGCCAATGCTAATCACGGCATCTGTGATCGCTTGTTCTTTTTTTCTTGTTCTTGTGATGATCGGTTTTGAATGTCAAAAAAGTATAATTGATCAGTTTTATCTATAAAGGTTCAGATCGTATAGAAAGTAGGGAAGTAAATGATTCAAATCGATCCAAGAAGCTCAACACCCATTTACGAACAAATTATTCAGCAAATGAAAGAGCTTTGTTTGAAAGGGATCATGCAGCCTGGTGATAAGCTTCCTTCTGTCAGAGAATTGGCGACGATCATTATTGCGAATCCGAACACTGTCAGCAAAGCGTACAAAGAGCTTGAGCGAGAGGGGATTATTGAAACGCTTCGGGGCAGAGGGACCTATATATCGGAGAATGCAAAAACGACACTGGTTGAAGGGAAGATGACGATGATTAAAGAGCAACTCAAACAGCTCATCATCGATGCACACTATGCAGGGGTTGAGCTGGAGAAACTGCAAGAATGGATAAAGGAAATTAGCGCTGATGTGAAGGGAGGCACAGAAAATGATTGAACTACGGCAGCTGTCAAAAACGATAGACGGCAATCAGGTATTAAAAGATGTTTCATTAACAATTGAAAAAGGAGAAATCTTCGGGCTGCTCGGCCGCAACGGATCAGGCAAAACGACGATGCTCCGCTTAATCCAGCAAATCATTTTCGCAGACAGCGGGACGATTTTGTTTGACGGCGTAGAAATCAAAAAGCATCCGAAGGTCAAGCAGAATATCATCTACATGCCTGTTCAAAATCCTTTTTACGACAAGTATACATACAAGCAGCTAGTCGATATCCTGAGAAGAATGTATCCGAAATTTGATGTCACGTATGCGAATGAGCTGATGAACAGATATGAAATTCCGGAAACGAAAAAATACCGCGAGCTGTCGACAGGTTTGAAAAAACAGCTGTCGCTCGTTCTGTCATTTGCGGCGAGACCGGCGCTGATCCTCCTTGATGAGCCGACGGATGGAATAGACGCGGTGACAAGGCATGATGTGCTGCAGCTGATGGTCGATGAAGTGGCAGAGCGTGATACGAGCATTCTGATCACTTCTCACCGGCTTGAGGACATAGAGCGGATGTGCAACCGAATCGGTTTTCTCGAAGATAACAGGCTGACGAATGTGATGGATCTTGATGAGCTAAAAGAAGAATACATCAAAATTCAAATGGCGTTTGATACAGATGTCAATTTGGCCATCAGAGAGCAAAACATTCCGATGCTCGATCAGGCCGGCGTGTTCTATACGGTGCTGATTCCGAAAAGCGACGAAGAGAACAAGAGCTTTTTAAGAGAGCTGAAGCCAAAAGTGTGGAATGAGCTTCCTGTCAACTTGGAAGAAGTGTTCATTGCGAAGTTTGGAGGGAAGCGGAGATGGTAGACCGAGGTCTCCTCTATCGAGAGTGGAAGCAGAATCAAGTGGTGCTTTTGTTAAGTATTGTGTTTTTAGTGCTGGCAAATCCGCTTTCTATCGTTAATACGTATTTGTCTTATCAAGGGTGTCTGGCTCATCAAGACCCGCAATATTGTGATTTTATTGTCAATTATAGAGTAAGCAATCTGATAGATATCAACTGGGTGCCAGGTGTCATTTTAGCGGTCTGCTTCCTGGGAATGGAGCGTTCGAAAGGCACGATGGATTTTATATTAAGCCTCCCATATAACAGAAGCCAAATTTTTCAGACGAAATTTTGGTTAGGCGGTATTGTAATTGTGCTATCGCAATTGATTGGATTTTTACTTGCATGGCTGCTGATTCTTATCTATAACCCTGAACACGTCTACTTTTTTGAGCACAGCAGCGTTGGAGTTATCGTAATTAGTTTTATGGCTTACTGTTTGTTGATGGCCGCTGGGGCATTAACGGGGAATGTTTTTGCCCAGTTATTAACGGCATTTGCTGCTGCGGTATTGCCGTATTTAATTGTTGCTTTGCCGGTAGGAAACTTTGAAGTTGTTTTTGGCGTGAGTATATGGGAACTATTCCCTTCCCCTGAGGCTTATTTTTCTCTAACGAGCAATTTATCATATCTAGTGCCTATTGGTTACGTTGCAAATGGATGGCTGTCTGACAGTAAATATATTTTATTCATTCCAGCCGTAATGAGCATGCTGTTTTACTTGATTGGCTATATAAGCTTCAAAAAGCATCCAAGTGAACGTAACGGATACTTTTTCCTGTGGAACAGATTAGACCGTCCTGTACAAATGCTGATTATCGTTTTTGGTATTCTTGGATTTGGTTTATTTGGACATTCTGCCGGACAGTCCATCATTGGTTACATTTTTGGAATGATCATTGGAGCCGTAGTTGGATTCTTTGTGAGCTACTTCTCTATTTATAAGAAAACGAAACATTAAGAAATACTTTCGGTTTGGAGGGAAGTGATGTGCCGGATTCCGGGCTGTTTTATAAAGAGTGGAAGCAAAATAAAGCTCTGCTAATCATGATTTTTTTGGTATTTATGCTTAGCAATCCTTTTACTATTTTAAATACGTACATCTCATATCAAGGCTGCGTGGCTAATCAGAATGAGTGGGTCGGAACCTGCGTATTTACGATTAACTATTTAAACGGCACATTTATCTCACTGTTTTGGATTTGGGGTGTTGTTTTGGCGGTCAGCCAGCTTGGGATTGAACGAAGCAAGGGCTTGTTTGATTTTACATTGAGCCTTCCTTATACACGAGGGCAGATATTTAATGCGAAGTTCCTTACCGGCGGAATGGTGATTGTGATACCGCAACTCATAGGTTATGTTTTATCTGTTTTGCTGATAATGCTTTTGAAGCCTGATCAGGTCGTTCATTTTCATAACTACAGCCTTGGAATGATCATCATCAGCATGCTGGCTTATTCTTTGGTTATGGCTGGCGGGGCTCTGACAGGCCATATTTTTGCACAGCTGCTGGTCTCATTTACCGTCACCATCTTGCCTTTTTTAGTTATTACTCTGCCTGCAATCAACATTGATATCCTTTTTGGCGGAGCAGCATTTTTAGATTACCCTATACCTGAATGGATGCAGTATATATTTCCAATCACATATGTCATTCCAAACTGGGTTGAAGATTCACCGAAATATTTAGTGATTCCGGCTGTGATGAGTATCATGTTCTACATTATCGGCTACATCAGTCTCGTCAAACTGTCTAATGAACGAAACGGGTATTTCTTTTTGTGGAAATCGCTTGACCGTCCGGTTCAAGTAATCGTCATTATCATTGGAATCATGGGCTTCGGATATTTTGGATTTTCCGCAACGGAGAGCTTTGCCGGCTATCTCATTGGCATGGCTGCAGGAGCTGTGATCGGTTTCTTCATCAGTTATTTTGCGATTTATAAAAAAACGAAACTTTTATAAGGGAGAGAGAACTTATGATAGATGTTCAGCATATCGACCATTCTTTCACGATCGGGAAAAAGGGCCGTGAGAATGAAGTTCCAGTTTTGAAGGATGTTTCATTAAGCGTGGCGAAAGGGGAAATCGCCTGTATCGTCGGACGAAGCGGCTCAGGAAAATCAACGCTTTTGAATTTAATATCCGGCTACATATCGCCGACAAAAGGGCGGATTGTCATTAACGGCACTGATGTTACGGGCTTTAATGAAAAGGAATGGGCGCAATTTCGTCTTGACCATTTCGGATTTATTTTTCAAAGCTTTCAGCTTATCCCAGGGTTAACAACGTATGAGAATGTTGAAATGCCGCTGGCGTTAAAAGGGATCAAATCGTCCGAGCGCAAGCAAAAGGTGCAGGACATGCTGAAACGCGTCGGTCTGGAAAATCACGCCGCTCATTATCCGAATGAACTGTCAGGCGGCCAGCAGCAGCGTGTCAGCATTGCGCGAGCATTGATTTTAAACCCATCCATTATTTTAGCGGATGAGCCGACGGGAAGCCTTGATTCAGAAACGGAACAGGAAGTGCTGGAATTGATCAAGCAGCTGAACCGTGAACGTGGCATTACATTTGTGATCATTACTCACGATGATGAAGTCGCTTCTATCGGACATTCAAAATTTCAGCTTCATGACGGTGTGTTAAAAGGGGGAATTACCGTTGAGGTTTAAGGATCAGGTTCATTTTATCAGAAGAAATATGAAGAAAAACAGACTCCGCGTCTTTATGACAATTCTTGCGACAACAATGGCGTGTGCGTTTTTGGTTGTGCTGTCGTCGGTTGGATTCGGTATTCAAAAGACAATCACAGATATGACGATGAGCCAGCAGGTTGTGACTAAAGTCAGTGTAATGGGCAAGGAAGGGGATAAGCCTATTAAAAAAGCTGATTTAGAGAAGTATGATCATGTAAGGTCAGTTGTAGAAAGAACGCAAGTGTATGAACCAAACAAAGCAACTTTAGGCAATCGTACAAATGAAAGCTCTAATCTCATCTTTACTAATATGAGTGATGAATTAAAGGCCAATATGGAATTGGAAAAGGGAAGAGTCGCAAAGTCGGAAAATGAAATCGTAGTAGGATACGACTTTGCAAAGAGATTATTGACGAAAAAGGAATCGGAAGAATATAACAAAAAAATTGAGGAAGCAAAAGGAAATCCAGAAGATATAAAAGAACCAAAAGGCTATACGAAAGACATTCTGAACAAAACAATTGAATTAAGTGTATCAAAAACAGATCCCAAAACAGGGGATGTTAAAAAAACAAAAACATATGACTTTAAAATTGTTGGTATTACAAAAAAACCATCTCAAGATTGGATGGAGGACTCAAACATCTTCATCAGTGATCAATTCAAAAAAGATTTTTCCGAATTTTTGGATTTTAAAGGCGGAAATGTTGAGACTAACATCGGCGTTTTTGCTGATAAATTTGAGAATGTGGAACAGCTGACAAATGATCTAACAGATGACGGGTACTATGTTACTTCAGTGACTACCGAGCTTGAGGGAGCCAACACCTTCTTCATGGTCTTCAAAATCGGCTTGATCTTTGTCGGATGTATCGCTGTTATTATCTCTGCAATCGGCATTTTTAACACGATGACAATGGCGGTTACAGAAAGAACGCAGGAGATCGGCATTATGAAAGCGATTGGAGCGAGTCCGTCTATTATTCGCCGAATGTTCTTGATGGAAAGCGCGTATATCGGGATTTTAGGCTGTGTGATTGGGATTATCATTTCTTATGGCGTGAGCTACCTTGTTAACTTGGCCGTTCCAATGATTCTCGCGGCGACAAGCGGGGGCGATGCGGGCGATTTGAATTACACATTCTCCTACATCCCGGTCAGCCTTGTCATCATTGCCGTTGTGATTTGCGGAGGGGTTGCGGTGATTTCCGGAATGAACCCGGCACGAAAAGCAACCAAAACCAACGTACTGACAGCGTTGAGAAGAGAATTATAATGCGTACGAGCCGGCTGAGACAGCCGGCTTTCTCTATAGCGCATGATGGCGTTTTGCTATACACTTGATAAAAAAGGAAAAGGTGCGGTGAGTCGATTGTTTAAACTTTTGCTGATTGAAGATGATGAATCGCTGTTTCATGAAATTAAGGATCGTTTAACGGGATGGTCCTACGATGTATACGGCATTCAGGATTTCAGTCAAGTGCTGCAGGAATTTGCGGCGGTTCAGCCTGATTGTGTCATTATTGATGTCCAGCTTCCTAAATTTGATGGTTTTCATTGGTGCCGGCTGATCCGCTCCCGGTCAAATGTACCGATTCTCTTTTTATCCTCCCGAGATCATCCTGCCGATATGGTGATGTCCATGCAGCTCGGGGCAGATGACTTTATTCAAAAGCCGTTTCATTTTGATGTGCTGATTGCGAAAATCCAAGCGATTTTCCGGCGTGTGTATCATTATAATACGGAGGCGAACACGCTCAAAACGTGGTGCGGGGCTGCCATAGACGCAGAGCAGAACCTCGTCAGCAACGACAAAGGCACTGTTGAACTGACTAAAAATGAAATGTTTATTTTAAAACAATTAATAGAACAAAAAAACAAGATCGTCAGCCGGGAAGAGCTGATCAGAAGCTTGTGGAACGATGAGCGTTTTGTGAGTGATAATACGCTGACCGTCAATGTCAATCGCCTGCGAAAAAAACTGGACGCCCTGCAGCTTGGCACATATATCGAGACGAAGGTCGGCCAAGGCTACCTAGCGAAGGAAGAGGATCATTTCTATGATTAAAGCATTCCTCACTGAAAGGCGAAGCTGGATTACCGTGTTTTTGTTTCAGCAGGTTTTGATTTTGCTCATTGCTTTTGTTGATCCCTCCATTTCATTTGAAAATGTTCTTTATATGGTGTATTTGTGTGTCTTGTTTTTTATGATATTCCTTTGGGTCCGCTATCGGAAAGAAACGGCGTTTTATAAAAGCCTGAAAACATGGGAGAACAATCTTGATGTGACAGCGATAAGTGAACCGGAAACGCCGTTTGAATCAATGATTGAAAGAAGCATTACCGGGCAAACGGAACACTTGAAGCAAACCGCAGACCGGCATCGCTTGGCATTAGAAAATGAAAAAGATGAGCTGATGGCATGGATTCATGAGGTCAAAACCCCATTAACAGCGATGCATTTAATCATTGATAGAATGGAAGACCAAGCTTTGAAATCCCAGCTATCATATGAATGGCTGCGTATTCACCTGCTTCTTGATCAGCAGCTTCATCAAAAACGCATGTCATTTATTGAAAATGATCTGTCTGTAGAATTCATTCAGCTTCAGCCTTTGATCTTCAAGGAAATCAAAGATTTACAATCGTGGTGTATCCAAAAAGGGATTGGCTTTGATATTCAGCTGGAGGCTGAGGAGGTGCTGAGCGATGCAAAATGGCTGGCATTTATTATCAGGCAGCTGCTGACAAACGCAGTGAAATACAGCGAAGCCTCTGAAATTGAGATCAAAAGCTTTCAAAAAGGGGAGCGGACGCACCTCGAAGTGAAAGACTTTGGCAGAGGCATTGATCAAAAAGATGTGCCGCGTATTTTTGATAAAGGTTTTACATCCACAACGGACCACCATGATCAAGCGTCCACTGGCATGGGGCTGTACTTGGCGAAAAAAGCGGCGGCGCCGTTATTGATCCATATTGATGTGCATTCGGAGTTCGGAGTGGGGACAGTTTTTACATTAACCTTTCCAAAACGGAATCAATTTGAACGTGTCATAAGCGTGTGACGAAAATGTCACATGCTTTTCTTTTTTGTTCGCCTAATCGAAGGAAAAGCCCGGCAATCCTTTTTATAATAACATTATCCAATATAAAGGAGACTACGGAAATGATGATTTTAGAAGCGAATAAAATTCGAAAAAGCTACGGTAACAAGCTGAATAAACAGGAAGTGCTGAAGGGCATCGATATTCACATTGAAAAGGGCGAATTCGTCAGTATTATGGGTGCTTCCGGATCGGGCAAAACCACTTTGCTCAACGTACTGTCTTCAATTGATCAGGTCAGTCACGGTACGATCAACATTAACGGAAACGAAATGACTACTATGAAGGAAAAGCAGCTGGCTGAATTTAGAAAACAGCATTTAGGCTTTATCTTTCAAGATTACAATTTGTTAGACACACTGACAGTGAAAGAGAATATTCTTCTGCCATTATCGATCACGAAAATATCAAAAAAGGAAGCCAATCGCAAGTTTGAGGAAGTTGCAAAGGAACTGGGAATTTATGAATTACGGGATAAGTACCCGAATGAAATTTCCGGCGGCCAGAAGCAGAGAACATCGGCCGGGAGAGCGTTTATTCATGACCCGAGCATTATTTTCGCTGATGAACCGACCGGCGCGCTGGATTCGAAATCAGCCTCCGATCTATTAAACAAGCTGAGCCAGCTCAATCAAAAACGCAACGCCACGATTATTATGGTCACCCATGATCCTGTCGCGGCCAGCTACTGCGGCAGAGTCATTTTTATTAAGGATGGGCTAATGTATACGCAGCTGAATAAAGGGGGCCAAGACAGGCAGACGTTTTTCCAGGATATCATGAAAACGCAAGGCGTGTTAGGCGGGGTACAGCATGAACATTAATCAGCTCATCCTGCGAAATCTGAAAAAAAATCTTCGGAATTACTATCTGTATGTGTTTGCGCTAATCTTTAGCGTGGCGCTTTATTTTGCCTTTGTCACACTGCAATATGACCCTGCGATTAACGAAGTGAAGGCTTCAATCAAGGGAGCCGCGGCTATTAAAACCGCTTCGATTTTGCTTGTGGCTGTAGTGGCGATCTTCATTTTATATGCCAATACGATTTTTATTAAGAGACGGAGTAAAGAAATCGGGCTGTTTCAGTTAATCGGAATGACGAAGCATAAAATCTTTCGCATCTTAAGTGCAGAAAATATCATGCTGTATTTCGGCTCTTTAGCCATCGGGGTATTTGCCGGGTTTTCAATATCAAAGCTTGTGCTCATGATCTTGTTCAAAATTGTCGATGTCGAAGCTGATGCGAAACTGCATTTTTCCGGGCAAGCCTTGATCCAAACGATCATTGTGTTCTGCGGCATTTACCTTTTGATTATGATCATGAATTATACGTTTATCAAAAACCAGAGTATTTTATCTTTGTTTAAAGTGACGTCCTCCACTGAAGATAAAGTGAAGAGAATATCATTTTTCCAGATGCTGATCGGCGCTTTAGGCATCGTGCTGATTTTGACAGGATACTATGTGTCCTCTGAGCTGTTCGGCGGAAAATTTAAGACCATTAATGAACTGTTTGCTGCGATGAGTTTTATCCTGGGGACCGTCATTATCGGGACGTTTCTCTTCTATAAAGGATCGGTCACGTTTATCTCGAACATCATCCGAAAAAGCAAGGGCGGATACTTAAATATTTCCGAGGTCCTGTCACTGTCATCGATCATGTTCAGAATGAAATCAAATGCGTTGCTGCTGACGATTATTACAACCGTTTCAGCGCTCGCCATCGGGCTGTTATCGCTCGCTTATATTTCGTATTACTCGGCAGAAAAGACTGCTGAACAAAATGTAGCGGCTGATTTTTCATTCATGAATGAGAAAGATGCCAAACAGTTTGAAAACAGTTTGAGTGAAAGCAACATTTCGTATGCAAAAAAAGAAACTCCTGTTCTGCAAGCAACTTTTGATGTCACACATATCATGGATGGAAACCCGAAAGAAATGCAGGGCGATCCTAGCAAATTACAGCTTGCCGTTGTCAGCGACAAGAATGTAAAAGGAGTCGATGTGGCGGCTGAAGAGGCGGTTTTCTCAGGGTATACCGACTTGCTGCAAAAAATAATGATTTTAAAAGACTCCGGCAGCATTAAAGTAAACAGCAAGCATGAAACGCAACCATTAAACTATAAAGGATTAAGAGATGAGTTTCTTGTATCCTACACGTTCACAAGCGGGGGAATGCCCACAGTTATAGTGGATGACAGCCTGTATAAACGGCTGAACCAAGATAAAGACCCCCGCATTCAGCTCGCGCAATCTGAATTTATCGGCATCAATGTGAAACAAGAAGACCAGCTGGAAAAAGCAAATGAGCTTTTTCAAAAGGTGAACAAGAAAGATCAGCATTTATCAAGACTGGATACAAGCATCGTGCAAAAATCACTGTTTGGTCTCGTTATGTTCATCGTCGGCTTCTTAGGATTAACGTTCCTGATTACATCAGGATGTATCCTTTATTTTAAACAAATGGGTGAAAGTGAAGATGAAAAACCGAACTATACGATTTTGAGAAAACTCGGTTTTACGCAGAGCGACCTGATAAAGGGGATACGCATCAAACAAATGTACAACTTCGGCATTCCGCTGGTTGTCGGCCTCTTCCACAGCTACTTTGCCGTCCAATCCGGCTGGTTCTTATTCGGATCTGAGGTGTGGACACCGATGATAGTGGTGATGGTGTTATATACTGCGCTCTACTCCATTTTTGGTTTTCTGTCAGTTCTTTATTATAAGAAGGTCATTAAATCGTCGTTGTAAAACAGCAAAAGCTCCAGAGATTCTGGAGCTTTTTGTTTATCGTTTTGGCGCCCGGTAACCGGCGGCTTCAGCTTCTTCAACTGAGCAAAACATTTCAGCCGGGTCGGTTGTCCGGTCATAGTATGTACTGCCCGGCGTGTGGTAGATGCCGTTTTTGCTTCCTTTGATATTACAGCCTTCTGCTGTGTCAGCTGTTTTGGCTTCATCACTTTTATTCGTATTGCTTGAAGAATTTCCTGCTGTGTTTTCATGAGAACTGGCAGTTTGGCTTTTTGCCTCTTTTAATTGTTTTTCAAGCTTTGTTTTATCTTGTTTGAGTGTTTCATTTTCAGCCTTTACCGTTTTTGTATCTTCTTTTAGCTGTTTTTGATTTTCTTGAAGCTCTTTCATCTCAGCTTTTAATGATTTCTGAGTCTTTTTTAGTTCGCTATTTTCTTTTTCAAGCTGTTCAAGCTTGCCTTGATCTTCTGTGTTGTCTTTCAATTTCTTTGCTTCAGAGCTGACAGATTTATATTCTTTCTCAAGTTCTTCATGCTCTTTTGTGAGACTTTTGTATTCGGCGTTTAGCGCTGAATATTTTTTCTCAGCATTTGCTGCAGCAGCATCAGGTTCTGACAATCCTGCTCCGGTAAAGAGCAGCACGAGGCCTCCTATGAAAAGCGGCCAAAAGAGTCTCTTAGAGAAACGTTTTTCCTTTTTCAGCACATATCTGACGAGGTGATACAATCCATAGCCAAGCGAAATGAGACATGCAAGAAAACCTAAGAATGCTAATGCCATTTCCATAAAATTACTCCTTTTTCTATTTATTTTACATTTTATGAACAATATTTGTTAGATTTTTTCACGCTCATCAGTTGAAAAATGTGAGATAGACAGATAGAATGAATGTGCTATGATAACTGGATTCGTACGGAGCCGTTTTAGGTTTCGTTTTTTTCATGAGCTTTTTTAGGTAAGAAAGGGGGATGAGTATGCCGCGTGCTCTTAAAATTTTAATTATAGGAATGTTTATCAATGTGACAGGTGCTTCTTTTTTATGGCCGCTGAATACGATTTATATCCATAATCATTTAGGGAAGTCATTAACAGTAGCAGGGCTTGTCCTCATGCTGAATTCAGGCGCCAGTGTAGCCGGAAATTTATGCGGCGGTGTTTTGTTTGATAAAATCGGCGGCTTTAAATCGATTATGCTTGGGATTGCGATTACGTTAGCAAGCCTGATGGGCCTTGTCTTTTTTCATGATTGGCCGGCCTATATTGTGCTGCTGACGGTTGTGGGCTTTGGTTCCGGTGTTGTTTTTCCGGCCAGCTACGCAATGGCAGGATCAGTGTGGCCTGAAGGGGGAAGGAAGGCATTTAATGCGATTTATGTCGCGCAAAACGCTGGTGTGGCTGTCGGATCAGCGCTTGGCGGTGTCGTGGCGTCTTTCTCGTTTTCATATGTATTTTTGGCGAATGCTGTATTGTATCTGATCTTTTTCTTTATCGTATATTTCGGGTTTCGAAATATTCAGACGAAGGATGCGTCTCAAACGTCTGTGCTTGATTATGATGCTGTAAACAGCAAAGCAAAATTTGCCGCGCTCATCATATTATGCAGTGGCTATGTACTCGGATGGCTGGCTTATTCTCAGTGGTCTACCACGATTGCTTCGTACACACAAAGCATTGGAATATCTCTTTCCTTATACAGCGTGCTGTGGACGGTTAACGGAATTTTAATTGTGCTTGGCCAGCCGCTTGTCAGTTTTGTGGTGAAAAAATGGGCGGAGTCGCTGAAAGCGCAAATGGTCATCGGGTTTATCATTTTTATTGTATCCTTCAGCATGCTGCTGACGGCAAAGCACTTCCCGATGTTTTTGGCTGCAATGGTGATCCTGACTATCGGGGAAATGCTTGTCTGGCCTGCGGTGCCAACGATTGCCAACCAGCTTGCCCCTAAAGGGAAAGAAGGATTTTATCAAGGCTTTGTCAACAGCGCGGCGACAGGCGGGAGAATGATTGGTCCGCTGTTCGGCGGTTTGCTTGTCGATCACTTCGGCATTCAGGCTCTTGTTTTATCTCTTTTGGTTTTGCTGTTGATCAGTATTGCCACAACGCTTTTATATGACAAACGGATAAAACCGGCAAAAGAAACAAATAGGCAAGCATCAATCTCTTCATAATAAAAGATCCCGCCGGATGAGCGGGATCTTTTTACATGATCGGAAGCACGTTAACGGCATCCTTTACATTTGAATATGTTTTTAGCGATGAAAAATTGGCATCGAGTTTATTCATTTTCATAGCCAATTCGGGCTTAATGCCGGTAATAATTAATTCGGTTCCTGTCAATTTCAGCAAATGGCTCAGCTTGAAAATCTGGTCTGCAGTTTGTTCATTCACTTGTGCCAATCCTGATAAATCAATGATCAGATAATCATCCTTGGATGTTGATAAGATATTCGTCAATGTGCAGACGATGGAATTAAATCGTTCCTCTGTCAGGCTGCCGATCAGCGGAAGAGCCGAAATGCCGTTGCGAATCGGGACAATAGGCGTTGAAAGTGCAGTAATTTCGGTGAGGGAATCCTCGAGAAGCTTTTCATACTCTTTTTGCTGGGTGATGTCTTTTTGAATACCGACAAAATAGCTCTTGCCTTCGATCTCGAGCGGATCAATATTTAATTCATTCCAGAACATTGTTCCGTCTTTTTTGTAGTTTTGGATCTGAACGGTAACCGGCTCTTTATTTTGTAGCGCGGTTCTGATGTTGTCTACTTCAGCGGGGTCTGTGTGTTTTCCCTGTAAGAAGCGGCAGTTCTTTCCTAAAATCTCCTCAGCTTCATAGCCGGTCATTTGAACAAAGCCTTGGTTGACGTAGACAATAGGATTGTCTTCAAGTGCGGGATCTGTAATCACCACACCGACTCGCGCGTGATCAAGCGCTTTTTTGATGACTTCCAGCTGTCCTTGTACTCCAAATGATTGAAAACTAGCCATATAAATCCCCCTTAGGCTGTCAGCTAACTGTGCGAAAGCCTGGTACTCCCCTTTTTGTAATGAATTCTACAGTAACCGTAGCACAACACATGTTCTGATTCAAGCAAGCGCAGTTTGTTGTTTGTCATTAGGGCTTGTCCTCGTATACACTAAAAATAAGAACAGAGTTTGAACATATGAACGGAAAGGTTTCTACATGCTAAATGGGTGACTAGGTCAATGTCACTGGGTGAAAAATGAATCCAATGCATCAAGCTTACCGATCATGTGTTCACATATAATGGAAGAAACAAGCTTTTTCAGATTTGCCAGTATGTAGATATCGAAAATCATCGGAATCGTTTAAGGGGGCTGGATGGCCTGAAGTCGCTTTACGAAATAAGGGCTTTAGGAAGGTGATGATGAAGATGCTGCATCAGGTACTCATTGCTTGTGTAATTGGAGGTATCATGGGGATTCTCGGTCATGTGAAAAAGAGAGGCAGGCTGGAGAAGCCCAGAATGACGAAGCGGTTTATCTACCTTGGATTTTTGGAAGATTGGTTTATCGGAATGACGGCTTCCATTTTACTTGTATTATCCGCTGACCCCGATTCAGGAATTCAACTTGTCATCTTATCCATTATCTCAGGCTACGGCGGTGAAGCTGTTCTCAGAAGTTTTGACTTTGTTAGAGAACTGAACAGCGGCGGCGAACCGGCCGAGTCCAAACGTCAAACCAAAACTCCACCCGAATAATTGTCCTCAATCCTCGCCCGTTCAGGGTACATTCCCATTGTATACAAACCTGCTTGCACTTATGAACAGAATTCTATAAAATACAGTTAAGATTACGGTTGCGATAAGAACAATGAAGAGGAGCAGTAAGAAGCAGATATTGTAACAGAGAGTTGACGGCTGGTGAAAGTCAATCAAGTTTGTTTCCGAACTCACCTCAGAGTTGCAGCGGTGAAAAGCCGCTGACGCATAACTGCGTTAAAAGTATCAAGTGAGTGCGGCGAATGCCGCGCTAACGAGGGTGGTACCGCGGGAAAACGAAAGTCTCTCGTCCCTTTTAGGGATGAGGGAGTTTTTTTTAGTTTGGGAATATTCTGAATATAATCCTCTCCTTCCCGTCAATACTTGAACCATAAACGCCGTATTCAATCAGAAGGAGGTTTTTACTTTGAGTTTTCAGCACAAAGAGATAGAAAAGAAATGGCAAACATATTGGCTTGAAAACAAAACATTTGCCACTCTTGATAATAATGAAAAACAAAAATTTTACGCGCTCGACATGTTCCCTTATCCGTCAGGAGCGGGATTGCACGTCGGTCATCCTGAAGGATATACAGCTACGGATATTCTGTCCCGCATGAAGCGCATGCAGGGCTATGATGTCCTTCATCCAATGGGCTGGGACGCATTCGGCCTGCCGGCTGAACAATACGCGCTGGACACAGGGAACGATCCCGCTGTGTTTACGAAGCAGAATATCGATAATTTCCGCCGCCAAATTCAGTCGCTTGGCTTCTCGTATGACTGGGATCGTGAAATCAATACGACTGACCCTGAATACTATAAATGGACGCAATGGATTTTCTTAAAGCTTTACGAAAAAGGCCTTGCTTACGTTGACGAAGTGCCTGTAAACTGGTGCCCTGCGCTTGGAACGGTTCTTGCCAATGAAGAAGTTATTGACGGCAAGAGCGAACGCGGCGGCCATCCGGTCGAGAGACGCCCGATGAAGCAGTGGATGCTGAAAATTACAGCATATGCGGACAGGCTTCTTGAAGACTTGGAAGAGCTTGACTGGCCGGAAAGCATTAAAGATATGCAGCGCAACTGGATCGGCCGTTCTGAAGGCGCGCACGTTCATTTTGCTATAGATGGACATGATGAATCCTTTACGGTGTTTACGACAAGACCAGATACGCTTTTTGGCGCTACATACACTGTACTTGCTCCGGAACACGCATTGGTGGAAAACATCACAACGGCAGAGCAAAAAGAAGCTGTTGAAGCATATATCAAAGAAATTCAATCAAAGAGTGACCTTGAGCGTACAGATCTTGCGAAAACAAAGACAGGCGTTTTCACAGGAGCTTATGCGATCAATCCTGTAAACGGAGAAAAATTGCCGATCTGGATTGCGGATTACGTTCTTGCATCATACGGAACAGGTGCTGTCATGGCTGTTCCTGGCCACGATGAGCGTGATTTTGAATTCGCCAAAACATTCGGCCTTCCGGTGAAGGAAGTTGTGAAAGGCGGAAACGTTGAGGAAGCAGTGTACACTGGCGACGGCGAACACGTGAACTCCGATTTTCTGAACGGCCTTAACAAGCAGGAAGCGATTGAGAAAGTGATTGCTTGGCTGGAAGAAACGAAAAACGGTGAGAAGAAAGTGACGTACCGTCTGCGCGACTGGCTCTTCAGCCGCCAGCGTTATTGGGGCGAGCCGATTCCGGTTATTCATTGGGAAGACGGAACATCTACGGCTGTGCCGGAAGAGGAGCTGCCGCTGATTTTGCCGAAAACGGATGAAATCAAACCGAGCGGAACAGGCGAATCACCGCTTGCGAACATTAAAGATTGGGTGGAAGTCACAGACCCTGAGACAGGGAAAAAAGGAAGAAGAGAAACGAATACAATGCCGCAATGGGCGGGAAGCTGCTGGTATTTCTTGCGCTATATTGATCCGCGGAATCCGGATCAGCTGGCATCACCAGAGAAATTGGAAAAATGGCTTCCTGTTGATATGTATATCGGCGGCGCAGAACATGCCGTGCTTCACCTTCTGTATGCCCGCTTCTGGCATAAGTTCCTTTATGATATCGGCGTAGTGCCGACGAAAGAACCGTTCCAAAAGCTGTACAACCAAGGAATGATTCTCGGCGAGAACAATGAAAAAATGAGTAAATCTAAAGGGAACGTCGTCAACCCTGACGAAATTGTTGCCTCTCACGGCGCTGATACGCTGAGATTATACGAAATGTTCATGGGGCCGCTTGATGCTTCAATCGCCTGGTCTGAATCAGGATTAGACGGCGCGCGCCGCTTCCTTGATCGCGTATGGCGCCTGTTTGTTGAAGACAGCGGTGAGCTTAATGGCAAAATCGTTGAAGGCGCTGGTGAAACATTGGAGCGCGTGTATCATGAAACGGTCATGAAAGTCACAGACCATTACGAAGGCCTTCGTTTCAACACGGGTATTTCCCAGCTGATGGTCTTTATTAATGAAGCTTATAAAGCAACAGAGCTGCCGAAAGAATATATGGAAGGCTTCGTGAAGCTTCTTTCTCCTGTCGCGCCTCATTTAGCGGAAGAACTTTGGGAGAAGCTTGGCCATTCCGGCACGATTGCATACGAAGCTTGGCCTGTATATGATGAAACGAAACTTGTCGATGATGAAGTTGAAATCGTTGTTCAGCTGAACGGAAAAGTAAAAGCGAAATTACAGGTGCCTGCCGATGCGACGAAAGAACAGCTGGAACAGCTTGCTCAAGCAGATGAAAAGGTCAAAGAGCAGCTTGAAGGCAAAACGATTCGAAAAATCATCGCGGTGCCTGGCAAGCTTGTCAATATTGTGGCAAACTAAGCCTAGAAAAAATCCCCTTTGTCAAAGGGGATTTTTTTTCATCAGTCTCTAAATAGCAATCGCCCAGCTGACTTTGATATACTGAACATGATCATTGTGAATAGGAGTGTTTTCTTTGGAGATAAAAGAAATCAGCACAGCCGCTTTGAAAGAAAAAATTGAGGCGGACGAAGAACTATATTTAATTGATGTAAGAGAAGATGAAGAAGTGGCGGAAGGCATGATCCCGCAAGCCGTTCATATTCGGATGGGGGATATTCCTGAAAAAATGGACACCCTTGATAAAGACAAAGAGTACGTATTTATCTGCCGCTCAGGAATGCGCAGCATGAATGTCTGCAGGTACTTGGATGAGCAAGGCTTTAAAACAGTCAATGTTGAAGGCGGCATGATGGCCTGGGAAGGCGAAACAAAACCAAAAAACTAGGGGAGAGCGGTCCCCTAGTTTTTTATTTGTATTCCGGAAGCCAATCGCCGTGTGCTGCAAATAAATCGTCACACATGGAAATGATGTCAGTCATGGAAAGCTCCGCGCTTGTATGCGGATCAAGCATTGCCGCTTGGTAAACCGCTTCTTTTTTCCGTGTGACAGCGGCTTCAATTGTCATCAGCTGTGTATTAATATTCGTCCGGTTTAAGGCTGCAAGCTGCTCAGGCAGTTCTCCGGCGAAGCACGGCGTAATTTTTTTTCTGTCGGCGACGCATGTCACTTCCACAACCGCTTTTGAAGGCAGATTGGTGATCAATCCTGAATTCAAGACATTTCCTCCGAAGGTGAACGGCTCGTTCGTTTCCATTGCTTCTATAATTCTTGAACCATATTCCTTTGAGCGCTTGTGCGTAAGGTTTTTATTGTTGACGATATCATCCCGCATTTTCTCCCAATCTTGAATCTGTTTGACGCATCTTCTCGGATATTCGTCGAGCGGGATTTGCAGCTCGCTGATCAGCTCGGGATAGTTCCGTTTAATAAAGTATGGATGGTATTCTGCGTTGTGTTCGGACGATTCGGTAACATAATAGCCGAACTTATCCATCAATTCAAACCGCACCATATCATGATGCTTTGTTTTTTGTATTTCTTTCGCTCTCCTTTTGATTTCCGGATAGAGATCAGCGCCGTCTTTTTTGACTTCCAAAAGCCAAGCCATATGATTGATGCCCGCGATGCGTTCCTCGATTCCGTCATGCTCCATTCCGAGAGATTTGAATAAATCCTTCGTGCACACTTGAACACTGTGGCAGAGCCCGATTGTTTTGATATTCGTATAGCGGAGCATGGCACCTGTAAGAGAGGCCATTGGATTTGTATAGTTTAAAAACCACGCATCCGGGCACATGTCTTCCATATCTTTTGCGATATCAAATAAGACCGGGATGGTTCTGAGTGACCTGAAGATTCCCCCGATGCCGACTGTGTCGGCAATCGTCTGACGCAGCCCGTACCGTTTAGGAATCTCGAAATCTATGACTGTGCTCGGTTTATATCCTCCAACCTGGATCGCATTGATGACATAGCTTGCGTTCTGCAAGGCGAGTTTTCTGTCATCGTAGCTGTTGATGGCCACGCTCGGGTTATAGCGGTCTCTCAGATTTTCGAGCATGAGCTGGGATTCCTGCAAGCGTTTTGGATCAATGTCAAAAAGTGCGAATTCAAAGCCATTCAACGCTTCTGTTAACAAGCAGTCTCCCAAAATATTTTTGGCGAAAATGGTGCTCCCTGCACCGATAAATGTAATCTTTTTCATATGGCTTCCTCCTTTAATGTTATCCCTTTACCGCTCCGGATGACAGGCCGGCAATAAAGTATTTTTGCAGCGCCAAAAACAGAATAACCATCGGCAGCATCGCCATGAGCGCGGCTGCGGCAACTAAATGCAGATTGTTGGCGTTTTCTCCGAAAAAACCTGCCATGGCCACTGTTAATGTTTGAACCTTTTGATCTTGTAAAAAGAAAATCGCAAATTGATAGTCGTTCCATATGAAGACACAGGAAATAATACAGATGGTCGCAGTGATCGGCTTCAGCAGAGGAAACACGATCGTAAAAAAGATTTTCAGCATGCCTGCGCCGTCAATTCTTGCGGCTTCTTCAAGCTCTTTTGGAATGGTCGAACGGATAAAGCCTGAATACAAGAATACGGTTAACGGCATATAAGCCGCTGTATTGATCAAAATGGCGATGGCGTGTGTATTGACCATTCCAGCGTCCACGACCATTCTGTACAAAGGCACCATGGACGTTAACGGAGGGATGATCATAATGGAAATCAGCAAGGCGAAAACGGCTTTATTCAGCTTCGTTTCCCGCCGGGCAAGAGGGTAGGCGGCAAGTGAGCCGAATACGATCAATAACAAGGCAGAAAAACCTGTGATGATAATGGTGTTCATAAAAGAGTTTCCAAGCGAAGCTCGCTCCCATGCCTCTGAAAAATTGTGAAAGGAGATGTCAGCCGGAAACAGCCATTTTGAACTGTAGTCTCCTTTTGCTTTTATTGAAGTGGTCAACAGGATGTAAAAAGGAATAAAATGGGCAAAGGCCACAATGGCGGCAAGAATCGTAATGATCCGCAGTTTTTTTGAACGGGCGGCTTTCATGACATTTCCGTCTCCTTTCTTTTAAAGTACGCAAGCGCGCAAAAGCTGATGATCAAAATGACAAATGCCATAAATATGCCTTGCGTTGCGGCATAGCCGGCATCCTGCCGTTTGAAGTACAAATCATACATAAACGTGGACATGGATTGCGACGCATTTCCGGGGCCGCCTGCGGTGAGCGCGATAATGACGTCAAACAGCTTTAAGCCTCCGATAATATTGATGACCATATTAATCGTGATCGAGGGCATTAACAGCGGCAGCGTAATCGTGAAAAACTGCTGGCCTTGTTTTGCACCATCCATTTGCGCTGCTTCGTAGTAGTCTTTCGGAATGCTTTGCAGGCCTGCTAAGTAGACTACCATCGCGATCCCGACATATTGATAGGTGTTAATCATGACAATGATCCACGGATTGAGCGATGGACTGGCTAGCACATTGATCGGGCTGATGCCGAATACACCGAGCAAATCGTTGAGCGCGCCTCCGTCATAGGAGAAGAAAAAGTACCAAATGTAGCCCATAATGAGCGGGCTGATCATCACCGGCAAATACACAATCGTTCTTGTTATCGCTTTCATTTTGATGCTTTGATTTAAGAGCAGCGCGTACAAGAGTCCGACCACGTTTTGAAAAAAGGTGCTGCCGAGCCCGTAAAGCAGCGTGTTTTTTAAGATGTGCCAAGTATCAGGATCAGAAAACAGCCTTTCATATTGCGCGAACCCCACCCATTGGTAGACTTGAGAAAAGCCGTTCCAGTTTGTAAAGGTGATCAATGCACCTTTCACAAACGGATAAATCATAAAGACCAGAACGGAGAGCAAAGCAGGAATATACATCCACCAAAGTGAGGACTGCTTTTTCGGCTTAACCTGTTCCACATGAACATCCCTTGCGATCTCACTCATTGTTTTCAGCTCCCTGTGTTTCCGATTGCTCCCGGAGTCGTTTATATTCTCTTTCCAGCTTCTTCGAAATCTCTTGAGGTGTCAAAATGTCAGCCGCAAGCTCCTGCCCGACCGTGCCCAGGACGTCCCACATTCCGTTTGGCAGGTATAAACGGTCGAAGTAAGGTTCGACTTTGACATCTTGATAATGCTCATAGTCATTTGCGTAGAAAATATCAGCTTTCACATTGGTCAGCCCTGAAGGAAGTGATGTGGCTTCAGCCATTTGTTTAGCATTGGCGGAACGGGCCATAAATGCGATAAATTCTTTTGCTTCTTTTAAGCGGGGCGAGTCTTTCCATGCCGCAAGCGTGTAGCGTTCGCCGCCGATCCATATTGGGTCATCTCCGGCATGTATGGCAGGTGTCGGGATAATGCCGACCTTGACGTTCGGGTTGATCTGAGCAACGTCCTGGCCGAGTGTGCCGCCTTGCATTGTAAAGGCGATTTTATTTTGGGCCATTAATTCAATCAGCTGTGATTTTTTTGCGGTTACGGCGTCAATATTGATTAGTTTTTCTTTCTGCATTTGTTTAAGGATGTCTGATAAATAAGTGAATTTGCTCCAATGAAAGGTACCGTTGATGAGCTGTTTTTTTTCATTATGGGCAGGATCTGTGATGAGAAGAGGTGTAGCGAATTGGTCGTAATATTGGGCGAATGAGCTTTTGTCATATCCGGCAAACCAGAAGGGAACAATCTTTCCCTTGCTCTTTTCTTTAATCGTTCTCAGTGCTTTCATAAAGTCATCCATCGTTTCCGGCGGATCAATGCCGTAACGGTCTAAAATATTACGGTTATACGCCAAACCGTCTTTTGCCTGATTGATCGGATAGGCATACACCTTTCCGCTTTTATTTTTGAGGATGCTGTTTAAATTAGGATCGAGATCTTGAGTCCATTCCATATCCCGGAGATCTGCTGTATATTCTCCGTATCTGATTTTCCCCCAGCCATGTGTATCGAAAAGATCAGGCAAATCTTTGGCTGCCATTCTGACACGCATCATATTTTCATAGTCATTGCCTGGGAAATGAAGGCTGACACGAATGTCACTGTGTTCCTTTTCAAACGCTGCCGCCAGTTTTCTGAACGTAGCTCTTTCACTGTCCGTTGACATTGTAGAATAAATGGTTAACGTCTTTTTTGCGGTATCTGCTGAGCTTTTTTCTGCTGAGCAGCCGGGCAGAATAAGCAGAATAAGAGAGAGAAATAAAACAAAAGTGTGTTTCATCTTTTCCTCCTTATCATCGTGATGAATCTTTTCTTATGTCACCTCCTTAGCTGTATATCCACAGCTTTGTCTCACGATTAATGTTGTGGGCAGGGTGACGCGGTGGGGAAGCGTTCGGCCATTGAGGCGGTCAAGCAGCAGTTTTACGCCTGTACGGCCCATCTCCTCTGTGTACACCTTCACCGTCGTTAATGGCGTGCTGGCAAATTCAGCTTCTTCGATGCCGTTAAAGCTGACGATCGCCGTATCCTGCGGCACTTGGAGTCCGGCTTCCTGGAGCGCTTTTAATGCGCCGATCGCCATGGAATCGCTGGCGATAAAGAATGCTTCCGGCAGATTGCCTTGATCAATTGCTTTCTTCATCAGGCGATAGCCCTCACGCATGCTGTATTCACCGACCAGCACATGCTCAGGCTGGGGGGCGGCGGACTCCAAAAAGGCGGTCAGCCGTTTGTCTTCAATGGTTCTGCGAATGCTTTGGCCGTCCTTCAGCGTATGCTCTTTTTCCTGCCCGCCAATGTAGCCTAACCGTTTGTAGCCTAGATCGAAAAGGTGATCAATCGCCTGGCGTGAAGCGGATTCAAAATCGATGCCAATCGAATCGTATGCTTGAGGATCGGGAGAATGATTGATAAATACTGCATGCTCCAGCCTTCCGCTAATATGCTTAACCGCTTCATCATGAACACGGCCGATGACAATAACACCATCCAGTTCCCGAAAAATATGCTCTTGAAAGGAACCGAGATGAATCGAATTCGTAATGAAAATTTCTTGTTCAAAGCATTCTTTTTCAATGCCTTTGCGAATCGAAGAAAAATAAGGGTCCTGCCGTTCCTGATCGGGAGACAGGCAGCTCAGCACCCCGATCAGCGGCTGGGCCCGCTGTTTTTGCCCGCGGGCTTTCCGGCGTTTGGCAACCGTTTGATAGCCAAGCTCTTCAGCGATGTTGATGACTCTTTGTCTCGTTTCGCCTGCAACAGAAAGCGACTCATCTTCATTTAAAATTCTGGACACAGTCGCACTTGAAACATTAGCTTTCAAGGCGATATCTTTAATCCTAACCATAGGTATCCCTCTCATCTATTTAGTAAAATATTAACTCATCTGTTTTTGATAAATTGATACTATCATATGAAAGTAAGCGGTTACAATAATTACTTTCAGAATATTTCGTTATATTTACTAAATATTTAGTAAATGATGCGATTTGCATTGGAAAAATAAAGGGGAAACCAGATCCATCTCGTAAATGTGAAGTAAGCGAATAAGGAAGGGTGATGGAATGAGAGCGGAAAGAAGAAAGCAGCTGTTTCAATTGCTTGGAGATTTGCCTGAACGGAGGGAAATCAGTACGGAGATATTGCGTATTGAAGAAAGAGAAGGAAACATCATTGAAACGCTCCTGCTCGATCTAAACGGACATGAAAAGGTGCCTGCTTATTTTGTGAAACCGAAGTCCGCAGAAGGACCGTGTCCAGCCGTATTGTTTCAGCATTCGCATGGCGGCCAGTATGATAGGGGGAAAAGTGAACTGATTGAAGGAGCGGATTATTTGAAAACGCCTTCTTTTTCCTGTGAGCTGACGTCTCTCGGGTACAGCGTACTTGCGATAGATCATTGGGGATTTGGAGATCGGCGGGGAAAAGCGGAAAGCGAGATTTTTAAAGAAATGCTTCTTACCGGAAGAGTGATGTGGGGCATGATGATTTATGACAGTGTAAGAGCGTTAGATTATATGCAGTCTCGGCCTGATGTCCAGCCTGACAGAATCGGAACCATCGGCATGTCTATGGGAGGGTTGATGGCGTGGTGGACAGCGGCGCTCGATGACCGGATTAAGGTGTGCGTGGATTTGTGCAGCCAGGTAGATCATCACGTGCTGATGAAAACACAGAATCTTGATCGGCATGGCTTTTATTATTACGTCCCGTCGCTTGCAAAGCATTTTTCCGCATCGGAGATCCAAAGCATGATCGCGCCGCGCCCGCATCTTAGCCTTGTTGGTGAACACGACCAGTTAACGCCGGCTGAGGGTGTGAACAAAATCGAAAAAGAATTGACAGCTGTGTATGCTGGACAGGGAGCTTCTGAGTGCTATCGGGTGGTCCGTTCCGCTTCGGGGCATTTCGAAACAGCAGTCATGAGGCATGAAGCTGTCCGGTTTTTGCAAAAGTGGCTGTGACTGCCACGGGAAAATTGGCAGAAAGGCGCAGATTTGAGCGAGGGAAGTGGAACCAATGGAAGTACAAGACATATTGGATTGGGCTTTCCGGCGGCATCTCAATCCATTAAGCTGGTATATTCGCCCTCTCTTTTTACTAGTATTGGTTTATGCTGCGTATAAGCGCAGCTGGAATGGGCTCATCATTACTTTTGTATTGATGATGAGCAGTATGGTCTGGTTTCCGGAACCTAAGAGGATTTATCTGCAAATGCAAAAAGTGCTGGAATTTGAGCAAATGCTTTTAAGCAGTCCGGTCTCGGCTGTTTTAACTATTGTTTTCATGATGGTTTTGATCGGTTTTATTTTGGCTGCTTTTTGGAAGCGCTCAGTTGTATTAGGTGTAATCCTATTGAATGTGACACTTGCTGGGAAGGTGGCCCTGTCCTTATTTTTCACAGGTGAGAATGGCTGGGCACCGTTAGGCAATACGATTTTTGGACTGATGATGGTAAATGGGATCGGCTTGTTCATCAAGTATCGAAATCGTAAAAAACGCAGAGGAATAGACATCTAAGGGCCAGGACCGTTTTACTGTAAAGCGGTCTTTTTGCTCGTTTCAAGAAGCAACCCAAAAACAAAATGGAGATTTCTTATATTGACAGAATCATATGTGAATAATAATATTCTAATTGTTAACCTTTATTTATAATTGGTTAACAATTAGAATAGGATGTAATACACGTTCTTCAGTTATCAGTGAAAGGGCGAGAAACGATGCAAGAAGAAACATTTTATAGTGTCAGAATGAGGGCTTCTATGAATGGATCTCATGAAGACGGCGGAAAGCATATATCCGGCGGAGAACGGCTTATTCCTTTCCGTGAGATGAAACGTACATTCAATGCCTTATTAGAAAAAGGGTTATCCCATTCAAGAGGAAAACCTGATTTTATGCAAATTCAATTTGAAGAGGTACATGAACCGTTAAAAACCATTCAGCCATTGCCTGTGCATACGAATGAAGTGAGCTGCCCGGAAGAGGGACAAAAGCTTGCTCGATTGTTATTGGAAAGAGAAGGCGTTCCGCGAAAAGTCATTGAAAAAGCATATGAACAAATCCCTGAATGGTCGGGTGTCAGGGGAGCTGTGGTGTTTGATATTCACACCGGCAAGCGGTTCGATCAAACAAAAGAAAAAGGGGTGCGTGCCTCCAGAATGGATTGGCCGGACGCCAATTTTGAAAAATGGGCGCTGTGCTGTCACGTGCCGGCACATTCAAGAATAAAAGAGGCCCTTGCACTCGCTTCAAAAGTCAGTCAGCACCCGGCCGCCGTTGCAGAATTATGCTGGTCAGATGACCCTGATTACATAACAGGCTACGTTGCGGGTAAGAAAATGGGCTATCAGCGTATTACAGCAATGAAAGAATACGGGACAGAAGAGGGCTGCCGAATCTTTTTTATTGATGGCTCCAAAGATGTAAACACGTACATACATGATCTGGAGAAGCAGCCTATTTTGATAGAGTGGGAGGAAGAGCATGACTTATGATTTGATAGAAAAAAGCAAAAAGCACCTCTGGCTGCCGTTTACCCAAATGAAAGATTATGATGAAAACCCCTTAATCATCGAAAGCGGCACTGGAATCAAAGTCAAAGACATAAACGGCAAGGAATACTATGACGGTTTTTCTTCTGTTTGGCTTAATGTCCACGGGCATCGCAAAAAGGAATTAGATGACGCGATAAAAAAGCAGCTAGGAAAAATTGCGCACTCCACGTTATTGGGCATGACCAACGTTCCTGCAACTCAGCTTGCCGAAACTTTAATCGACATCAGTCCAACAAAGCTCACGCGAGTCTTTTATTCAGACAGCGGCGCAGAGGCGATGGAAATAGCCTTGAAAATGGCGTTTCAATATTGGAAGAACATCGGAAGACCTGAGAAACAAAAATTTATCGCAATGAAAAATGGGTATCACGGTGATACGATTGGCGCCGTCAGTGTCGGTTCAATTGAACTGTTCCACTACGTATACGGGCCGTTAATGTTTGATAGTTACAAAGCTCCGATTCCTTATGTGTATCGCTCTGAAAGCGGCGATCCTGATGAGTGCCGTGATGAGTGCCTGCGAGAGCTTGAACAGCTGCTCGAGGAACATCATGAGGAAATTGCCGCGCTTTCCATTGAATCAATGGTTCAAGGAGCGTCCGGTATGATCGTGATGCCGGAAGGATATTTGGCAGGCGTGCGCGAGCTTTGTACAACATACGATGTCTTAATGATTGTTGATGAAGTCGCTACAGGCTTTGGCCGTACCGGAAAAATGTTTGCGTGCGAGCACGAGAATGTCCAGCCTGATCTGATGGCTGCCGGTAAAGGCATTACGGGAGGCTATTTGCCAATTGCCGTTACGTTTGCCACTGAAGACATCTATAAGGCATTCTATGATGATTATGAAAACCTAAAAACCTTTTTCCATGGCCATTCCTATACAGGAAATCAGCTTGGCTGTGCGGTTGCGCTTGAAAATCTGGCATTATTTGAATCTGAAAACATTGTGGAACAAGTAGCACAAAAAAGTGCAAAACTCCATTGCCTTCTTCAAGACCTGCACACGCTTCCTCATGTTGGGGATATTCGGCAGCTTGGTTTTATGTGCGGCGCGGAGCTCGTTCAGTCAAAGGAAACCAAAAAGGCTTACCCTGCTGATCGGCGGGTTGGATACAAAGTTTCCTTAAAGATGCGAGAGCTTGGCATGCTGACAAGGCCGCTGGGTGACGTGATTGCATTTCTGCCTCCTCTCGCCAGCACAGCTGAAGAGCTTGCGGAAATGGTTGCCATTATGAAACAAGCGATCCAAGAGGTTACCAGTCTTGAAGATTGACGCCTGGTTAAACGAGCGATTAGACAGGGTAAAGGAAGCCGGCGTTTACCGCAACCTGCGGACAATGAATGGGGCTCCGATTCCAGAGAGGAAAATTGATGGCAAGAATCAAACGGTCTGGTCCTCAAACAATTATTTAGGACTCGCTAGCCACAGCCGCTTGATCTCTGCAGCCCAAGAGGCACTGCAGCAATTTGGGGCGGGAAGCAGCGGCTCACGTTTAACGACAGGCAATTCGGTCTGGCATGAAAAGCTTGAAAAAAAGATTGCCGGCTTTAAACGGACAGAAGCGGCTTTACTGTTTTCGAGCGGTTATTTGGCCAATGTCGGTGTCCTTTCATCATTACCAGAAAAAGAAGATGTCATTTTAAGTGATCAATTGAATCATGCAAGTATGATTGACGGCTGCCGTCTGTCTAAGGCTGATACAGTTGTTTATCAGCATATTGATATGGATGATCTTGAAAACAAGCTGAATGAAACACAGCGTTATCAGCGCCGTTTTATCGTTACAGACGGAATATTCAGCATGGATGGCACGATAGCCCCTCTTGATCAGATCATCTCACTTGCCAAACGCTATCATGCTTTCGTAATCGTTGATGATGCCCACGCCACAGGTGTTTTGGGTGAATCAGGAGGAGGAACGAGTGAATACTTTGGTGTTTGTCCTGACATTGTGATCGGCACCTTAAGCAAAGCTGTTGGCACAGAAGGAGGTTTTGCTGCAGGTTCAGCGGTCTGCATCGACTTTTTGCTGAACCATGCAAGAACATTTATCTTTCAAACCGCTATTCCGCCAGCCAGCTGTGCGGCGGCTCACGAGGCTTTCAACATCATTGAAACCAGCGGGGAAAAACGTCAGCTTTTAATTTCTTATATCAACATGATCAGAACCAGTCTGAAGAACATGGGTTATTTGGTAAAGGGGGATCACACGCCGATTATTCCTGTGGTCATCGGCGATGCCCGTAAAACGGTCACATTTGCTGAAAAGCTGCAGGACAAAGGGATTTATGCTCCTGCCATTCGGCCGCCGACTGTTGCGTTAGGTGAAAGCCGGATCCGATTAACAATCACTGCTGACCACAGGACAAGTGATATTGATCATTTGCTGACATCATTTCATTCAATTGGAAAGGAGCTGCATATCATTTGAGGGGTTTTTTTGTGACAGGAACAGATACAGAAGTGGGGAAAACGGTTATATCCAGCGGTCTTGCCGCTTTATTGCGAGAACATAACAGAGATGTCGGGGTGTTTAAACCTTTTTTAAGCGGTATTTCTCGTCATCATCCGGAGAGCGACACCAGTCTCCTGAAAGAGACGTCGCAGACGAGTCTTTCTCATGAAGACATTACGCCTTTTGCCTTCAAAGCGCCGCTTGCGCCATACGTTGCAGGAAAGCTGGAGGGAAAGGCTGTCACCATGGAAGAGGTCTTGAGCCATTGGGAGCGGATAAGAGAAAAACATGAATGCTTCATCGTAGAAGGTGCGGGCGGTATATCTGTGCCGTTGGGAGAGGATTTTTTAATCAGTCATGTCATAAAAGCGTTGCAGCTTCCCATGATCATTGTGGCACGTCCTCATCTCGGAACAATTAATCATACCTTTTTAACTGTCCAATATGCGAAAAGTATGAGTCTTCCAATCGCCGGAATTGTCATCAATGGGATCAGTAATTCTCCTGATGATGATGAAAAAACCAATCCTGAGATGATTGAGCGCTTATGCGGTGTGCCGATTTTAGGGGTTACGCCGAAGCTTGCCAACGTTACGAAAGAAACGGTTCTTCATATGGTAAAAGGCCATATCAATCTATCATTACTGATGAATCAAGTGGGGGTATGAGAATGAATCAATGGATGGAACTCGCAGACCGGGTGCTGGCAGGAGCAGAAGTGACCGACGAAGAGGCGCTTTCGATATTAAACTGTCCAGATGAAGATATTTTGCTTTTGATGCACGGGGCTTTTCAAATCAGAAAACACTTTTATGGAAAAAAAGTGAAGCTCAATATGATTATGAATGCGAAATCAGGACTCTGTCCGGAAAATTGCGGCTATTGTTCACAGTCTTCAATTTCAAAAGCGCCGATACAGGCTTATCGGATGGTGAATAAGGAAACGCTTCTAGAAGGCGCAAAGCGGGCGCACGATCTGAATATCGGCACATATTGTATCGTGGCAAGCGGCAGGGGACCTTCAAACAGAGAAGTGGATCAGGTCGTAGACGCGGTGCAGGAAATTAAAGAAACGTATGGACTGAAGGTTTGTGCGTGTCTCGGACTGTTAAAGCCGGAGCAGGCGAAGCGGCTGAAAGAAGCCGGGGTAGACCGCTATAATCATAATTTGAATACGTCACAGAGAAACCATTCAAACATCACGACTTCACATACATACGATGACAGGGTCAATACAGTCGAAATCGCAAAAGAATCGGGGCTGTCTCCGTGTTCAGGTGCCATTATCGGGATGAAGGAGACGAAACAAGACGTCATCGATATTGCAAAAAGCTTAAAGGCCCTTGACGCGGATTCCATTCCGGTGAATTTTTTGCATGCGATTGACGGCACGCCATTAGAAGGCGTCAACGAATTAAACCCTCTCTATTGTTTAAAAGTGCTGGCGCTGTTCCGTTTTATCAATCCGTCAAAAGAAATCCGCATTTCTGGAGGAAGAGAGGTCAATCTCCGCTCATTGCAGCCATTAGGGCTTTACGCCGCTAACTCCATTTTTGTCGGAGATTACTTAACAACTGCCGGGCAGGAGGAGACGGAGGACCATAAAATGTTGAATGATTTAGGCTTTGAAGTCGAATCAGTCGAAGAAATGAAGGCCAGTTTAAGTGCGAAAAGCTGAGAGAATCACTAAAAGCAATCGGTGTGATGTCGATTGCTTTTATTTTTGAACAGAAAGGAGAAGATCACATGACAATTGCATTTCCAACTGCATCTTCTGAGTTTTTGAAAAACCCATATCCTTTTTACGAAACATTGCGCGCTATTCATCCTATATATAAAGGGAGTTTCTTGAAATACCCGGGCTGGTATGTCACAGGATATGAAGAAACAGCAGCTATTTTGAAAGATACCAGATTCAAAGTCCGGACCCCGCTCCCTGAGGCGTCAATCAAATATCAGGATCTTCAGCATGTGCAAAGTCAGATGATGCTGTTTCAGAATCAGCCTGATCATAGACGATTACGGACGCTGGCCAGCGGAGCGTTTACTCCGAGAATGGCAGAGAGTTATCGTCCGTATATCGATGAAACTGTCCATCATTTGCTCGATCGAGTGCAAGGTGAAAAAAAGATGGAGGTGATTTCGGACTTTGCTTTTCCTTTAGCAAGCTTCGTCATAGCCAACATTATAGGTGTACCGAAGGAAGATAGGGAGCAATTAAAAGAATGGGCTGCGAGTCTCATTCAAACGATTGATTTTACCCGGTCAAGAAAGGCATTAACAGAGGGTAATCATATCGCTGTACAGGCTATGGCATATTTTAGAGAGCTGATTCAAAAGCGAAAACGGCATCCGCAGCAGGATATGATCAGCATGCTCTTGAAGGGGAAAGAAGAGGATAAGCTGACGGAAGAGGAAGCGGCCTCTACGTGCATATTACTGGCGATCGCGGGACATGAGACAACCGTCAATCTCATCAGCAATTCAATTCTTTGCCTGCTGCAGCACCCACAACAGCTTTTGAAGCTAAAAGAAAACCCAGATCTTATTGGCACTGCTGTTGAGGAATGTTTACGCTATGAAAGCCCCACGCAAATGACAGCCAGAGTTGCATCGGAAGATATTGACATCAGCGGGGTGACGATCCGTCAAGGGGAACAAGTCTATCTTCTGTTAGGGGCTGCCAATCGAGATCCAAACATATTTGCGCACGCCGAGGTCTTCGATATTACGAGAAGCCCTAATCCTCACCTTTCATTCGGGCATGGCCATCATGTTTGCCTAGGATCCTCGCTGGCACGATTAGAAGCACAAATTGCGGTCAATACCCTGCTGCAGCGAATGCCCGGCCTTACACTTGCTGATTCTGAATGGCGATACCGGCCGCTTTTTGGCTTTCGGGCGCTTGAAGAGCTGCCGGTGACTTTTGAATAAACCTAGCATGTGAGTGCCAAAAAAAGTGTCAGCCCCGCCGAAAATGGGCAATCTATAAAAAAGGGGAGTGAACACAGTGAAAAAAGTGCTGATCGCCGGCGGAAATGGTGTAATTGGAAGACTGCTGGCTGAAGGGCTTAGATCAGATTATGAAGTGACAGTGCTTGATAAAGATCATTTCAATGGCACAGCCTCTTCCATTCAGGCTGACGCGGCAAATTATGATGAGCTGTTAAAGAAGATTCCGAAAGACACTGATGTAATCTTGAATTTGCTGGCTGTCAAAATCAAATACGATGTCATGGACATCGCTGAATTTGAGAAAATGACGGATGTTTTCTATAAGGCAAGCTATTATCTGTACCGCGCCGCAGCGGAGCTGGGCATTGAAAAGCTCGTGTTCGCCAGCAGCAATCATGTCACAGATGTATACGAAAAAGACGGGCGTTCGCTCTTAGGACGGGAGATCACAACAAGCGATTATCCGCTGTCAAAAAACTTGTACGGTGTATTAAAGCTGACCTCGGAACAGATCGGCCATTTGTTTTATTTGGAAAATAAGCTTTCAGTGATCAATCTTCGCATTGGAACAGTTGTCACTGATGAAATGGATACGCTGCATGAAAAAGAAAGGACGAAAAAGACACTGCTTTCTCATCCCGATCTGCTGTCGATTTTCAAAGCCGCTATTGAAACCAATATCCGGTACGGCACTTATTACGCTGTCTCTGACAATCCGGGCCGGCCATGGTCCATTGAATCCGCTGTCAATGAACTTGGGTTTTCACCACAAATCAATACAGCCGAGCTTCTGAATGAGGAAGAGAACGGAGCATAATCATTTTCTAAGATTATGCTCTTTTTCTTTTGTCATCGGTTTTAATCCACGGCAGTCCCCGCCGGGCCGGGGACTCTGTTCAAATGATTATAGACATGGCAATCACAGATTTGCTACATTTTAGACACGATATCGTCACATGCTGCAGCTCGTTCAGAAAATAATGATAACGCTTACAAAAGAGAGGTGGGAGCTATCGCACATTCATTGAAAAGTCGCCTGTTTGATATTTTGATTTACGGGTTTTTGCTGATGTTCGCTTTAATATGCGTACTTCCGTTTATTCATGTCATCGCAGCATCCTTCGCCACAGTAGAAGAAGTCGTGTCGAAAAAATTCATTTTAATACCGACCACTTTTTCGCTTGATGCTTATCGTTACATTTTTTCAACAGATATTATTTATAAGAGTTTGCTTGTTTCTGTGTTTGTGACAGTGATAGGCACTGCAGTCAGCATGTTTCTTTCTTCACTGATGGCTTACGGGTTATCCCGCCGTGATTTAATCGGCCGGCAGCCGCTCATGTTTCTCGTCGTATTCACCATGCTTTTCAGCGGCGGCATGATTCCGACTTTCCTTGTGGTCAAATCACTCGGATTGCTTGATTCTTACTGGGCCCTCATTTTGCCGACAGCCATTAATGCCTTTAACCTCATCATTCTGAAAAACTTCTTTCAAAATATCCCGTCAAGCCTGGAAGAGTCCGCGAAAATTGACGGGTGCAATGACCTGGGCATTTTCTTTAAAATTGTGCTGCCGCTGTCACTTCCTGCGATCGCAACGATTTCACTATTTTATGCGGTAACATATTGGAACACGTATATGACGGCGATTTTGTACTTAAATGATTCAGCTAAATGGCCGATTCAGGTGCTTCTGCGCCAAATCGTGATTGTATCAAGCGGGATGCAGGGGGATATGTCAGAAATGGGGTCGGGCAGCCCGCCGCCTGAGCAAACCATTAAAATGGCCGTGATTGTGGTGGCGACCATCCCGGTTCTGCTCGTCTATCCATTTATACAAAAGCATTTTGCAAAAGGAGCTTTGCTGGGATCTGTCAAAGGATAAAGAAAATGAAACGGAGGGGTACGATGGGAAACAAATGGAGGGTGTTTTTGATTGTGCTTGTACTTGCATTTGGCGGAGTGCTGGCTGGCTGTAAAGGGGCTGACCAGTCTTCGGCTGAAGGCAAAGCTGACTCGGGTTCAAAGGTGAAGCTGTCTTGGATGGCGATTTTGTATCACCAGCAGCCGCCGAAAGACAGGGCGATTAAAGAAATTGAAAAGCTGACAAATACAGAACTGGACATCACCTGGGTTCCGGATGCGGTGAAAGAAGACAGGCTGAATGCGGCGCTTGCAGCCGGCAATCTTCCGCAAATCGTGACCATCCAAGATATTAAAAATTCGTCAGTCATGAATGCCTTCAGATCAGGAATGTTCTGGGAGATTGGCGATTATATCAAAGATTATCCGAACTTAAGCAAAATGAACAAACTCATTAATAAAAACGTAACAATCGACGGCAAGCTCTACGGGATATACAGAGAGCGTCCGCTTTCCAGACAGGGCATCGTCATTCGGAAGGACTGGCTCGACAATTTGAATTTGAAAACGCCGGAAACGCTTGATGAACTTTATAAAGTGGCCAAAGCGTTTACGGAGGACGATCCGGACAAGGATGGGAAAGACGATACATTCGGGCTGACAGACCGCAATGACTTAATTTACGGCGCGTTTAAAACGCTCGGCTCGTATGAAGGCATGCCGACAGATTGGAAGGAATCCAACGGCAAATTCACGCCTGATTTCATGACGAAAGAATACAAAGACACAATGAATTATATGAAAAAACTGCGTGACAACGGCTATATGAATAAGGATTTTCCCGTCACAAGCAAAACCCAGCAGCAGGAGCTGTTTTCTCAAGGAAAAGCCGGCATCTATATTGGGAATATGGTAGATGCGGTTAATCTGCGCGACCATGCCTCCGATAAATCGATGAAGCTTGAAATCATCAACCGCATAAAAGGACCAGATGGGAAAGAGCGGGTGTGGGCATCTGGTGGCCATAACGGCTTGTTTGCTTTCCCGAAAACGAGTGTGAAAACGGAAGCTGAGCTTAAAAGGATCTTGGCGTTTTTTGACCGAATTGCCGAAGAAGACGTCTATAGCCTGATGACTTACGGCATTGACGGCGTTCATTACAACAAAGGAGAGGGCAAAACGTTCACACGCAAGGAAAGCCAGGTGAAAGACTGGCAGACTGATATTCAGCCGCTGTCCGCCTTAATCGCCATTGATAAAGCCTACTTAAAAAACACTGGGGATCCGCTTCGCACGGCGTACGAGGAACTGACGGAAGACAATGAAAAGATCATCGTCTCAAACCCTGCTGAAAGCCTGTATTCCGCCGCGGAGTCGGAACGGGGAGATGAATTGAAGAAAATCATTGATGACGCGACCTACAAATATATAATAGGTGACATCACAGAAAGCCAGTTTGATAAAGAAGTGGAAAAATGGGAGTCAAGCGGCGGAAAGCAGATAATTCAGGAATACGAAGAAGCGTTTAAACAAACAAAATAACATTGGGAAAACCCAAAACGCGCAAGCAGTTTTGGGTTTTTTACATGCTTCTTTTTTGCTGGCGGTAGTTTCCCGGTGTAATTCCCTCCAGCTTCTTAAATGATCTGATAAAATTTTGCGAGTTTTTGTATTTCAGCTTTTCGGCAATGTCTTTGACCGCTATGTCAGTTTCGGCAAGCCAGCTTTTCGCCATATGGTGGCGGTAGCCGGAGACATATTCGCTGAATGAAATGCCCATTTCTTTTTTGAAAATGCTGCTTAAATAGTTTGGATTGTAATGCAGCCTGCGGGCGATTTCATCCAGTGTCAAATCGGATTCAAACTCGTGGTGGATGATATGAATGATGTTATCGGAAATATTTTTGTACTGTGCATCCGCGCGGGCGTTCACTTTGTCTGTCATCGGATCAATGAACTCATTTTTGAGCCAGTTTTCGGTATCCTCGAACGTCTTCAGCTCGAAAATTTGGTCATACAGCATTTTGTTTTCTTCAAGCTCGAATAATTCGATCCCGAGCACATGCATCAGTTCAATCACATGATTCAAAAAGCGGGCAATTGCGATTTGGAATTGATACGGGTTGGTGTTTTGGGTGAAGATGGATTGTAAAATCGCGTGCAGGCATTTGTCCGCTTTCTCCTTGTCCCCCGCTTTGACGGCATCGAACAGCTCATGCTGAAGCTGCTTTGGAAAATGGGTTTTGAAGGTTTTTTTCTGATCAAGGTCTTCGTAAAAGATAATCGATTTGTTTTCCGCTTTGAGCCGGTATTTCAACGCTTCTGAGCCTTCTGCATAGGCTGTTTTTGCCTTTGCCAGCGCATCAAACGGCTGGCTGATGCCGATGCTGACAGACAGCTGCAGCTCAGCTTCCGCTTTTTCCTGAATCATCCGCGCAGTCTCATTCAGCTCAGCCATGAATGCTTCCTTCGTCCCGTTCTGGTTGATCAAAATGGTTGCCTGCTGTTTGTCCACGACGGCGGGGGCAAGGTGCTTGTCCGCCGGGATGTTGCGCTCAATCAGGCTGTTGACGGCAAACAAAAGCAGATCCATATCTTTTTTCTCATAAGGCGTATGATTCAGTGTATCAATTTGAAGTACAAGCAGGGCGAGATGCCGCCAATTTTGCTCTAAACCGAGGCTTTCAAAGCGGTTATTGACCTCCTCATCCGTCAGTTTTCCAAGCATGAGCCTGACCATAAAATATTGCTGTAAATGAGTCGCCTGCTGTTTCATCGTTTCTTCAAGGTCGTCATTTCTGTCTTTCAGCTGCTTAAAGCTCTGTTCAATTAACTCAAACTCATTTTGAGGCGGTTGTTTCTCTTGTATGGCACCGTGTCTTGCGAATGATTCGTAAAGCACTTTGATCGGCTTGTAAAAATGGCGGGAGCCAAGCCAAGAGAACAATAATGAAAGCGTTAACAAAATAAAGCATACTGTAAAGGTGATCCAGCCGATTGATTTTGCTTCTTTTTTTAATTCAGGCAAGGAAACGAGAGAAAAATAAGTCCATGTGTTATAGTCTGATTTTTGATAGGTGACTTTATATTGAATCCGGTCTATGACTGTTTCAAACTGTCCGCTTTTGGCGGTCAGCGCCAGCATTTTTTGGACAAAGTCGTCGTTTGGAAGAGATTCACCGATGTCAGACATGTTGTTATGCAGGATGATGCGGCCTTTCTCATCAATGATAAACAGGTTGTTGGCATTTGAATAGTCAGGCATATTTTTGACCAGCGAACAGCTCGGGATGCTTGCGGCGGCCAATCCCTTTGTATTTGTGCTGTTTAAAGGAAGCTGTTTAATCAAATTGATATTGTAGCGGCAGTTGTCTGATGTGCCTTCTTTTGTCGAAATCAAATGATTGTTTTCCTCAAGCATCCAATACGAGCGGCTCGCTTTGTGTTGCGTGTACGCTGCGGCTGCTTCATGAAGAGAGTCTGTATTTAAGCGGTATAAGCCGGAATTGTTCATGTACCATTTTTTCATATAACTGACTAGCGTCATGTTAGACAGGTCGGTATCAAAGCTTTGCAGATAGTTGAGCTCTTGGTTCACTTGGTTATAGATTTGAAATTGGTCAGAGTGCAAAGGCTCGGACAGTGTGCGAAGGAGAGGCGGCGAACTCACATAGTGGGTTAAAGAGTGATCGACGGTTTTCAAGATATGCTCGATGCTTTGCTGGGTCTGTTGAAGTGTGTCGAGTTTTTCCTCCGAAACGTTGGAGATAGCCGTTTTCTGAGAGTGCTCGTACGAAAACAATCCGACCAGAATGACCGGAATGGTGCTGAGCAGACAGAAAAACGTGATCAGTTTGTAATAAAACTTGTATTGGCTTCTTTTCATAAAACCCCCCATTTCATAACATCCACTTCACCTTAATACAATTAATCCAAAGATTGATAGATATTGTCAATAATCATTTTCTAATATCGGTGTCTTTTTTTCAGGTGGAATGGCTGAACCCTTGATCATAAAGGGATAAGGCAGGATGTGATCATATGATTGTAGACGGACTTTTGCCTGCTGCGCTACAGTGAATGCAAGAACCCGTGAAAGGAGGCTTGGAAAAGATGAAAACAGCAGAAGCGCAAGCGCCGGCTGTTGATGCAGTCATTTTTAAAAAAGAAAAAAGAAAGCGCTTACTAAGCAAGCTGATCCAGCAGAAATATTTGTACTTGATGATTTTGCCGGGGTGTATTTATTTTTTGCTTTTTAAATATGTCCCGATGTGGGGAATTGTGATTGCGTTTCAGGATTATCAGCCGTTTCTCGGCATTTTGGGCAGTGAATGGGTCGGGCTGAAGCATTTTATCAGGCTGTTTACTGAGCCTACATTTTTTCTCCTGTTAAAAAACACGCTCGTGTTATTTGCTTTGAACCTGGTCATATTTTTCCCGGTGCCGATTTTGCTGGCGCTTCTATTAAACGAAGTGCGGATCGCTCTCTTTAAAAAATTTGTTCAGACGCTGATTTATATCCCGCATTTTATGTCTTGGGTTATTGTTGTATCGCTTTCGTTTGTGCTTTTAACAGTAGACGGAGGTTTGATTAATGAACTGATTGTGTTTTTTGGCGGCGAAAAAATCAACTTTCTGCTGAACGAAGAATGGTTCCGGCCCCTGTATATTCTGCAGGTCATCTGGAGGGAAGCAGGTTGGTCGACGATCATTTATCTGGCAGCCATTACAGCGGTTGACCCCCAGCTGTATGAAGCGGCGAAAATGGACGGAGCGGGACGGCTGCGGCAAATGTGGCATATTACGCTGCCCGCCATTAAAAGCGTTATTGTCGTTTTGCTGATTTTAAAAATCGGAGACACGCTGGAGCTTGGCTTCGAACATGTGTATTTGCTGTTAAACGCGACAAACAGGGAAGTGGCGGAAATTTTTGATACGTACGTTTACACTGCAGGGCTGAAACAGGGCCAGTTCAGCTACAGTACAGCGGTCGGCGTATTTAAAGCGGCGGTCGGGCTGATTTTGGTCATGCTTGCGAATCGTTTGGCGAAGAAATTTGGCGAGGAAGGAATCTATTAAGAAAGGGATGGGATCAATGGATCAATCAATCGCTGTAAAATCGCCTCTTACGTACGCGGAGGCATTGGCAAAAACCATTATGAACACGTACACAGTGGAGGAGCTGCCGCCTGCAAACCGCTGGCACTACCATCAGGGTGTTTTCTTATGCGGTGTATTGCGGCTCTGGGAAGCAACCGGGCAAAAGCGGTATTTTGAGTATGTGAAGGCCTATGCAGATCTCTTAATTGATGATTATGGCAATCTATTATTCAGAAGGGATGAGCTGGACGCCATTCAAGCGGGACTTATTCTTTTTCCATTATACGAGCATACGAAGGATGAACGGTATGTAAACGCGGCAAAAAGGCTGCGGGGCTTATATGGAACGCTGAACCGGACGTCTGAACAGGGGTTTTGGCATAAGGACGGCTATCCTTATCAAATGTGGCTTGACGGCTTATACATGGGCGGGCCGTTCGCACTGAAATATGCGAATCTGAAGCAGGAGCCGGAGCTGTTTGATCAGGTCGTGCTGCAGGAGTCGCTGATGAGAAAGCATACGAAGGATTCAAAAACCGGACTCTTTTATCACGCTTGGGATGAAGCGAAAAAAATGCCTTGGGCCAATGAAGAGACAGGCTGTTCTCCGGAATTCTGGGCGCGTTCCATCGGGTGGTACGTCATGTCTCTTGCTGACATGATTGAAGAGCTGCCGAAGAAGCATCCAAACCGTCACGTGTGGAAAAAAACGCTGCAGGACATGATTGAAAGCATCTGCCGCTATCAAGACAAGGAGACGGGGTTATGGTACCAGATCGTTGATAAGGGCGACAGGTCCGATAACTGGCTGGAAAGCTCAGGATCCTGTCTGTACATGTACGCAATCGCAAAAGGAATCGATAAAGGATATCTAGACAGAGCTTACGAAACAACACTTTTAAAAGCGTATCAAGGCTTGATTCAGCATAAAACCGAAACGGCAGAAGACGGTGCGTTTCTCGTCAAAGATATATGTGTCGGAACGTCAGCCGGTTTCTATGACTATTATGTCAGCCGCGAAAGAAGCACAAACGATCTGCACGGGGCCGGTGCGTTTATTTTGGCTATGACAGAGCTGGAGACTCTTTTTAGGTCAGCAGAGAAATGATGACAGGTATACGTACGGCTTTGTGTGTGATTGTCTCAGTCCTCTTTTTGGCATCATGCTCAAGCAGGTCGGACGGAATGCATGTCATCCTCTTTTCTGATATGCGGGCAGGCGTACAGGAAAAAATAAAAGAGGCCGCTGAGCAGAAGGCCGGGAAGGTGGATATCTTTCCAGCCTATCCGGAAAAACTGCTGACTGAAATCACCGCTCATGAGGGAGATGTCTTCATCGTGCCTGAAGACATGTTTCAAGCTTACGATGATCCGGAAAATTTTCAGCCGTTAGACGAATTGCCATTGGACAAAACCTCTCCTTATACAGCTGTTGATCAAAAAACGGGAGAAAAAACAGTCTATGCCGTTCAGATTGAAAAAGGGGGAAAACAGCTGAACGGCTATTCTTTTCGATTGAATCGCAATATGGCGGCGTTTATCCCTGTGTATGCTGAAAAAACAGAGGAAGCGCTGCAGCTGATTTCTCAACTAACTGAAGTCCGATAGAGGTGAGGACCATTGAAAAACATCGTCATTTGCGGATTGAGCAGCAGAGCTCTCAGTATGTTTATCAAACCGCTGATGGAGCGGTTTTCAGCACATTATCAGATTACGGGATTGCTGGATGCCGATCCAAAACGTTTTGCCGTTTGCAAGAAGAAGTTTCCCGAGCTTGCCCGCGTGCCGGAGTTTAACGAAGACGCTTTTGATGAGATGATGCGTGTTTCAAAGCCTGATATCGTCATTGTGACAGGCAGGGATGATACACATGTCACATATATCTTAAGAAGTCTTCAGTGGGATACGGATGTGATTACAGAAAAACCAATGGTGACGACGGTGCAGGATGCGAATCGGGTGCTTGGGGCGGAGGCGAAAAGCAAAGGGAAAGTCATCGTCGCGTTTAACTACCGCTACAGCCCGTTTCATCGGAAAATTAAAGAAATGATTCTGGACGGAAAAATAGGCAGGGTAACCTCTGTTGATTTGAATTGGTATATTGATACGTATCACGGCGCCAGCTATTTTAAACGCTGGAACCGATCGAGGCCATTTTCAGGCGGTCTTTCTGTCCATAAATCAACACATCACTTTGACCTCGTCAATTGGTGGCTCGGGCAAAATCCGGCGGAGGTATTTGCTTATGGCGCACTGAATTACTATGGGTCGGACAGTGAGTGGAACCCGCTGCCGGAAGAAGACGGGCGTTTTTGCGGGACGTGCCAGGTTAAAGAAAAATGCCATTACTATTCAAGATGGCATCCCCGCTCCTCCACAGCTTCTGTAAAGGATGATCATCTCCAAGCGGGAGACCAGTCCAGCTTGTATACTGCATACAGGCCAGACGCGTGTATTTTTGACGAGGAGATTGACATCGAGGATACGTACGTGGCGGCGGTCAAATATGACGGCGGCGCGCTTTTAAGCTACTCGATCATATTCTCCGCCCCGTATGAAGGCTACCGGCTGACGATCAACGGCACAAAAGGGCGTATCGAATCAAATGAATTTCACGAGCCTTCCAGAATTCCGTTTGCTTTTCCTGAGCAGACAATTGAATACTATCCGCTCTTTGAATCAAAGCAGACCATACAAGTGGTCAAAAACGAGGGCGGACACGGCGGAGGCGATCCGCTTTTGCTTGAAGATCTTTTTTTAGGAAAAGATCCGCTGCGCCGCTATGACATTTTAGCCGGGGCTGAAGCAGGAGCCTACTCCATCGCGGTCGGTGAGGGAATGTGGCGCTCTGTTGCCGAAAAGAAGCCGATCAACATTAAGAGGCTTTTTCAGATGCAAAATGCATAATGCAGAAAAGGAGGGGCCGCCGTGGAGCATGATGGTTCAATGGGGCGGGTGCTGCGCTTTTGCGAGTGGGTCATGAGATTTGCGTATACAAACTTGCTTTGGCTGTTTTTTACGATGATTGGTCTCGGGGTGTTCGGCATCATGCCCGCGACCGCAGCTTTATTCGCTGTCATGCGGAAATGGATCCAGGGGCAGGACAACGTTCCTGTGCTGCAGACTTTTTGGCGGGAATACAAGGCTGAATTTCTCCGTTCTAATCTGATCGGCGCTGTACTGGCGGTTATCGGATTGATCATTTATATCGATTTGGCCTTTATTTATCCGAGTCATTTCCTTCTGCATGTCCTTCGCTTTGCCATTATGATATTTGGATTTTTGTTCATATCCATGCTTTTTTATGTATTTCCTTTGCTTGTCCATTTTGATTGGAAAAAACGTTTGTATGTGAAGTTTTCGCTCTTGCTCAGTGTGGCGTATTTGCAATATACGCTCGTCATGCTTGCGCTGACTGTCGCTCTCTTTTTCCTGCTTGCGTACCTGCCCGGCATTGTCCCTTTTTTCAGCGTCAGCCTGATCAGCTACTGCCATATGCGAATGGTTTATGCCGTGTTGCTGAAAGTGGAGCAGCAACACGGCGAGCCGCAGAGGAAACACCAGACACGGGAAGCTTTGTATCCGGAGACGAGGTAATCATCATTTCTCTATCATAACGTTGTTCCAAACGGAATAGATTGATAGAGAAAGGAGAGCGGATAAGATGCTGAAGGTAGCGGTATTTGATGAAGAGCATGAAAAAGACCTACAGACGGAAATCAATTCATTTCTAAAAGGGATATCGGAGGAGCAGCTGATTGATATCAAATATACGGTTTCGGCGGCGTGCGATCCAGACGGCGAGCAGCTTTACTGTTTTTCCGCCCTTATTTTATATCGCAAATAAAAAGATCTTTCCGCGGGCGCGGAAAGATCTTTTTTGTTAATAAGCCTTTTTCACTCTTGGACTTCTCGGTTTATCGATTTTCTCCGCTTTTCTGATCTCTCTTCGTTCTTTTGAGAGTGATTTATAGAGAGCGGCAATCATCAGCAGGATGACGATAGAAAACGGCAGTGCTGCCAGAATCGCTGTGTTTTGCAAAGCGGCAAGCCCGCCGGAATATAGGAGCACAGCCGCCATGGCGGACTGAATGATGCCCCAGCTGAGTTTCACAGAGTTCGCCGGGTTTAATGAACCGTACGACGTCTGCATGCCCAGCACGAATGTCGCTGAATCAGCAGATGTGATAAAGAATACAGCGATCAGAACCAATGCAAGGATCGATGTTACCATTGTCAGCGGATAGTGATCAAGTGTTCCGAACAGCATCGTTTCAGTTGACATCTTTGCCACATTGAACGTGCCTTTCTGCTGAAGATCCATGGCTGATACGCCAAAAATAGAGAACCATAGAAATGCCAAAATACAAGGTGTCACCAAGACGCCGATTAAAAATTCGCGGATCGTCCGGCCTCTGGACACACGGGCGATGAAAATGCCGACAAATGGTGACCAGGAAATCCACCATGCCCAATAGAAAATTGTCCAGCCGTTAATCCATTCGCGTTTTTCAGGATCGTTCGGTGCCAGTCTGAAGCTCATTTGAACGATATTTTGAATATATTGTCCGATAGAATCTGTAAATGAGTTCATAATCAGCACAGTAGGCCCGACGACGAGCATAAACAGCATTAACAATCCGGCCAATGCCATGTTGATGTTGCTCAGATACTTAATGCCTTTTCCGAGTCCGCTCCACGCAGAAAGTAAAAAGAGCACTGTCACAATGGCAATTAAAATAAATTGAACGGCAAAGTTATTCGGAATGCCGAACAGGTAATTCAAACCGCCGTTAATTTGGGTTGCACCGAGACCAAGACTCGTCGACACCCCGACAACAGTGGCGAAAACAGCAATACAGTCAATCAATTTGCCGATCGGGCCGTTTACTTTATCGCCGAGAATCGGTGACAGCGTGCTGCTGATTAATCCGGGAGCGCCTTTACGGAATTGGAAATAGGCGATGCATAATGCCACGACGGCATAAATGGCCCAAGCATGCAGCCCCCAGTGGAAAAACGTATAGCGGAGCGCATCTCTGAAGGCTTGGGCGGTTTCTGTTTCACCTGATGGAGAGCTAATTGCGTAATGGCTGATCGGTTCAGCCGCACCATAGAATACTAAGCCGATTCCCATGCCTGCGCTGAACAGCATGGCAAACCATGATAATAACCCGAATTCCGGTTTTTCATCGGGTTTTCCGAGTTTGATTTTTCCGATCGGGCTGAAAATCAAAAAGAGACAGAACCCGACAAACAAAGAGACAACTAAAAGATAATACCAACCAAATGAATTGGTGATAAATGCTTGTGCGGATTGAGACACGTTTTGCAGGCTGTCAGGAGAAATAACGCCCCACAATACAGCTGCAGCTGTGATAACAATCACAATCCAAAATACACTAGATATATGTTTCAAAATTTCTCACCCTCTAAATTTTTGTGTACGCCTATATCTTGCTCGTAGGCTTAGTATGGTCGTACGCTGGCAGATCATCCCTCTCTTAAAATTACCCCGCAATCAGGTGAAACAAAACAAGTCCCACCCTAACATGAATGCGGATAATGTTCAAATGTTCGGTTTATGGTAAGAGTTTAAAAAGTAATGGTTAAGAACGGGCGAATTGTCCGGCATTGAGCCCCGCGAGTCTGCCTGTTACAAGGGCGGACGTAATATTGTATCCGCCTGTGTAGCCGTGGATATCCAAGATTTCGCCGCAAAAATACAGGCCCTCCATTTTTTTAGATGCCATCTTTTTCGGGTCAATTTCTTTTACAGATACCCCGCCACCCGTAACAAATGCCTTATCAAGAGACAGCGTGCCGTTTGCGAGAACGGTAAACTGCTTGCAGTCCTTTACAAATTGTCTGAAAGGGTCCTTCGGCAGCTCAGAAAACGATACGTTCGGAGAGATGCCGTTTTTTTCGAGCAAAAATAGGAGATAGCGCTCCTGCATCCAAGGCTTCAGTACGTTTTTAATGGCTTTTTTCGGTGCTTCCTTCAGTTCTTTGTACATCTTTTGGAATAGCGTTTCTTCATTGATATCCGGATACAAGTCAATTCTGATCGGCACTTGAGGCTGTTTTTTCAGCTCTTTTACGACAAATTGGCTGCATCTGAGAATGGCAGGTCCCGAGATGCCGAAATGGGTAAACAGCATGTCCATTTTATGTGTGATGATCGGTTTGCCTTTTTTATTTAACACACTGACGGCGACATCTCTTAGTGATAAGCCCTGAAGTGTTTTTTGCTTAATGAACGGTTCGGAAGATGTGACAGGAACCTCTGTCGGAAACAGCTCTGTTACAGTATGGCCTGCGGCTTCAGCCCATTCATAGCCGTCTCCCGTGCTTCCGGTATGAGGCACACTTTTACCGCCGACAGCGATAATGACTGCCTGGCTATGGATCATTTCGCCGTTATTCGTCACAATCCCTGCTGTCTGTCCATCTTCATATATGACAGATTTAATTTTCTCGTTCGTTCTGATCGTTACGCGGAGCTGTTTCAGCCTGTTTAACAGCGCGTCAACGACACTTTGGGCTTTGTCTGTTACAGGAAACATCCGGCCGTGATCTTCTTCCTTCAATTGAATGCCGAGATTTTCAAAAAACTTGATAATGTCTTCGTTATTAAATTCAGAAAACGCGCTGTATAAAAACCGCCCGTTGCCGGGGATGTGCTTAATAATTTCTTCCACAGGAAGGCGGTTCGTCACATTGCAGCGGCCGCCCCCGGAAATCGCGAGTTTTCGGCCTAATTTATTTCCTTTATCTATCAGCAAAACATCAGCGCCCTGTTCTCCTGCTGCAATTGCAGCCATCAAGCCTGAAGGGCCTCCGCCTATTACGATTACGTCATACTGTTTCATCTTTATCATCAACTTTCTTTTTCCATTTCGTATGCGAACACCCCGTCCGCAGTACTATTATAGCGAAAGAAAGCCTCTCCTTAAACGTCTTTTGCCGCGAACCTGAATCGTTCACAAGATTGCTTTTGTATTTATTACCGTCTAAATGCCCAGTTGTGGTAAAATAGAAAAGTTGAATCTTCGTAGAAAATGGTGATGAAGAAACATGTCAAGCAAACTGTTAAGAGGCACGTTTGTGTTAACGCTCGGTACATATATATCACGGATTCTGGGAATGGTCTATTTAATTCCTTTCAGCATTATGGTCGGGGCGACAGGCGGTGCATTATTTCAATACGGATACAACCAATATACTTTATTTTTGAATATTGCTACGATGGGCTTTCCTGCTGCCGTTTCTAAATTTGTTTCCAAATATAATTCCAAAGGGGATTATGAAACAAGCAGAAAAATGCTCAAGGCGGGCATGTCGATTATGCTTGTCACAGGAATGATTGCCTTCTTCATTCTGTATTTATCAGCGCCTATTTTTGCGGAAATATCGCTGGGAGGCAAGGATAATAACGGCCTGACAATTGACCATGTCGTTTATGTCATCCGCATGGTCAGCTTAGCGCTTTTGGTCGTGCCGATTATGAGCCTTGTCCGCGGATTCTTTCAAGGGCACCAAATGATGGGGCCGACAGCCGTTTCCCAAGTCGTTGAACAGATTGTCCGCATCATCTTTTTATTAAGTGCGACATTCTTAATTTTGAAGGTTTTCAACGGCGGCCTTGTAATCGCTGTCGGTTATGCGACCTTCGCAGCGCTGATCGGCGCCTTCGGAGGACTGATCGTGCTGTATATTTATTGGAACAAACGGAAGGGCAACCTATTGGCGATGATGCCGAATACGGGGCCGACAGCAAACTTAAGCTACAAGAAAATGTTTCTCGAGCTGTTCAGCTATGCCGCTCCGTACGTTTTTGTCGGACTAGCCATCCCTTTGTATAACTATATTGATACAAATACGTTTAACAAAGCAATGATTGAAGCCGGCAATCAAGCCATCAGCCAGGACATGATGGCGATTCTTACCCTGTATGTGCAGAAGCTCGTCATGATCCCGGTTTCCCTTGCAACTGCTTTCGGACTGACATTAATTCCAACGATTACTGAATCGTTTACAAGCGGAAACTATAAACTGCTGAATCAGCAGATTAACCAAACGATGCAGACGATCCTGTTTTTAATTATTCCGGCTGTTGTCGGGATCTCTGTATTGGCAGGGCCGACGTATACCTTCTTTTACGGGTCAGAAAGCCTGCATCCTGAACTGGGGGCAGACATTCTGCTTTGGTATTCGCCAGTTGCGATTTTGTTCTCTTTGTTTACGGTTAACGCAGCCATTCTGCAAGGAATCAATAAACAAAAATTTGCGGTTGTCAGCCTTGTGATCGGCGTTGTGATCAAGCTTGTGCTGAATGTTCCGCTGATCAAGCTGATGCAGGCTGACGGTGCGATTTTAGCAACGGCGCTTGGATATATCGCTTCGCTTTTATACGGATTTATCATGATTAAGCGCCATGCCGGCTATTCGTACAATGTATTAGTCAAACGGACAGTCTTGATGCTGCTATTATCAGCGGTAATGGGAATAACCGTAAAAATCGTGCAGTGGGTATTAAGCTTCTTTATTTCCTATCAGGATGGTCAGGTGCAAGCTGCGATCGTTGTGGTGATTGCGGCCGCTGTTGGCGGAGCTGTCTACCTGTATTGCGCCTATCGGTTAGGATTTTTGCAGAAAATATTAGGCCGCCGTTTGCCCGGTTTCTTAAAGAGAGGCAGACATGCCGGCTGATGAACAAGATATGAAGAAATAGAGGGCTCGCATGCTGCGGGCTTTCTTTTATAAAGGAGAGATTAGGAATGAGGCTTGATAAGCTGCTTGCCAACAGCGGATATGGTTCCAGAAAAGAAGTCAAAGCCGTTGTGAAGGCGGGGGCCGTCATGGTCGACGGCAAACCTGCCAAAGATGTAAAGACGCACGTTGATCCTGATACGCAGGAGGTTACCGTTTACGGAGAACCGATTGATTACCGGGAGTTCATTTATCTCATGATGAATAAGCCGCAGGGAGTGCTGTCGGCTACTGAGGACAGCCGGCAGCAAACAGTGGTTGATCTGCTGACGCCGGAAGAGATGAGATTTGAGCCGTTTCCGGCAGGCAGGCTTGATAAAGATACAGAGGGCTTTTTGCTGCTCACAAACGACGGCCAGCTTGCACATCGACTTCTATCGCCTAAAAAGCATGTTCCAAAAACGTATGAAGTCCATTTAAAATCACAGGTTTCGCCGGAAGACATCTCCGATTTGGAAGCGGGTGTCTACATAGAAGGCGGCTATAAAACAAAGCCGGCAAAAGCGGAAATCAAAGCAAACGACAACGGCAATACCGTGATATACCTGACGATTACAGAAGGAAAATACCATCAGGTCAAGCAGATGGCTAAGGCTGTCGGCAATGAAGTGATTTATCTGAAGCGGCTTTCGATGGGGCGTGTTTCCTTGGATCCTGCCCTGGCGCCGGGAGAATACCGTGAGCTTACAGATGAAGAACTTAAGTGGCTGAACGAGCCGCAAGCATGAAAAAACCCCGCATACCGAATGCGGGGTTTTATTTATAAGCACACAAAAACAAGGCTCAGAAGTTTCTTCGCCCCGTATCTATCAGGCCGCTCTCAGGCGGCCCTATGTAATTTTTCAAATTTATGAGGTAATCTTTACTTTCTTTCTCGTTGTCTCCCACTTGCCACGGCTTGGACTATGAACAAGATCATTGTATGCCAACACATTTAAGTCTCTTTGAATCGTTCTAGGTGTAATGCCGAATTCGTCAACCAGTTCCTGTGTTGTCACAAGACCTTTTTCTTGGATAAACATGTAAACTGATTTGATTCGAGTTAGCATACGGTTTGTTGAAGGTTTCAAAAAACCACTCCCTATCATAAGATCGGATGGACTTGACTAACCACAACTCACGACTATCAACTGCGTACGAAATAGCAACAAAGGCAGACATCTATTGTTTTAGATAATTCGCCCTCATTATACACGATATCGCAGTGATGAATCTAGGGATAACTCCTATTAATTTTTTCCAATTTTAGTTGGGCAGCCATCCTTGTTGGATTACTATGTATTTCGGCTCAATATTATTATGGTTAAAGAAACTTTTTTTATTCTGTTTCGTAGTAAATTTTGGAGGTGGGTGAGATTTGACAGTATTACTTGAAGCTTCGATAGAGCAGGCCGGGTACACAAGCCGAAAAAAAGTGCTCACCGATGTGTTTTTGGAAGTCGGAAAAGGCGAGCTTGTCGGGTTAATCGGAGCTAACGGCGCTGGAAAAAGCACCGCAATCAAGGCGATACTCGGCCTCTCAGAAGACTTTAAAGGGTATATTGCCTGGAATGACTGTTCATTTGCATATATTCCGGAGCATCCGTCCTTTTACGAAGAACTGACGCTGTGGGAGCATTTGGACCTGATCAGCACGCTGCACGGTATTGAGGAGAGTGAATTTGCGCCTCGGGCCGAACGCCTGCTGCAGACGTTTTCGCTTGATCATGTTATGCATGAGCTGCCTGTCACTTTTTCAAAAGGCATGCAGCAAAAACTGATGCTTATACAGGCTTTTCTCTCTAAGCCGGATATGTATGTGATCGATGAACCATTTATCGGACTTGATCCGATATCGACGAAACGCTTTGTGGACATGCTTAAGGCTGAAAAAGAACGGGGAGCCGGCATCCTTATGTGCACACACGTACTCGATACGGCAGAAAAAATTTGCGATCGGTTTTACATGATTGAGAAAGGATCTTTATTTCTCCAAGGCACGTTAAAAGATATTCAGGAGCAGACTGGATCAGAGGAGCAGTCATTGCTTGACTGTTTTTATCAGGCAGTCCAAGGTGATCGGTTATGAACGGGCGATCGCTCTTTTTTCGAAGGCTGCTTGACTATTACAGGTATCAGTTTAAGGTATTGCATGCGGTCATTGACTGGACAGTCGCTCTCTACATTGTTTTGCCGGCGCTTGCTTTTGTCATCTATCAGTATTTTGATTTGATGAACGGAAGAGGCCTTTTTTATGAGTGTTCTGAGGTGTTGGAATGGAGATGGCTGTACGCTGTATGCGTGCTGATCGTGTGTACAGGCTCGATCCATACGTTTTTAATGGAAGCGGACAAAGTATTTTTGTTGCAAAAGAAAGAGATAATCTATCAGCTAAAACGGCATGCGCTGGTGTATTCTTTTTTGGTCACGCTGGCCAAATGGCTGCTGCTCTTTTTCATTGTCCTTCCCTTTATCAGTCATTCTGTTCATATCACATTGGCAGAAGGCACTGGTCTATTGTGTTACCTGTTTGGCCTTCATACATTCTTTTTATCCTTAAAGCAAGACAGGATCAGAAAGCCGCGCTCCATTTCGAGACGGATTGCCGAAATTCTTCTCAGAGCTGTTCTTTTCTCTGGTTCTGCTGTCCTGATCGTTTTCACTGAGTGGCGTTTGCTTACGCTCATTGGCATTTTGTTTTTGATTTTTGCATTCGTCCGCGGTTTGACCAAGGCAGCTTCGTTCTCGGCTTTTGAAGCAGAGGTGACTGAAGAGAAAAAAGCAGGTTGGCGCTTGCCGGGCTTGTGATGATGATGAGCCAGGAGGCGGGAATCCCGAAAGTGAAAGACAGGATGAGAAGAAAACCGTTATTATACCGGAATTCAAGAAGGATATTTAAAAGTCGAACGATCTGCACTGGCTATAAGGAATTGTTTTTTAAAGTCATGCTGAGGAATGGCGAGTATACGAGGCGGATGTACATGCTGTTGTCAGCAGTCATCATTCTAATCTTTATGACCCCGATTTGGCTGAAGCTGATTGCGCTGCTGGTGTATACAATCGTTTGCCGTTATATCCTTACGCTTATCTTTGACAAAGTGATGGATGCGCCTATTTTAATTGGAGCCGATAAGGAAAGTGATGAGTATTACCGGGCCAGAAAAAGCTGTATACACACGCTGCATTATGCGTTTGTCGCCTGCTGTTTTTTAGCGGCCGCTGTCTCTTTATGGTTTACATAAAAAAACCCAAACGGCTGGCGTTTGGGTTTTCTGTATGTGTTATAAAATAAACAGCTGGATGAAAAACAGAATGGCGAAAATAATGACGAGCGGATGAATCTCTCTCCATTTTCCCCGCGCTGCTTTTACGATCGGATATGAAATAAAGCCAAGTGCAATTCCTGTAGAAATGCTGGATGTCAAAGGCATGGCCAGAATGACGAGAAACGCTGGAAATGCCTCGTCCATCTCTTTCCAGTTCATATTGGAAACCGAGCCCATCATCAGGCTGCCGACAATAATCAAAGCAGGAGAGGTGATGGCGGCTATGCCGGACAAGGCGCTGACAAGCGGACTAAAAAACATTGAAACCGCAAACATCACCGCAACAGTCAAAGCCGTAAGCCCAGTTCTTCCCCCAGCTGCGACACCAGCGGAAGATTCGATAAATGCAGTCGTCGGACTTGTGCCGAAAACAGCTCCTACTGTCGTCGCCGTTGAATCGGCAAGCAGCGCTTTTCGCACGTTCGGAAGCTTGTTGTTCTTCATTAGCCCGGCTTGCTCTGCAACACCGATCATCGTGCCGGTCGTATCAAATATCGTTACCAAAAGAAAAGAAAAGACAACAGCGTACAGGCCGTGGTGAACGACATCGCCAAAAGCGGAAAATGGATTTGAGATGATCAATCCTTCCGGCAAATGAGGAAGTGACATAAAACCCTTCGAAAAATGCAGCTGGCCGGTAAAAAAGGCGATCAAAGCGGTAGCTGCCATTCCGATAAATAAAGCGCCGCGTACATTCAGCACCATCAGAACCACACTGATCAAAAGGCCGATCAGCGTTAAAATAACACCAGGTGAATGAAGATTGCCGAGAGTAACCAGGTTTGACTCATCAGCCGCCACAATTCCCGCCTGCCGCAAACCGATAAAAGCAATAAACAGCCCGATCCCTGTTGTGATCCCGTATTTTAAATTGTTTGGAATTGCTTCTATAAGTTGTTTTCTTAAAGGCGTTAACGATAGAATAATGAAGAGAACCCCTGCTGTAAATACTGCGCTGAAAGCTGTTGCGTATGTGATGCCGCCATCGCTTGCGCTTACGACATGAAAGGCTAAATAAGCGTTCAAGCCCATGCCGGGCGCAATAGCAATCGGATAATTTGCTGCCAGGGCCATCCACAGCGTTCCGACAATGGAGGCAATAATCGTTGCGGTGAAAACCTGGTCGAAAGGAACTCCGGCGTTAGCCAGAATGACCGGATTAACCACGACGATATAGACCATTGTGAAAAAGGTCGTCAGCCCTGCTATGATTTCTTGCTTTATGGACGTTTGCTGCTCTTTTAGATGAAACATAGTATCCTCCAATTACGAACGTTTTAACAAAACACCATTAATATTATTCGTTTTATTTGGTTTTTGCAAGTCATTTCTTGCGGAAAGGGGATCGTTATGAACTGGGAAGTTGAAGTGATCAGAAAAAAAGAGGATTTAATTCGTGATACGCAGGAATTTTTGAAAATCAACAGTGTAATGGATGAAACAACCGCCGGACCCGGCAAACCGTTTGGAGAAGGAGTAAACGCCAGCCTGACTTCATTGCTGGAGCTTGGAGAAAAAGAAGGCTTTACAACAAAAAATCTTGACGGCTTCGCAGGCCATATTGAATGGGGCGAGGGCGATGACATTGTCGGCGTACTTTGCCATGTTGACGTCGTGCCGCCAGGAGACGGCTGGACGAGTGATCCGTTTTCAGCTGATATCCGCAACGGACGGATTTATGCAAGGGGCGCCATTGATGACAAAGGTCCGACGATGGCGGCATTCTACGCGCTGAAAATCGTGAAAGACATGAATCTGCCGCTGTCCAAGCGTGTCAGAATCATTATCGGAACAGATGAAGAAAGCGATTGGAGATGCGTGGAGCATTATTTCAAGCATGAAGAAATGCCAACGCTGGGATTTGCGCCTGACGCCGATTTTCCGATTATTAACGCTGAAAAAGGGATCATTGATGCTTCTTTACTTATCCCGCACCGCTCAAGCCAAGCCGATTCAGAGGCAGTGCTTGTATCGTTTCAGTCAGGCCTTCGCTTGAATATGGTGCCTGACGCTGCAGAAGCTGTCATTGAAGGGCCGAAAAAAGAAGAGATTCTTGCTTCATTTAAAAACATGCTTCGCACGACAGATCAAAAAGGGGAAGCTGAAATAAAGAACGGCCAGCTTATTTTGCGTATGTACGGGATTTCCTGCCATGCGATGGAACCGAACAATGGAATCAATGCCGGCATTTTATTATGTGAATTTCTGCAGCAGGCTGAGCTTGACGATGCAGGACAGCGGTTTGTGCAAGTCGTGACAGACAAGTTCTCAAACGATACAAGAGGGAAGAAACTGAACATCGACTGCGAGGATGAAATCAGCGGCGAGCTGACATTAAATGTCGGAAAACTGCGCTATACGGATGGGCAAGGAGGCGAGCTCGGGATCAATATCCGCTATCCTGTGACCGCAGAAAGCAAAGTGATCCGCGATGCATTCGAGAGCGCATCTGAATTTGAGCTTGGTGAATTCAAAGACAGCAAGCCGCATCATGTGTCAGCAGACCATCCGTTAGTCAAAACCCTGCAAAAGGTCTATGAAGGCCAGCTGGGCAAAAAAGCTGATTTAATCTCAATCGGCGGGGGGACTTATGCCAGATCTTTAAAAGCAGGTGTCGCGTTCGGCCCGCTCTTCCCCGGACGTCCTGACAGCGCACACCAAAAGGATGAATATATTGAAATCGATGACCTGCTTAGATCGACAGCGTTATATGCGCAGGCAATCTACGAACTTGCAAAATAAAAGGACCGGCTTCTTCTGAAGCCAGTCCTTTTTTAAACAAATGACCATAAATCAGTTGATAAATACCGTTCTCCCGTATCGGCTGTCATGCAGACCACAACTTGGTCAGGAGAGAGGCGTTTTGCTGTTTCGATTGCCGCGAAGCAGGCAGCACCTGACGAAGGCCCGACAAGAATTCCTTCTTCAGCAGCGAGGCGTCTAGTCGTCGTATAGGCGTCTTCATCAGAGATTTTGATAATTTCATCATATACGTCTTGATTTAAAATCGGAGGAATGAAGCCTGGGCTCGTCCCTACAAGCTTATGGGCGCCGGGTTTTCCTCCGGATAATACAGGAGAACCCGCAGGCTCGACAACATGAACCGTGATATCCGGGAAAAGCTCTTTGAGCGCTTCACCTGTTCCGGTAATGGTTCCGCCCGTTCCGGAAGAGGCGACAAAAGCGCCGAGCGGTTTTCCGATTTCCTCTATTGCCCGGGCAATTTCAGGCGCCGTCGTTTTCCGGTGCGCGTCAGGATTGGCGGTGTTATCGAACTGCATTGGTATATAGCTGTTCGGAATTTGTTCGGCAAGCTCCTTCGCTTTTTTGATGCTGCCCGGCATTCTTTCCGCTCCTGGTGTTAATACAACCTCTGCACCGTAAGCTTTAAGAAGGTTGATCCGTTCCTTCGTCATCGTATCAGGCATGACTAAAATCGCTTTATATCCGCGTGCCGCCGCATTCATGGCGAGCCCGATTCCAGTATTTCCGCTTGTTGGCTCTATAATAACTGAGCCCGGCTTGAGCAAACCGTTTTGTTCTGCTTCTATGATCATTTGATAAGCGGCTCTGTCTTTCACACTGCCGCTCGGATTGAAAAATTCAAGCTTTAAATAGACTTGTGCCGCGTTTTCCGGCTGAAGCCGATTCAATCTCACAAGCGGTGTATCTCCTATCAGATCAGCTGTATTTTCAACGATTTTCAACATTGTCATTCCTTTCTGAATAAAACAAGTGTCATATAATATCCTAACATAATAAACGTTTGTGCGAGAGTGTTTTCATACACTGTTCCTCTATCCGCACAGCCTCTTTATTGATAAAATAATAGCTGTTAAAGAAGGGAGTGTCAGACTGATGCCAGATACACGGCCTCATTATTTCATCGGCGTTCCCATTCCTGAGGGAATTGCGAATCCGATTTACCGGGCTGCGAAAAACGAGCCGGTTTTGACGTTTCAAAAATGGGTGCACCCGCTTGACTATCATATTACGTTAATTTTTCTCGGAGCGGCGGATGAGACACAAATCCAGCAGCTTGAGGGTTCGCTTGCTGCGATTGCTTCAGAAACCGATCCGTTTCCGATTGAGTTTGGCAAAATAGATGTATTCGGCGACCGCAGAAGGCCGCGTGTTTTACATCTGGAGCCAAAGAAAAACAGAACGCTTGAAATGTTGCGGGAACATACGAAACAGGCTGTTCTTCAAGCCGGCTTTCAAGTGGAAAAAAGACCGTATCACCCTCATATGACGCTGGCTAGAAAATGGACAGGCGAAGAAGGATTTCCGGCACATGTTCCGTTTGAAAGCGGCGAGGTTTCGATGATGGCTGAACGGTTTTCGCTCTTTCAAATACACTTGAATCAATCACCAAAGTACGAGGAAATATTTAAATTTCATTTATCTTAATTCATTGCGGAGTGGAGAAACAAACATGGCACAAATCATCAAAATTCATGATTATATATCGAGATATGAGCTTGATCCGTACCATTATATAAACCAGTTTGTAAGGCTGAAAAAAGAGCGCTGGCTTTCACTATTAGAAGCAGCGGAGCGCCAGCATGAAGAAAGACAAGCCAGTGCCGAAGAGCCGGAACCGGTGCAGAAACGAAAAAAATTTTCATTGAAAAGAAGAAAAGAAGAGATAAAAGCCGATATACAAGAAGAGAGACACCAATGGTTTGAGGAAGAAGACGATATACATGTAAGGCTGCCGAAGAGCAGGATGGCGCTTGCTTCATTTTATAAAAGGCATTTATATGACTTTCAGCTCAAATGGGCAAGCTCAACTCTAGCAGAAATATCTCATCTCTCAAACCAGGTGAAGCAGGACCGCATTTTGCGTTATCTGACCCAGCAGCTGCCTGATTCTTATTTCATTATGTATAAGCCCGTGCTGCAAATTCAGCAGGCGGCGGTTGAATTAAGCATTGTGATTATTTCCCCGCTTGCCATTTATTGCGTTTCTTTTTTAGAGGCGGAGGAAGACAGTGTGTACATAGGGTCTAAAAATCGTTTTTGGGAGAAGAAAACAGCCTCTCAGACTGCATCAGTGTTAAATCCGGGGCTGAGCCTGTTTCGCACTGACTCCGTCGTGTCAAAGATCATAAAGGAAAAACAGGCTGATATTCCGGTTCGAAAATTGCTTCTGAGCAGAACGTCGTACATTGATTACCCCGAGCCGCCATTCGGTTTAGAAATAGCGGATAAGCGGGGCGCGGAGGAATGGATTGAGCGGCAGAAGAAAAACACGGCTCCGATTAAACATCATCAGGTAAAGGCTGCAAAGGCTCTATTGTCTTACTGCATGTCTGACTCCTATCGCAGACAAGAGTGGCTGGAGTAAAAGAGAACGATTTGAGCGGTTTTCTCATAACATAAGCAGGTGAGAAAGATGAGCCATTGGTTTTTTATTATTAATCCGACAGCGGGACATCGAAACGGCCTGCGTGTTTGGAAGTCTATTCAAAAGGAATTAATCAAACGGAAAATTGAGCACCGCTCATTTTTAACTGAACATCCCGGGCACGCCGAAGTGCTCGCCAGACAGATTTCAATGATACAGGAATATAAGCTGAAGCGCCTGATTGTCATTGGCGGAGACGGAACGATGCATGAAGTTGTCAACGGGCTGAAAGATGTTGACGATATTGAACTGAGCTTTGTGCCGGCGGGCGCGTATAATGATTTTGCGCGAGGATTCTCTATTAAAAAAATCGATCTGATGCAGGAAATCAAAAAGCTGAAGCGTCCGTTAACCCGAACCTTCCGTTTAGGAAGCGTCAATTTCCTTCAAGATAAATCACACGTTCTTTATTTTATGAATCATATCGGAATCGGGTTTGACGCATATGTCAACAAAAAGGCGATGGAATTTCCGTTGAGACGGGTTTTTCTTTTTCTCCGCCTTCGATTTCTTGTGTATCCGCTTTCCCATTTGCACGCCTCGGCGACCTTTAAGCCGTTTTCGTTAGCCTGTACAACGGAAGGCGAGACGCACGAATTTCATGATGTCTGGTTTGCGATTGTATCTAACCACCCATTTTACGGGGGCGGCATGAAGGCGGCGCCGCTTGCAAATCCGCGCGAGAAGGCATTTGATATCGTGATCGTTGAAAATCAGCCGTTTTTCAAAAAATATTGGCTTTTATGTCTGATGGCATTTGGAAAGCATACAAAGATGGACGGCGTTACGATGTTTAAAACAAAGGACATTACGTTTTACACGAAGGACAAAATTCCGTTCCATGCTGACGGAGAAATCATGGGCACCACCCCGTTTCGTCTGGCATCGAGTCCTTCGCCCCTAAGGATCAAAACATAAACGTGTTTGGAGGAGAGTGCTTCCGATGGTCAGCATCCGCCGAAGCTTCGAAGCGTATGTCGATGATATGAATGTCATTACCGTTTTAATTCCTGCTGAACAAAAAGAAATCATGACACCGCCGTTTCGGCTTGAGACAGATACAACCGATTTTCCTCTGGCTGTCAGGGAGGAATACCGCCTTGAAGGAAAATACAAATACGTCTGCGTATCCGATCATCCGGTGACATTCGGAAAAATACATGCCGTCAGAGCGTCCAGCGGCGACAAAACGGATCTCCAAATTGGCGCGGTCATCCGGACGGATGCGTTTGATGATGCATTTTATTATGATGGAGAGCTGGGGGCTGTTTATACTGCGGATTATACTGAATTTAAAGTATGGGCGCCTGCCGCATCCTCAGCTGCTGTCAAGCTTTCACATCCGAATAAAAGCGGGCGCACATTCCAAATGATTCGGATGGAAAAAGGCGTCTACACCGTTACTGTCACCGGCGATCTCCACGGGTATGAGTATGTGTTCTGTATCTGCAACAATTCAGAGTGGACGGAAACCGTTGACCCGTATGCAAAAGCAGTGACGCTAAATGGAGAGAAGGGCGTCGTCCTGCGCCCGGATCAAATGAAATGGGCTGACTCGGTCAAACCATTCTCAAACCCTGTGGATGCCGTCATCTATGAGATGCACATCCGCGACTTCTCCATCCATAAAAACAGCGGCATGAAAAACAAAGGAAAATACTTAGCGCTGACGGAAACCGATACGCAAACCACAAATGGCTGTTCTTCCGGACTGGCGTATGTAAAAGAGCTTGGTGTTACGCATGTAGAGCTTCTGCCGGTGAATGATTTTGCCGGAGTTGATGAAGAGAAGCCACTTGATGCTTACAATTGGGGATATAACCCGCTTCATTTTTTTGCCCCGGAGGGAAGCTATGCCTCAAACCCTCATGATCCTCAAACAAGAAAAACAGAGTTAAAACAAATGATCAATACTCTTCACCAGCATGGCCTGCGAGTCATTCTGGATGTCGTCTTTAACCACGTGTATGAGAGGGAGAGTTCCCCCTTTGAAAAGACAGTGCCCGGTTATTTTTTTCGGCATGACGAATTTGGGATGCCGTCAAACGGCACCGGCGTTGGCAATGACATCGCGTCAGAAAGGCGGATGGCGAGAAAGTTCATTGCGGATTGCGTCATCTACTGGCTTGAGGAATACGATGCGGACGGCTTTCGCTTTGACCTGCTCGGCATTTTAGATATTGATACCGTGCTTTATATCAAAGAAAAAGCAGCTGCGGTAAAGCCCGGAATCCTGCTTTTTGGGGAAGGATGGGATTTGGCTACACCGCTGCCGCATGAACAGAAAGCCACCTTGGCGAACGCTTCAAAAATGCCGGGCATCGGCTTTTTTAATGATACGTTTCGTGACGCTGTGAAAGGGAACACCTTTCACCTCGCGGCTGCCGGCTTTGCGCTCGGAAACGGTGAAGCATCTGAAACCGTTATGCATGGGATTGCCGGGTCTTCCGGATGGAAGGCATTAGCACCGGTTGTTCCTGAACCCAGCCAGTCTATCAATTATGTCGAGTCACACGACAATCACACCTTTTGGGATAAAATGAGCGTTGCGCTTTCTCAAGAAACTGACAGCCGAAAGAGAAGCAGGCAAAGGCTGGCTGCCTCGATTATCTTGCTTGCCCAGGGGGTGCCGTTTATTCACAGCGGACAGGAATTTTTCCGGACGAAGCACGGAGTGGAAAACAGCTATCAATCCAGTGACAGCATCAACCAGCTGGATTGGGATCGGCGTGAAACGTTCAAAGAAGATGTTGACTATATCCGCAGGCTGATCTCGCTGAGAAAAACGCATCCGGCATTCCGTCTCAGATCGGCTGCAGACATCCAGCGCCATCTCGAATGTTTGACGCTAAAAAAGCACCTCATCGCATACAGGCTTTATGATCTCGGTGCGGTTGACGAATGGGAAGACATTATCGTCATCCATCACGCGAGTCCGGACTCCGTGGAATGGAAGCTGCCAAACGACAAAACGTACCGGCTTTTAAGTGATACATCAGGTTTTCAGCATGACCCGAAAGAAATCAAGAAAGCGGTTGCGGTAAACGGCATCGGAACGGTTATCTTATATTTAGCATCAGATCTTAAGAGTTTTGCTTGACGAAGTTTGTGCTATAGCGCTAAAATTTAAAGGACGGCTATTGATTAGCATATGAGACTCTCAATAGCTGTCTTTTTTATTTTCATACGATTCGTACGAAAAAGGCACTCGCTGGATAGACTAGAGACGATTAGCCTTTATTCTAAAATATTTTAAGAAATGATGGGTTGAACATTGATATGAACTGGTTGGGACAATTACTAGGTAGCGATTGGGAGATCTTCCCCGCCGGAGGAGCTACAGGAGATGCATATTATGCGAAACATAACGGGCAGCAGCTTTTTTTAAAACGTAATAGCTCACCTTTTTTAGCTGTTTTATCCGCCGAAGGCATTGTTCCGAAGCTGGTTTGGACAAAACGGATGGAAAATGGAGACGTCATTACGGCTCAGCACTGGATGACCGGCAGAGAGCTGAAGCCTAAAGATATGAGCGGACGGCCCGTAGCTGAATTGCTTCGTAAAATACACACATCAAAAGCCTTGCTGGACATGCTGAAAAGACTTGGAAAAGAACCGCTGAACCCGGGGGCTCTTCTGTCTCAGCTGAAGCAGGCTGTATTTGCTGTGCAGCAATCTTCGCCGCTGATTCAAGAAGGAATCAAGTATTTAGAAGAACATCTGCATGAAGTGCATTTCGGTGAGAAAGTCGTTTGCCATTGTGATGTCAATCATAATAACTGGCTATTGTCTGAAGACAACCAGCTGTATTTAATTGACTGGGACGGCGCCATGATCGCTGATCCGGCGATGGATCTCGGGCCTTTGCTGTACCACTACGTCGAAAAGCCAGCTTGGGAGAGCTGGCTGAGCATGTACGGCATTGAGTTAACGGAAGGCCTGCGGTTACGAATGGCTTGGTATGTGTTATCTGAAACAATCACTTTCATTGCGTGGCATAAAGCAAAAGGCAATGATAAGGAATTCCATGATGCAATGGAAGAACTGCATATTCTCATGAAACGTATCGTTGAATAATCAGGAATACGAATCCATTTGCTCTACCCATTGAGACAGGCTGTTCTGATGCTCTTGTATGTGTGAGTCGATGGATTTGGATGAAATTCCTGATTGGCTGTAACGGTAAACATCTTCCAGCACGTTTTTGAAGTTTGAATCAAGCTCGGTGTTTGCCATCAGCGATTTAATCACACGCTCAAGCTGCTCGTACTCTGCGACGGTTCCGCAGCAGTCCAATTGATGGTCAGTCAATATATCCTTCAATAAATGAACTTGATGCTCATAATGTAAGCCCATAACGGTACACATCCCTTCAGTATCCTACGGGTTAAATTGTTCAAAACAGAGCGTTTTTATACATGTGAAAGGAGTGTTCCGGCAGACAGGAACCTCTTTTTTTATATGCTCAGCCTTAGCAGGCACACTGGAAAAACGAGCTTGCGGGTCTTTTTAATTCATGGTATGTTGTTAGTCGAAATAATAGATAGAGGTGTCAATCATATGAGAATGCGCCACAAGCCTTGGGCTGATGACTTTTTGGCTGAAAACGCAGATATTGCCATCAGCAATCCTGCTGATTATAAAGGAAAATGGAACACAGTGTTTGGCAATGACAATCCGATCCATATCGAGGTTGGGACAGGGAAAGGGCAATTTATTTCTGGAATGGCCAAACAAAATCCAGACATCAATTATATTGGGATTGAGTTATTTAAAAGCGTCATCGTGACAGCCGTTCAAAAAGTAAAAGACAGTGAAGCGCCGAATGTAAAGCTTCTGAATATAGATGCGGACACGCTGACAGATGTGTTTGAGCCGGGTGAAGTCAAACGGGTCTACTTGAACTTTTCTGATCCTTGGCCGAAGAAACGCCACGAAAAACGCCGTCTGACGTATTCCCACTTCCTCAAAAAATATGAAGAAGTGATGGGAAAAGGCGGAGCGATTCATTTTAAAACGGACAACCGCGGCTTGTTTGAGTACTCTTTGAAGAGCTTCTCCGAGTACGGCCTGCTGCTGACATACGTCAGTCTCGATTTGCATAACAGCAACCTGGAAGGCAATGTTATGACAGAATATGAAGAAAAATTCTCAGCACTCGGCCAGCCGATCTATCGGGCTGAGGTTGAATGGAGAACGTAAAACAGACTCTTACAGGAGTCTGTTTTTTTTATGGGCCGTTTGCTACCATGATGAAAGGGGGGGATGAAAATGGAAACAATGAAAATTGGAAACATGACGTTAACCTGGCTTGACGGAGGCGTGACACATATGGACGGAGGCGCCATGTTCGGCGTCGTTCCAAAGCCGCTTTGGTCTAAAAAATATCCAGTCAATGAAAAAAACCAGATTGAACTAAGGACAGACCCTATCCTCATTCAAAAGGACGGGCTGAATATCATCGTCGACGCCGGAATTGGGTCCGGCAAGCTGACTGATAAACAAAAACGAAACTATGGCGTGACACAAGAATCGAATGTGAAAACATCATTAGCGGCACTTGGATTAACGGTTGCTGATATAGACGTGATCGCTATGACACACCTTCATTTCGACCATGCATGCGGTTTAACGGAATATGAAGATGAACAACTCGTCTCTGTCTTTCCGAATGCAGTGATTTATGCATCAGCTGTTGAATGGAATGAAATGCGCCATCCGAATATCAGATCGAAAAATACGTACTGGAAAGAAAACTGGGAGGCAGTTGCCGGCCAAGTCAAAACCTTTGAAGACACCTTAACGATCACAGAGGGTATTACGATGCATCACACCGGAGGCCATAGTGACGGCCACAGTGTTCTTATATGCGAGGATACGGGTGAAACCGCCGTACATATGGCAGATCTGATGCCAACACACGCCCACCGCAATCCGCTATGGGTGCTGGCTTACGATGATTATCCAATGACCTCTATACCGCAAAAGCAGAAATGGCAGGCATTCGCAGCGGAAAAAGACGCATGGTTTATTTTTTATCATGATGCCGAATATCGCGCGCTTAAATGGGATGAGGATGGAAGCATCAAAGGTTCAGTGAAGCGAATCAAGCAATAGCATATTTTTATGTTTACCCTGCATGATTTCCGGCTAATAATGCAAACCTAGTACTAATTATGCTCAGAAAGGAAGAGGCAGGGTGAAACAATTTACAGTAACAAACGAAGGAGACATTCAAACAACATTAAGAGGCCTTGAAGTACTCTCTGTTCCTTTTTTGAACAAAGGTGTTGCTTTTACTGAGGAAGAAAGAAAAGAACTTGGCTTAAAAGGCTTTCTGCCGCCAAAGGTATTAACGATTGAAGAGCAGGCGAAAAGAGCGTACGAACAGTTTTCCGCACAGCCTGACGATTTGAGCAAAAATGTCTATTTAACAGCACTGCATGATCGGAATGAAACGCTGTTTTACCGCCTGTTAAATGATCATTTAGGGGAAATGCTCCCGATTGTCTACACACCGACAGTCGGAACGGCGATCCAGAGATACAGCCATGAATACAGAAAGCCAAGAGGACTCTATCTGTCAATCGATGATCCGGACGGTATGAGAGAAGCATTTAAACAGTATAAAGATCAAAGTGATACGATCGATTTAATTGTTGCAACTGATGCGGAAGGAATTTTAGGAATTGGAGACTGGGGTGTCGGAGGAATCGCAATTTCTATCGGCAAGCTAGCGGTTTATACAGCGGCTGCGGGCATTGATCCGAGCAGAGTGCTGGCTGTTGTTTTAGATGCGGGGACAAACCAGGAGAGCCTCCTGAACGACCCGCTTTATGTCGGCAACCAGCATTCCAGAGTACGCGGGGAACGCTATGACCAATTTATTGACGATTATGTTGCGCTGGCAAGAGAAACGTTCCCAAATGCACTGCTGCATTGGGAGGATTTTGGAGCGAAAAACGCACGCAGCATTTTGAAACGCTATAAAGAAAAAGTGTGTACGTTTAATGATGATATCCAAGGTACAGGCGCTGTTTCACTAGCGGCAGTTTTATCCTGTGCAAAAGCGTCTAAAGTGCCGCTGAGGGATCACAGAGTCGTGATATTTGGAGCGGGGACGGCAGGAATCGGAATTGCTGAACAGCTGCGGGAAGCATTGGTGCGCGAAGGACTGAGCGAGGAAGAATCATTCCAGCGCTTCTGGTGCATAGACCGAAACGGATTGTTGACAGATGATATGGATCAGCTTCTCGATTTCCAAAAGCCTTATGCCCGATCAGCTGATGAGGTGAAGGATTATCAGCGGAACGGAGAAGGCGGAGGCATTGACCTCGCTGAGGTGGTCCGCCAGGCGAAACCGACGATTCTGATCGGTACATCTACGGTTTCCGGCGCTTTTACTGAAGAAATTGTAAAAGAAATGGCGTCACACGTAAAACGACCGGCGATTTTACCGATGTCAAATCCGACAACTCTTTCTGAAGCAAAACCGCAGGATTTAATCGAATGGACGGAAGGCCGCGCACTGATTACAACAGGAAGCCCATTCCCTCCAGTAGAATATAACGGCGTGACATACCATATCGGCCAAGCGAACAACGCGCTTGTCTTCCCGGGTCTCGGTCTTGGAACGATTGTCACCAAATCAAAATTAATTACTGACGGCATGTTTGAAGCATGTGCCCGGGCGATTGCAAGTATGGTCAATGTCGGGGTGCCTGGCGCGCCGATGCTTCCGAAAGTAGAGGATTTGCGGACTGTATCGGCAACCGTCGCAGTTGAAGTCGCTAAAACCGCAATTAAGGAAGGCGTTGCGACGGAAGAGCCTGAGGACATCATACAGGCTGTGCAGGACGCGATGTGGTATCCGGTATATAAACCGATTCGCGCGATATAATAAAAAAGAGCCGCTGCATGGGCAGCGGCTTTTATTTTACGCTTGTCCGGTGTTAAGAGGCGATTGTATCAATGACATCTACAATTTCCCCCGTTTTCGCATCCACCATGACTTCATACTGCTCTAATTCTCCGAAAGCTGATCGTGTAATGCCGGTTTTGTACACCTGTACCGTTTCTCCGTTCACATTGTAAGGCTCGGGCTGCGTGTAAATCCATGATCCGTCAATCGGCCCCCGCTGTTTAAAAGCGGATTTTACGATTCGAAGCGCTTTTTCTGAAGAAATATAAGGCTTCATTACATATTGTTTCACAACGACTGCCGTACAAATGCCAAGTCCTGCTCCTAAAAGAAGATGACGCAATTTCAAAATAAAGCACCTCCTGGTTGATCGTACTTTTCATTATACAGAAACCGCCAAATCCTGTTAAGCAATACGCGGCTGTTCGAGCAGATTCGTCCAGGATGCTTGGAAAACTTGATTTTTTCTAATAAAATAAAAGGACTAAATAGAAATGAGGGGAAAACATGAATCAAGAAACGAAAGCGCTTTTCCAAACACTGACGCAGCTTCCCGGCGCGCCGGGCAATGAGCATCAGGTTCGTGCTTTTATGAAGCAGGAGCTTGCCAAATATGCCGATGACATCGTTCAGGACAGACTGGGAAGTGTTTTCGGAGTCAGAAAAGGCGAAGCGGGCGCACCGAGAATCATGGTAGCCGGACATATGGATGAAGTCGGCTTCATGGTTACTTCCATTACAGATAACGGGCTGCTCAGATTCCAGACGCTCGGGGGCTGGTGGAGCCAGGTGCTGCTTGCACAGCGAGTTGAAATTCAAACAGATAACGGGCCGGTTCCGGGTGTGATTTCAAGCATACCGCCGCATCTGCTGACAGATGCTCAGCGAAACCGCCCGATGGATATCAAAAACATGATGATCGATATTGGAGCGGATGATAGGGAAGACGCCATCAAAATTGGCATAAAACCGGGACAGCAGATCGTGCCTGTCTGTCCGTTTACGACGATGGCGAATGAAAAGAAAATTTTATCAAAAGCGTGGGATAACCGGTACGGATGCGGCTTGAGCATTGAACTGCTAAAGGAACTGCACGGAAAAGAACTTCCGAACACGCTCTATGCGGGTGCAACCGTTCAGGAAGAAGTAGGGCTGAGGGGCGCACAGACGGCTTCTCATATGATTAAACCGGACTTGTTTTTCGCCCTTGACGCAAGCCCGGCAAACGATATGAGCGGTGACAAAAACGAATTTGGCCAGCTTGGTAAAGGCTTTTTGCTCCGCATCCTCGACAGAACGACAGTCATGCACCGCGGAATGAGAGAATTTGTTCTTGATATGGCGGAAACGCATGATATTCCATATCAATATTTTGTATCCGGCGGGGGAACAGATGCAGGCAGAGTTCATATTTCGAACAGCGGCGTTCCGTCAGCGGTTATCGGAATTTGTTCCCGCTACATTCATACGAACGCTTCTATCATTCATATTGATGATTATGCTGCTGCTAAAGAAATGCTTATTAAACTTGTGACAGCCTGCGATAAACAGACGGTTGATGCGATTAAAGAAAATATGTAGGATTACACAAAAGCTTGTTGAACGAGGCAGTTACCTCGGATCGACAAGCTTTTTTCTTATTCTGTTTCAAAGACATAGGAAAGGGCCTTAATGGCTTGGTTCACGGTTTCAACCGTTATATTTGCTTTGTTGGAAAGCTCTTTTAAAGGATGGTGGAGCGATTCCGGTCGGATGATAATCAGGGGTTTTCCTTTTGCGATCGCATATGATGCATCCATTGCCGTGTTCCACTGTTTGTATTTTTCGCCAAACAGGGCAATCACAAAGTCTGCTTTATTCATCAGGACGGCGGTTCTGAAGTTGTTCATGTCAGAGGCTTTGTCGTCCTTCAAAACGGCATTTGGCTGAACGCCCATAATTTCTTCTCCGATATTGTCTGAGCGGTCATGATTCTCCATCGGGCCGACAAACATAATCGGCAGCTTCAGTGATTTTGTTTTCTCTTTGATTTCCTCGCGCCAATTGCTGTGGATTTCTCCTGCTAAATAGACGATAAAATCCATACTGAATCCCTCCTTATGTATGTCCATCTGTAAATTTTACCCTCATGTACAAGATGTTAAACGAAACGAGCTTGATAATGCAAATAAAATATGATAATGATAATGGGAAAGCCAATCTTACATATTCATTCGTTGCAAATAAGTGGTTTTGCCGCAAGCAGTTTGGTATGATCCAAATGGACGAGTATCGATAAAACAACATGTAAGAACATAAAACAACTGGAGGGATATGAAATGAAAAAAATTGAATCAACTCAAGAGCTGGAAAAAGCGGTAAAGGATGATTGGGCGGTATTTATGTTTTCAGCCGACTGGTGCCCTGATTGCCGTTTTGTAGAGCCTTTTCTGCCTGAACTGGAAGCGAACTTCCCTGAATTCACTTACTACTACGTAGACCGCGACAAATTCATTGATACGTGTGCAGAGTGGGAAATTTATGGAATCCCAAGCTTTGTGGTGTTTAATGAAGGAAAAGAAGTCAATCGTTTTGTGAGCAAAGACCGCAAAACAAAAGAAGAAATTGAACAGTTTTTAACTGACTCTCTCGCTAAAGCGTAAAGGAGGACATCGGTTTGAAAATGACCTCAAGGAAGCTGTCAGATATACTGAAACAGCGCCTCCAGCACGAGAATCGCTCCTTTCTGTTTGACAGAGAAAAAGACACCCTCCGTGTTGAGGATCAAACGACCAAAAAAGGAATTACGCTCGACCTGCCGCCGATTATTGCAAAATGGGAACTGAAAAAAGACGAAGCCATTGATGAGATTGTGTACTATGTCTCCGAAGCGATGACGGCAATGGAAGGGAAGGCTCAGGAAATGACCGGCAAGGAAAGCCGCATTTACCCGGTTATCCGCTCGACTTCTTTCCCGGACAAGTCCAGCGAAGATATTCCGCTCATCTATGACAATCATACCGCAGAGACAAGAATTTATTACGCGCTCGATCTCGGGAAAACCTACCGTTTAATTGATCAGCGCATGCTTGAGAAAGAAAACTGGACAAAAGAGCGAATCAGAGAGACGGCCGCATTTAATCTCCGTTCCCTGCCGACGGTTGTCAAAGAGGATACGGTTGCCGGCAATTTCTTTTATTTCTTCAGAGCAAACGACGGTTACGACGCCAGCCGGATTCTGAACGAAGCGGTTTTAAATGAGTACAAGCAACGTGCAGAAGGTGAACTGGCGATCTCTGTACCGCATCAGGACGTTCTGATTCTTGCTGACATCCGGAATGAATCGGGGTATGATATTCTAGGACAAATGTCGATGAGCTTCTTTGCAGGCGGCACCGTTCCGATTACCGCCCTTTCATTTTTGTACAATGAAGGAAAGCTGGAACCGGTGTTTATCCTGGCGAAAAGCCGTCCGAAAAAGGATTAGAAAGGATTTTTACTTATGAACGCTTTTTATAATAAAGAAGGTGTGGGGGATACGCTCCTAATCTCTCTTCAAGATGTGACACGCGAACAAATAGGCTATGAAAAGCACGGCGACGTCGTCAAAATCTTCAATAACGAAACAAAGGAAACAACGGGCTTCAACATTTTCAATGCGTCTTCTTACTTGACCATTGATGAAAACGGTCCTGTGGCGCTCTCAGAAACATTCGTGCAAGATGTGAATGAGATTCTAAACAGAAACGGCGTTGAAGAAACATTAGTCGTTGATTTATCTCCGAAGTTTGTTGTCGGATATGTGGAATCAAAAGAAAAACATCCGAATGCGGATAAATTAAGCGTATGTAAAGTCAATGTAGGAGAAGAAACGCTTCAGATCGTCTGCGGCGCGCCTAACGTTGATCAAGGCCAAAAAGTTGTCGTTGCCAAAGTGGGCGCCGTGATGCCGAGCGGACTTGTCATTAAGGATGCAGAGCTTCGCGGCGTTCCGTCAAGCGGAATGATCTGCTCAGCAAAAGAGCTCGCTTTGCCGGATGCCCCTGCTGAAAAAGGAATCCTCGTGTTAGAAGGAGACCATGAGGCGGGAGACGCATTTCAGTTTTAGACTCCCATAAATCCGCCAAAAAAAACGAATCATGTGAAAAGCCGCTAAGCCCTTGTTTAGCGGCTTTGTTTTTGCTGAAAGCTTAATCTTTTCTGGGCCGACCAGCAGTGGTATACTAAAAACCGTCCCAGAAAACTATAAGGGAGTTAGAGATAAATTATGAGTTGGCTTCATAAATTTTTTGATTTGTTTTTAGGCGAGAGTGAAGAGGATGCTGAACGGGAGACAAAACCCGCTCAAATTCCGCAGCAACAAGAAGTACATCAACATCACCCTGAAGGACAATTAAAAAGGTTGGAAGATCCTAAAATATATTATGAATATCCAAAAGGCAAGTTCCGTTTTCCAATCGTGCCTGACGGATACAAAAACCAAGACCTGAGAAGGCGCCGCGCACCATCGGACGAACCGAAATCCGCGCCTCGTCCAAGCGCCGCACCATACAGAGAACGTCCCAAAGATGAAAAAGAGCAGCATACATACCAAACATCAGAGCCGGCGAAGAAACCGTTTAAACCGACAAATATCCCTTCGCCCATATATGGATTCAATCAAAAACCATCCGTCAAAAAGGATGTGCCAAAACAGCCTTCTGAGGAGACATTGAAGGCACCGGACAAATCTGTAAAAGAGAAGGTAACACTGCTGTCAGAAGAGATCGAACGGGAACGCGGCTATCCTGCTCCAGACAGACCGGTACAGCACGTGAAAGAACGACCTTTCTTTCCGGATACCCAATTCGAAGAACAGCCTTCTGGCGCCTTATACGGAACGGCTGCAGAGCGTGACGAAGCGCTGGCGCAGCGCCCAGCCGAAGAGCCGTCAGACAACAGAATGCCATCTGCATCCGGCATCCAGCAGCCGGAAAAAGAGGAGTCTTTCTTCCCTGCTGAACATAATGAAGAGCAACCAGAACCTCCGACACTGGCAGATACGGTGGCTGAGGCACAAGAAGACCTTTCAGGCCGTGAAGACACCATGCCTGTAACGGCTGAGATTCAAGAAGAACAAAGGGAACAACAGCCAGAGAAAGTAGAAGAGCCTGTCTTCCGCGCTGAACATGATGAAGAGCAACCAGAACCTGAGTCTCTGACAGAGGCAGTATCTGTGTGCGAAGAATCAGAAGAGCCGTCACACAGCACAGTAAATGCTCATGACGAAATCGCGGCAGCTGCTGAGGCCCCATCTGTTCAAGAAGAACAAACGGAAATTCAACAGGAAGAGCCTTCCTTATTTGCTGACCAAGCATATGAGTCTCTGACTCAAGCGGAAACTGAGGCCAAAGAATCAGAAGAGCCATCAGATAGCATAATAAACAATCAGTACGAAATCCCAGCAGATGCTGAGGACACAAAGATAGACATTCAGGCAGAAAGCCTTACAGAATCGGAGCAGGGTTCCGAACCGTTTTCTGCAGCCCATGAAAATCACCAGGAAATCCATGCGGGAGAAACACATGCAGCTATAGCGGAACCGCAAAAAAAGCCTGTCATGCAGGAGAAACGTGCTGAACGAAGCGCATCTCCTCAAAAAGGGCCGTCCGTTCCTTTTAATGTCATGATGCTGAAAAGAGATACGCATAAACAGCAAAAAGCAGAGGAGCGCCGCGGCAGCTATGTGTTTCCGAATGTCGCACTGCTTGATGTCCCGCCAGCGCAAGTTCAGGACGATACTGCGTGGATCGAAGAACAGCGCCAGCTTCTTGATTTGACCCTGAAAAATTTCAATGTCCGCGCCAATGTGGTCCATGTGACCCAGGGGCCGTCTGTCACGAGGTTTGAAGTGCATCCTGAACCAGGCGTAAAGGTGAATAAAATCACCAACTTGTCTGATGATATTAAACTCAGCCTGTCTGCAAGAGATATTCGGATTGAAGCGCCGATTCCGGGGAAAAACACGATCGGAATAGAAGTGCCGAACCGCACGAGCAAGATGGTTGATTTGCGCCAGATGATTCGCAGCTCCGCTTTTAGGACAAGCAAGTCACCGCTCACGGCTGCGCTGGGATTGGATATCTCAGGAAATCCTGTCGTTATCGACTTAAAGAAAATGCCGCATGGCTTGATTGCCGGCGCTACGGGCTCGGGAAAAAGTGTATGCATTAACACAATATTAGTCAGCCTGCTTTATAAAGCTGATCCGAGTGAAGTAAAGGTGCTGCTGATTGATCCGAAAATGGTAGAGCTGGCCCCTTACAATAAAATTCCTCATCTCGTCAGCCCGGTCATTACTGACGCCAAAGCGGCTACCGCTGCTTTAAAATGGGTCGTTGAGGAAATGGAGCGGCGTTATGAGCTGTTTGCCCATTCCGGTGTACGCGACATTGACCGCTTTAATCAATTAACCGCTGATCACCAAATGGGCGAAAAGCTGCCGTATTTAGTGGTGGTTATTGATGAGCTTGCTGATTTGATGATGGTGGCTCCAAATGATGTCGAAGAGAGCATTGCGCGGATCGCCCAAAAAGCCAGAGCATGTGGAATCCATCTGCTCGTCGCGACTCAGCGGCCGTCAGTCGATGTCATTACAGGTCTGATTAAGGCAAATATCCCGACGAGAATCGCATTTTCTGTCTCAAGCCAGGTTGATTCACGAACGATCATTGACATAGCCGGTGCGGAAAAGCTTCTCGGAAAAGGGGATATGCTCTTTTTGGAAAACGGTTCAGGAAAACCTGTCCGCCTGCAGGGAAACTTTGTGTCGGACCGCGAAATCGACCGCGTCGTTTCCCACGTCAGAAACCAAATGCCGCCAACCTATTTATTTGAACAAGAAGAGCTGGTAAGACAAGGATCAGCCTTGAAAGAAGAGGATGAACTGTTTTACGAAGCATGTGAGTTTGTTGTTGAACAAAACAGCGCGAGCACTTCAAGCCTGCAAAGAAGATTCAGAATCGGATACAATCGCGCGGCAAGGCTGATCGATATGATGGAAGCGGAAGGCATGATCTCTGAGGCAAAAGGAAGCAAGCCTCGTGAGGTGCTGATCACAGCAAGTGATTTAATAAACGAATAATATGGGTTCATTTTCACACTAAACATGGTATGATAGTGTTTAGAGCATTTAACAGCTATGCCGCTTTACAGCAGATGCGCATAGACAAATCTTGATATTCAGGTTTAATCGGAAAGAAATAACCGGATACTGAACATAACAAAACATATAAAAATACGCCGCTAAGGGCGGCTTTTCAGCCGCCGCGGTCGCAAATTGAAATGAGCGTCATATACTGGGGAACAGATAGACGTTTGTTGGAGGTACAATTATGACTGTTTATCATTTTGTTGGAATAAAAGGGACCGGTATGAGTCCGCTTGCCCAAATACTTCATGATAATGGATATACTGTCCAAGGATCGGATATCGAAAAATTTATTTTTACGCAAACTGCGCTTGAAAAAAGAAACATTACAATTCTTCCTTTTAGCGCGGATAATATCAAACCCGGCATGACAGTCATCGCCGGAAACGCATTCCCAGACACGCATCCAGAGATTGAAAAAGCCATGTCTGATGGAATTCCGGTGATACGTTATCATAAGTTTTTAGGCGACTATATGAAAAAATTCACCAGTGTTGCTGTTACAGGCGCACACGGCAAAACGTCAACTACGGGTCTGCTGGCTCACGTGATCCAAAACGCAAAACCGACGTCTTTCTTAATCGGGGACGGAACAGGCCAGGGAAATGAAAACAGCGAATACTTTGTGTTTGAAGCGTGCGAATACCGCCGCCATTTCTTAAGCTATCAGCCTGACTACGCGATCATGACGAATATTGATTTTGATCACCCTGATTACTTCTCGAGCATTGACGATGTGTTTGACGCTTTCCAAGAGATGGCTCTTCAAGTCAACAAAGGCATTATTGCCTGCGGCGACGATGAGCATCTGCCGAAAATCCATGCGAACGTCCCAGTTGTGTATTACGGCACGGGGGAAGAGAATGATTTTCAAGCCAGAAACATCGTAAAAAGCACGGAAGGGACAACTTTCGATGTATTTGTCCGCAATACATTCTATGATACGTTTTATATTCCTGCGTATGGCCACCACAATGTCTTAAACTCATTGGCGGTCATTGCGTTATGCCATTATGAAGAAATCGATGCCAGCGTTATTAAGCACGGCCTCAAATCATTCGGCGGCGTCAAACGCAGATTCAATGAGAAACAGCTCGGAAACCAAGTGTTAATTGATGACTACGCTCATCACCCGACAGAAATAAAGGTAACGATTGAGGCGGCAAGACAGAAATACCCTGATCGTGAAATCGTCGCGGTATTCCAGCCTCATACTTTTACGCGGACGCAGCAATTCCTTGACGAATTCGCTGAAAGCCTGAGCGGGGCTGACTGTGTGTACTTATGCGATATTTTCGGTTCAGCCCGGGAGAATGCAGGAAAGCTGACGATCGGCGACCTGCAGGGAAAAATTCATAATGCCAAGCTGATTGAAGAAGATGACACATCTGTTTTAAAAGCTCATGATAAAGCCGTTCTCATCTTTATGGGAGCAGGAGATATCCAAAAATATATGAGAGCCTACGAAAACGTCATGGCATAATAAAAAGCAGTGATCTCACTGCTTTTTATTTATCTGATGGAAAAGCTTGTTAAAGGATTTTTTTACATAATGGAGAAATAATATGTATACAGCCCAGTACACATGTTTATGATTTAAGAAAACGGGTAAACAGCAGTATATCCTGCAGCAAGGAGGTTTGAGATGATTATTATTCTTTATTTAAGCGTTGCACTCATCGCAGTCGCATTTCTCGTATTAGTGATCTACTTGTCTAAAACATTGAAGTCACTGCAGCTGACACTAAAGCATGTTGCATCCACTCTCGAAGGGCTGGAGGGACAAATGAAAGGCATTACAACTGAAACAGCCGAGCTTTTACATAAGACCAACCGCCTGGCTGAAGATATTCAGGAAAAATCCGAAAAGCTGAACACGGTCGTTCATGCTGTTCAAGGGGTGGGAACTTCTGTACAGCAGTTCAATACATCCATGAAACAGGCGGCAGGGTCTGTATCGGCATCAGTAAGAGAAAATCAAGACAAGATCAATCAAGTTGTCACATGGAGCCAAGCAGCGATGGAAATTTGGGCGAAATGGAAGCAAAAGAAAAAATCAGCTCTATAAGAGAAAAAAACACTATGAGGAGGAATAATGATGAGCAAAGATGGAATTAATAGTAAAGATTTTTTAATCGGAACTTTAATCGGGGGAATCATCGGTGCCACTACCGCTCTTTTTCTAGCGCCTAAATCAGGCAAAGAACTTCGTGACGATCTTGGCAGCCAAGCTGTTGCTTTGCGGGACAAAACTGACAAAATGACGGCTGATGCGAAGGAAAAAGGCACGCAATATGTCAGCATCGCTAAAGACAAAACATCGAACATCACACAGCTTGTAGCGGATCAGTCAGGGCAGATCATGAACAAGGTGAAGGATTTAAGAGACCGTTCCAAATCTGCAAAAACGGATTCATCAACCGCAATGCAAGATATGAGAGAAGAAGCGATGCAGGCGGCCGACGAAACAAAAGATCAAGTCCTCCAAACGAAAGAAGATGTAAAAGACGAACTGAAAGATGCACAAAAACAGGCCGAGCATATCAATCGCTGAGCTGGGAAGGAAGTTCTTGAGTAATGGCAAAACAGCTTATTCAATCTGAGGAAGAATTTAAACGGATTGCAGAACAGGAAGGCACTTTCGTCTTCTTTAAACACAGCATCACATGCCCGATCAGCCAGGCAGCATTTCATGAGTTTGATGCCTTTGCAAATCAGCATGAGGATGTGCGGGCTTACTATCTGCAAGTACAAGATGCCCGTCCGCTGTCAAATTTCATCGCAGAAACATACGGTGTAAAGCACGAAAGCCCTCAGGTTTTCGTCATCCAAAACGGTGAAGTGAAATGGCATACCTCACATTCACAAATTACAGAAGCGGCCATTGAGCAGCATTTGTCATAGAAAAAAGCGTCCAGATATGATCTGGCGCTTTTTTTTTGAAAAAACCCTTGAACATTGCCCTCACATCATGTAGGATAACTTCATAGATTACTTTATCACTTAAAAGCGTTTGGGTAGTAAAGTAGAGTTTTTATAAAATTTTTTGTATTTCAGTATTTCCATTTGGAATTACTTATAGTAAGATGCATGATAACTACAAAATAAAAAATGAATGTGCAGGGAAAGGATGAAAAAAATGAGCAACACAGAATTAGAGCTTTTAAGGCAGAAAGCAGACGAATTAAATCTACAAATTCTAAAATTAATCAACGAACGCGGAAATGTTGTAAAAGAGATCGGTAAAGCGAAGGAAGCACAGGGTGTCAATCGATTTGACCCTGTCAGAGAACGTACAATGTTAAACAACATCATTGAAAACAATGACGGGCCGTTCGAAAATTCTACCATCCAGCACATTTTTAAAGAGATATTCAAAGCCGGTTTAGAGCTTCAGGAAGAAGATCACAGCAAAGCGCTGCTCGTCTCCCGCAAGAAAAAACCTGAAGATACAATTGTTGATATCAAAGGTGAAAAAATCGGAGACGGCCAGCAAAGATTCATCGTCGGTCCATGTGCAGTAGAGAGCTACGAGCAGGTGGCTGAAGTGGCTGCAGCTGCGAAAAAACAAGGAATTAAAATTTTGCGCGGGGGAGCCTTTAAGCCTCGTACGAGCCCATACGATTTCCAAGGGCTTGGAGTTGAAGGTCTTCAAATTTTAAAACGTGTAGCGGACGAATTTGATCTGGCAGTTATCAGTGAAATTGTAACACCGGCTCATATCGAAGAAGCGCTGGACTACATTGATGTCATTCAAATCGGAGCACGCAACATGCAAAACTTCGAATTGCTGAAAGCGGCCGGCGCAGTGAAAAAGCCAGTGCTTCTGAAGCGCGGACTTGCTGCAACGATCTCTGAATTCATCAATGCCGCTGAATACATCATGTCACAAGGAAACGACCAAATCATCCTTTGTGAGCGCGGTATCAGAACATACGAAACAGCAACGAGAAATACGCTGGATATTTCTGCTGTGCCGATTTTGAAACAAGAAACGCATTTGCCTGTCTTTGTTGATGTAACGCATTCAACTGGCCGACGCGACCTCTTGCTTCCGACAGCTAAAGCTGCTTTAGCGATCGGCGCAGACGGCGTAATGGCTGAGGTTCACCCTGATCCGTCAGTCGCACTTTCTGACTCTGCTCAGCAAATGGCGATTCCTGAATTCGAAAAATGGCTGAATGAATTGAAACCAATGGTGAAAGTCAACGCTTAATTGAACAATAAAAAAGGCCGCGTCTGCGGCCTTTTTTTATGCTTTCTCGTTTATTTAGTTATAAAACCCAAGTATACGTTTTCATCATCTATAAAAACGTGTATAATTTCATGAGAAGTATTTAAATTTGATGAATAATGAAAAATAATGTACACTACTGACTTACGCTTACAAATCATAAACGACATAAATTCGGACATTATGACATTTCTCTACATAAAGTGTTTATGCTATAGATAAGGATAAGTGTATCCAGTAAAAGGAGTGGTTTTAGGATGAGCAATATTACGATCTACGATGTAGCGAGAGAAGCTAATGTAAGCATGGCAACCGTTTCCCGTGTCGTGAACGGCAACCCGAATGTAAAACCGACAACGCGGAAAAAAGTCTTGGAAGCGATTGACCGTCTCGGCTACCGTCCAAACGCGGTGGCAAGAGGGCTGGCAAGCAAAAAAACAACAACTGTAGGTGTCATCATTCCCGATATCTCAAGCATTTTCTATTCAGAGCTTGCACGCGGAATTGAAGATATCGCGACAATGTATAAATACAACATCATTTTGAGCAACTCTGACCAAAACCTGGAGAAAGAGCTGCACCTGTTAAACACAATGCTCGGCAAACAAGTGGACGGCATCGTGTTTATGGGCGGTAACATTACGGATGAGCATGTTGCGGAATTTAAACGCTCCCCAGTGCCGATTGTACTTGCCGCTTCTGTAGAAGAGCAGGGGGAAACACCGTCAGTCGCCATCGATTACGAACAGGCGATTTATGATGCAGTGAAGCTTTTGGTTGATAAAGGACATACAGAAATTGCATTCGTATCTGGACCAATGACAGAACCGATCAACCGCTCGAAAAAACTGCAAGGCTACAAACGTGCGCTTGAAGAAGCGAACCTTCCGTTTAATGAACAATTTGTCGCTGAAGGGGATTACACATATGATTCCGGACTTGAAGCGCTGCAGCATTTGATGAGCCTGGACAAAAAACCGACAGCCATTCTTTCTGCAACGGATGAAATGGCACTCGGCATTATCCATGCCGCTCAGGATCAAGGCTTATCAATTCCTGAGGATCTCGACATTATCGGCTTTGATAATACAAGATTAAGCCTCATGGTTCGTCCGCAGCTTTCAACAGTTGTTCAGCCGACATATGATATTGGTGCCGTTGCGATGAGACTGCTGACAAAGCTCATGAATAAAGAGCCGGTTGAAGAGCATATCGTCGAACTGCCGCACCGTATAGAGTTAAGACAGTCAACCAAGTCATAAGAAAAACAAGAGAGCAAGCTTCACCTCTAAGGTGAATTCTTGCTTTTTTCATGGGGAGAAATGATGAAACGTTTTGATTATCTTACACCTGTTGGTTTTGTGTTAGGAACGATTATTATTGTTATCGGAATTATTTCGGGATCGGGAGTAAGCGGTTTCCGCTCTTTTCTTGATCTGACCTCTTTCTTCATCGTAACAGGGGGGCTTTGCGCCGCTGTTTTTATCAGTTTTCCGCCGAAAGAGCTGAAAAAAGCGCCGTCTGTGTTAAAGCAGGCATTTATCCGCCAGGAAGACAATGTGAAAGACCTTGTGAAAACCTTTGTCTCTCTTTCTGATCATGCGCGAAAACACGGGCTTTTATCATTGGATGATCAGGCTCGGGAGATCAAAGATCCATTTTTGAAAAAAGGGCTGCTTTTAGCAATTGACGGCTGGGATGAAGAAACGATTCGGCTCGTCATGGACTCAGAAATCGCAGCAATGGAGGAACGGCACCGCAAAGGACGGCGTGTTTTTGAAAAAGCGGGTGAATTCGCTCCGGCATGGGGCATGATCGGAACGCTCGTCGGGCTCGTGCTGATGCTCAAAAACTTAAATGATCCACAAATGCTTGGACCGAATATGGCCGTTGCGCTTCTGACGACCTTATATGGGTCATTGCTGGCAAACATGGTGTTCAACCCGATTGCGGCTAAGCTCGAAGAAAAAACAGAAAGTGAAATCTTCATCAAGCAGGTAATGGTTGAGGGCATTATCGGAATCCAATCCGGTAAAAACCCTCGCAATCTCGAAAGCCAGCTTGTCGTTTTCAGCTCCCGGGAAGAATGGCAGAAGCAGCCGAATCAAGTAAAAACAAAAAAGGGATCTGTACATGAAGCTTAGAAGAGAACGTTTTGAAAGAAGGAATGGAAGCGGGAAAAACAGTCAATCTTCATCCAGCTGGATGGTCACCTTTACAGATCTGATTACCTTGATCCTTGTGTTCTTTATTTTACTTTTTTCGATGTCCCAAATCGATCTGCAAAAATTTAAAGCCGCAGTCGATTCGATCCAAAAGGAAGGCGGCGGGCTCCAGCCGGACCAAACGTCCATAGAAAAAAAGGATACATCGCCAGCCGATGCGGAGAAGCAAGAGGATCAGCAGGATCAGCTTCTCAAGAAAGTAAATACATATATAAAAGACAATCATTTGAAGGCCACAGCCAAACGGGATGAACGCGGTGTCGTGCTCGTTCTGCAGGAGGCTGTGCTGTTTGATACAGGTGAGGCAAAGGTGCTGAAAAATGCCGAAACACTTCTCCACCAAATTGCCGTTCTTCTTCAAACCATTCCAAATGACATTCAGGTGGAGGGCCATACAGACAGCCGAAATATTTCGACATACCGATACCCGTCTAACTGGGAGCTGTCAGCAGCACGGGCGAGCGGAGTCATTCAATATTTCACATCAAAAGAGAATCTTCCATCGAAGCGCTTTATCGCTGTCGGTTATGCGGATACAAAGCCTGTAAAGGATAACAAGACAAACGAACACATGAAGGAAAACCGGCGTGTGGAAATTGTGATCAAAAAATCAAAAACGACCTCTTCGTGAAGGTCGTTTTTTTACTTTGTTCTTTGCTGCTGCTCAGATCGTATTGCATATAATGCTTTGCTGACAGTTTGAGCATTTTTTTCTGTAATTTCGGGCTTGCGGGGAATTGGAGGATATAAATCGTCCGGATCGCTCCAGCTGGACGGAAGGGTAACAGGGCATTGTTTTTGCCACTTAGCGATCCATTCGGGCGGGATATCGCGTCCGGGATCAATTCCCTTCATTTCAAGCCAGATTCTGGCCCAGGCGCGGGGCACAACACGCCAAATATCATATCCGCCGCCCCCGACTGCAATCCATTTCCCTCCGCAATATTGATGCGCTAAAGTGTGTGCAAGCCGGGGAATTTCTTCGTATATGTTGATAGTCGCAGATAAATGCGTCAGCGGGTCATAGTAATGGGCATCGGCGCCGTTTTGGCTGATAATGACATCCGGCTGAAAATAAGCCGCAACTTCTGAAGCTGCTGTCTGGTAAGCCTCAAGAAAAGAGTCATCCTCTGTAAAAGCGTCAAGCGGGATATTAAAAGAATAGCCATATCCTTTTCCACTGCCTTTTTCCTGGACTTGGCCGGTTCCGGGGAATAAATACCTTCCTGTTTCATGAATAGACAGCGTGCATACGTCAGGGTTATCGTAAAACGTAAATTGCACTCCGTCCCCGTGGTGGGCGTCGGTATCAATATAAAGTACCCTGGCGCTGTATTTTTTCTGGATATATTGAATCGCCACAGCGCTGTCATTATATATGCAAAACCCTGAAGCTCTCCCACGAAAGCCGTGATGAAGGCCTCCTCCAAGGTTGGCCGCATGCAGGGCTTGTCCCGACATTACCCAGTCTGCGGCCGTTAAGGTGCCGCCGACTAAGAGTGATGCAGCTTCATGCATGCCTGCAAAGACAGGTGTATCTTCTGTGCCGAGCCCGTAGCTTTCTCCTTCTTCAGCGGGAAGTTTTCCTCCACCTGCAAGCTTTACCGCCTGAATGTAATCGTCTGTGTGGACAAGGGCAAGCTCCTCTTCAGCCGCGAGTCTTGGACTGACAATGTCTCCATCATCAAAGGCATTGATCGTCTTAAGCAAATCGTATGTTAACAGAACCCGCTGCTGATTAAATGGATGTTCCTGATGAAACATATAGGTTTGATAGGATGGAGAATAGATAAATACGCTGTCTCTCATAGCAGATCCCTTTGCTCTGACGGCCAGACGACGTGGTGACCATTTCTTTGTAATGCCTGCAAAAACGGCAGCGGATTCATCGTTTTTACACGGAAGACAAGCACTTTCACACCGGGATCATCATGCGGATAGACAAGCACACTCAATATTTTCACTTGAAGGTCTTGGCAAAGGCTGCTGATTTGCGCAAGGCTTTTGGTGATGTCGTTTACTTTTATTTCAATTTGCGACCCCGGCTGGTCAGCGCCTGTCAATTTGACAAATGTCCGCAGCAAATCCGTTTTTGTCAAAATGCCTATTAATTTTTGATGCTGTACCACTGGAAGACAGCCGATGCCATGCTCGTAGAACACGGCAGATATTTCTTCGACAAAATCAAGCGGGTGGGCGCAGACGACATCTTTTTTCATAATTGAATCCACGCTTCGTGTGAGAAATCGGCTTCGTTTGCTTTCTTCAAAAATACTCGGGCTGGCCTGTTTCATGTCTCTGTCTGTAATCATGCCGATCACATGGCGGTCTTCATCTACAACAGGCAGATGCCTGATATGGAATTCCTTCAGTTTGCATATTGCTGTTTCAAGCGTATCCGTCTTCGTTAATGTAATGACATCCCTTTTCATGATTTGCTCAACAATCATTATTTTTTCCCCTTTGTCAGTGTCAGTTAGTACATAAAACGATGATAAAAACGGAGCCTGTCAAATTGTTCAATTGATTCCTGGCTGACGTTTTTTCCGATGCGTGCCATCAGACAGTTTGCAGGGTGGGAGCTGATTTCTGGCTCATCCGTCGCAAACCAGACCAATCCGCCTGCGTTCATCATCTTCTCCATGAGCTTTCTGTATTCCCACACATCTTTTTTCATTCCTTTTAAATCCCAATGCCAGTAATATTCCGTCGTCATCACAATGTAGTTTTCCATTTGCTCATCCATCATGCTGACGGTCAGAAGCGTCTTACCGACAGAACATCCACGATAGGCCGGCGCCACCTCGATGGCCCCGAGCTCAAGCAAATCCTCCATGTTTCCTTCAGACCATCTTTCGAGCGGGTCAGGATATAAATACGTCACATAGCCGACAATGGTTCGGCCGTCTCTGGCGATGATAATGCGCCCCTCGGGAAGGCCGGCAATGTCGACTAGCGCTTCATGCTGCTCGCGGGGCGGGCGAAATGCGGTTAAATCCTTATGAAACTCATAACCTGCCAAATCCTCTGGAGAGACAGGCCCTTCTATCAGTAAGGAGCCGGTTGCTGTTTTGATGTTTGCTGAATGGTATGTTTTATGATGTTCCACTGATCCACCGTCCCATCAATTCTTATAAAAATACATGCCTTCTTTAAGAATAACAAATTATAAAGCGTTTTCAATATGGTTTATATTTTAAAAATTGAGAAGAATATGAATATATACTATAATAAATGTGACAACTTCAGCAAAGGGGGATGTTTGGGCATGAATTTGAAAGCGTTACCAGCAGTGGAAGGGGATTATCATTTAAAAAACTATGAAGAAACGTACCGGCATTTTGATTGGGCCGAGGCAGAGAAACATTTCTCCTGGCATGAGACAGGGAAATTGAATGCGGCATATGAAGCGATTGACCGCCATGCCGAATCGTTTCGAAAAAACAAAGTAGCGCTTTATTATAAAGACGCAAACCGGGATGAAAAATACACATTTAAAGAAATGAAGGAAGAATCAAACAGAGCCGGGAATGTGCTGAAACGGTATGGAAATGTGGAAAAAGGGGACCGCGTTTTTATTTTTATGCCGAGATCACCCGAGCTTTATTTTATTATGCTGGGCGCTATCAAAATTGGCGCCATCGCCGGGCCGCTGTTCGAAGCATTTATGGAGGGAGCGGTGAAGGACCGGCTTGAAAACAGTGAGGCGAAGGTTGTTGTCACGACGCCTGAGCTGCTGGAGAGAATACCGGCTGACAAACTGCCTCACTTACAGCATATATTCGTAGTCGGCGGAGAGGCTGAGAGCGGCACAAACATCATCAATTATGATGAAGCAGCAAAGCGGGAGAGCACAAGACTGGATATCGAATGGATGGACAAAAAAGACGGCTATCTGCTTCACTATACATCGGGCTCTACCGGAACGCCAAAGGGTGTGCTTCATGTCCATGAAGCGATGATTCAGCAATATCAGACAGGAAAGTGGGTCCTTGATTTACAGGAAGAAGACATTTACTGGTGCACAGCTGATCCGGGCTGGGTGACAGGTACGGTATACGGCATTTTTGCACCGTGGCTGAACGGAGCGACAAATGTCATCGTCGGCGGACGTTTCAGCCCGGAAAGCTGGTATGGAACGATTGAGCAGCTTGGCGTCAATGTCTGGTACAGCGCGCCGACCGCTTTTCGGATGCTGATGGGTGCGGGAGATGAGATGGCTGCGAAATATGATCTAACCTCACTCCGGCATGTGCTCAGTGTCGGAGAGCCGTTAAATCCGGAAGTCATCAGATGGGGGCATAAAGTCTTTAACAAACGAATCCACGATACGTGGTGGATGACAGAAACGGGCAGCCAGCTCATCTGCAACTATCCTTGCATGGATATCAAACCGGGTTCAATGGGTAAGCCGATTCCCGGTGTGGAGGCAGCAATCGTTGACAATCAGGGCAACGAGCTTCCGCCGTATCGAATGGGCAATCTCGCCATTAAAAAGGGCTGGCCTTCCATGATGCATACCATTTGGAATAACCCTGAAAAGTACGAATCGTATTTCATGCCGGGCGGCTGGTATGTGTCTGGCGATTCTGCTTACATGGATGATGAGGGATATTTCTGGTTCCAAGGCAGAGTTGATGATGTCATTATGACCTCCGGTGAACGCGTCGGCCCATTTGAAGTGGAAAGCAAGCTTGTCGAACATCCGGCCATTGCAGAAGCGGGCGTGATCGGAAAGCCCGATCCGGTGCGGGGAGAAATCATTAAAGCCTTTATCGCACTCAGAGAAGGATTTGAGCCGTCCGATAAACTGAAAGACGAGATCCGCCTATTTGTAAAGCAGGGTCTTGCAGCCCATGCGGCTCCGCGTGAAATTGAATTTAAAGATAAGCTTCCGAAAACCCGGAGCGGAAAGATCATGAGACGCGTGCTTAAGGCGTGGGAGCTTAATCTGCCGGCCGGAGATCTGTCAACGATGGAGGATTAAAAGGCGACATTGACACGGGATTTTATTTATGTTAAAAATGAGATAGCTTCATATGAAAAGGTAAAGATTGAGACAAGTAGAATATCCTTACGTTCCAGAGAGCTGATGGCCGGTGAAAATCAGCACAGACGGATATATCGAATACACTCATGAACCGCTTTTGCAAACAAAGCCAGCCAGGCTTTCAGTAGTGAAAGAACGGACCTGATCCGTTATCAGGCAAAGTGATAAGACGAATGTTTTGCGTTCTCTTATTAGTAGGGTGGTACCGCGATAATCAATCGTCCCTTCGTGTAAACGAAGGGGCGTTTTTTATTTTAATCAAAAAAGGAGCTATATCTCATGACAAACTTACTTGAAGACTTATCCTTCCGCGGATTGATTCAGCAAATGACGGATGAAGAAGGATTAAATAAACAGCTGAATGAAGAAAAAATCCGCCTGTACTCAGGCTTTGATCCGACAGCAGACAGCTTGCATATCGGACACCTGCTGCCCATTTTAACACTCCGCCGTTTTCAGCTTGCGGGGCATCATCCGATTGCACTTGTGGGCGGCGCGACTGGTCTCATCGGCGATCCGAGCGGAAAAAAAGCGGAGCGTACATTAAACACTGCTGACATCGTATCCGAATGGTCCCAAAAAATCAAAAACCAGCTGTCCAGATTTCTTGATTTTGACGCAGCAGAAAACCCTGCTGTCATCGCGAACAACTATGACTGGATCGGCAAAATGAATGTAATCGACTTCCTTCGTGACGTCGGTAAAAACTTCGGCATCAATTACATGCTGGCAAAAGACACGGTCAGCTCAAGAATTGAATCCGGCATTTCATACACGGAATTCAGCTACATGATTCTTCAATCTTATGACTTCTTAAATTTGTACAGAGAGAAAAACTGTAAGCTGCAAATCGGCGGAAGTGATCAGTGGGGCAACATCACAGCGGGTCTTGAACTGATCAGAAAATCAGAAGAAGAAGGAGCAAAAGCGTTCGGCCTCACCATTCCGCTTGTCACAAAAGCAGACGGCACGAAGTTCGGAAAAACGGAAGGCGGCGCGATCTGGCTTGATAAGGAAAAAACATCGCCGTATGAGTTCTATCAATTCTGGATCAACACAGATGACCGTGACGTTGTCAAATACTTAAAATACTTTACGTTCCTATCAAAAGAGGAAATTGAAGCATACGCTGAGAAAACAGAAACGGCGCCTGAAAAGCGTGAAGCGCAAAAACGCTTGGCAGAAGAAGTGACAGCGCTCGTTCATGGACGCGAGGCGCTGAAGCAAGCCATCAATATTTCCCAAGCATTGTTCAGCGGCAATATTAAAGAGCTTTCTGCCCAAGACGTAAAAGTGGGCTTTAAAGATGTCCCTTCTATGGAAGCTGACATCAGCCAAGAGCTTTCACTTGTAGATGTATTGGTGCAATCTACATTATCTCCTTCAAAACGCCAAGCGCGTGAAGACATTCAAAACGGAGCTGTTTACATTAACGGCGAACGCCAAACGGAGATCAATTATATCCTATCGGCTGAAGACCGCATCGAAGATCAATTTACTGTTCTGCGCCGCGGAAAGAAAAAATACTTCCTTGTGACGTACAAATAAGAAAAAAGATCCTTTGCCTAACGGCAAAGGATCTTTTTTTTTTTATCGCATAGGAATGACAGGAAAAGAGTATATTAGATAGGGCAAACACGACCAATCACCACCTTTTAACAGAAAGGAGCGCTCACCGTGAATCTCATGTGCACGATTGCAAAAGAAAGGCTGCAGCGGGATTATTGGGAGCAGCAGGCGCAGGAAAGTGTTGGCCGGCAAGAGGCAAAAGACGAATCAGACGATAAAAAAACCCCGACCGCATAGCGGCAGGGGTTTTTTAAACGATTAACGAGAGTAGAACTCAACGATAAGCGCTTCGTTAATTTCCGGAGCAAGTTCAGAACGCTCCGGAAGACGAGTGAAAGTACCTTCAAGCTTTTCAGCGTCGAAAGTAAGGTATTCAGGAACGAAGTTGTTCACTTCTACAGATTCTTTGATGATAGAAAGGTTTCTTGATTTTTCGCGAACACCGATTGTTTGGCCAGGTTTCACTAGGTAAGACGGGATGTCAACGCGGCTTCCGTCTACAAGAATGTGACCGTGGTTAACCAATTGGCGAGCTTGACGGCGAGTACGTGCTAAACCTAGCTTGTACACAACGTTATCAAGACGAGAATCTAAAAGAATCATGAAGTTTTCACCATGTTTACCAGCTAGTTTGCCAGCTCTGTCAAACAAAGTGCGGAATTGGCGTTCGTTTACACCGTACATGTGACGAAGCTTTTGCTTTTCTTGCAATTGCAAACCGTATTCTGATAATTTTTTACGTTGTCCTGGACCGTGTGGGCCTGGAGCGTAAGGGCGTTTTTCTAATTCTTTTCCTGTACCGCTAAGAGAGATTCCTAGACGGCGGGACAGTTTCCAAGATGGACCTGTATAGCGAGCCATAATGTGACTCCTCCTTTGGTTTTATTTTTGTGGAAAATAAAAACCGTCTGCTCTATTCGACCATGCACATTTTGTTTTCATGTATCCTCGCTCCAGCAGCAGAGAGTTACACGATACACCTTATGGATAAGGAACAAAATGAAAACATAGAAGCTGAACAAAAAGGCTGCAATATTTCACACAAAGGTCATTATATAATTTATTTGTTTTGAAGTCAACCATTCCTCCATTATTGATTCGCCGTTTATGATATAATAAACAAAAATTTAGTGGTAAACTTTTAGGTGATAAAAACATGGTAGAACAAACAAAAGATCAATTATCCGCCTTTCATTATCATATGCTCGATTTTTTATTGACCAAATCTGAGAAAGTCACATTCACCGACTCTTTCATATGGCTGACTTCGGCTATTCAAACCTATTTTTCATCCCTTTGTATTTCGCTTACACCGTCACCATCAGACTCTGTGGCAAATTTGGCAGATGATGAAGTGCGTTTTTCCGCTTATAAAATAAACGCTTCATTTTATAAGATTGAGGACGTCTCTGGCAGGCGCTTTCACCTTACATGCAGACAGGATGGAGAGATTCCTGAAGGGCTTCCGGACGTGGTTGCTTCATTTTTAAACCAGTCAAAGAGACAGGAAAGACTCTATATCAAAACGATCTATCAAAAAAAGATATATAAAATGACTGAGCTGTTCCATTCACTGCTTGATCAGACAGAGGTGCTGAAGCAGCTTTTAGAAAGCTTAACCCGCACGTTTTCTCTGTTTGAGTTCTCTTTGTTTATATCGCACGACCAAGATCAATGTTTAGGCGTTCCTGCAAAAGAGCTGTATATGGAAGGGGAAAAATCCGATTCCTTCGCGCTCAAAGTGTATTTGACCGGAGATATTTTGCGGAAAAATGAATCTGCCGCCTACATTCCGATAAAAGGACAGCAGGGAACGTACGGAGTTTTGATGGCTGAAGGAACGGGAGGCAGTTTTATTACTGACGCCTATCTTGACGAAATGTCGCTGATAGCAAACGCGGCAGGAAAAGCGTTTGAAAATGCCCAGCTCTATGAACAATCTAAAGCAAGCATCGCAAATTTGGAATTGATCAATGAAACGTCACGCCGCCTGAATCAGCGGCTGACGCTGACCGATACGATGAATGATCTGGCTGTGAGAATGGCAGAATCGTTCCAAGCGGAAGAAGTCGGTTTTTTTCATATAGACCATTTTGAAAACCTAACATTGCTCCCCGGCAGCACAGCGTTTTTCAAAGAAGCGAAGCCATCTGATTTTTATCATGAATTGAAAGAAAAGCTGTATGAAGGGGAAAAAGGGGTTTTTATCGGAAATGGCCAGTCTGTTTTCGGGAAGGCCGGCTACGGCTCGCTGATGGCCGTTCCGATGATTGAGAATGACCGGCTTTTAGGCTTTGCGGTTTTATTGAAACAGGAGATGTACGCTTTTACATTTGAAATGTACAAGCTGTTTCAGGCGCTGATTCATCACGCAACGCTGGCTGTAACCAACTCAATGCTCCGGGATCGCCTTGAGCATCTTGTCAAAACAGATCAGCTGACTGAGCTGTATTCAAGGGTGTATTTAGATGAAAAAATTCAATACAGCATGAAAATCCACCAAAAGGGTGTTTTTATTCTTGTTGATATAGATAATTTCAAGAATGTAAATGATACGTACGGACATCAGACTGGGGACGAGATTTTAATTCAAGTCGCTTCGGTGATTAAAAGCAACATCCGCAAGCATGATGTCGGCGCCCGCTGGGGAGGCGAGGAGCTGGCGATTTATTTGCCGAATGTGACGGTTGCGGTGGGAAAACGGATTACTGAGAGACTGGTATATGCGGTCAGAAAAAACACGAAACCCGAGGTGACCATATCCTGCGGGATTTCCTGCTGGACGGCAGAAACAAGAAAGTCCCTGAAAGAGCTTGTGCATGAGGCTGATGAAGCGCTCTACAGCGCGAAACGAAACGGAAAAAACCGCATGATGGTTCACGAATCAATAAAATAAAAAAAGCCCAAAACAATATCAGTTTTGGGCTTTTATGTTACTGTGCTAACGCTTTTTCAAGCGTTTCGGCAAATTGTGATAAGTACTTTTCATCAATTTCGTCGAAACGGTTTTTTACTGGACTGTCGATGTCCAAGACGCCGACAACTTTTCCGCCTACATGAATCGGAAGCACAATTTCTGATTGAGAAGCAGCATCGCAGGCGATGTGTCCCGGAAACGCATGAACGTCCTCAACACGCTCCACTTTTCCGTTTGCATACGCTGTGCCGCAAACGCCTCTGCCGAAAGGAATCCGAACACATGCCGGCAGACCTTGGAACGGTCCTAACACAAGCTGTCCATCCTCTTCTTTGGCAAAATAGAAACCCGCCCAGTTCACTTCAGGCAACGTATGATAAAGGAGCGCTGAGGCATTTGCATAGTTTGCAATTTGATCTGTTTCGTCTTCGATCATGGCTTCGAGCTGTTTTAGCAGAAGCTGATAGTCTTTTTCTTTATCTCCAGATTGTTTTTCGACATGGAACATGGAAAACCCTCACTTTTTCTATAATATAAAACAAAGTTCCGGCTTTTCTGCCGGCATTTGTCGATAAGTTCTTACAGGAACAGCGCTCTTCTGCTTGAATAGTATCAAGAGGAAGGAGTGAGCCGAATGAAAGTAAGCACCAAAAACAAAATTATTGAATCTGCTGTCATGCTCTTTAACCAAAAAGGATTTTCTGGCACGTCTGTCCGTGAAATCGCAAAGTCAGCCGGTGTAAATGTTGCGCACATCTCCTACTATTTTAAAGGCAAAGGAGGTTTGATGGAACACTTAGTTTCAGAGTTTTACGAAGGCTACAACAAAACACTTGAAACAGCGGCAGGCAATATCTCTTCTCAAAGCACGCAGGAACAGCTGCTCCAATTGGTTTTCGATATTTTATCCTATCAGCATAATCATCGTCAATTAACTCGTTTTGTCTACCGGGAAGTCACGATCGACTCCACGTTAATCAGAGAAATTATGTCGACATATCTAATGAAGGAAAAGTATATCTTCCAGCTGATCATTGAGGAAGGAGAAAAACAGCGTGAACATTTAACGCTGCCGCTGCCTCATTTTATTCTCCAATTAAAATCTCTCTTGATGATGCCTTATCTCCAGCCTCAATATATTTCAGAAGTGCTCTACATGCAGCCGCACGAGCCGTACTTTTATAAAATGTATTTTGAAGAAATCAAGATTTGGATCAGAAGCGTCTTCCGGACAGGAGACGTGGCGCTCATCAATTAACACTGCTCCAAAAACGCCTCATATGCGTATCCGACATCTCCCGCTTGATGGGCATCAGACCCGAACACAAGCGGGATCTTCTTTTGCTTCGCTTCATTCAGCATCCAATCCTCGATATAAATACCGCCTGCGTATGTTTTTCTTAATCCGGAAGTATTGAAGTCGAGCTCCATTCCGTTTTCTTCAATGGCATGCAGGCACTGAGAAACGAGTCCGCGAATATGTTCAGACATGCTGTACGGAAACAGCTTGATGAATTTTTGGACGAGTGTGATGTGACCGACTCTTTTTGGCTTATAGCCGCCGAGAGATGCTACAATGGAAGAATAGATGCTGCGGTAATACTGTTCGTATACAGCTTCAATGCTTCCGCAGGCTGAAATCAGCTCTTGAAAGGTATGCTCATCATAATCAAGGCACAGATAGGAAGAACCTGCGCGCAAAAAATGAACGGATAAGATGCTGTCATCTAAATATGGCCCGTATGTGTCCAGAAATAATGTAATCTCATCTTCAAATTCAGCAATATAATCGACCTCAAGCCCCGTTCGTATGGTAAGCTGTCCGCGATATTCTTTTTTTAATCCAGAAATTTCATCGATATAGCGTTCCATAGAGGCTTGCGCCATCGCGCTGTCTTTTAGCGGCGTCGGATCAGTAAAAGAGGAAGGCAATGGGGCATGTTCGGTAAAAGTAATCGATTTAAAGCCTTTCTTTAAGGCTTCTTCTGCATATTGTCTGAGTGTGTCATTTGAGCCGTGAGGGCAAAATGGTGTGTGAATATGTCCGTCTCGCTTTTGCATTGGCGTCACCCCGTGAAAAAATAGTCAAATCCTGCCGATTTTGCACAAAAAGTTTTTGATTTCTGGTCAAAAAATGTTGGTTACATGGTATCATAATAACAATGAAAACGACAGTTTTTCTCAATACATATCCTGAAATCTTTCTGAATAAATAAAACACCCTGACAGATTAAGGTTAACAGCAAGGGGGCTCATTATGGAGTTTGTCATTGGATTATTAATTGTACTGCTTGCGCTGTTTGCGGCAGGCTACTTTTTCAGGAAAAAAATCTACGCCGAAATCGACCGGTTGGAATCGTGGAAGATTGAAATTCTGAACCGGTCGATTGTGGAAGAAATGTCCAAAATCAAACATTTGAAAATGACGGGTCAGACAGAAGAGTTCTTTGAGAAGTGGCGTGAAGAATGGGATGAGATTGTCACAGCCCATATGCCGAAAGTTGAAGAGCTCCTTTATGATGCCGAGGAAAATGCAGACAAATACCGATTTAAAAAAGCCAATCAAGTGCTCGTTCATATCGACGACCTGCTGACAGCGGCCGAATCGAACATTGAAAAGATTCTGCGGGAAATCAGCGACCTTGTCACAAGTGAGGAAAAGAGCCGTGAAGAGATTGAACTGGTGAGAGAGCGCTATTCAAAATCGCGAAAAAACCTGCTGGCTTACAGCCATCTTTACGGGGAGCTTTATGACAGCCTTGAAAAGGATCTTGACGAAATTTGGAGCGGGATCAAACAATTTGAAGAAGAAACAGAAGGCGGAAACTATATTACCGCACGAAAAGTGCTGCTTGAACAGGACCGCAATCTTGAAAGGCTTCAGTCATACATAGATGACGTGCCGAAGCTGTTAGCGGACTGCAAGCAGACGGTGCCCGGCCAGATTGCAAAGCTCAAGGACGGCTATCGCGAAATGAAAGAGAAAGGGTATAAGCTTGAGCATATCCAGCTTGATAAGGAATTAGAAAATCTGTCAAACCAGTTGAAACGGGCGGAACATGTCTTGATGACTGAGCTGGATATTGATGAAGCGTCCGCAATCCTGCAGCTCATAGACGAAAATATTCAATCTGTTTATCAGCAGCTGGAGGGTGAAGTCGAAGCCGGCCAATCTGTGCTTAGCAAAATGCCTGAATTGATCATTGCTTATGACAAGCTGAAAGAAGAGAAAGAGCGTACAAAGGCGGAAACTGAGCTGGTGAAGGAAAGCTACAGACTGACAGCTGGCGAGCTCGGCAAACAGCAGGCCTTTGAAAAGCGCCTTGATGAAATTGGCAAGCTGCTCTCATCCGTTAAAGATAAGCTCGATGCAGAGCATGTCGCCTACTCTCTTTTAGTAGAAGAGGTTGCTTCAATAGAGAAGCAGATTGAAGAAGTCAAAAAAGATCATGCCGAATACCGTGAAAAGCTGCAAGCGCTGAGAAAAGAAGAGCTTCAGGCGAGAGAGACGCTCAGCAATTTGAAAAAAACAATTTCTGAGACAGCAAGACTGCTGAAGACAAGCAACATTCCAGGCATTCCGAGTCATATTCAAGAGATGCTGGAAAACGCGCATCATCACATTCAAGAAACAGTCAATCAATTAAACGAACTCCCTTTAAATATGGAAGAAGCCGGAGCCCATTTGAAGCAAGCTGAGGATATTGTCAACAGGGCAAGCCGGGAATCAGAGGAACTTGTCGAGCAGGTGATCCTCATTGAAAAAATCATTCAGTTCGGAAACCGGTTCAGAAGCCAGAATCATATTTTATCTGAACAGCTGAAAGAAGCGGAAAGACGTTTTTATGCTTTTGACTATGAAGATTCTTATGAAATTGCAGCTGCCGCTGTAGAGAAAGCTGCGCCAGGTGCAGTTGCAAAAATCAAAGCTGATATATCCGCTTAATCAATCACGATATGAAAAAGAGCCCGCATTGTAATAAGCGGGCTCTTTTTCCATTATAAAACGCCTGCGCAATAACGCAGGCGTTCTGTGACATTAATTTATGTCTTTAAGCTGTTTGGATGGGCCAATAAATAAGGTAAGCACATAGCCGATAACCGCTCCGATGATTCCTGGAAGCAACCAGCCGATGCCGAGATTGTAAAGAGGAAGATTCGCACTTAGAAACGCATCTAATGATCCAAGTGAAAAGCCGGCTGCTTTGATGCCGTCTAAAATACTGAATAATCCTGTACCGATCATGCATGCGATGTACACTTCGCGTCTTTCCTTAAAGAGCTTATCAATAAATGAAAGAACAATAATGACAATGGCAAGTGGATAGATAGCTGATAAAATAGGAACAGAGAACGCGATAATTTGCGCGAGTCCGAAATTCGCAATGATCAAGCTGAATAACGTGACAATCGTAACGACAATTTTATATGATAATGCCGGGATAAGCTTTGAAAAGTACTGGCCGCAAGAAGTGACAAGGCCGATGCTTGTTGTTAAACATGCGACTGTAATCGCTGAACCGAGTACGATGTTGCCTAATGAACCGAATAAATAATGGGAAGACGCAGATAAAATTTTAGCTCCTTCGCCAACAGGACCGATGGCGTTCGTGCTTGTTGCACCCAAGTATGCAAGGGATACATAAATGAATGTCAGTCCTAAAGCGGCAATCACACCCGCTTTAATACATGCAGCGGCAAGAGCTTTAGACTGTGTAACGCCTTTGCTTTTTACAGCATTTACAACAACAACACCAAATACGATTGAAGCAAGTGCGTCCATTGTTTTGTAGCCTTCTAAAAATCCTTTAAATACCGGTGTTCCTTTATATGCTTCTGTAACTGCACCCAATCCGCCCATCGGTGTGAAAATGGCTTTAAGAACAATCACTAAAATAATGGTGAATTTGATTGGAGTAAGAATTTTTCCGACCCGGTCCACAACCTTGGATGGGTTTAACGCTAAATAGTACGTAATTCCGAAAAAGATCAGTGTGAATACAAATAAAGAAAGTCTTTCTGGTACGCCAGTCAAAAACGGAACAGCGCCGATTTCATATGAAACAGTTCCTGTTCTCGGGATAGCAAATAATGGACCGATTGATAAATAAAGCACGACAGTAAAGATTGTGCCAAAAACAGGGTGTGCTTTATCAGCAAGTCCTTTAGCGTCCTTGCCGGTTAATGCGATGGCGATAATACCGAGAAGCGGCAGGCCTACCCCAGTCAGTAAAAATCCGCCGATGGCCTTCCAGACGTTGTGTCCGGCTGCTTGTCCAAGTTCCGGCGGATAAATCATATTTCCTGCTCCAAAGAATAACGCAAATAGCATGAAACCAATAATAATGGTATCTTTGACAGGCAGTGAGTGTTTCATGAAAAAAATCCTCCTAATAATTATGTTAAAATATTCTGTCAATTAATTGTCAGATAATATGACGAAACGAACAAATCTTATTATATGGTAAAAAATTTAGAAGTCAATACTAGTTTTTCGTAATTTTCTATTAAAATTTGTTATGGTAACATAAATATCATACCTTGTACCGCTTTCATAAAGGAGTAAAAAAGATGATATATTTAGATAATAGTTCAACGACGAAGCCTTACGATGAAGTCTTGAACGTGTATGAACAGACAAGCAGCCGATATTTTGGCAATCCTTCATCTTTGCACCGATATGGAGCCGAAACGGAACAGCTGCTTCAGGCAGCCAAAAATCAAATCAAAAGGTCCTTAGGCCTAAAAAAATATGATATTGTATTTACGTCAGGCGCCACAGAAGCCAACAATGCGGCTTTAAAAGGAGCGGCGTTGTCAAAAATAAAAACAGGCAAACATATCATAGCCACTTCTATCGAACATCCATCCGTTACGGAATCGTTAGAACAGCTGACAGAGCTATTCGGGTTTGACGTCACTTATCTTTCAGTGAATGAAGACGGATTTGTTTCAATAGAAGAATTAAAAAAAGCCATCCGTCCTGATACTGTGCTTGTCAGTATGATGCATGTGAACAATGAAGTCGGTTCCGTGCAGCCGATTGAAGCGGCAGGGGAAGTGCTGAAGAAGCACCCGAACATTTTGTTCCACGTCGATTATGTGCAGGGCATCTATAAAGTGCCATTGGCAATTGAAAAGGCCGGCATTGATCTGTGTTCAATTTCCGGGCATAAATTTCACGGGCTGAAGGGGACAGGAGCGCTAATTGTAAAAGAAGGTACACGCCTTATCCCGCTGATAACGGGGGGCTCTCAGCAAAAAGGCATACGGGCCGGAACGGAACATACTGCGGGTGCGGTTTCGCTTGCCAAAGCCATTAATCTTGCTGCAGCTGACTTTGAGACCCGGCTTGACACAATGGCTGCCGCAAAGGAATTGTTTATGAAGAGGCTGAGTGAAACTGAAGGTGTCGTTGTCAACACGCCTCAACTAAATAGTGCGCCGCACATTATTAATTTCTCTGTTCCGGGGATTAAAGCAGAGGTGCTTTTACACATGCTTGAGGAACAGGATATATTCGTCTCAACAACATCGGCCTGCTCGGCAAAAGAACATAAACCCAGCAAAGTTCTCTTACAGATGGGTAAGGGAGAGCAAATTGCCGGAAGCAGCATTAGAATCAGCTTAAACTACAGCCAGACAAGCGATGTGGCAGAACCGTTTATGAACGCGCTGCGTCCTGGCATCAAAAAATTAAAGAAAATGATGAGGTAGAACATGAATTACGATCATATATTAATTCGTTTTGGGGAAATTTCGACAAAAGGCAAAAACAGAAAAAGCTTTATTGAGCGCTTAAAGCAAAACGTCAGACTCGTTTTGAAAGACTATCCGAACTTAAAATACTTTTCCAATCGGGACCGCATGACGATTACATTAAATGGAGAAGATCCAGAGGCTCTTTTTCCTCATTTAAAGCAGGTGTTTGGCATTCAAAGCTTCAGCCTGGCGATTAAGTGTGATAGCCGCCTTGATGATATTAAGGCAACTGCTCTTCAGGCGATCGAGGATCAGTATCAGCCTGGTGATACGTTTAAAGTCGCGACGAAGAGAGCCTATAAACAATTTGAATTAGATACAAATCAAATGAACGCTGAAATCGGCGGCCATATTTTGCGAAATACAGAAGGTTTGACAGTCGATGTCCGCAATCCTGACATCCCGCTCAGAATCGAAATCAGGGAGGAAGCGACCTTTTTGACGATTCGCGATGAAAAAGGTGCAGGTGGCCTGCCCGTTGGTTCAGCAGGTAAAGCGATGCTGATGCTTTCCGGCGGTTTTGACAGCCCTGTGGCCGGTTTTTATGCGATGAAACGGGGATTGTCGGTAGAAGCTGTTCATTTCTTCAGCCCGCCATACACAAGCGAGCGCGCAAAGCAAAAGGTAATGGATCTGGCAAAATGCCTGTCCCGCTTTGGGGGAAGCATGACGCTTCATATCGTTCCGTTTACAAAAACGCAAGAGCTCATCCAAAAACAAATTCCTGAGAACTACACAATGACGGCAACCCGCCGCCTCATGCTTCAAATTGCCGACAGAATCAGAGAAAAGAGAAACGGGCTTGCCATCATTACGGGAGAAAGCCTCGGTCAGGTAGCGAGCCAAACGCTTGAAAGCATGTATGCGATTAATGCGGTGACGACAACACCGATTTTGCGTCCGTTAGTCGGTATGGATAAAACAGAAATCATCGAAAAATCACGGGAAATCGGCACATATGAGACAAGCATTCAGCCGTTTGAAGACTGCTGCACGATCTTTACGCCGCCAAGCCCGAAAACACGTCCTAAAAAAGAAAAAATCGAACACTTTGAAAGCTTTGTTGATTTTGAGCCGTATATTCAAGAAGCGGTTGAAAACGTTGAGACAATGACACTGTATAGCGAACAAGAATCAAACGATAAATTCACAGAACTCTTTTAAATCAGCTCCGGTTCCTGTATACAATTACCAAAGTTTTTTTGAATGAAGCCATGTGTTTTAACACATTCTATACTCACAAGGAGGTGAGACACATGGCTAACAATAACTCAGGTAACAGCAACAACCTTTTAGTACCAGGAGCTGCTCAAGCTATCGACCAAATGAAATTAGAAATCGCTTCTGAATTCGGTGTAAACCTTGGAGCAGACACAACTTCTCGCGCTAACGGTTCTGTTGGAGGAGAGATCACAAAACGTCTTGTATCTTTTGCTCAACAAAACATGGGCGGAGGACAATTCTAATTTACAATTTCACATAATGGCTTAGGAGTGGGGTTATCCCCACTCTTTTTCATTTTATATAAAAAAATGGACCAGCGGCCTATAAAATCCTATGTTTACAGAGCTTGATTTTAGGCATATCCTTACGGAAAGAGCCTGTATTTATGTATAATGGGTGGAGAAAGTGAGGAGTTGTTCGTGTTAAAACGAGAAGATCTAATTGCCCCTAAGCAATATAATTTAGTAAATGAAATGGAAAAGTTCAGTGCCGCTGGACAAAAAACCGCCCTTCTATGGGAGGATGAGTCAGGCAAGCAAGAATCTTGGTCATATGAAAAGCTGATGGAAGAAACAAATAAAATCGGAGCGGCTTTGGCTGACCTTGGATTTAAAAAGGGAGACAAGCTGATTGTAATGGTTCCGCGGGTGCTTGAAGCCTATGCTGTTTATTTGGCTATCCTGAAATCAGGAATGGTAGTCATTCCATGCTCTGAAATGCTTCGTGCGAAAGATCTTGAATACCGGATTGAACATGCCGAAGTGAAAGGCGCTATCGTCTATTCTGCATTTATTGGCGCTTTCCGTGATGTCAGTACTGCTGACAAACTGATTAAGCTCTCTATTGGCGAAAACGATGCCGGCTGGAAAAATCTCTTATCGATTGAAGCGGACGGAAGCCAATTTCAAACAGCTGACACAACAAGAGATGATATGGCTTTCTTATCTTATACATCCGGAACAACAGGTCAGCCTAAAGGTGTTGTACATACACACGGATGGGCATTTGCTCATTTAAAAACATCTGCCGGCGCTTGGCTTGATATTTCTGAAAAGGATATCGTCTGGGCGACTGCTGCTCCTGGCTGGCAAAAGTGGGTGTGGAGCCCGTTTTTAGCGGTACTCGGCAGCGGAGCAACGGGTTTTGTGTACCACGGCAGATTCAAAGCAGAAAAATATTTAGAACTTTTAAACCGGTACAAAATCAATGTCTTCTGCTGTACGCCGACGGAATACCGCTTAATGGCGAAGGTCGAAGGCTTGGACCGCTATGATCTTTCTGCCCTGCACAGCGCCGTTTCTGCAGGTGAGCCGCTCAACCGTGAAGTCATTGATGTTTTTCAAAAGCACTTCGGCATTAAGGTGCGGGACGGATATGGCCAAACAGAAAGCACGCTTTTAGTCGGTGTCTTAAAAGATATGGATATTAAACCTGGAAGCATGGGAAAACCGACACCGGGAAATCAGGTGGAGATCATTAATGAAGACGGTGAAATCTGCAAACCTGGTGAGGTTGGAGATATCGCTGTTCACCTCAGCACGCCGGCGCTCTTTAAAGAATATTATAAAGATCCGGATAGAATGAAAACACAAATTCGCGGCGATTATTTCCTAACAGGAGACAGAGCAAAAAAAGATGAGGATGGTTACTTTTGGTTTGAAAGCCGAAATGACGATATCATTATCAGCTCCGGCTACACGATCGGGCCATTCGAAGTGGAAGACGCGCTCGTTAAGCACCCTGAAGTAAAAGAATGTGCTGTCGTCGCAAGTCCTGATGAAATCAGAGGCTCCATCGTTAAGGCGTACGTTGTCCTGCAAGATCACGAAAAACGCAGTGATGAGCTTGTCAAAATTCTGCAAAATCATGTGAAGACCATTACCGCTCCATACAAATATCCTAGAGAGATAGAATTTGTGGAAAGCCTGCCGAAAACGGCTTCTGCAAAAATCAGACGAGTGGAATTAAGAAAACGTGAAGAACAGCTCAAAGCCAATAAAAAGGCGTAAAAGAAAGAGAGTGAACGTGAATGAAGGCGATATGGCACGGCGGTTTCATTTATACGATGCTCGAAGAAGGCGATCGGACAGAGGCAGTTTATGTTGAGGATGGTGTCATAAAGGGCATCGGCAGTTATGAGCTTCTGAAGAAAAAGTACGGGTCTCCGGAAACAGAAGAAATCAGCCTTGACGGGGCAGTGATGTTTCCCGGATTTGTCGACAGCCATTTACATTTGATCGGCCACGGGGAGAAACAGCTTCAGCTCGATCTGTCTGCACTGACGTCGAAGGAAGCTATTTTGCAGGCTGCGAAGGAAAGAGAGCGGCAGCTGCCTGAAGGAGATTGGCTCATTGGAGAGGGCTGGAATGAAAATCAGTTTGAGACACCGGACTATTTGACTAAGCATGACCTTGATCGTTTATTTCCCGACAGGCCCGTCTTGCTCAAGCGAATCTGCCGGCATGCGATAGCTGTCAATTCTGCTGCGCTTCAAGCGGCAGGGATTTCACAAAACACTCCTGACCCTGACGGCGGAGTCATCTTAAAAGATACAAATGGCGAGCCGGCCGGGCTTTTGTTTGATAAGGCGCAGGATTTGATTCTGAAGGCTGTCCCGCCAGTCTCCCAGCACTATGTTGATGAGGCGCTTACGGTTGCGATAGAAGATTGCTGGACGAAAGGCCTGACGGGCGGACATTCGGAAGATTTGTCCTATTATGGTGATGCTTCGGTGCCGATGAAAGCTTATGGGAAAGCTGCCGCCAGCGGAAAGTATCCGTTCCGCTGTCATTTGCTCGTTCATCACGAAGCAGTCGATCGCTGGGAGCAGCTGGAGAAGCCATCCGGTCCGTATGTGGAGTTCGGTGCGATGAAAATCTTTGCTGACGGAGCGCTTGGCGGAAGAACGGCTTTATTAAAAGAACCATATCAGGACGATCCATCCACTAATGGTGTTCAAGTTCATGATGATGAAACCCTTGGCCGGCTCATTCAAAAAGCGAGAGAAAAAGGCATGGAGGTTGCCGTTCATGCAATCGGCGATTTAGCTTTTGAAAAAGTGCTGAATGCAATTGAGAAGCATCCGCCCAAAAACGGTCGGCATGATCGGCTGATTCATGCCCAAGTGCTGGATGATGAATTAATCGAAAAAGCAGCACGCATGCCGATCGCGCTTGATCTTCAGCCTCATTTCGTTGCCAGTGATTTTCCGTGGGTCATTGACCGTCTTGGAAAAGACCGGATGAACACAGCCTTTGCGTGGAAAACGCTCATGTCTAAAGGCATTTTATGCGCGGGCGGCTCTGACGCACCGATTGAGCCAGTTGACCCGCTTCTTGGCATTCAGTCCGCGGTGCTCCGGAAAAGCAGCCATGAGGTAAACGGTCCGAGCTATAATGAAAGCGAATGTTTAACTGTGTATGAAGCGATTAAGCTCTATACAGAGGGAAGCGCCGGGATCATTTATAAAGAGAAGACACGCGGAAAAATTGCCGAAGGCTATGACGCGGATTTTACGGTTCTCAGCAATGATCCGTTTACAATTGATCCTGCACAGCTTCATCTTTTAGATATTAAAAAAACCGTGATCAACGGCCAGATTGTATATGAGAAATAATAAAAGGACAGGCAGCTGCCTGTCCTTTTCATTTCCTATAAAAAAGTACGCTTCACTTTCTCCCAAAATGAATTATCCTTTAGTTTGACTGTTTTGATTTTCTTATCAGACAGTTTAATTTCGATCGTTTTCACGTTTCTCGTACTGAGTGCTTCATTGTCCAAGCCGATGATCGGGTGCTCATTGCCGTCTTGCACCACTCGAAGGGTCAGCTTTCGGTCAGAGCTAAGGACAAATGGCGAGCCGAGTGTCCGGTAGGTGTTATTGTTCAGGGAAGCAAGCTCAGATACCTGCATACATGGGAGCAGCGGATCAACAACCGCTCCTGCAACGGACTTGTTATATGCAGTGCTGCCTGTAGGTGTTGAGATAATCATTCCGTCTCCTCTAAATGTTTCAAAGTGCAGATCATCGATCAGCACGTCCATCACAAAGGTTTTTATGATGCTTGAACGGATGGAAACCTCGTTTAAGCAGTGAAAAGGGCTGGCGTTATCGACTGTCACTTCAATCAGCGGATATTTTCTGACTTCAATTTGTTCAAACGTCATCGCATCGACCATTTTTTCGCGCTCATCACTATGAAAGTCGCAATATAAATGAGCTTTCCCCTTTTTGGTAATGCCGACGTACAAGCAGTCGTCCCGGAAATTCGTCTTTCTGACTGCCTGCAAAAATGTGCCGTCCCCGCCAATGCTTGCGATAATATTGGCGTCTGAGTGTTGATTCACAACGGTAAATCCATACTCTTCAGCCAATTGCGTTAAGGAGCTGACTTGTTCGTTTGTTTCCTGGTCCTGCTTGTGAAAAAAATAAACATTACGGCGTTGATCGGTCATATCCCATTTCCCCTTTGCTGTCATATTTAAGTTTTTCTGCCATCCAGTATTTGTGATAAAATACCTTTGGCCATAAGTGTACCACGTTTACCGGCAGCCCGTTAAGCCGGAGCTTTCTCATCAATTGAAACATTTTTCATATTGAATCGTATAATGAGAGGGTTTGGGAAAAAGGAGGAGAAAAAATGAATGCAAAAAGATGGATCGCATTAGTTATTGCCTTGGGGATTTTCGGCGTGTCTATCATCGTCAGTATCTCAATGAGTTTCTTTGAAAGCGTCAAAGGGGCTCAAACGGATCTCACATCACTGACGGATGAATCGCAGGAAAAGACGCTGGAAAACGGCAGTCTCTCAAGTAAAATTGCCGTATTGGAGGTCAGCGGCACCATTCAGGATAATGGGGATTCAAGCAGTCTGCTCGGTTCAGACGGATATAACCACAGAACGTTCTTAAAAAACCTTGAACATGCAAAAGATGACAAGGCAGTCAAAGGCATCGTTCTGAAGGTGAATTCTCCGGGCGGCGGAGTATATGAAAGTGCTGAAATACATAAGAAGCTGGAAGAAATCAAGAAAGAAACGAAAAAACCGATTTACGTGTCGATGGGATCGATGGCAGCATCCGGCGGTTATTATATCTCAACGGCGGCTGATAAAATTTTTGCGACACCGGAAACTCTGACTGGGTCACTCGGCGTCATTATGGAAAGCGTCAATTATTCAAAGCTTGCTGATCACCTCGGCATTTCTTTTGAAACGATTAAGAGCGGGGCTCATAAGGACATTATGTCTCCTTCCCGTGAGATGACGAAAGAAGAAAAGAACATCATGCAATCCATGGTTGATAATTCGTATGAAGGCTTTGTTGATGTCATTTCTGAAGGCCGCGGCATGTCGAAAGCAGAGGTAAAGAAAATTGCGGACGGACGCGTGTATGACGGACGGCAGGCGAAAAAACTGAACCTCGTTGATGAGCTTGGTTTTTATGACGATACCATTTCAGCGATGAAAAAGGATCATAAGGATTTGAAAAACGCCTCTGTCATTTCTTACGAGGAAAGCTTCGGTTTAGGCTCACTGTTTACCATGGGCGCGAACAAAATGTTTAAGAGTGAAATCGATTTTCTGAACATGAGAGAAATTCTTTCACAATCCGGTTCGCCAAGAATGATGTATCTCTATGCGAAGTAGGAGGGATCAATAATGGACGCGACATATGAAGAGTTAGAGCGCAATGACATGAAAGGCCCGCAAGAAGCGGAGCAGCTGACACATGCCTATGCGGGCTTTTGGGTTCGTTTCTGGGCTTTCCTGCTTGATTGGCTTGTTGTATGGGGATTAAATCATTTACTTGTTTCTCCCCTCTTTACCGTATTGGATCTGCCGAAAACATCCGGCATGTTCACCTTCTCGGCCTACAGCGTGACAACGCTTGTTGTGTATCTTGCCTATTTTGCAGTGATGACAAAGTGCTTCAGGCAGACGCTTGGAAAAATGGTGTTCGGCCTCAAAGTGGTTTCTGTGAAGGCGGATCGTAAGCTGACATGGAGCACAGTGATTTTCCGTGAAGTGGTCGGACGGTATATCGATAAGATTTGGATTTTATATATTGTCGTTGCTTTTTCACCCACAAAGCAGGGAATTCATGATTACATTGCAGATACGACTGTTGTGCATGAAAAACTATACCGCAAATAACTGATAAACCCGGACCTCGTCCGGGTTTATTTTTTTCTGAATTGGCGATAATGCTCCTAGAGGAAGTGAAGAGTATGGTATATGTGCTGACAGCCATTCTTATTCTAATAGGTATCGTGCTGCTTCTCAGAATGAAAATTTATGTCGCTGCAGAGTATCTTCACGCTGATGATAACGACAAAATAACTTTGAAGATCACAGCGCTGTTTGGCCTGATCCGGGTTAAAAAAACAATTCCGGCGATTAAGGTGAACAAAAATGATGGAACAGTCGATCTCAAACAGAAATCAACATCTAAAGTGAAAAAAAGCAGCAGCAAGAAAAAAATTACGTTTGATGATGTGCAGCAAACTATCAAAAAAATTGAAATGCTTGTACATCAAGTTACTAATTTAAGGAAAACCGGCGCCTCTATTCTGGCGCATTTGCATATCACAAAACTCGAATGGGTTACAGTTGTCGGAATTCAGGACGCAGCAGTGACAGGTGTGTTAACAGGTGCTGTATGGGGTGTGAAAGGCGGTATCGCTGCCATGCTGTACGACCATCTGGACTTTGTGAATAAACCCGTCTATAAAGTGATTCCGTCGTTCCAGGTCCCTGTCTCCAAGACCCATTTTCAGTGTATATTCTTTTTTCGCTTTGGCCATGCTATGCTTGCAGCTTTCAAATTCGTCAAATACGGACGGGAGCTATCCGCATTAAAAAAGAATCCGTCGTCTCGAATGACTTCAAAGAATGATTCATCAGTTTAAGGAGGAAGCGTAAATGGCAGACCATCCCATCCAAGGTTTAATGAAAACCGCAATGGAAAACTTGAAGGAAATGATTGATGTTAATACCATCATCGGAGATCCGGTTGAAACGCCGGATGGAAGCGTGATTTTAACTGTTTCTAAAGTTGGATTCGGATTCGCCGCAGGCGGAAGCGAGTTTGGCCAAAAGCCGGCAGAAAAGAAATCAGAAGACGATGAGACAAGAGAACAAAAACTTCCTTTCGGAGGCGGAAGCGGGGGCGGTGTGTCCATTACGCCGATCGCGTTTTTAATTGTCGGATCGACCGGCATCAGAATGCTTCATTTAGATGAAAATACCCATTTGATTGAGAAAATTTTAGACGCTGCCCCCCAAACGCTTGAACGCATCCAGCAAATGTTCAAGAAAAATAACAAGAACCAAGGCCAGGGCCAAAATCAAAACCAAATGAACAATATGAATTATTAAAGAAGGTTAACTGCGCCGGCCGCAGTTAACTTTTTTTTGGCATAAACTTTGCAGTTTGCAGGAAACTTTACTATGATAGAGACATACATACAAAAGGGAGGAATTATAATGGCTGAAATTACATTTAAAGGCGGTCCGGTTACACTTGTCGGACAAGAAGTGAAAGTAGGAGATCAAGCCCCTGATTTCACAGTGCTGACTAACAGCCTTGAAGAAAAATCGTTAGCTGATATGAAAGGAAAGGTAACGATTATTTCTGTTATCCCTTCAATTGATACAGGTGTTTGTGATGCACAAACACGCCGTTTTAACGAAGAAGCTGCAAAGCTTGGAGATGTCAACGTCTATACAATCAGTGCAGACCTTCCATTTGCACAAGCGCGCTGGTGCGGCGCTAACGGAATTGACAAAGTGGAAACGCTGTCTGACCATAGAGATATGTCATTCGGCGAAGCGTTCGGTGTGTATATTAAAGAACTTCGTCTGCTTGCGCGTTCCGTATTTGTCCTTGATGAGAACGGAAAAGTCGTTTACGCTGAATATGTAAGCGAAGCAACAAACCACCCGAACTATGAAAAGCCAATTGAGGCTGCCAAAGCATTAGTGAAGTAAGCAGGGAAAAAGCTCCTGGCTGCCGCCGGAGCTTTTTTTATGGCAAGGAGGAACACAAGATGCAAAAAGACTATGTAGGCACGGTGTACGAGCTATTAGACGAAGCCGTGATCATCATAAAGAATGAATTGCAAATTTCATATATAGAGGCGTTGGCTGAAGCGGGAGAAATGTATTTTCTTGAAAAAGCGGATCAGCTGAAACTGCCGGATAAGAAAACCGAACAGCTTCAGGCGCTGCTTGAAAAAGCGGAATTCGGCACATATGAGCACGAGTGGGTGCGCAAAGCTTTTCAGCTTGCTGTCCTGAAAGGGCTGAAAGATATCTCCCATCCGAACAGACAAATGACGCCGGACACGATCGGGCTTTTCATCAGTTATTTGGTGAATAAGTTTATGGCGGACAAAAAGGAACTGACGGTTCTAGATCCGGCTGTGGGAACGGGAAATCTTCTGTTTACCGTGCTGAACCAGCTATCTGAAAAAACGGCGAATAGCTATGGCATTGAAATTGATGACGTGCTGCTGAAGATTGCGTATGCCCAAGCGAACCTTCTGAAAAAAGAGCTTGAGCTTTTTCATCAGGACAGCCTTGAGCCGCTGTTTATCGATCCTGTTGACACGGTCATATGCGATCTGCCGGTCGGCTATTATCCGAATGACGAAGGAGCAGAAGCGTTTGAGCTCAAAGCGGACGAAGGCCATTCCTTCGCGCATCATCTGTTTATTGAACAGAGCGTCAAGCATACCAAACCGGGCGGCTACTTATTTTTTATGATCCCGAATCAGTTGTTTGAGAGCTCCCAAAGCGATAAGCTGAAACAGTTTTTCAAAGATAATGTTCATATTAACGCGCTGTTGCAGCTGCCAAAATCCATTTTTAAAGACGAGGCTCATGCCAAAAGCATTCTTGTGCTTCAGAAAAAAGGAGAGGAGACGAAAGCGCCAAGTCAAATTCTGCTTGCGAATCTTCCGTCTTTCTCCAATCAGAAGTCGATGCTTGATATAATGGCTCAAATGGATACGTGGTTTAAAAAAGAAAAATAGATGTTAAATAGCAGCTTAGGCAGCCGTCATATGATGGATGCTTAGGCTGTTTTTATTATGGCTACTTGACGATCGGGCTGACGAATTGAATCCGTCTTTGAAACACAAAATACAGAAGGGTAAACCGCAAAATGTAAGCGTTCGCCAATAAGAAATCTATAGGTAATATGTCTGAAAATAACGACTTCTCTTTGTAAGCGTTATCAATACACAAGTTGACTTGAAATGCCGACATGACAATGTTTAAATGGAAAAGTCAGATATTTTTCGGAGAAGATGATGAGATTCACCGGGAAAAAGTACGAAAAAACGAAGTTGTTGATACAGAGTATAAAGGAGCGTCAATCATGTCCAAAATTATTGCAATTAACGCAGGAAGCTCGTCTTTGAAATTTCAGCTTTTCGAAATGCCTTCAGAAACCGTTTTAACGAAGGGTTTAGTTGAACGAATTGGTATCGCCGACAGCGTATTCACGATTTCTGTAAACGGCGAAAAAAATACAGAAGTAACTGATATTCCAGATCATGCGGTAGCTGTTAAAATGCTGCTGAATAAGTTAACGGAATTCGGCATTATTAAAGATTTGAATGAAATTGACGGAATTGGCCACCGCGTCGTGCACGGCGGAGAAAAATTCAGCGATTCTGTTTTATTGACTGATGAAACCATTAAGGAAATTGAAGATATTTCTGAATTGGCACCGCTTCACAACCCGGCAAATATCGTTGGAATTAAAGCGTTCAAAGAAGTGCTTCCAAATGTTCCTGCGGTTGCTGTTTTTGATACGGCATTCCACCAAACAATGCCTGAACAGTCTTACCTGTACAGCCTGCCGTATGAATACTATGAAAAATTCGGCATCCGTAAATACGGCTTCCACGGCACTTCACATAAATATGTGACTGAGCGCGCGGCAGAGCTTCTCGGCCGTCCGTTAAAAGACTTACGCCTGATTTCCTGCCACCTTGGGAACGGCGCAAGTATTGCTGCTGTTGAAGGCGGAAAATCAATTGATACATCTATGGGCTTTACGCCGCTTGCAGGTGTTGCAATGGGTACACGCTCTGGAAACATCGACCCTGCCCTGATCCCATACATCATGGAGAAAACAGGCCAGACAGCTGACGAAGTACTGAATACATTAAACAAAAAAAGCGGACTGCTCGGCATCTCCGGTTTCTCAAGCGATCTTCGTGACATCGTTGAAGCAACGAAAGAAGGAAATGAGCGCGCGGAAACTGCTCTTGAAGTCTTCGCAAGCAGAATCCACAAATACATCGGTTCTTATGCTGCAAGAATGAGCGGTGTTGATGCGATCATCTTTACTGCCGGTATCGGTGAAAACAGTGTGGAAGTCAGAGAACGCGTGCTTCGCGGCTTAGAATTCATGGGCGTATACTGGGATCCTGCGCTTAATAACGTGCGCGGCGAGGAAGCTTTCATCAGCTATCCGCATTCCCCAGTAAAAGTCATGATCATTCCGACTGATGAAGAAGTCATGATTGCGCGCGACGTTGTCCGTTTAGCAAAATAAATCGCATGAAAGCACATTCTCTTGAATGTGCTTTTTTGTTGATGCATGATAGTGACAGACAGAAAAAAATAAAAGAGGTGGGCCAATGAGCGTTCAAGAGCATAAACAGGAAGCTCCCGATATCGTTCGGTGCAAAGTGATTACAGTCAGTGACACGAGGACAGAAGAAACGGATAAAAGCGGCAAGCTGATGATGTCGTTTTTAGAAGAAGCCGGTCACCACATTGCTGCATATGAAATTGTAAAAGACGATAAGGATGCTTTGCAGCGGGCTGTGCTTGCGGGCTGCATGGATGAACAGACAGACGCGGTTCTCTTAAACGGAGGGACAGGCATAGCAAATCGGGATGTCACAATTGAAGCCATTACGCCGCTGTTTTCGAAAGAGCTGCCCGGCTTTGGAGAAATATTCAGGATGCTGAGTTATACAGAGGATATCGGATCTGCCGCAATCATGTCGAGAGCCACTGCTGGCGTCATCCAGCATACAGCCGTTTTCTCAACGCCAGGCTCAAGCGGCGCGGTAAAGCTGGCAATGAATAAGCTGATTATTCCCGAACTTGCACATGTAATTAGAGAAATCAGAAAAGACAAGTAAATGAATAAATACTATAAACTTCACCTGGAAATTTAGGTGAAGTTTTTTTTATAAAAGGCTTGAAAAAACGAAACGTAATTGTTAAAGTGTATACATACAAAATGTATTTTTATTAAATATAATTTATTTTTATACAAAAAAAGAAACACGGTTGAGAGGGGATTTTTATCATGTCAGAACAGAAAAAAGTCGTATTAGCATACTCAGGAGGTCTTGATACTTCCGTTGCAATAAAATGGCTTCAGGAACAAGGATATAATGTAATCGCATGCTGCCTGGACGTCGGTGAAGGCAAAGATTTGGCATTTGTTCAGCAGAAAGCGCTGGAAGTCGGCGCGACAAACTCCTACGTGATCGATGCGAAAGAAGAATTCGCACAGGACTACGCGCTTATCTCTCTGCAGGCCCACACGATGTATGAAGGAAAATATCCGCTCGTTTCGGCATTATCTCGACCGCTGATTGCAAAAAAACTGGTTGAAATCGCGGAAAAAGAAGATGCACAGGCGATTGCACACGGATGCACAGGGAAAGGAAATGACCAGGTTCGTTTCGAAGTCTCCATTAAATCATTAAACCCTGACCTTGAAGTCATCGCGCCGGTTCGCGAATGGCAGTGGTCACGTGAAGAAGAAATTGAATATGCGGCAAGCCGCGGCATTCCGATTCCGATCAATCTTGACAGCCCGTATTCTATCGACCAAAACCTGTGGGGACGCGCAAATGAGTGCGGCATTTTAGAAGATCCATGGGCGGCGCCGCCAGAAGGCGCATACGATTTAACAGCTCCGCTGGAAAAAACGCCGGACACGCCGGAAGTGATTGAAATTGCATTTGAACAAGGTGTGCCTGTCTCCATTGACGGCGTATCCTACTCGCTTTCTGAACTGATTTTGAAGCTGAATGAAATGGCAGGCGCACACGGTGTCGGACGTATCGACCATGTGGAAAACCGCCTTGTAGGCATTAAATCCCGGGAAGTATACGAATGCCCTGGTGCGATGACACTAATCAAAGCGCATAAAGAATTAGAAGATTTGACACTGGTTAAAGAGGTAGCCCACTTTAAACCGATCATCGAGCAAAAAATGTCAGAAATCATTTACAACGGCTTATGGTTCTCACCGTTAAAAGACGCGCTGCATGCTTTCTTAAAAGAAACGCAAAAACATGTTACAGGCATTGTCCGCGTGAAGCTGTTTAAAGGCCATGCGATTGTAGAGGGACGTAAATCAGAATACTCTCTATATGATGAAAAACTTGCAACGTATACAAAAGACGATGCGTTTGATCACCATGCGGCAATCGGCTTTATCGAGCTTTGGGGACTTCCGACAAAAGTGAACAGCATCGTGAAAAAGAAGGAGCAGATTAAAGCATGAAGAAGCTTTGGGGAGGCCGATTTCAAAAAACACCGGAAAAATGGGTCGACGAGTTCGGCGCGTCCATATCATTTGACCAAAATTTAGTCACTGAAGACATTACAGGGTCTCTCGCACATGCTGCTATGCTGAAAAAATGCGGTATCCTGACAGCGGAAGAAGAGCTGAAAATCCGTGAGGGACTGAAAACCCTTTTGAAAAAAGCAGAGGAGGGAGCATTGGAATTCTCAGTCGATTATGAGGATATACATTTGAACATTGAGAAAATGCTCATTGATGAAATCGGCCCTATCGGCGGCAAGCTGCATACCGGAAGAAGCCGGAATGACCAGGTCGCGACTGACATGCATTTATATTTGAAAAATCATGTCGGCCACATCATTGAACTGATTGAGGCATTCCAAAGTGCGCTGATCGATAAGGCGGAAGCGAATATCGAAACGATTCTGCCGGGCTACACACATCTGCAGCGTGCCCAGCCGATTTCATTCGCTCACCATCTGCTTGCGTATTTCTGGATGCTGGAGCGCGATAAGGAGCGTTTTCAGGATTCAATGAAGCGGATTAACAAATCTCCGCTCGGCTGCGGAGCACTCGCGGGAACAACCTTCCCAATCGACCGTGATTATTCAGCAGAACTGCTCGGTTTTGATTCCATTTATGAAAACAGCCTGGACGGCGTCAGCGACAGAGATTTCATTTTGGAGTTTTTAAGCAACAGCAGTATGCTGATGATGCACCTATCCCGTTTCTCTGAAGAAATCATTCTATGGTGCTCTCAGGAGTTTAAATTCATCGAGCTTGACGATACGTACGCAACGGGAAGCAGCATGATGCCGCAAAAGAAAAACCCTGATATGGCAGAGCTGATCCGCGGCAAAACGGGACGCGTATACGGCGATATGATGGGACTGTTTACGATTATGAAAGGTCTTCCGCTCGCTTACAACAAAGACCTGCAGGAAGACAAAGAGGGCATGTTTGACACGGTGAAAACGGTTGAGGGCAGCCTGCAAATCTTCACAGGCATGATCCAAACAATGACTGTAAACAAAGACGTCATGAAGCAAGCGACAAAACAAGACTTTTCAAATGCGACGGAATTGGCCGATTATTTAGCGAAAAAAGGAATGCCGTTCAGAGAAGCGCATGAAGTGGTCGGAAAACTTGTGTACACATGCATTGAAAAAGGGATCTATTTAAGCGATATGCCGTTTGGTGATTTTCAGCAGGCGAGCACGCTCTTCAAAGAAGATATTTACACTGTGTTAGACCCTTACCACGCAGTTGAAAAAAGAATGAGCGCCGGAGGCACCGGATTCAAACAGGTGGAGCAGGCGCTTGAAAAAGCGAAAGCTTGCGTGGCAGCAGGAGTTTGCTAAAATTTCCTTCATAAAATCCCGTCATTATAGCCAACCTACCTCTATAATGATGGGAGGCAGAAGGATGAAAAAAGAACCGGAACGCTATATTTATGATGAACAAGAAAGCCAGGAGACAACAAGGCTCATTTCAGAAGCATATCAAAGCGGTTATGTCGATATGCCTGATCAGGAGTCTTCATCTTCTGCAGAATAAGCTGTCTGTACAGGCAGCTTTTTTTGTATGTCAAAGTGTAAAAAGTGATATTGATGGGCTTTTATAGTAAAGTAGAAGAAGAAACACTTTATGAAAGCGGCGACGTTGCTTTGGGAGGTATTCATGTGCGACATGCTTTAATTACTGCCGGTTCGAAGGGTTTAGGCCGTAAAGTGACTGAGACGTTGCTTGCAAAGGGGTATTCAGTAACAGTCAATTACAGGCAGGATGAGGAGGCTGTGAGCCGCCTGAAGGAAGCCTGTCCTGATTGTCTTGACCGGCTGCAATTTGTAAAAGGAGATGTCACCAAAAAAGAAGATCTGCTGCGTATTGCAGAGACTGCTTTAAACCGCTTCGGAAGGATCGACTTTTTGATTAACAACGCGGGACCATACATATTTGAACGTAAAAAATTAGCCGATTATACTGATGATGAATGGTACGGTATGCTGGAAGGAAATTTAAGCGCCGTCTTTCATTTATTCAAAGCGGTTATTCCTATTATGAGAAAACAGCAATTCGGCCGCATCATCACGTACGGATTTCAAGGAGCGGCGCACGCACCCGGCTGGCTTCACCGATCGGCATTTGGCGCTGCGAAAGTGGGTTTGGCTTCTTTGACGAAGACCATTGCCATTGAAGAAGCCGAATTCGGCATAACCGCCAACATGGTTTGCCCGGGGGACATTGTCGGGGACATGAAGGAAGCGTCAATAGAGGAAGCCAGAAAGCAGATCGGCAAAGAAAAAACGCCGATAGGGAGATCCGGTACAGGCGAGGATATCGCCCGGATTATCGCCTTCTTGTGTGAAGAGAATTCAGACCTTGTGACAGGGACTGTCATTGAAGCCACCGGAGGCCTCAATGTCATTAATAAGAATCAAACAACATAAGTTTTTCAGCTTTTTGAAAAGGGAAATTAAAAAATTAAAATACGTGACGAGGTGAAAGAAATGAAAGTGACATATCACGGACATTCTGTAATCACAGTGGAAACCAAGGACCATCATATTATATTTGATCCGTTTTTGACAGGGAATTCGTTAACGGATGTAAAGCCGGAGGATGTAAAAGCAGACGTCATCTTATTGACGCACGGCCACAATGATCATGTCGGCGACACTGAGCAAATCGCCAAGCAAAACAACGCGCTGGTTGTAGCTCCGAACGAGCTCGCCGTGTACCTAGGCTGGAAAGGCTTGAATGTTCATCCAATGCACATCGGCGGCTCCCGCCAGTTCGATTTTGGAAAAGTGAAGCTCACACAGGCCTTTCACGGATCAGCCATCACAGATGAGGAAAACAAGACGATTACTTATACAGGCATGCCAGCTGGTATTTTACTGACAGTAGAAGATAAAACGATTTTCCACGCGGGCGATACGGCTCTTTTCTCTGATATGAAGCTGATTGGCGAATTGAATCATATTGACCTTGCCTTCCTGCCGATTGGCGATAACTTTACGATGGGGCCTGAAGACGCCAAGCTTGCCGCTGAATGGCTGCGGGCAAAACAGGTCGTGCCGGTTCATTACAATACATTCCCGGTTATCGAACAAGACCCTGAGGCATTCGCTGACAGCCTGCCGGGCGGAGTCGGTAAAGTCATGGCGGTCGGTGAGACGATCGAGCTTTAAACGGTGATAACATCTCCTGATTGTTCAGGAGATGTTTTTTATTTTTTGAGAAACAGGTGGCAGCTTGTTATCCTGTAATGGCTTTATCAGAGTTTCCTTCCAATTCTTTGCTGCGCTGATGTAAACGTTTGGTCAGCCGGGCAATCAAGTCCTTCGTGGCGCAGTCAAAATGATTTTCTTTTCGATTTGTTAACAGCCCTATAGGAGGTGCAATATCCATATTCAGAATGGGGATGACTTTAGTGCCGTTAAGCGTTTTAGAATGTGCAGTGCTGGTGAAGATTGAAATCCCAATGTTTTCCCGCACGTAATATTTATGCGCCATGCTGCTTGTGAGCTCCATTTTTCTGTAACGATTGCCGAGTTCTCTATGTAAGTGTTGTTCAATTTGTATGCGAATAGGGCAATTGGCAGGCGTAAATATAAAGCACTCTCCTTCTAAATCAGATAAATGAACAGCCTTCTTCTCAGCGAGCGGATGGCGATCAGATACAAGCACATTTAATGTGTCATAAAAAAATGGGTGATAGTAGTTTTCGAGAATCAATTCCGGCTCGCCGCACACTGCAAAATCAATCGTCCCGTCTAAGAGCTTTTGACTGCAGGTATTGGCGTCATCAACGTTGATATTAACCGTTATCTTTGGGTAATCCTTTAAGAAATCCTTTAAAATGTCAGGGAATATCAGACTGGCAGTCGGCTCTGAAACTCCTATGTTGATGATGCCTGCCTCTTCTTCCTTTAAGTCGGAGAGGTTGTGTTTAAGCGCCTCGTATTGAGTCAAAAGATCTCCTGTTCGTTCATAAAAAAGTTTCCCCGCTTTTGTCAGCTGCAGGTTTTTTCCTCTTTCAAACAACTGTACGCCTAAATCCTGCTCTAATTGCTTCATACGCATCGATATCGTCGGCTGCGAGTAGTTTAGTATTTCCGCAGCTTTATAGAAGCTTCCGAATTTTACAATCGTATGAAACGTTTTAATTGAGCGAAATTCCAAGGTGCTCCCTCCTGTTTTTCATCATCAAAATTACTGAAGTGAAGGTTTACTTTTTTTGATTAGTCAAAGATAAAAGTATGCTTTATAGTATAAACAATAAAAGCTTAGTAAACAAATGGGAATTGTATATTTTATGAAGGGGAGTGCCAGAAATGAGTAAGGATATTTTTCGATTGGCAACTGTTGAAGATGCACCGGAGTTGTTGAAATTGGTTAACAGCGCTTTTCAGCCAATTCGGCAGCTTGATATTGATTGGCCTTCCACGAGAGCTGACATCCATATGGTGTCAGAGAATATCGAAAATCATTCAGCGGTCGTGCTGGAGCGGGATGGGAAGCTAATTTCAACAATTACCATCAGGTTTCCATGGGAGAGTGAGACCCCTCCTTCAAAATATCCGTTTGTTTGGTGGTTTGCGACGCTTCCGGAATATAAAGGGCAGGGCGCCGGAAGCGAGCTGCTGACGTACGTAGAAGAAAAAGTGCTTCGAGATATGCTGAAGGCGCCTGCGCTGACGCTAGGCACTTCGGCGCGCAAGCATCCTTGGCTTGCCGACATGTACAGAAGGAGAGGGTATGAAGTGTACTTTGAGCAGGAAAAAGACGGGGACATAGGTGTGATGATGCATAAGGTTCTGATTCCGGAACGATTTAACCCGGCGCTTTTAGGTGCGCCAAGCTGGGCATAATGTGAGGCAGCCTATGAATAAGCGTATGGGAATGGTTTTGCTGCTGTCAGTGGTTGCGTTACTTGGCGGGTGCGGCTCGGAAGCAAATAATAAAACAGATCGTCAGGTTCAAACAGTCATAGTCGGTACCGGAACATATTTTCCGAATATTGCGTTTTTAAATAAAAAAGGCGATTTGACCGGGTATGACATTGAAGTGATGAAAGCCATCGATAAGGAATTACCGCAATATACATTTGAATTTAAAACGATGGATTTCTCAAATCTGCTGACGAGCCTCGGAAATAAAAAAATTGATGTGATCGCGCACAACATGGCCAAAAATAAAGAACGAGAAAAGCGTTTTTTATATCATAAAGTGCCGTATAACTACTCGCCGATGTACATCACGGTGAGAGAGGATAATAACAAGATTCATACATTAAAAGACTTACACGGAAAAACAGTCATTGTCGGTGCCACGTCAAATGCGGCCGATTATATAACGAATTACAACAAAACGCACGGCAGCCCGATTCATTTGAAATACGCAGGACAGGGAAGCAATGACACCGCCAATCAAATTGAAACCGGGCGCGCAGACGCAACGATATCAACACCGTTTGCCGTTGATTTTCAGAATAAAACGCACGCTTTCCGCCAAAAGACAGTCGGTGACGTGTTATTAGATACCGAGGTGTACTTTATGTTCAATAAAGGCAGCCAAACCTTGGCGGATGCCACGGATCAAGCGATTAAAAAGCTGGAGAAAAACGGAACGTTAAAAAAACTAAGCCGGAAATGGCTCGGTGCAGATTATTCAAAATCAAGTTTTGAAAAATAAATGGGGCGATGAGATGAGAACAAAAGCAGCATTTATAACAATATTATTTTCACTTATTACGGTTCTGTCGGCTTGCGGCGCAGACAATCAAACGACGGGAGCCGAGCAAAAGAAGATAAAGACAATCACGGTCGGAACCGGAACTCAATTTCCGAATATTTGCTTTATCGATGAAAAAGGCGATTTAACCGGTTATGATGTCGAACTGATCAAAGAGCTTGATAAACGCCTGCCAAATTATAAATTCACGTTTAAAACGATGGAATTTTCCAACCTGCTTGTCAGCCTCGGACAGCATAAAGTCGATATCGTGGCACACCAAATGGAGAAAAGCAAAGAGCGTGAGAAAAAATTTCTGTTTAACAAGGTAGCCTACAATCATTTTCCTTTAAAAATTACCGTGCTGCAAGATAACAATACGATTCAAGGGATTGAAGATTTAAAAGGAAAACGGGTGATTACGAGCGCAACCTCCAACGGAGCGCTTGTACTGAAGGAATGGAATGAGGAAAATGGACGCCCATTTAAGATTGCCTATGAGGGGCAAGGCGCGAATGAGACCGCGAATCAGCTGAAATCAGGGCGTGCGGACGCGACCATTTCAACGCCTTTTGCAGTAGATTTTCAAAACAAAACGAGCGCTATTAAAGAAAAAACCGTCGGTGATGTGCTTTCGAATGCCAAAGTGTATTTTATGTTTAACAAAAATGAACAAACGTTAAGTGACGATATTGATAAAGCCTTACAGGAAATCATTGATGACGGAACGCTGAAAAAACTCAGTTTGAAATGGCTTGGAGACGATTATTCCAAGGAGCAGTATTAAGTAAAAAGAGAGGGAGCAGTGATGGAAAAAGCGTTTGATGTCAATATGATTGCAGATTTTGTGCCGACATTAACCGGTTATTTGCCGGTTACATTATACATTTTAACACTGTCATTGCTTTTCGGATTTGTATTGGGGCTTTTTCTGGCGCTGCCCCGCATTTACAACATTCCTATTGTGAAACAATTGGCAAAAGTGTATATCTCGTTTTTCAGGGGAACGCCCATTATGGTGCAGCTTTTCATCGTGTTTTATGGAATCCCGGCGCTGACGGGGCTTATCGGGATTGATACATCAAAAATGGACCCGTTTTATGCTGCTGTCGCAACTTATGCGTTAAGCAATGCAGCGGCAGCCGCTGAAATCATTCGAGCGGGCGTGGGGAGTGTAGATAAAGGCCAAACGGAAGCGGCGTACAGCATTGGCCTGAGCGGAAGGCAGGCCTTCAGGCGCATCGTTCTGCCCCAGGCACTTGTGCAGGCTTTTCCGAATATGGGAAACATGGTGATCAGTTCTTTAAAAGATACGTCTCTTGCTTTTTCAATAGGTGTCATGGATATGTCCGGAAGAGGCCAAACCCTGATCACCTCAAGCAATCATTCTCTTGAAGTTTACATTGCGCTATCGATTGTTTATTATGCCGTTGCGGTTTTATTCGAATGGTTCTTTAGATTGGCCGAAAACCGAATCAAGAAGAATCAAACAAGGCTTGTTACCGTTTTTGACATGAACATACATTGACATATTTCTTGGGATGAGGAGGGAGAAGATTGCAATTTGACTTTCCATTTATCGCTTCCGCCATGAAAGAAATGATAAAGACCATTCCGCTGACATTGATAATGGCTGTTTTGCCGATCGTGTTTGGATTTCTCGTGGCTCTTGGAAATATAATTATTAGAATTTTCAGGATTAAAGGTTTGATGGCTTGCTCAAGGTTTTATGTGTCATTTTTTCGAAGTACACCTGCAATCCTTCACATTATGCTGATTTATTTAGGGATACCGCCGATTGTAGATCAAGTCAGCAGTTTTTTTCATCTTGGCTGGTCCGCCAATCAGATACCGGTCGCCGTGTTTGTCATCATGGCTTTGTCTTTAACTGCCGGAGCTTATCTGACAGAAATCATCCGGTCGGGCATTCTGGCGATGGATACCGGACAGGTCGAAGCAGCTTATTCAATCGGCCTGACACATAGCCAAACCTTTCGCCGTGTGATATTGCCGCAGGCGCTGATGGTTTCAATCCCGAACTTCACAAATTTGGGCATCGGCTTTTTGCATACAACCTCTATCGCGGCTATAGTGGCTGTTCCTGAGATAACAGGGACGGCGACTATCGTTGCTTCTGATAATTATGCATTTTTAGAAGCTTTTATCGGAGCGGCGATTATCTATTGGGCGCTGACTCTAATCTTGGAAACCGCAAATGGAGTATTAGAGAGAAAGGCAGCCAGATTTCAAGGAGGCGCATTATGATTGAGGTTAAAAATATCCATAAACAGTTTGGCATTCACCATGTATTAAAAGGGATAAATCTCACTGTACGCAAGGGAGAAGTTGTAACCATTATAGGCCCTAGCGGTTCAGGGAAAACCACCTTTTTACGCTGCCTGAATTTATTAGAACGGCCGGACGAAGGGGTCATTTCTTTACACGACAAAGTGATTAATTGCAGCTATCCGTCCAAAAAAGACATTCACTGGCTGAGAAAACAGACGGCAATGGTATTTCAGCAATATCATCTGTTTGCTCACAAAACGGTGATTGAAAATGTCATGGAGGGCTTGACGATCGCCCGGAAAATGAGAAAACAAGACGCGTATGCCATAGCTGAAAATGAACTGAGAAAGGTCGGGCTTCAAGACAAATTGAACGCTTATCCGAGTCAATTATCGGGTGGACAAAAACAGAGGGTCGGGATAGCGAGGGCACTTGCCATTCACCCGGATGTGCTGCTGTTCGATGAGCCGACGGCTGCGCTTGACCCGGAGCTGGTCGGTGAAGTCCTTGAAGTGATGCTGGATATCGTGAAAACCGGAGCCACCATGATTGTTGTTACACATGAAATGGAGTTTGCAAGAAGGGTCTCTGATCAAGTTGTTTTTATGGATAATGGAGCCATTGTTGAACAAGGAACTCCGGAAGAAGTCTTCCGCCATACCAAAAAAGAAAGAACGAGACAGTTTCTCCGCCGCGTTTCGCCGGAATATTTATTTGAACCAAAAGAACACATAAAGGAGCCGGTGATATGATCCGCTTAAGTATTTTAGATCAAAGCTTGATTGGTGAAGGGGAGACAGCAGCCGATACATTACAGCACACGGTGAACTTGGCAAAGATGGCTGAAGAGTGTGGGTATCATCGTTTTTGGGTGGCTGAACATCACAACAATGATGAAATCGCAGGCTCTGCGCCTGAGGTTCTTTTAGGCTATCTTGCCGCAAGCACAAAGAAAATTCTGTTAGCATCAGGCGGGGTGATGCTGCAGCATTACAGCCCTTACAAAGTGGCGGAGCAGTTCCATCTTCTGTCGGCGTTAGCTCCCGGCCGTATAGATCTCGGAGTGGGCAAAGCGCCCGGCGGGTTTCAGCTGTCCACAGACGCGCTGCAGGATGAATATGAAAAACCGGCGCGCCAGTTTGATGAAAAGCTGGAGGAGCTTACTCATTTCATTCGGGATGATTTTCCTGATAGCCACCGCTATGCGGCATTGCGTCCTGCTCCGCGGGTTGAACAGAAGCCGGGAATTTATCTGCTGGGAGGAAGCGCAGAGAGTGCCATTTCAGCTGCAAAACTGGGAATCTCTTTCGTCTTTGCATATTTTATTAACGGTGAAGAGGAAGTGCTGAAAGAAGCGCGCCGAGCCTTTGACGCACATTTGCCGCCAGGCTCTGAGGCCGAATTTCATCTTGCTCCCGCTGTTTTTGCGGCACATACAAAAGAAGAAGCTGAAAAACATATTGTGTCGCGTGAATCGATAAAAGTGGTTTTACAAGACGGGCGGAGGGTCAACGTCGGCACCCGTGAACAGGCTGAAGCCTATCTAGAAAACGTCAGCCAGCCGTATGAGATCCTCGTGCAAAAAACCGGGGTGATTGCCGGAACGAAGGAAGAAGCGGCAGAAGAATTAAAACGTTTATCAGACACATACGACATCAATGATTTTGTTGTTTTTACACCGATCAAAAATGCTGGCGAAAAACAGCTGTCTTATCAGCTGCTGAGCGATGCGGTTTTAGCTGCAAAACGTTAAGGGGGACGGGAAGCATGAGTGATGTTGTGAACATTGTGGTTTGGAGTAAAAAAGGCTGTTCATATTGCGAGGAAGTCAAGAATTATTTGAATGAAAAAGGATTGTCGTTCCAAAATATCGATGTTTCGGAGAAAGAAGAGCTGCGGGATATTTTACAGGCGAAATATGGGATACGCCATGTGCCTGTGGTCGAAATCGGTAACGGCAATCAGTATCAAGGGGTTACTGAAATCGGCATTGAACACCTTGAGCTTGCACTTGCCAAATATGCACAGATAAAGGAGGCAAGAAGATGACACGATCAGATTTTATTCAGTTTGGAGCCATGATTCACGGTGTCGGGGGAACAACCGACGGCTGGCGTCATCCCGATATCGATCCCTCGGCGAGTACGAATATTGAATTCTACAGGCAAAAGGCGCAAACAGCCGAAAAAGGCTTGTTCAGTTTTATTTTCATTGCAGATGGCTTATTTATTTCTGAAAAATCAATTCCCCATTTTTTAAACCGATTTGAGCCCATCACCATATTATCGGCGCTTGCATCGGTCACGAAAAATATTGGTTTAGTAGGAACGTTCTCTACATCTTTTACTGAGCCATTCACCATCTCCAGACAATTGATGTCGCTGGACCATATCAGCGGGGGCAGGGCCGGATGGAATCTGGTTACTTCTCCGCAGGAAGGAGCGGCACGCAACCATAGTAAGACCAGCCTGCCAGAACACACCGAGCGTTACGAGATTGCACAGGAGCATTTGGATGTTGTGCGCGGGCTGTGGAATTCCTGGGAGCATGATGCATTTACACACAATAAAAAAACAGGGCGATTTTTTGATCCGGCGAAGCTTCATCGCCTGAATCACAAAGGAAAGTATTTTCAAGTAGAGGGGCCCTTGAATATCGGGCGTTCTAAACAGGGGGAGCCAGTAGTGTTTCAAGCGGGTTCATCAGAAACAGGACGGCAGTTTGCCGCCAAAAATGCAGATGCGATTTTTACCCATTCCAATTCATTAGAGGAGACAAAAGCGTTTTATGCGGATGTGAAAAGGCGCGCTGCTGCAGAAGGGCGTGATCCTTCCAGTGTGCGGATTTTTCCGGGGATCAGTCCGATTGTGGCAGATACGGAAGAAGAGGCAGAAAAGAAGTATCGTGAATTTGCAGAGTTGATTCCGATTGAAAATGCTGTTACCTATTTGGCCCGTTTTTTTGATGATTATGATCTGAGTGTTTACCCGCTGGATGAACCGTTCCCCGATATTGGCGATGTCGGAAAGAATGCGTTTCAAAGCACAACAGACCGGATTAAGAGAGAAGCAAAAGCCAGAAATCTGACATTGCGGGAGGTAGCACAGGAAATGGCTTTTCCGCGGCCCCTATTCATCGGCACACCAAAGCATGTCGCATCCTTAATTGAGACTTGGTTTAACGCTGAGGCGGCTGATGGGTTTATCATCGGGTCGGATATACCGGGAACACTTGATGCTTTTGTAGAAAAAGTCATTCCGATTCTTCAAGAAAGAGGGCTTTATCGTCAAGATTATCGCGGCGGGACATTGCGGGAAAATCTCGGTCTCGGCATTCCCTTGCATCAGTCCGTGTTACATTCATCAAATTAGGTGCCGTTTGATCAGAAGCGGAAGCTGAGAGGGGAGGATGACTTTTTTGACAATCATTGCGGGTACGGTTGTGAAAGGAAAACAATTAGGCAGAAAGCTGGGATTCCCCACGGCAAATGTAGATGCGAAACTGAATGGGCTGCATGATGGGGTTTATGGGGTTCTGGCGGCAGTCAATCATCAATTTCATTTAGGGGTTATGAATATCGGCGTGAAACCGACGGTCGGCTCTCACCTTAAAAAGACATTGGAGATTTTTTTGTTTGACTTTCATAAAGACATCTATGGAGAAATGGTTGAATGCAGTATTCTCTTTAAAATTAGAGAAGAAAGAAGGTTTGATTCTTTGGAGTCTTTAAAAAAGCAAATCAAAAAAGATATTTCATGCGCGGCAAAACGCTTTGAACTGATTGGGATTACAACACAAAACAAAAAAGAAAACCTGCTTTTCCATCAGGAATTGAATCTTCCGGATCTTTGCTTTTACAAGAAATGTAACAATCTATATGGCATCAACCGAGGCGTTTACAATGTCATAGACAATTGGTTTTTTGAGTACGGAATTACACAAGTTGCTTACAGGCGTATCTATATTTTATCTTTTTTAAGCTATTTGAAAGAAGGCGATCAAAAAGTTTCCAGTAAATATATAAAATTTGGGGCGGGCGGTCTTGCTGACAAGTTGAGCCGCTTTGTTGCTGCTTATATTGAAGAAACTGAAGAAAATATATTGGGATAGGGAAAGGAGCGGGAAAGATGTCTTTGGATTATTGGAGAAATATAGAAGGCACATATCCATTTCAGGCAGAAAATGAAAATGACATGCTCAAGTTGAAAGAGGGGCATAATCCCGTGAATCTCTCAACGCTGGAAAAACAGCTCATCGGCATTCGCCGGCACCTGCACCAATATCCTGAACTGTCGAAAGAAGAGTTTAAAACAACTGATTTTATAAAAAAATGCCTTGCAGAAAAGGGGATACAGATTCGTCCAACTTCACTGAAAACAGGTGTATTCGCAGACATAGCAGGGGAATCAGAAGGCCCGTCAATTGCTTTGAGGGCTGATATTGACGCCTTGCCAATCGAAGAAAAAACAGGATTGCCTTATGCGTCTAAACATAAAGGAATCATGCATGCGTGCGGTCATGATTTTCATACGGCAGCGCTTCTTGGTGCGGCCTTTTTATTAAAGGAAAATCGAGACAGCCTAAAAGGAAAGATTCGTTTATTATTTCAGCCGGCAGAGGAATCAGGCGCCGGCGCTGCAAAAGTGATAGAGGACGGCCAGTTGGATGGTATTGATGCAGTGATTGGCCTTCACAATAAACCGGATATACCAGTGGGGACGATAGGGCTAAAAACAGGGCCGCTTATGGCTGCTGTTGACCGATTTAAAGTAGAGATACAAGGAAAAGGTGCTCATGCAGCATTGCCGCATAATGGTTTTGATCCCATTGTCGGCGCCTCTCAGCTCATCGTCGCCCTGCAAACGATTGTAAGCAGAAATATAAACCCGCTAAATAGCGCGATTGTCACCGTGGGGAAAATCAACGGCGGCAGCACATGGAATGTCATCCCGGATACTGTTGCAATCGAGGGCACTGTTCGTACATTTGATTCAGAGGTTCGTAATCAAGTGAAGCAGCGTTTTTTGGCTGTCGCAGTTCAGATTTCTTCTGCTTTCTCGTTAAAGGCAAATGTGAAGTGGCAATCCGGACCGCCGCCGCTTTGTAATGATGAGGCAATAACTGAGCTGGTGCGAGACGCTGCACATAAAGCAAGACTTCAGGTCATTGATCCCGACCCGTCAACTGCCGGAGAAGATTTTGCTTACTATCTGGAGCATATTCCCGGATCATTTGCGTTTTTTGGAACAGGCGGCGATCATGATTGGCATCACCCGGCATTTACAATTGATGAAACTGCCATTATAAAAGCCTCTTATTTTTTATATGAAAGTGCTAGGAGATTATTAGATTCATCCATGCAGGAATGAAGAGTCAAAAATATCTGATTGAGATAGATGGGGTGTTCTGATGAAGAAATTAATCGTTTTTGCATTTATAGGCTTGTTATCGCAATTAATAGACGGTTCGTTAGGTATGGCTTATGGGGTTACCTCAACTTCCTTGCTATTGGCTTTCAGCATCACACCTGCTGTGGCTTCGGCTTCTGTCCATTTAGCGGAAGTCGTAACGACTGCCGCATCGGGAGTATCGCATATTAAATTTGGCAATGTTGACAAACAAACCGTTTATCAGCTTGTCATTCCTGGTTCAATAGGCGCTTTTTTAGGCGCGGCATTTCTCAGCCGTTTACCTGGAGATGTGGCGAAACCCTATATTTCTTTGTTTCTGCTCCTGCTGGGCGGATATGTATTGATCAGAGTTTTATTTCAATACAAGCCTGCTCTTGAGAAAAAACACGTGCCGTTAAGCCGAAAACAATCCATCCCATTAGGAGTGATCGCCGGTTTTGCAGATGCCACAGGCGGGGGCGGCTGGGGCCCTGTCACCACTCCGATTCTATTATCCCGTAAAGGCTTAAGCCCGAGGAAAGTCGTAGGGACTGTAGATACAAGTGAATTTGCCATCGCAGTATCTGCAACTGCCGGTTTTCTTATTTCATTAGGATGGGAGGATGTCAATTGGTTATGGGTCGGCTCGTTAATGGCGGGCGGAATCATCGCTGCTCCTATCGCAGCATGGCTGGTGCAAAAATTTCATCCGCAATTGATGGGTGTGCTTGTAGGAGGATTTATTATTCTAGTAAACGCCAGAACATTGATAAATGAATGGATCGAAAACACAGCTGTTTATCCATTGATCTATACGGTGATAGGAGCAATATGGCTGTTTGCTGTTTTATTCGTTTTATCTAAAATAGGGAATCGAAATAGGGTTAAGACAGCGGTTGATGTCCATTTAAAAGAAAAATAAAGATTTTCCGCCTTATAATGTAAAAGGAATCACGAGGTCCTTGCGCTTGACTGGAACGAAACCAACGCTGTAAGAAGCCGGGCAGGCTTCTTTTTTTATTTTCCAGCCTCATTGCGTACAAATCCTCCGAGCCCTTATAATAAAAGCAGAAGACTGTCCTTAGAGGTGAAAGGCTTGGCAACGAAGCATGAACAAATATTAACGTATATTGATTCACTGCCTGTCGGTGAAAAAATTTCTGTGCGAAGAATTGCAAAGGAAATGAAAGTAAGTGAAGGGACCGCGTACAGAGCGATCAAGGAAGCAGAGAATAAAGGGTTTGTCAGCACAATTGAACGTGTGGGCACAATCAGGATTGAGCAAAAGAAAAAAGAGAATATTGAAAAGCTTACCTATGCAGAGGTTGTAAATGTCATAGACGGACAAGTGCTCGGAGGCCGGGCCGGACTCCATAAGACATTGAATAAATTCGTCATCGGCGCGATGGAGCTGGACGCAATGATGCGTTACACCGCAGCGGGGAATCTTTTGATTGTCGGAAACAGAATCAACGCACACAGACAGGCGCTTGAGGCGGGCGCGGCTGTATTGGTGACCGGGGGCTTCAACACGGATGACAGCATTGTGCAGCTGGCAGATGAGCTTGAGCTGCCGATTTTATCCACGAGCTATGACACGTTTACAGTCGCCGCAATGATTAACCGGGCGATTTATGACCAGCTGATCAAAAAAGAAATTGTCCTGGTGGAGGACATCCTAACGCCTGCTGACCGTACGGTATATCTTTCGCCTAAGGATAAACTTGAAAAGTGGTATGAGAAAAATTTTGAAACGGGACACGGCCGGTTCCCTGTTGTCGACGATCAGATGAAAATCCACGGCATCCTGACATCAAAAGATATTGCCGGCCATGACCGAAACGCACCCATCGAAAAGGTCATGACCAAAAATCCCGTTACGGTTATTGGGAAAACATCTGTCGCCTCAGCGGCGCAAACGATGGTATGGGAAGGGATCGAAGTGCTTCCCGTCACTGACGGCCACCAAAAACTGATCGGCATGATCAGCCGCCAAGACGTGTTAAAAGCCCTTCAAATGATTCAAAAGCAGCCCCAGGTCGGGGAGAAGCTTGATGATATCGTTTCAAGGGGATTTAAAGATGAGGATAATGATAAAGAGGATCAAACGGTTTACGAGTATGAAGTCACGCCGCAGATGACAAATCAGCTCGGAACCATTTCTTATGGTGTGTTTACAACCATTTTGACGCAAGCGGCAAACCGGTTTTTGCGCTCGAAAAAACGCGGCGAACTTGTAATAGAAAGCATCACCATTTTCTTTTTGAAGCCTGTGCAGATGGAATCGGTTATCGAAGTCAAACCGCGCATTTTGGAGGCCGGCAGAAAGTTCGGAAAAATGGAAGTTGAAGTGCACAGCCAAGGCCATATCGTGTCGAAAGCGATGCTGATGGTTCAGCTGATGGAAAGAAGCTAAGGGACGTTCAGGCGCCCCTTACGCGTGATCTCTTTCAGCTTCTTTGGCGTGAAGGGGATAGTAATGCCTGTAGGCTTTATAACCTGCCCAAGCGCTTCCTGCTCCTATGACGATAAAGATACCGCCGATTACTAACGTTAATACTGAATGGAATAATATCATTTGGTTAAGCCCGTAGAACAGGACCAGTGACCCTAAGGCCATGCTTGATTTTGCTGAACAGATTTCTTTTTCCAAAGATTGCTTTGACCGTACGCCTTTTACTTTATAGAACACATAAAAGCAGGCTGAAAGCCCAATCAAAAAAACAAGAACCAGCATAAATGAAATCCTCCATCGTAAAAGTTTACAAACCCATTCTATACAAAAACGGGCTTGGTTTTGACGTTATTTTTCTTTTCCGTCGGCAGAGAATGTGATTTAATGAATAAAAACAATAAAGGAGTATCAAATGAAAACAGAACTGATCAGAACCATATCATTATATGACACGATTATCTTACATAGACATGTGCGTCCTGATCCGGATGCCTACGGATCACAGTGCGGACTTACGGAAATCCTGCGGGAAACGTACCCTGAAAAAAATATTTTTGCGGTCGGCACGCCTGAACCGTCCCTCTCTTTCTTATATTCCCTCGATGAGGTGGACAATGAAACATATGAAGGCGCACTTGTCATTGTCTGCGATACGGCAAATCAGGAAAGAATCGATGATCAGCGTTATCCTTCAGGCGCCAAACTGATGAAAATCGACCATCATCCGAACGAAGATCCATACGGTGACCTTCTCTGGGTCGATACAAGCGCAAGCTCAGTAAGTGAAATGATTTACGAGCTGTATTTAGAAGGAAAAGAGCACGGCTGGAAGCTGAATACGAAAGCGGCAGAGCTGATCTATGCCGGCATTGTCGGAGATACCGGACGCTTCTTATTTCCGAATACAACGGAAAAAACATTAAAATATGCAGGCGAGCTCATTCAGTATCCATTCTCTTCCTCAGAGTTGTTTAATCAATTGTATGAAACAAAACTGAATGTGGTGAAGCTTAACGGCTTTATCTTTCAAAATGTGTCATTGTCCGAAAACGGCGCCGCTTCTGTTTTCATCAAAAAGGATACGCTTGAAAAGTTCGGCACAACGGCTTCTGAAGCGTCGCAGCTTGTCGGTACGCTTGGAAATATCTCAGGTATTCGCGCTTGGGTGTTTTTCGTAGAAGAAGATGATCAAATCAGAGTGAGATTCCGTTCTAAGGGCCCTGTCATTAACGGACTTGCCCGGAAATATAACGGCGGAGGGCATCCGTTTGCTTCAGGCGCCTCTATTTACAGCTGGGATGAAGCTGATCGGATTTTGGCTGATCTGGAAACATTATGTAAAGAACACAAGTAGAGGGGAAACCCTCTCTCTTAGTGTTCATCTGTGACGGGGATGAACCAGCAGCCGAAATCAGTAAGGTCCTCGTAGACTTGGAGATTGTGAGATTGAAGTTCTTTTTTGATGAGGGAAGCGAGTGAGTGTGTTTCGGCATATGCAGAAAAACCTTGTCTGAGCCGGGCTGCTTGATCTTTTGCTAACTGACGGTCACTGTAAACCTCCATTTCCCTTCCTCCTTCCTTTCGCCTTTAAGCCTCTCACATATAGTTTATAAAAAAGAATGGGAAAAAGCGACAGAAGTTTGGAGAATTTGAAAAAAATCCATAATTACGCGGCGAATGATATTTCAAGTTCTACTGTCAGTCTCGTATAAATAATTAATTCCTTGACGGTTGCCTCGTATTTTTTTTCATTAATCATATAGACTTTATTTTCGATTGTCCGTTTCAAAAGATCCTTTGTTTGATAGACGCTCTCTATGTCTTTTGTAATTACCTCTGAAATATTATCCTTTACATGCTCCTCGAATTTTGTTTCTTCCGGCTGCGATATTTTATATTTTTCCCCATTCACTAATTTGACGCTGACGCTTTGGATCAACAGTTTTCTTTTATTGTCTTCATTCAGTTTATGGAGGTCTTCCTGATAGATCGAAATTTGATTGTTTAAGTCTTTTACGTGCTCTTTTTGTTTTTCGATGAGGCTGACCTGCTCCTCTTGGAATGTTCCGTAAGTAAACAGGAAAAAGAACCAGCTGATTACGGCTCCGCACATCATGCCCGCGAAAAAACGCTGCCATCCCGGTTTTTTGTAATGCTGTGGGACCCTCATGAAGAAAGATGCTCCTGGGTCAGCCATGAAATAATGAGCCAGCCGCTTTGCGCGCCGCCCATGGCCGAAATAATCAAAAGAAGCTGCTTAAAGATATCTCTCGTATTGCCTTCAAGAATGCCCCGTTCAAAGCTGTATACCGCATCAAAGGTGCCCCCGATAGCTGCGACAAGCGCCCATATTTTTAACCGGTTTGCAAGCTTTGTAATGGCCGTAAGCGGGGCTTCGCCTGCCAAATATGCTCCGAGTCCTCCGATGAGTGCGCCGCCGATCAGCACCCCTAACGCAATGAAGTAGCTATTGATAAAATTCACCATAAATCCTGCTTCTTGATCCATCTTTATCACCTCACCTTTTATATCATATTGAGCTTTCAGGACAAGTATGATGATGAGTCAAAAAAGAACATTTGTTTCTTTTGAAAACCCGCCTTATAATGAAGAAAGAAATGGATCGTAATGGAGAAAGAGGTGATAGCATGTCTTTTGTTCACCTGCAAGTGCATAGCGGGTACAGCCTGCTAAACAGCGCCGCGTCCGTGGAAGAGCTCGTCAAAGAAGCTGACAGGCTCGGATATGCGTCTTTGGCGCTGACAGATGATCATGTCATGTACGGAGCTATTCAATTTTATAAAGCATGCAAGGCGAGGGGAATCAACCCGATAATCGGTTTGACGGCCTCTGTTTTTACTGATGATAACGAGCTTGAAGCCTATCCGCTCGTCCTGCTGGCCAAATCAAATACAGGCTATCAAAACCTGCTGAAAATCAGCAGCGTCCTGCAATCGAAATCAAAAGGCGGGCTAAAGCCGAAATGGCTTAACAGTTATCGAGAAGGCATTATCGCGATGACGCCCGGCGAAAAAGGATATATTGAAATGCTTCTTGAAGGAGGGCTGTTTGAACAGGCCGCTCAAGCCGCGCTTGAATTTCAATCCATATTCGGAAAGGGAGCTTTCTATTTCTCCTATCAGCCTTTTAAAGGGAATAAAGCCTTGTCTGACCAGATACTGCGGCTGTCTGAAGAAACGGGTATCCCTGTTACAGCGACTGGTGATGTGCATTACATAAGGAAAGAAGATAAGGCTGCCTACCGCTGTCTGAAAGCGATTAAAGCAGGGGAGAAACTGACGGATGAACCAGCCGGAGATCTGCCTGATCTCGATTTGAAGCCACTCGAAGAAATGCAAAACATTTATCGAGAGCATCCCGAAGCACTGCAAGCTTCTGTTGAGATCGCAGAACAATGCCGGGTTGACGTCAGCCTCGGACAGACCCGTCTCCCATCTTTCCCGACTCCAGACGGAACGTCCGCTGATGCTTATTTAACGGACATCTGTATGGCAGGACTCCGCAGCCGTTTTGGCACGCCTGATGAACGATATCTTCGCCGTCTTCAATATGAGCTTGACGTCATCAAGCGGATGAAGTTCAGCGATTACTTTCTGATCGTATGGGATTTTATGAAACACGCCCATGAAAAAGGAATCGTTACAGGACCGGGAAGGGGATCTGCGGCAGGCTCTCTTGTGGCTTATGTGCTGTATATTACAGATGTTGACCCGATTAAACATCACCTGCTGTTTGAACGGTTTTTAAACCCCGAACGGATCAGCATGCCGGATATTGATATTGACTTTCCGGATACAAGAAGGGATGAAGTCATCCAATATGTTCAGCAGAAATACGGTGCAATGCACGTCGCACAGATTATCACTTTTGGAACACTTGCGGCAAAAGCGGCACTCCGGGACGTCGGCAGAGTATTCGGCGTCAGCCCTAAGGAAGCAGATCAGCTTGCAAAACTCATCCCTTCAAGGCCGGGCATGACGCTGGAGGAAGCGAGACAGCAATCGCCGCAGCTGGATAAGAGGCTTAGGGAGTCAAGCCTGCTTCAGCAAGTCTATACAATTGCCCGAAAAATAGAAGGGCTGCCAAGGCATACCTCAACCCACGCAGCGGGTGTTGTCCTGAGTGAAGAACCGTTAACGGATGTTGTTCCGCTTCAGGAAGGGCATGAAGGGATATATTTGACGCAATACGCGATGGACCATCTTGAAGACTTGGGTCTTTTAAAAATGGATTTCTTAGGCTTACGCAACCTGACGCTTATCGAGTCCATCACTTCAATGATCGAAAAAGAAGAAAACATCAAAATAGATCTTTCAAATATTTCCTACCAGGATGACAAAACGTTCTCCTTGCTGTCAAAAGGGGATACGACAGGGATTTTCCAGCTTGAATCGTCGGGGATGAGAAGCGTCCTGAAGCGGCTAAAACCTTCAGGCCTCGAGGATATTGTGGCGGTCAATGCGCTGTACCGGCCTGGTCCGATGGAAAATATACCGTTATTTATCGACCGTAAACACGGCCGGGCGCCTGTTCAATATCCCCATGAAGATGTAAGGAGCATCTTGGAAGATACATATGGCGTCATTGTGTATCAGGAACAAATTATGATGATTGCTTCCCGGATGGCAGGGTTTTCTTTAGGCGAAGCAGACCTGCTGAGACGGGCGGTCAGCAAAAAGAAAAAAGAAATCCTGGACAAAGAGCGAAGCCATTTTGTTGAAGGGTGCTTAAAAAAGGAGTATTCTGTAGACACTGCAAATGAAGTCTACGATTTAATCGTCAAATTCGCAAACTACGGCTTTAACCGAAGCCATGCGGTGGCATACAGCATGATCGGGTGCCAGCTTGCGTATTTGAAAGCTCATTATCCGTTATATTTTATGTGCGGATTGCTGACAAGCGTCATTGGCAATGAGGATAAAATATCTCAATATCTTTACGAAGCAAAGGGGAGCGGGATTCGTATCCTTCCTCCGTCAGTGAACAAAAGCAGTTTTCCGTTTACAGTTGAAGACGGATCTGTCAGATACAGCCTCCGCGCGATAAAAAGTGTAGGCGTCTCAGCAGTCAAAGATATATATAAAGCAAGAAAAGAGAAACCATTTGAAGATCTTTTCGATTTCTGCTTTCGCGTGCCGTCAAAAAGCGTAAATCGCAAAACGCTTGAAGCACTAATCTTTTCTGGTGCGATGGACGAATTCGGCCAAAACCGGGCCACGCTGCTCGCATCCATTGACGTTGCTTTGGAACATGTTGAGCTATTTGCCGCGGACGATGACCAAATGGGATTGTTTTTAGATGAATCGTTTTCGATTAAGCCGAAGTATGTGGAGACGGAGGAGCTACCGCTTGTAGATTTGCTTGCGTTCGAAAAAGAAACGCTTGGCATTTATTTTTCAAATCATCCGCTCTCTGCCTTCCGTAAACAGCTGGCTGCGCACGGAGCAGCATCCATTCTGGAGGCCCAGCAGGCAGTCAAAAGGCAGCTTTCTCTCGGAGTCCTGCTGTCGAAGATCAAAACGATTCGGACGAAAACAGGTCAAAACATGGCGTTTTTAACGCTAAGTGATGAAACCGGCGAAATGGAAGCTGTTGTCTTCCCAGAACAATTCAGACAGCTTTCTCCCGTTTTAAGAGAAGGCGCTCTTTTGTTCACAGCGGGCAAATGTGAAATAAGACAGGACAAGGTCCAGTTCATTATGTCCCGGGCAGAATTGTTAGAAAATATGGATGCAGAAAAAGCGCCATCGGTTTATATAAAGATAGAAAGCAGTCAACACAGTCAGGAAATCCTGGCAAAAATTAAGCGCATTTTGCTGGAGCATAAAGGGGAAACAGGCGTTTATCTCTATTATGAAAGGCAAAAACAGACGATTAAGCTTCCTGAGTCGTTTCATATCGATGCGGATCACCAGGTGTTATATCGCTTAAAAGAGCTGTTGGGTCACCAAAACGTCGTTTTAAAACAGTGGTAACGATTCACTTTTTGTTATACAATTGGAGCAATTATGTGATCCTGTTTAAATATTCAGATAGATAACTCCGCAGAATGCAGCAATCAACGCAGCAGTATACGAATCAAAAAATATCCATAAGGAGTGTTTAGGACAATGTCATTAAGAGAAGAAGCATTACACCTGCATAAAGTCAATCAGGGAAAACTGGAGTCTAAATCGAAAGTAGAAGTCAGAAACGCGAAAGATTTAAGCCTTGCGTATTCCCCGGGTGTTGCAGAACCGTGCAAGGATATTCATGAAGACATTAACAAAGTATATGATTATACAATGAAGGGGAACATGGTAGCAGTTGTAACTGACGGTACAGCTGTGCTCGGCCTTGGAAATATCGGCCCTGAAGCTGCGCTTCCTGTTATGGAAGGAAAAGCTGTCCTTTTCAAAAGCTTTGCAGGCGTAGACGCGTTCCCGATTGCTTTAAGCACAAACGATGTAGATAAAATTGTTGAAACTGTTAAATTGCTTGAACCGACATTTGGCGGCGTAAACCTTGAAGATATTGCAGCGCCTAACTGCTTTATCATTGAAGAACGTCTCAAAAAAGAAACAAACATCCCAGTTTTCCATGATGATCAGCACGGTACTGCCATTGTAACTGTAGCAGGTCTTGTAAACGCGCTGAAACTGTCTGGAAAATCCATGTCTTCCATTAAAGTTGTCGCAAATGGAGCCGGTGCGGCAGGTATTGCGATTATCAAGCTTCTTCACCATTACGGCGTACGCGACATCGTAATGTGCGATTCAAAAGGAGCGATTTATGAAGGGCGCCCGAACGGCATGAACGATGTCAAAAATGAAGTGGCGAAATTCACAAACCAAGACCGCAAAGACGGTTCTCTGAAAGATGTCATCGTTGATGCTGACGTATTTATCGGCGTATCAGTAGCAGGTGCGTTAACAAAAGAAATGGTTCAAAGCATGGCAAAGGATCCGATTATCTTTGCAATGGCAAATCCGAATCCGGAAATTATGCCGGAAGATGCGCGTGAAGCTGGCGCAAGTGTTATCGGAACGGGCCGTTCTGACTTCCCGAACCAAGTAAACAATGTTCTTGCATTCCCTGGCATTTTCCGCGGAGCGCTTGACGTTCGCGCCACTCACATTAACGAAGAAATGAAAATCGCTGCGGTTGAAGCTATTGCTTCACTGGTTTCAGAAGAAGAGCTTAGCGCAGACTACGTTATCCCTGCACCGTTTGATAAACGTGTTGCGCCTGCTGTTGCGAAGGCTGTGGCAAAAGCGGCGATGGAAACAGGTGTCGCAAGAATCACTGTTGACCCTGAGGAAGTTGCTGAAAAAACGAGAAAACTTACGATTATTGGTGAATAATTTTAGTTCATTCCAAAAATGGCAGCGCGTTGGCGGAGACCGGCGCGCTGTTCTCAAGTTAAACTGGCGGCTGAAATTTTTTAATGGCTGGTCTTAAAAAAATTTCAGCCGAGTTTAATGTTATTTTTGAATACGCTGCCAATCCTGTTATTTCAACGTTTTATCTGAATTCATCCAAGCCTTTCCGAACGCGTCATTGTATAAAAAGTTGTCGAATTGAGGATGACAGCGTTTGACAAAAAAAGTACAATAGTTTCGGTAAAGTTATTAGCAAGTCTATCTGTTTGATGACATGCGGTGAAGAGAACCCTTCACAAAAGGGAGGTAATCATTTGTTAAAGGATATATTCACTAAAAAGAAAAAGTATGCTTCCGTACCGTCTGATCAAGCGAAGCACGATGTTCCGGAAGGTATTATGACAAAATGTCCCAAGTGTAAAAAAATCATGCTCACTAAAGAGTTGGATAAAAATATGCGGGTATGCATGAACTGCGATTATCATTTCCCGATGAACGCAAAACAGCGTATCGCAAGCTTAATGGATGAACAATCCTTTGAGGAATTCAATCAAGGAATGTTATCGGAAAACCCACTCGGTTTCCCGGGATATCTTGAAAAGCTTGAAAAAGATCGCGAGAAAACATCCTTAAACGAGGCTGTTGTGACAGGCAAGGGCACAATCGGCGGACACCCGGCTGTTGTCGCAGTCATGGATTCTTCATTCAGAATGGGCAGCATGGGTTCAGTCGTCGGTGAAAAAATCACGCTTGCGATTGAAAAAGCAACAGCTGATAAAGTTCCGTTTATTATTTTTACGGCTTCAGGCGGCGCGAGAATGCAGGAAGGCATATTAAGTTTGATGCAGATGGCTAAGACAAGCTCTGCTTTAAAACTGTTCAGTGAAGAACAGGGCCTCATTATCTCAGTTATGACGCATCCGACTACCGGGGGCGTATCAGCCAGCTTTGCATCCCTTGGCGATTACAATTTCGCTGAGCCTGGCGCGCTGATCGGTTTTGCCGGAAGACGGATTATTGAACAAACGATAGGGGAAAAATTGCCTGAGGACTTCCAAACGGCAGAATTTTTATTAAAACATGGACAGCTTGATGCGGTTATTCACCGCGAGGATATGAAACAAACGTTAGAAAATCTGCTGGATATGCATCAATCGGGAGGTGACTTTGAGTGGCTGCAAGATTAGAATTTGAAAAACCGGTGATTGAACTGCAAACCAAAATCGCCGAACTGAAAAAATTCACCCAAGATTCCGATATGGATCTGAGTGCAGAAATCGAACGGCTCGAAGACCGTCTCGCTAAGCTTCAGGATGATATTTACAAAAATCTGAAGCCTTGGGACCGTGTTCAAATCGCGCGTCTGCCGGACCGTCCGACAACGCTTGATTATATTGAACACCTGTTTACCGACTTTTTTGAATGTCACGGAGACAGAGCGTACGGAGACGATGAAGCCATTGTCGGCGGCATTGCGAAGTTCCATGGCCTTCCTGTAACGGTAATCGGGCATCAGCGCGGCAAAGACACAAAGGAAAATCTTGTCCGCAATTTTGGGATGCCGCATCCTGAAGGCTACCGAAAAGCGCTTCGTCTCATGAAACAGGCTGACAAATTCAACAGACCGATTATCTGTTTTATTGATACGAAGGGAGCATATCCTGGACGAGCAGCGGAAGAAAGAGGACAAAGCGAAGCCATTGCCAAAAACCTGTTTGAGATGGCCGGTCTCCGAGTGCCTGTTATTTGCATCGTCATCGGTGAAGGCGGAAGCGGCGGAGCCCTGGGTCTGGGTGTAGGAAACCACTTGCATATGCTGGAAAACTCTACTTATTCTGTTATTTCTCCGGAAGGTGCCGCGGCACTTTTATGGAAGGACTCCAGTCTTGCTAAGAAAGCAGCAGAAACAATGAAAATCACTGCGCCGGATTTAAAAGAATTAGGTATTATAGATCATATGATAAAAGAAGTAAAAGGCGGAGCGCACCACGATGTAAAGCTGCAGGCAAGCTATATGGACGAAACCCTTAAACAATCGTTAAAAACTTTGCTGAAGCTGAGCGAAGAAGAATTAGTTCAGCAACGCTACGAAAAATATAAAGCAATTGGCAAAGTCTCGATTGAAGATCAATATATCGGGGTAAACTAAATAAACGTGAAGCCTTTGGCTCACGTTTATTTTTTGTGACATTCCTTAAATTTTATTTAAAAACAATTTATTTAATTGTATAATAGGTAAGGTTTCATAGGGAGGATGGAGATCCCTTTTCATTGTTTTTAGGGCAATGATCATGTTATGTTTAATCATATATGTTGCTGAGGTGAATGGAGAATGAAACGTATAGGGGTATTAACGAGCGGCGGGGATTCCCCGGGAATGAACGCAGCAGTTCGCGCAGTAGTCAGAAAAGCGATTTATCATGACGTTGAAGTTTACGGCATTTACAACGGATACGCAGGATTGATCAGCGGAAAGATTGAAAAGCTTGAACTCGGATCTGTAGGCGATATTATACATCGTGGAGGAACAAAGCTTTATACGGCAAGATGTCCTGAATTCAAAACGGTTGAAGGCCGTGAAAAAGGGATAGAAAACTTGAAGAAGCTCGGTATTGAGGGCCTTGTTGTCATCGGCGGAGACGGTTCCTATATGGGTGCCAAAAAATTAACGGAACACGGGTTTCCATGTGTAGGTGTACCGGGTACAATTGATAACGACATTCCGGGTACTGATTTTACAATCGGCTTCGATACAGCTTTAAATACAGTAATTGACGCAATTGATAAGATTCGCGATACAGCGACTTCTCATGAACGTACATATGTGATCGAAGTAATGGGCCGCCATGCCGGCGATATCGCATTGTGGGCCGGTCTTGCAGGGGGCGCGGAATCAATCTTGATCCCTGAGGCAGACTATGACATGCACGAAATCATTGCCCGCTTAAAACGCGGCCACGAACGGGGCAAGAAGCACAGTATTATTATTGTCGCCGAAGGTGTAGGCAGCGGTGTTGAATTCGGGAAACGCATCGAAGAAGAAACAAATCTTGAAACTAGGGTATCTGTATTGGGCCATATCCAGCGCGGAGGTTCTCCGAGCGCTGCTGACCGCGTGCTGGCAAGCCGTCTTGGCGCATATGCAGTTGAACTGCTGCTTGAAGGAAAAGGCGGACGCTGTGTAGGTATACAAAACAATAAGCTTGTAGACCATGATATTATAGAAATACTGGAAACAAAACACACAGTTGAGCAAAACATGTATCAGCTTTCAAAAGAACTGTCTATTTAATGTGCAGCTGAAGGCTGAAGATTTCAGAAGGAAGTGAACCAAATGAGAAAAACTAAAATTGTTTGTACCATCGGTCCGGCAAGTGAAAGTATTGAAATGCTTACGAAATTAATGGAGTCAGGAATGAACGTGGCTCGTTTGAATTTTTCTCACGGAGATTTTGAGGAGCACGGTGCAAGAATAAAAAATATCCGCGAAGCAAGCAAAAAGCTTGGCAAAAACGTTGGTATCCTGCTTGATACAAAAGGTCCTGAAATCCGCACACATACAATGGAAAACGGCGGCATTGAGCTTGAAACAGGCAAAGAGCTTATCATTTCAATGGACGAGGTTGTAGGAACAACAGATAAAATTTCAGTGTCATATGAAGGTTTAGTCGATGACGTTGAACAAGGGTCAACGATTCTGTTAGATGACGGCCTTATCGGCCTTGAGGTGCTTGATGTTGATGCCGCTAATCGCGAAATCAAAACAAAAGTACTAAACAACGGAACACTCAAAAATAAAAAGGGTGTTAACGTACCGGGCGTCAGCGTTAACCTTCCTGGTATCACTGAAAAAGATGCGCGAGACATCGTTTTCGGTATTGAGCAAGGAGTAGATTTTATCGCAGCGTCTTTCGTACGCCGTTCTACGGACGTGCTTGAAATCCGTGAGCTTCTTGAAGAGCACAACGCTCAGGATATTCAAATCATCCCTAAAATCGAAAACCAAGAGGGCGTTGACAACATCGATTCTATTCTCGAAGTGTCTGACGGTTTAATGGTTGCACGCGGAGACTTAGGTGTGGAAATTCCAGCTGAAGAAGTGCCGCTCGTCCAAAAAGAACTGATCAAAAAATGCAACGCGCTGGGCAAACCTGTTATTACAGCGACACAAATGCTTGACAGCATGCAGCGCAACCCGCGTCCGACTCGTGCGGAAGCAAGTGACGTTGCAAATGCGATCTTCGACGGCACAGATGCAATCATGCTTTCTGGTGAAACAGCTGCCGGAAGCTATCCGGTTGAGGCGGTTCAAACAATGCACAACATCGCTTCCCGTTCTGAAGAAGCTTTAAATTATAAAGAAATTCTTTCTAAACGCAGAGATCAAGTAGGCATGACGATTACAGATGCTATTGGACAATCTGTCGCGCATACGGCGATTAACCTGAATGCTGCTGCAATCGTAACGCCGACTGAAAGCGGCCATACAGCACGTATGATCGCAAAATACCGTCCGCAGGCGCCGATTGTTGCGGTTACTGTAAATGACTCTATTTCCAGAAAGCTAGCGCTCGTATCAGGCGTATTTGCAGAAAGCGGCCAAAATGCGAACTCAACAGATGAGATGCTTGAGGATGCTGTCCAAAAATCATTGAACAGCGGAATTGTAAAACACGGCGATCTGATCGTCATTACAGCAGGATCTGTCGGTGAGTCTGGCACTACGAACTTAATGAAAGTGTACACTGTCGGCGATATCATCGCTAAAGGCCAAGGCATTGGACGCAAATCAGCTTACGGTCCGGTTGTCATTGCACAAAATGCAAAAGAAGCTGAGCAAAAAATGACTGACGGTGCGGTTCTTGTTACAAAAAGCACTGACCGTGATATGATTGCATCACTTGAAAAAGCGTCTGCCCTTATTACAGAAGAAGGCGGCTTGACAAGCCATGCTGCGGTAGTCGGATTAAGCCTTGGCATTCCGGTTATCGTTGGTCTGGAAAATGCGACGTCTATTTTGGCAGATGGCCAGGATATTACAGTTGACGCTTCCAGAGGCGCAGTCTATCAAGGACGTGCGAGCGTTCTTTAATCAGAGGTGAAAACGGAAGGGGCTTCCCTTCCTTTTCTCTTTATCTTGCCTTATGTTGAACAGAGGCGTGTTACACGTGTGGGGGGCTTGGATATGAGATTTTTATTTTTGCTTTTTATTGTGTTTCCGGCAATAGAAATCGGCATATTCCTATTTTCAGGCAAGCTGATCGGCATATTGCCGACGGTCCTTTTAATGATTCTGACGGGCATTATCGGCGCAGCAGCTGCAAAAAAACAAGGAACCGAAGTGTATTACAAGGTTCAGCGTGATCTTCAATATGGCAAAATGCCTGGCGAAGCGATTGCTGACGGCCTGTGCATTTTCATTGGCGGTCTTTTACTGATGCTTCCGGGCTTTTTATCAGATTTGGCCGGTGCCTGTCTGCTTATTCCGTTCACCCGCAGCTGGTGTAAGCCGATTCTGTTCAAATGGCTGAGAGGAATGTCGAAGAACAAGCGGATCATCATCAAATAAAAAACGGCAGCCATGCAACATGGGCTGCTTTTTATTTTTGCTGAACGGTGATATACGACCATATTTCCTTTAATGCGCCTGTTGTAATAAACGCCTGAATGATGACGAGAACAGCCGGTCCTGCAATTAGTCCTAAAAACCCGAATAATTTAAAACCGGCAAACAGGGCGATGAGCGTTGCCAGCGGATCGATACCGATTGATTTACTAAGTATTTTGGGTTCTGTCAGCTGCCTTTGAATAAGAACGACGAGGTACAGCACCCCGATTCCGATGGCCTGGGGCAGCTGGCCTGTAATCGATAAATACAAAATCCACGGCACAAATACCGAGCCAGCACCCAAATAAGGGAGAAGATCAACAAGCCCGATTAAAAAAGCAATTGTTGCGGCATGTTCAACTTTTAAGAGAGAAAGGCCGATAAATACAATCACCATCGTAATGAAAACGAGAACGGCCTGCGCTTTGATAAAACCGGTCATTGCTTTTTTTAATTCGCTGCTGATCGCTTTGCTGTTAGCTGTAACCCGATCCGGCAGAACCGAAACGAGCATGGCTTTCAGCTTGTGCCAATCCTTTGTCATAAAAAATGTTGCCAGAAGAGAAAAAATCAGAACCGCCGCTGTATTGGGAAGAAGCGCGAAAAACCTTGGGATCATTTCTAGAATGTGGGACAGCAGCAGCCCGGCATTTTTAGCAGCCGAATCACCAAGTGTCTGAATGTGGGTAACGATGGAAGCCTGCTGGTTGGTCTCCAATTCTTGAAACAAAAGGGTCAGTTCGTGATAGAGCGGCTGGATATGTGTTGTAAACAATTTTTCACAATATGAGATAAACGTGCTGATATGCGGAGGCAGCGTTTTTGCAAGATACGCTGTTCCCGTTATGATTTCGGCTACCAGAATGGTGAGCACGCCGAAGGCTGCGAGCAGAAAAAAAGCAAGCACGCCCAGAACGTTTATCGTTCGGGGGAATCCTGTCACTCTGTCCAAATAGTCAACAACAGGATGAATCGCTGATGAAAGAATAAGGGCGATCAGGAACGGATAAGTTAACGGAAACGAATAATAGGCCGCAGCTATCGATCCTGCGGTAATTGACATGACAAAGAGGGTTCTGAAAAAAATAGTGATATAAGATTGATTCACGAAAACGGTCCTCCTCTCGTCAGCATGTCCTATTTTTTATATGTATTCACGCTCCGGCTGAATATGAATACATTCATCTTAAAGGAGGGATGGCACGTGTTTACACAAGCGAATTTATTTTTAATATTACTCTTGGCTATCGCACTTATCGCAAAAAATCAATCATTGCTCTTTGCTGTATCCGTCCTTTTGATCATCAAAATCGTTGGACTTGACCAGAAATTATTTCCAACCATCCAGTCAAAAGGCATCAACTGGGGTGTGACCATTATTACAATCGCTGTTCTTGTTCCGATTGCAACAGGAGAAATCGGATTTAAGCAGCTTGGAGAAGCAATGCGGTCTTCCTACGCATGGATCGCCTTGGGAGCGGGAATCGCAGTGGCGCTGATTGCCAAAAACGGCCTGGCCCTGCTGGAAAATGACCCGCATATTACAACTGCTCTTGTGATCGGAACCATTCTTGCAGTCGCACTTTTTGGCGGAGTAGCGGTGGGTCCGCTGATCGGAGCGGGAATTGCTTATATTGCCATGCAGATCGTAAAATTGTTCACTTCATGAAAAAAAAGCGGCTTTAAGCCGCTTTTTTTTGTATGCAAAAACCCGCAAATAAAGGCGTTTTTTCGGGGAAATCACAGAATGAAAAAAAAAAATTATAGGTAAACATTTAACAAATGTCTGATTATTGTTTATAATGAGAATAGGCTTAAACTTAAATAAGCTTATAAGAATTTGTTATGTTCTTTCATAAGCAAAGGGTTTCATTACCAGCAGGCAGTAAAATGTAAGCATTTTCTTTTAGGGGGAGAGAAATACTTGCATCGTGCTTTTTAAGTAAGCCTCATGTTTTTACAACACTCTTAAAGGGGAAATTTATTGAAAAGGAGATGTTATATATGACAGCGACACGCGGTCTTGAAGGGGTTGTAGCAACAACATCATCTGTTAGTTCTATTATTGATGATACCCTTACATATGTGGGGTATGATATCGATGATTTAACAGAGAATGCAAGTTTTGAAGAAATCATCTACTTGCTTTGGCATTTAAGGCTGCCAAACAAAAAAGAGCTTGAAGAGTTAAAGCAGCAGCTTGCAAAGGAAGCTGCCGTTCCGCAAGAAATTATTGAGCACTTCAAATCTTATTCCCTCGAAAATGTTCATCCCATGGCTGCTCTTCGGACAGCAATTTCATTACTAGGCCTGCTTGACAGCGAGGCTGAAACCATGAACCCGGAAGCCAATTACAAAAAGGCGATCCGCCTTCAGGCAAAGGTGCCTGGTCTGGTTGCGGCGTTTTCCAGAATCCGCAAAGGCCTTGAGCCTGTTGAACCAAGAGAAGACTACGGCATTGCCGAGAATTTTCTCTACACATTAAACGGTGAAGAGCCTTCGCCAATTGAGGTTGAAGCCTTCAACAAAGCATTGATTTTACATGCTGACCATGAGCTGAACGCGTCAACGTTCACAGCGAGGGTCTGCGTCGCGACACTTTCTGATATCTATTCAGGCATTACTGCCGCAATCGGCGCGCTGAAAGGGCCTCTTCACGGCGGGGCGAATGAAGGCGTTATGAAAATGCTGACAGAAATCGGCGAAGTGGAAAACGCTGAGCCGTACATCCGCGCTAAGCTGGAAAAGAAAGAAAAAATCATGGGATTCGGCCACCGCGTTTATAAGCATGGCGACCCGCGCGCGAAGCATCTGAAAGAAATGAGCAAGCGCCTGACCAACCTGACAGGCGAAAGCAAATGGTATGAGATGTCGATTCGCATAGAAGAGATTGTCACATCAGAGAAAAAGCTTCCGCCTAACGTTGATTTCTATTCGGCTTCTGTTTATCACAGCCTCGGCATTGACCATGATTTGTTTACACCGATTTTTGCTGTAAGCAGAATGTCCGGCTGGCTCGCTCATATTCTTGAGCAGTATGACAACAACCGTCTGATCCGCCCGCGCGCAGATTACACGGGCCCTGATAAACAAGCATTTGTTCCGATTGAAGAAAGAGCCTAAAGAACCATTGGAGGCTGGCTTGCGTTAATGAGGTTAGCCTCTTGTTCAGAACATCAAAAGTGGTTTACACTTTAAATTGAATGTTGAGAAAAATCATTTTGTTTTCTATATAAGAAAAATAAAATGTTTTCTAATATGAATTACATACTGGGAGGTTTTTATTGTGGCACAAGGTGAAAAAATTACAGTCTCTAACGGAGTATTAAACGTACCAAACAACCCGATTATCCCGTTTATCGAAGGAGACGGAACCGGTCCTGATATTTGGAACGCGGCTTCGAAGGTTTTGGAAGCAGCAGTTGAAAAAGCATACAAAGGCGAAAAGAAAATTACATGGAAAGAAGTTTATGCCGGAGAAAAGGCTTATAATAAAACAGGTGAGTGGCTTCCTGCTGAAACATTAGATGTGATCCGCGAATATTTCATTGCGATTAAAGGGCCGTTAACGACACCTGTCGGCGGCGGTATCCGTTCTTTGAACGTAGCGCTCAGACAAGAGCTTGACCTATTCGTCTGCTTAAGACCTGTAAGATACTTTACTGGAGTGCCGTCACCGGTAAAACGCCCTGAAGATACTGATATGGTCATCTTCCGTGAAAATACAGAAGATATTTATGCAGGCATCGAGTACGCAAAAGGCTCTGAAGAAGTGCAAAAGCTCATCAGCTTCTTGCAAAATGAGTTAAACGTCAACAAAATCCGTTTCCCTGAAACATCAGGTATCGGCATTAAGCCTGTTTCTGAAGAAGGAACAAGCCGTTTGGTCAGAGCTGCAATTGATTATGCGATTGAGCATGGCCGCAAATCTGTAACGCTTGTTCACAAAGGAAACATCATGAAGTTCACAGAAGGCGCCTTCAAAAACTGGGGCTATGAACTTGCTGAAAGAGAATACGGCGAAAAAGTCTTCACATGGGCTCAATATGACCGCATTGCTGAAGAACAAGGAAAAGACGCTGCAAACAAAGCGCAAAGCGAAGCGGAAGCAGCAGGCAAAATCATTATCAAAGACAGCATTGCTGACATTTTCCTTCAGCAGATCTTAACGCGTCCGAACGAGTTTGATGTCGTTGCGACAATGAACCTGAACGGAGATTACATTTCTGATGCTCTTGCAGCGCAAGTAGGCGGAATCGGTATTGCTCCTGGAGCGAACATCAACTATGAAACAGGACATGCGATTTTCGAGGCGACGCACGGAACGGCTCCTAAATATGCAGGCCTTGATAAAGTAAACCCATCTTCAGTTATTCTTTCAGGCGTTCTGCTTCTTGAGCATTTAGGATGGAACGAAGCGGCTGATTTGGTTATCAAATCTATGGAAAAAACAATCGCTTCTAAAGTCGTAACTTACGATTTTGCCAGATTAATGGATGGCGCGACTGAAGTGAAATGTTCAGAGTTCGGAGAAGAACTGATTAAAAACATGGACTAAGCAAGGAAACAGCCTAAAACTAGCCATAAAGGAGAAGAGAGACATGGGAAATACTCGTAAAAAAGTTTCTGTTATCGGAGCAGGTTTTACCGGAGCGACAACCGCATTTTTAATCGCTCAAAAAGAGCTGGCAGACGTTGTTCTTGTTGATATTCCGCAATTGGAGAACCCGACAAAGGGAAAAGCGCTTGATATGCTTGAAGCAAGCCCTGTTCAAGGCTTTGACGCGAAAATTACGGGAACATCCAACTATGAGGATACAGCGGGTTCTGACATTGTTGTCATTACAGCCGGTATCGCAAGAAAACCTGGTATGAGCAGAGATGATCTGGTCTCTACAAACGAAAAAATTATGAGAAGCGTTACACGAGAAATCGTGAAATATTCTCCTGACTCTATCATTGTGGTGCTGACAAATCCTGTTGATGCAATGACTTACGCGGTGTATAAAGAATCAGGCTTCCCTAAAGAGCGCGTAATCGGCCAGTCCGGTGTGCTTGATACGGCAAGATTCAGAACATTTGTGGCAGAGGAATTAAACTTGTCAGTAAAAGACGTGACTGGTTTCGTTCTTGGCGGACACGGTGACGATATGGTGCCGCTTGTGCGTTATTCTTATGCTGGCGGTATCCCGCTTGAAACCCTTATTCCGAAAGAACGGATTGACGCAATTGTGGAGCGCACAAGAAAAGGTGGAGGCGAAATCGTGAATCTTCTTGGAAACGGAAGCGCGTATTATGCGCCTGCTGCTTCTCTGACAGAAATGGTCGAAGCGATCTTGAAAGATCAGCGCCGCGTCCTTCCTACAATTGCTTATCTTGAAGGTGAATACGGCTATGAAGGCATCTACCTTGGTGTTCCTACAATTGTAGGCGGCAACGGTCTTGAGCAAATCATTGAACTTGAACTGACAGACTATGAAAGAGCACAGCTGAATAAATCAGTTGAATCTGTCAAAAATGTCATGAAAGTATTATCTTAATAAAAAGAGAGAAAGGCTTGCTTGATAGAGCCTTTCTCTTTTTACTATAAATGAAAGCGCTGTCATCCACTCCTTTATTTCTTTTGAAAAATGATGTAAAAGGCGAATTGTCGGAATGTCCTGCTTTCGTTAAAATAAAATCATGAAACATGTTAAGATGACATAAAATAGAGAAATAGGATGTCGGGGAATTATAATACTGGAGGCACAGCATGAACAAGAAAATTTTAGTTGTGGATGATGAAGAATCTATTGTTACTCTTTTACAGTACAATTTGGAACGGTCAGGCTATGATGTCATTACCGCCTCAGACGGGGAAGAAGCACTCAAAAAAGCGGAAACAGAGAAGCCTGATTTGATTGTGCTTGATGTGATGCTTCCAAAACTGGACGGAATCGAAGTATGCAAGCAGCTGAGACAGCAAAAATTGATGTTTCCCATTTTAATGCTGACAGCGAAGGATGAGGAATTCGACAAAGTATTAGGGCTCGAGCTTGGTGCTGATGATTATATGACCAAGCCGTTCAGCCCAAGGGAAGTAAATGCAAGAGTCAAAGCGATTTTAAGGCGTTCCGAAATGGCTGCGCCCTCTAGTGAAATGAAGAACGATGAAATGGAAGGCCAGATCGTGATTGGCGATCTGAAAATCCTGCCTGATCATTATGAAGCGTATTTTAAAGAAAATCAGCTTGAGCTGACACCGAAAGAATTCGAACTGCTGCTCTATTTGGGCAGACATAAAGGCAGAGTGCTGACGAGAGATCTGCTGCTGAGCGCTGTCTGGAATTATGATTTTGCCGGAGATACGAGAATTGTTGATGTGCATATCAGCCATCTCCGCGACAAAATCGAAAACAATACTAAAAAACCGATCTATATTAAAACAATTAGGGGATTGGGGTATAAACTGGAGGAGCCAAAAATGAATGAATAAATACCGTGTGCGCCTTTTTTCTGTACTTGTTGTCTGTATGATTCTGGTGTTTAGTGTCCTCGGGCTATTTTTGCAGCAGCTCTTTGAATCATCTGATCAAAGAAAAGCAGAGGAACACATTGAAAAAGAAGCCAAATATATGGCCTCACTTCTTGATGCCGGCAATCTGAATGATCAAGCAAATGAGAAAATCATTCAAGATGCAGGCGGTGCGCTTGATGTGAACGCATCCGTTATCGATACAGACGGCAAGGTGCTGTACGGGTCAAACGGGAGTGCGGCAGATTCTCAAAAGGTGCAGGCGCTTGTTTCTGGCCATGAGGGTGTTCTCTCAACAGCAGATAACAAGCTTTATTACGGACTTTCGCTTAGAAGTGAAGGTGAAAAAACAGGATATGTGCTGCTTTCAGCCCCTGAACATAGCTCCGGCTTGAACGGCGAATTGTGGGGGATGCTGACGGCCAGTCTTTGTACTGCTTTTATCGTCATTGTTTATTTTTATTCCAGTATGACCTCACGTTATAAAAGGTCAATTGAAGCAGCGACAAACGTAGCAACAGAACTGTCTAAGGGGAACTATGATGCCCGGACGTACGGCGGCTATATCAGGCACTCTGATAAGCTCGGCCGTGCGATGAACAGCCTTGCTGTAGATCTGATGGAAATGACGAGAACGCAGGAAATGCAGCGGGACCGGCTGCTGACTGTCATTGAAAATATCGGCTCCGGGCTGATTATGATTGACGGAAGAGGCTTTATCAATCTCGTGAACAGGTCTTACGCCAAGCAGTTTCATATCAATCCGAATCAGATGCTGCGCCGTCTTTATCATGATGCATTTGTACATGAAGAAGTGATCCAGCTTGTCGAAGACATTTTTATGACGGAGACAAAGAAATGCAAGCTGTTAAGACTTCCGATCAAAATTGAGCGGCGTTATTTTGAAGTGGATGGCGTTCCGATTATGGGGCCGGACGATGAATGGAAAGGAATTGTGCTCGTTTTCCATGACATGACGGAGACGAAGAAATTAGAGCAGATGAGAAAGGATTTTGTGGCTAACGTTTCTCATGAACTGAAAACGCCGATTACCTCTATTAAAGGGTTTACGGAGACGTTATTGGACGGGGCGATGGAGGACAAAGAGGCGCTTTCTGAGTTTCTCTCTATTATTCTGAAAGAAAGCGAAAGGCTTCAGTCTTTGGTTCAGGATCTTCTCGATCTCTCAAAAATCGAGCAGCAAAATTTTACGCTCAGCATTGACACATTTGATCCAGCTAAAATGCTTGGTGAGATTGAAACGCTTCTTAAGCATAAGGCGGATGAGAAAGGCATCTCCTTACAACTGAATGTCCCGAAAGACACGCTCTATGTATCGGGAGACCCGTACAGGCTGAAACAGGTATTTCTTAATCTCGTAAATAATGCGCTAACCTATACGCCTGAGGGGGGCTCTGTAGCTATCAATGTAAAGCCCGGAGAAAAAGACATTCAGATTGAAGTTGCGGATTCCGGAATCGGAATTCAGAAAGAAGAAATTCCGCGCATCTTTGAACGTTTTTACCGCGTGGATAAAGACAGAAGCAGGAATTCGGGCGGAACAGGCCTAGGCCTCGCGATCGTAAAGCATTTAATAGAGGCTCATGAAGGGAAAATCGATGTCACAAGCGAGCTTGGACGGGGAACGGTCTTTACAGTGACGCTGAAACGGGCCGCTGAAACGTCCGCCTAATGTTTACAAAGGTTTAACAATATCTTCATGCACTGTTAAACCTATGCTGATAGGATGTAGTAGAACCCCTTCATCCAAGGAGCCAATTTTGACGGCGGGAACCATTTGTGTTCCCGTCCTTTTTTGTGTCTTCTCTTCAGTTCACGTATTTTCCTTTCAAATTGAACTTTGTTAAAATAAGAGGAGCTAATGACTATGTAAGAGATGAATAGAAGCCTGAGGCTTCTTAGGAGGATATTGAATGACGGAACGAAAAAAATTAGTGCTTGTAGACGGAAACAGTCTGGCTTACCGGGCGTTTTTTGCATTGCCGCTGTTAAGCAATGATAAAGGTGTTCATACGAATGCCGTATACGGCTTTGCGATGATTTTGATGAAGATGCTTGAGGATGAAAAACCGACACACATGCTGGTTGCATTTGATGCCGGGAAAACAACATTTCGTCACGGCACATTTAAAGAATATAAAGGCGGCAGACAGAAAACCCCGCCTGAGCTCTCCGAACAATTGCCGTTTATCCGCGAGCTGCTGGATGCCTATCAGATCAGCCGCTACGAATTGGAACAATACGAAGCCGACGATATTATCGGCACACTGGCCAAATCGGCTGAAAAAGACGGATTTGAAGTAAAGGTTTTCTCTGGAGATAAGGATTTAACTCAGCTGGCAACAGACAAAACGACGGTTGCCATTACGCGAAAAGGAATTACCGATGTTGAATTTTACACACCGGAGCACGTAAAAGAGAAATACGGGCTTACGCCTGAGCAAATTATTGACATGAAGGGTCTGATGGGCGATTCCTCAGATAATATTCCAGGTGTGCCCGGCGTAGGAGAGAAGACAGCGATTAAGCTATTAAAACAGTTCGATTCCGTTGAAAAACTGCTGGAGTCCATTGACGAGGTAAGCGGGAAGAAACTGAAGGAAAAGCTTGAGGAATTTAAAGATCAGGCATTGATGAGCAAGGAGCTTGCGACGATTATGACGGATGCGCCGATTGAGGTATCCGTTTCCGGCTTGGAATATCAAGGCTTTAATCGTGAACAGGTGATTTCCATCTTTAAAGATCTTGGTTTTAACACACTTCTTGAACGGCTAGGGGAAGACAGCGAAGAAGCAGAACAGGATCAGTCGTTAGAAGAAATTAATGTCGAAACTGTCACAGACGTAACAAGCGGCATCTTGGTTTCTCCATCCGCATTTGTCGTTGAACAGATCGGCGATAATTATCATGAAGAGCCGATTCTCGGTTTTTCGATCGTTAATGAAACGGGATCTTATTTCATTCCGAAAGACATTGCCGTGGAGTCTCAGGTGTTTAAAGAATGGGTAGAAAATGACGAGCAGAAGAAATGGGTCTTCGACAGCAAGCGGGCTGTTGTCGCTTTGCGCTGGCAGGGCATTGAGCTGAAAGGAGCGGAGTTTGATACGCTTCTTGCGGCTTATATCATCAATCCGGGCAATTCATATGACGACGTTGCGAGTGTGGCTAAAGATTACGGCTTGCATATCGTTCAAAGCGACGAATCAGTTTACGGCAAAGGAGCAAAACGGGCTGTTCCGTCGGAAGATGTACTGTCTGAGCACCTTGTCAGAAAAGCGTTAGCCATTCAAAGCCTTCGGGAAAAGCTCGTTCAGGAGCTGGAGAACAACGATCAGCTTGAACTGTTTGAAGAGCTCGAAATGCCTCTCGCGCTTATTCTCGGCGAAATGGAATCAACTGGCGTCAAGGTCGATGTTGACCGTTTAAAGCGGATGGGTGAAGAACTGGGCGCGAAGCTGAAGGAATATGAAGAAAAAATCCATGAGATTGCGGGAGAGCCGTTTAATATCAATTCTCCGAAACAGCTCGGCGTCATCTTGTTTGAACAGATCGGCCTGCCTGTCGTGAAGAAAACAAAAACAGGCTATTCAACGTCAGCTGATGTGCTTGAAAAGCTGGCAGACAAACATGATATTGTCGACTATATTTTGCAGTACAGACAAATTGGCAAGCTTCAATCGACATATATTGAAGGGCTTTTAAAGGTGACGAGACCGGATTCGCATAAGGTGCACACGCGCTTTAACCAAGCTTTAACGCAAACCGGCCGTCTCAGCTCGACTGATCCGAACCTGCAAAACATACCGATCAGGCTTGAGGAAGGACGTAAAATCCGCCAAGCTTTTGTTCCGTCTGAAAAAGACTGGCTCATTTTTGCAGCCGATTACTCACAAATCGAGCTGCGTGTGCTTGCCCATATTTCAAAGGATCAAAATCTCATCGAAGCTTTTACAAATGATATGGATATTCATACGAAAACGGCAATGGATGTGTTCCATGTCGCTGAGGATGAAGTGACATCTGCGATGAGACGCCAGGCGAAAGCGGTCAACTTTGGCATCGTATACGGCATCAGCGATTACGGGCTGTCACAGAATCTCGGCATTACCCGGAAGGAAGCCGGAGCATTTATCGACCGCTATTTGGAAAGCTTCCAGGGCGTAAAAGCGTACATGGAGGACTCAGTTCAGGACGCGAAGCAAAAGGGCTACGTAACAACGCTTATGCATCGCCGCCGCTACATTCCTGAGCTGACGAGCCGAAACTTTAATATCCGCAGTTTTGCGGAGCGGACGGCAATGAATACACCGATTCAAGGAAGCGCCGCTGATATTATCAAAAAAGCCATGATTGATATGGCTGCCAAGCTGAAAGAAAAGCAATTGAAGGCAAGGCTGCTGCTTCAAGTGCACGATGAATTGATTTTTGAAGCGCCGCAGGAAGAAATTGAAATTCTTGAAAAGCTTGTTCCTGAAGTGATGGAGCATGCGCTTGCATTAGATGTGCCGTTAAAGGTGGACTTTGCATCTGGCCCATCTTGGTACGATGCGAAATAAATAGAGATAGGAAGTGATGGATGTGCCGGAATTACCAGAGGTTGAAACCGTCCGGCGCACTCTGACCGGGCTTGTAAAGGGAAAAACAATTAAATCGGTAGAGATCAGATGGCCAAATATCATCAAACGGCCTGCCGAACCGGAGGAATTTGCGCGAAAACTAACAGGAGAAACGATACAGTCTATCGGAAGACGGGGAAAGTTTTTACTGTTTCATTTAGATCATTATGTCATGGTTTCCCACCTTCGAATGGAAGGGAAATACGGGCTTCATCAAGCGGAGGAGCCAGACGATAAACACGTGCATGTCATATTCACGATGACGGACGGAACTCAGCTTCGTTACAGGGATGTGCGAAAGTTCGGAACCATGCACTTATTTAAACCGGGAGAGGAAGCGGGCGAGCTTCCGCTTTCTCAGTTAGGGCCGGAGCCGGATGCAGAAGAATTTACGAGTGCATATTTAAAAGAACAGCTTGCTAAAACAAACCGTGCTGTCAAAACCGCCCTGCTGGATCAAAAAACGGTTGTCGGACTCGGGAACATTTATGTGGACGAGGCTCTTTTTAGAGCGGGTGTCCATCCCGAGACGAAAGCAAATCAATTATCAGACAAAACAATCAAAACACTTCACGCTGAAATCAAAAACACCCTGCAGGAAGCGATTGACGCGGGCGGCAGCACTGTCCGCTCATATATCAACTCCCAAGGGGAAATCGGAATGTTCCAGCTTCAGCATTTTGTGTACGGAAAAAAAGACGAGCCGTGCAAAAATTGCGGAACGATGATTTCAAAAATTGTCGTCGGAGGCAGGGGCACGCATTTTTGCGCGAAGTGCCAGAAAAAAAAGTAGCATAATGCTTCATCGTCCAAGCTGTCGGTGCATATATCAGTAATTCTGTAATAGAGGAATGCCATTTTCGAAACACGGATTTTTTACTTTTCCATATATATGATTGTGATGAATCCCGGGCATTTTTACATCTGATACAAGAGCACCAACAGAAAGGAAGAAACGGATATGCAAATGGTTTCTATACTGCTGCTGGCGTTGGCTGTCAGCTTGGACAGTTTTTCTGTCGGATTTACGTACGGATTGAGAAAAATGAAAATACCGTTTAAAGCGATTTTGGTTATCGCCTGCTGTTCCGGTGCTGTCATGTTTATATCCATGCTGATCGGAAGCTTTCTCACAAAGTTTTTTCCTGTATATGTGACGGAGAAGCTTGGCGGTTTGATATTGGTCGGAATCGGTGCGTGGGTTCTGTATCAATTTTTCAGGCCGGCAAAAGACAAAGAATACTTATTGCATGAAAAAACGCTGCTTAATTTAGAGGTTCGGTCATTAGGGATTGTGATTCATATTTTGAGAAAGCCCATGAGTGCGGATATCGACAAATCGGGTGTGATCAATGGGATTGAGGCGGTCTTATTGGGATTTGCCTTATCAATTGATGCCTTCGGAGCAGGTATAGGGGCAGCCATTCTCGGTTTTTCACCGATTGTGATGAGCATCGCCGTGGCAGTCATGAGCTCGCTGTTTGTATCAATCGGAATCAATGCCGGCCATTTTCTGTCTAAGTGGAAATGGATCGATAAAATGGCGTTTTTGCCGGGGCTTCTACTGATCACGATTGGGCTCTGGAAATTGTAAAAAGGAGTTGATCTCTTGACCTTAGTCATTGGTTTAACGGGAGGAATAGCTAGCGGCAAAAGCACGGTTGCCAATATGCTGATTGAAAAAGGAATAACAGTTATAGATGCAGATATTATTGCAAAACAAGCGGTAGAAAAAGGGATGCCGGCCTACCGGCAAATCATTGACGAATTCGGTGAAGACATTCTGCTCCCAAATGGCGATATAGATCGGAAAAAGCTTGGAGCACTGGTATTTACAAATGAACAAAAGCGTCTCGCTTTAAATGCAATTGTTCATCCCGCAGTCAGGCAGGAAATGCTTAAGCGCCGTGATGAAGCCATTGCAAATCGGGAGGCATTTGTTGTATTGGATATCCCGCTATTGTTTGAAAGCAAATTGGAATCTTTAGTTGATAAAATTATTGTGGTCAGTGTGACCAAAGAGCTTCAGCTGGAACGTCTTATGAAGCGCAATCAGCTGACGGAAGAAGAAGCCGTCAGCCGTATCCGCGCTCAAATGCCTTTAGAGGAAAAAACAGCAAGAGCAGATCAAGTCATCGATAACAGCGGCACGCTTGAAGAGACCAGACAGCAGCTTGATGAAGTCATCACTGGCTGGGCATAATACAAAAACACCGTTCAATATGAACGGTGTTTTTTCATTAAAAATCAAAGTTGTCCGGGTCAGGACCGACGCGCAGGTTTTCATTCAGCGCATCGATTCGGTTCATGTCATCCTGTGTTAATTCAAAGTCAAATACGCTGGCATTTTCTTTAATACGATGTTCTTTCGTTGATTTAGGAATCGTAATGATGCCATGCTGCAGATCCCAGCGCAAAATGATTTGCGCGACAGATTTGTTATATGTTTGAGCGATGTCTGCCAGTACAGGATGATCCAGCAGCTGCCCCTGCATTAAAGGTGACCAGGCTTCCATCTGGATGCCTTGTTTTTGGCAGTATGCCATCAGCTCTTTTTGTGTAAGGTGCGGATGGAATTCCACTTGGTTGATCATAGGTTTGATTTCAGCAGCCGTCATCAAATCTTCAAGATGATGGATTTGGAAGTTGCTCACGCCGATCGCTTTGACACGGCCTTCTTTATAAAGTGTTTCAAGCGCTCTCCATGCTTCTTTGTATTTTCCCTCTACAGGCCAGTGGATAAGGTATAAATCTAAATAATCCAAACCGAGTTTTGACAGGCTTGTTTCAAACGCGGCGAGTGTTTCCTCGTATCCTAAATCCGCATTCCACACTTTTGATGTAATAAATAGGTCCTCTCTTGAGATGCCTGCTTCGTCAATACCTTGCTGAAGTCCTTCTCCGACTCCAGCTTCATTTCCATAGATAGCGGCAGTATCAATACTGCGGTATCCGTGAACAATTGCGGTTCTAACGGCGTTTACCAGTTCAGTTCCTTCTTCCACTTGGAACACGCCGAGGCCGAACCAAGGCATTTTTACCCCATTATGAAGTGTTGCTGTAGCTTGTAAATGTGTTGTCATGTTGATTTCCTCCTTTGAAATTGTCAGGCTGCCTGCCGATCTCGTTTTTCCATCAAGCGGCTCCAGCCTGTTAAGATAACTGCACCGACTACCATTAATCCGCCTATCCAAGCGGTGTGAATCAGTCCGATTGAATCGGTAATCACACCTCCAAGGTATGAGCCAAGCGCAATCCCTGCATTAAAGGCAGCGATATTCATCGCGGATGCGACGTCAACTGCACTCGGGACAAAACGTTCAGCCAGCATAACGACATACACCTGAAGGCCGGGCACATTCATAAAGGCCAGCAAGCCCATACAGAGAATAGTAATGAGGCCAGCTGTTTGATATGGAGCCGTAAATGCTAGTGCGAACAGAACGAGTGCCTGTACGATAAACATATAGAATAAAGCGGCAATCGGATTTCGGTTTGACAGCCTTCCGCCGATCATATTGCCGATTGCGATGGCAATTCCGTATCCGAGCAGGATCACTGCTACAGTTCCGGCTTTGAAGCCTGTTACTTCCTGAAGCAAGGGAGACAGATATGTGAACACAACGAATGTTCCTCCGTATCCAAGCGCCGTAATGACAAATAAAAGCAATAACCGGCCGTTTGTCACAAGCTTCAATTGATCTCGCATCGTTGTTTTCGTCCCTTTTCGTAATTTGGACGGAACAAGGATGCCATTTGTAATGAAAGCAATAACTCCGACGGCGATAATAACCATAAAGGCAAAACGCCAGCCGAGCTGCTGACCGATAAACGTGCCGAAAGGAACACCGGTTACAGTTGCCACAGTGAGGCCTGTAAACATAATCGAAATCGCGCTGGCCCTTTTATCCTCAGGGACAATATCCGCTGCGATCGTCGAACCGATCGACATAAACACACCGTGTGAAAAAGCTGATATCACACGTGCTGCTAATAAAATCCCGATGCTTGAAGCGGTAGCTGCCATCGTATTCCCGGCAATAAAAATGAACATGATCCAAAGCAATAGCGTCTTTCGTGACATGCTTGACGTCAATGAAGTTAAAATAGGGGCTCCGAATGTAACGCCAAGCGCATATAGGGAAACGGTCAATCCCGCTGTTGTGACAGGAATGTCCAGATCATCAGAAATTAACGGCAAAAGGCCGACGCTGATAAATTCGGTTGTCCCTATGGCGAATGCACTTACAGCCAGAGCCAGGAGTGCAGGAATGCTGCTTTTGCTTTTATTGGCTGAAGTCATCATATTCCTCCTTTGTGTAATGTGTTGTATGATTGAAATTCTGCCGAGTAAGCTATATAAATAAAATAGAGCAGATTCAAATCAGCCGGCAAATGTGATTATGAAAGATATCATCAAGAAAGAAAAGTACGTACTTTTAAGTGCTATAGTCACTTTTTAGTGCCTGTAAGGAGAATGAACGGTATGGAGAAGAAAAAATATAACATTTCTGTTGAAGCGACTCTTGAAGTGATCGGCGGGAAATGGAAGTGCGTCATTTTATGCCACCTGACGCACGGAAAAAAACGCACGAGTGAATTAAAGCGCCTGATGCCTAACATCACGCAAAAAATGCTGACCCAGCAGCTGCGTGAGCTGGAAGCGGACGGTGTCATTAACCGGATCGTGTACAATCAGGTTCCTCCCAAAGTGGAATACGAGCTCAGCGAATACGGCCGCAGCTTAGAAGGGATTTTAGACATGCTTTGTGCTTGGGGAGCGAATCATATTAACAGAGTGTACGGGGATACATTTTCTGTGTTAGAAGAAAGTGTGCTCAATGATAAGTTAAAACAGGAATCATAAAAAGAGCAGTCAGTGCGGAGCGCTGGCTGCTTTTTGGTTCTTACGCCTGATATTGTGTGCAAGAAAACCTATAATGCATCATAAATTAGCGTTATAATCGTTGATTTTTATCAATATGTACTGGCGATTTCATTTTAATGTGTTATACTAATTTTAGATAGCAGTAAATTAGGATGGCATAATTGATAAGGGGTGTCCAACATGAAGGTAAAAGTAGCGATCAACGGGTTTGGAAGAATCGGAAGAATGGTCTTCAGAAAAGCAATGTTAGACGATCAAATTCAAGTAGTGGCCATTAACGCCAGCTATTCCGCAGAAACGCTGGCTCATTTAATAAAGTATGACACAATTCACGGCAGGTACGACAAAGAGGTTGTGGCTGGTGAAGACAGCCTGATCGTGAATGGAAAGAAAGTGCTTTTATTAAACAGCCGTGATCCAAAACAGCTTCCTTGGGGCGAATATGATATTGACATTGTCGTTGAAGCAACAGGAAAATTTAATTCAAAAGATAAAGCGATGGGCCATATAGAAGCGGGTGCGAAAAAAGTCATTCTGACTGCTCCGGGAAAAAATGAAGACGTTACCATTGTGATGGGAGTAAATGAGGACCAATTCGACGCAGACCGTCATGTCATCATTTCAAATGCGTCATGCACGACAAACTGCCTTGCGCCTGTTGTTAAAGTGCTGGATGAAGAATTTGGCATTGAGAGCGGGCTGATGACCACGGTTCATGCGTATACGAATGACCAGAAAAATATTGATAATCCGCACAAGGATTTGCGCCGGGCGCGGGCCTGCGGTGAATCCATCATTCCAACGACAACTGGAGCGGCAAAGGCGCTTTCGCTCGTACTGCCGCATCTGAAAGGAAAGCTTCATGGCCTCGCCTTGCGTGTCCCTGTTCCGAACGTCTCATTAGTTGATCTCGTTGTCGATCTGAAATCAGATGTAACGGCTGAAGAGGTAAACGAGGCATTTAAACGGGCTGCCAAAACGTCGATGTACGGCGTGCTTGATTATTCAGATGAACCGCTCGTTTCAACTGACTACAATACGAATCCCCATTCAGCGGTCATTGACGGGCTTACAACAATGGTAATGGAAGACAGGAAAGTAAAGGTGCTCGCGTGGTATGACAACGAATGGGGCTACTCATGCAGAGTCGTTGATCTGATCCGCCATGTAGCGGCACGAATGAAACATCCGTCTGCTGTATAGAATAAGGTCATGGACGCACTTTGAAGAAAAAACCCTTAACAGCATATTTCTGAAAAAACGCACCTTGCAAATTAGACTTAAACACAGTATACTATTTTTCGTGAACTTCTTGCTTGAGACTGTTTCGGAATTACTTAAAGGGTTAGGACCTCTCCGGACTAACTTTCCCCCGTGGTAAATGGCCGACCCAGTTGTTGGAATTTCACTTTTTAATTCTTGTTAAGGGGGGTCCATGACTATGGAAACAATGGGGCGTCACGTTATCTCCGAGCTATGGGGATGCGATTTTGATAAGCTGAATGACATGGATTTTATTGAAAAAACGTTTGTAAATGCTGCTCTAAAATCAGGTGCTGAGGTGCGCGAGGTTGCATTTCACAAATTTGCACCGCAAGGCGTAAGCGGAGTTGTGATTATTTCTGAATCACACTTAACAATTCACAGTTTTCCTGAGCACGGATATGCGAGCATTGATGTTTATACTTGTGGAGACTTAGATCCTAATGTCGCTGCTGACTACATCGCAGAGGCATTACATGCTGATACAAGAGAAAACATTGAAATACCGAGAGGAATGGGGCCTGTGCAAATTAAACAGGCGCAAGCGAAGGTACTATAAAGTAATCACGAACACAAAGGGAGCTGAAGCTAGAAAGCCGTTATGCGCTTTTTAGCTTATGCTCCTTTTATTTTTATAAAGAAACAAGAGTGGTCAGCTTTTTCTTTTTTCATTTTTTTTGTAAAATAAGAAAGAGATTTTCACAAACCACCTGATGCTGTAGAATGCTTTACACAACGGCTCTCCCGACAGATGGCTGTCACATTTATTTTGAAAAGGCGGAGGCTGCCGAAAATACATTGCAGGGAACGAAATAGTTGGGAGCTGATTTTATTGAAATGTCCTTCATGCCAGCATAACGGAACGCGAGTCCTTGATTCACGTCCTGTGGATGACGGAAAATCGATTCGCCGAAGACGTGAGTGCGAATCCTGCCACTACCGGTTTACGACCTTTGAGAAAGTGGAGGAAACCCCGCTCATCGTAGTGAAAAAAGAAGGCGTGCGTGAGGAATTCAGCAGAGAAAAAATGCTGCGCGGCCTCATAAAAGCATGTGAAAAAAGACCCGTTTCACTCAAAACGCTTGAAGACATGTGCTTTGATATTGAAAAAGAACTTCGCAATCAAGGCTGCTCTGAGGTAAAAAGCGAGCTCGTCGGAGAAATGGTCATGGACCGGCTGGCTAAGATTGATGAAGTCGCATATGTGCGGTTCGCGTCCGTCTATCGGCAGTTTAAAGATATAAATGTCTTTATCGACGAATTAAAAGACTTAATAAAGAAAGAGCGTTAAAAGAGCTAAGAGGATTCTTCTAGCTCTTTTCTCATGTGCAAAATTGGCATTTGATAGATATAAGAAACGGTGTAAAATGAAAGGTAGAAACAAATTCGGAAGGTTTGAGAATGTATGGCTGACTATTGGAAAGATGTACTGCCTGTAGATCCGTATGTGGTCAAAAGCAGATCGATGCTGCAGGATATAGACAGACAAATTATCACACAACTGTATCAGCCCTTAATCGGCCCTGTTGCATTCTCTCTTTATATGACATTGTGGGGAGAGCTTGAACAAAACCGTCTGTGGGGCGGAGAGTCCACACATAGACAGCTGATGGGGATGACACAGTCCAATTTAAAAACGATTCATCAGGAACAGGGGAAGCTCGAGGGCATAGGATTGCTAAAAGCATATATGAAAGAATCCGAGCGGCAGGAGCGCCTCTTTATATATGAACTCCTCCCGCCGCTCAGGCCAAATGAATTTTTTGAAGACGGAATGCTGAATGTTTTTCTGTACAATAGAGTCGGAAAAACAAAGTATCAGCAATTAAAACAATTTTTCACGCACCCGGCTATTTCAGAAGATGCGAAGGACATTACGCGGCCGTTTAATCATGCGTTTGAATCGTTGCAGCCGAGTGAATGGAAGCTCACACCTGATATGGAGGAAACGGTGAGACTTGCGCCGGGCACAGAATATACTTCTGTCGGACAAGCGCCGTCTTATACCATAACGGAGGAAGTGTTTGATTTTGATTTGTTTTTAGCGGGACTTTCTGAGACGATGATTCCGAGAAAAGCGATGACCCAGCAGGTGCGCGACACAATCAAAAAGCTTTCTTATCTGTATGGCATAGATCCTTTGCAGATGCAAAATGTCGTGATGAGTGCGATTGATGAGCGTGATGTGATTACGACGGAGGCTTTAAGAAAAGCGGCCAGCGATTGGTATCAAATCGAAAGAAACGGACAGCTGCCTGACTTAGTGGAAAAAACACAGCCGGTGCACCTCCGTGAAGGCGAAAAGCCGGTGGAAGAGGATTCACTGGACGGAAAGCTGATCGCATTGCTGGAGGCGATTTCTCCGAAGAAGCTTCTCCAGGACATTGCCGACGGAACAGAGCCGTCAAAAGCGGATCTGAAAATCATTGAAGAAATTATGTTTGAACAGAAGCTCGAGCCAGGCGTTACAAATGTGTTAATTTATTATGTCATGCTGAAAACTGACATGAAGCTGTCGAAAAACTATATTCAAAAAATCGCCTCGCATTGGGCGCGCAAAAAGGTAAAAACGGTCAGAGAAGCGATGAAGCTCGCGATAGAAGAAAACCGCCAATACCTTGAATGGGCTGAGGGAAAAGCAAATCAGCCTTCAAAACGAAACCAAAAAGTGATTCGCGAAGAAAAACTTCCTGATTGGATGAAAGAAAAAGAGACAGCGTCCGATTCAGAAGCCGGACAGCAGAAGCTGCAACCGCAGGATTTGGAAGAACAGAAGAAAAAGATGATGGAAGAAATGCAAAAACTGAAAAAATACTCTGCCTATTAAAGGCAGAGATGCGGGGTGAAGTAATAGATGGAACCAATCGGCCGTTCCCTGCAGGGCGTAACCGGCAGACCGGATTTCCAAAAACGCCTTGAACAAATGAAGGAAAAAGTCATGAATGATCAAGATGTTCAGGTATTTTTGAAGGAAAACGAACAAATAATTGACCAAAAAATGATCGAAAAGAGCTTAAATAAGCTTTATGAATATATCGGGCAAAGCAAGAATTGCTCCTATTGTTCGGAAGATGAAGATTGCAACAATCTGTTGGAGGGCTACCATCCGAAGCTTGTTGTCAATGGCCGCTCTATTGATATCGAGTATTATGAATGTCCGGTCAAACGGAAGCTCGACCAGCAGAAAAAACAAAAGTCTCTTATGAAAAGCATGTATATCCAGCAGGATCTCCTCGGGGCAACGTTCCAGCAGGTCGATATCAGTGACCCGAGCAGGCTCGCGATGTTCCAGCATGTTACAGATTTTCTGAAAAGCTATAATGAGACGGGAAAAGGGAAAGGACTGTACTTATACGGGAAGTTCGGGGTAGGAAAAACGTTTATGCTCGCTGCGATTGCCAATGAGCTGGCGGAAAAAGAGTATTCCTCTATGATCGTTTATGTGCCCGAATTTGTGAGAGAGCTTAAAAATTCGCTGCAAGACCATTCATTGGAAGAGAAACTCAATATGGTCAAAACAACACCCGTATTGATGCTTGATGACATCGGGGCGGAATCAATGACAAGCTGGGTAAGGGATGAAGTCATTGGAACGGTGCTTCAGCACAGAATGTCCCAGCAGCTGCCGACTTTCTTTTCTTCTAATTTCTCACCTGACGAGCTGAAGCATCATTTTACGTATTCGCAAAGGGGAGAAAAGGAAGAAGTAAAAGCGGCAAGACTAATGGAGCGGATATTATATCTGGCTGCTCCGATCCGTCTTGACGGAGAAAACCGCCGCCATCCGTAATCGCTGCGGTTCAAAGGGGAAGGAACTGAGGGTATGAAAATAAAAACGGCTGTTAAATGGCTGGCAGTGCTTGCAGGTGCAGGTTTAGTCTATTGGGGAAATAAAACGTATTTGAATTTATCGCCGAAAGAGATCAGAGTATGGGTATTGTCATTCGGGGTCTTTGCGCCGCTTATGTTTATCGGGATATCCATCGTCAGACCTCTTGTTTTATTTCCGGTATCTGTTATTTCTATAGCGGGCGGACTTGCGTTTGGCCCGCTTGTCGGCACGCTTTACACATTGTTCGGTTCGATGTGCGCTTCTGCTGTATCGTTTTTTGCGGCCGGTTTGTTTGCGGCGAAAAAGAACGGCCATTACGAAAAGCTGGAAGCCATTCAGAAGCAAATGGAGGATAACGGATTTTTTTATATCTTTCTTTTAAGAATCCTGCCGATCAATTTTGATTTCGTCAGCTATGCGGCAGGCCTTTCCAATGTCAAAGCGCTGCCGTATTTTGCAGCGACGGCCGTGGGAATCATCCCTGGAACCATTGCGCTGAATGTGCTGGGAGCGAGCTTTTTGACTGGGAATCTGCCCGCTTTCTTTATGGTGCTCACTTTGTATATCGTTTTTGTCTCGCTGCCATTTATCTTCAGAAAGAAAATGCAAAGCTTGTTTCAAGAATCAAATTAAGATTTGCCAGTGACCTTTACGTCTATTTTAAAAACATCCCCCATATACTTGTAACAGATGCCGTAAGGGGGGACAAACATGCTTGAAATAATCTTTGAAGATGACCATGATGCAGCCGCTTTTTTACATCTCATTCAGCATTCGGACGATCGGAACAACCTCATTGTCCGTGAAGGCATACGGAAAATCGGGATTGAAAAAGCGAAGCCGGCTTTCTCTATTCAGCGTTTTATGGAGCCGATTCTGGTCAAATTTTTTTTAGAATGCAAAGAAGACGAGCATATGCTGTCATTGATTGAGGGAACATACTGCTTCACGGACCAGGATGAACAGCAGCAAATCCTTCAGCTCGCACACAGTATTATTGAAGGAGAAGCAGACGATCTTCCTTTTGAGCCGCTAAAGCTTTCGCGGAAACAATCAATTTTGGATGAACTCCAAACGATCTGTTTAGAGGAAGGTGTATTTTCCATTCGTTCTTTTCAGACTTTCCGACTCGGACAATACTACAAACAGCTGAGAGACATTACGGAAGCGGCGATAGATGAATATAAGATGGAACAGGAATATCAAAACTTTATTCAAACACTCAGAGACTATGTAACAGCCAAACAGCCGCGAATCAAAAAGGTGCATATTGTCCATGATGGTTCATTTACATTATGGGAGCTGCGGTATGTGCCGGAACGGGAAAAAATGAAATACATAGACAGGCGATTTGTCCGGGATCATCCTATGTACATTGATTCTCATTTGCTTGCGCCGCTGATTTCCATCGCGCCTGATGAAGTGGTGCTTTACACCGACCAGCCCGAGCACATGATGGCAAGGACCATTCAAAACGTATTTCAAGAGCGATTGGAAATGCTTCCGCTGCACGCTTTTTCAGGTGCAGAAATACCGGTAAAGCACTCGGAAGGATAAGGGCCGGCAGCCTGTATATATAAGGCTGTCGGTTTGAAAAAAAGGAAATACGATCGTGTTGATTTTTTGGAATGAACAATTTATAATACATAGGAGATTAAGAAAGACACACGTATTGATAAGGACATGAAGGAATGATACCGGCTCAAAGAGAGGGAAGTCACGGCTGCAAGCTTCCCAGCTAAGGACCATTCGCTTTACCGCCTTTGAACTTCAGCTGTGAACTCCTTCATAAGGAACAGTAATGGCTGACGGGAACTCCCGTTACAGAGCTTAGAGCCGCAGGTGCCGGAGTATTGGCTATGCGGAAAAAAGGGTGGAACCACGATTCCGTTTATTCAACCTCGTCCCTTTCATAGGGGGCGGGGTTTTTATATGCAAAAAAAGGAGTGACAAAGATGTCAGATATGGTAAAAATCACATTTCCTGACGGAGCAGTCAAGGAGTTTGCGAAAGGAACAACAACAGAAGATATCGCGGCATCCATCAGTCCGGGATTAAAGAAAAAATCATTAGCCGGAAAACTGAACGGAAAAGAAATCGATTTGAGAACACCGATCAATGAAGACGGTACAGTGGAAATCATTACAGAAGGCTCAGAAGAAGGTCTTCAAATTATGCGCCACAGTACGGCTCATTTGCTGGCTCAAGCGATTAAACGCATCTACAAAGATGTTAAATTCGGTGTCGGTCCAGTCATCGAAAACGGTTTTTACTACGATGTAGAAATGGAAGAAGCGATTACGCCGGAAGATCTGCCGAAAATTGAGAAAGAAATGAAAAAAATCGTCAATGCGAACCTTCCGATCGTTCGAAAAGAAGTCAGCCGTGAAGAAGCGAAAGCCCGTTTTGCAGAAATCGGCGACGACCTGAAGCTTGAACTATTGGATGCGATTCCTGAAGGAGAAACGGTTTCGATCTATGAGCAAGGCGAATTCTTTGACCTGTGCCGCGGCGTGCACGTTCCTTCAACAGGAAAAATCAAAGAGTTTAAGCTGTTAAGCCTTGCAGGTGCATATTGGCGCGGTGACAGCAACAACCAAATGCTTCAGCGCGTATACGGCACAGCGTTCTTCAAAAAAGCTGATCTTGAAGAGCATCTTCGCATGCTTGAAGAAGCAAAAGAGCGTGACCACAGAAAGCTCGGCAAAGAATTAAAGCTGTTTGCGAATTCTCAAAAAGTCGGACAAGGCCTGCCGCTTTGGCTGCCAAAAGGCGCGACAATCCGCCGCGTCATCGAGCGCTATATTGTCGATAAAGAAATCAGCCTCGGCTATGAGCACGTATACACACCTGTGCTTGGAAGCAAAGAGCTGTATGAAACATCAGGACACTGGGATCATTATCAGGAGGGCATGTTCCCTCCGATGGAAATGGATAATGAAACACTTGTGCTCCGCCCGATGAACTGCCCGCACCATATGATGATTTACAAAAACGACATCCACAGCTACCGCGAGCTTCCGATTCGTATTGCGGAGCTGGGAACAATGCACCGCTATGAAATGTCAGGTGCGCTGTCAGGTCTTCAGCGTGTGCGCGGCATGACATTAAACGATGCGCACATCTTTGTGCGTCCGGATCAAATTAAGGATGAGTTTATCCGTACAGTCCGTTTAATCCAGGAAGTATATGAAGACTTCGGTTTAAGTGATTACACATTCCGTCTCTCTTACCGTGATCCGGAAGACACAGAGAAATATTTTGATGACGATGAAATGTGGAACAAAGCACAATCCATGCTGAAAGAAGCAATGGACGAAATCGGCCATGATTATTACGAAGCAGAAGGTGAAGCGGCATTCTACGGCCCTAAACTTGATGTTCAGGTGAAAACAGCGATCGGCAAAGAAGAAACATTGTCTACGGTTCAGCTTGACTTCTTATTGCCTGAACGTTTCGATCTGACTTATATCGGCGAAGACGGCAAGCAGCACCGTCCGGTTGTTATTCACAGAGGTGTCGTATCAACAATGGAACGTTTTGTTGCCTTCTTAATCGAAGAACACAAAGGCGCGCTGCCAACATGGCTTGCACCGGTTCAATTCCAAGTCATCCCGGTTTCTCCGGCTGTGCATTTAGACTACGCGAAAAAAGTGCAGGAACGCCTGCAGCGTGAAGGCCTGCGCGTAGAAGTCGACAGCCGTGATGAAAAAATCGGCTACAAAATCCGTGAAGCGCAAATGCAAAAAATTCCGTATATGCTTGTGGTCGGTGACCAAGAGGCAGAAAACGGAGCGGTAAACGTCCGTAAGTACGGAGAGCAGAACTCTGAAACCATTTCATTTGATGATTTTGTGAAAAAGGCAGTAGCTGAAGCGAAAAAATAACATAAAAAAGAGCATGATCTCATTGAAGAGATCATGCTCTTTTTATTTCTCTAATATAGGAAACAAATCATGAAGGCTGCTGATGATGTAATCAGGCGTCACGTCAGTTTCGTTTTTCTTATCCGTCCGGTTGATCCAAACGGTTTTCATTCCGGCTCTTGAAGCGCCTAAAATATCAGTATTCAAATTATCGCCGACCATGATCGCATCGTCTTTTTCAATATTCATCAGCTTAAGGCAGTGTTCAAAGATTGAAACATCCGGTTTCCCTTTGCCGAAAGCGCCCGAAATGACGATTTCATTGAAATAAGGAGCGAGTTCAGGCACGCCTGCGAGCTTTTCCTTTTGCAGACTCGGATCTCCGTTTGTCAAAAGCAGCAATTCATACTTGCCTTTTAATTGATCGAGTACAGCAAATGTCTCATCATATACAAACGGGCGTCTTCTGCGCTCTGCCGCAAAAAACTCTCCTAAAAATTCGCCGTATGCCGGATCATCGATGCCAAGCGCCTTCAGTCCGTTTGTCCATGCGTTTCTTCTATACTCCGGCACAATCTTGTTCAGCTTCTGAAATCCTTCACTGATCGGTTCTGAGAAATTGGACCACAGTCCTTCAAACGGGTTAATGCCGATCATCACAGTATATGGATACGTCTCATATGACATGTACAATTCTCTCGCCGCTTCGCGAACAGCTGCTTCGAATGCCTGATGGTCAAGGCCATATTTTTTCTCCGCTTGTAAACAAGTTTCTGCAAATGTTGTTCTGACGCTTTTTTCATCCCAAAGTAGTGTATCGTCTAAATCAAAAAATACGGCTTTCATGATCTTCTCCTCTGCTTCAGATTCAAATCTTTCTGTCAAAAGGCTCATGTTTTATTTTACAATAGATAATAGCCTTGTGAAATATGTTTTCAGACGATTTTAAAAAAACAGTCAGCCATGAAATTCATGGACCGAAAACATGCTAGAATGAAAATGGAAAGAACAGGTGACATGCATGATTCATTTAATGATTATGATGCTTGAGAGGGTAGGGATTATTGTTATATTGGGGTTCATTCTCGCCCATACAAAGCTGTTCAGACAAGCGCTGCAAAATCAGGACGGCTATAAAGGAAAAGCGGTTTTAATTTCTATTTTTTCTCTTTTCAGCATCATCAGCAATTATACAGGCATTGAAATTCAAAAAAATATGATTGTAAACAATGACTGGGTGTTTGCGATAGATCCGTCTGGCTCTATTGCGAATACCCGTATTTTGGGCGTGGAAATCGGAGGCCTTCTCGGAGGTCCGTTTGTAGGAGCGGGGATCGGTATACTGGCAGGCCTTCATCGTTTTTCGCTCGGCGGCAGCACGGCCTTAAGCTGTGCGGTATCATCCGTTTTAGCGGGTGTTCTTGCCGGCTTTATCGGCAGGTATTTTACGAAGCGCTACCGAATGCCGACACCGCGTGTCGCCGCTCTTGTGGGAATCGGCATGGAGTCACTGCAGATGGTGATTATTTTGCTGATGGCAAAGCCGTTCAGTGACGCTTGGGAGCTTGTCAGCATGATCGGAATTCCGATGATACTCATCAATGGGACAGGCAGTTTTATTTTCCTGTCGATTATCCAAGCGATCATTCGCAAGGAAGAGCAGGCAAGGGCGCTTGAAACGCACAGAGTGCTGACGATTGCTGACCAGACGCTTCCATTTTTTCGCCAAGGTCTAAATGAAAACTCCTGTAAAAGTGTAGCGTCTATTATCCATAAGCTGACCGGAACGGATGCGGTGTCTCTCACTGATAAAGAAAAGATCCTTGCGCATGTCGGCGCGGGAATGGATCATCACATCCCATCAAAAAGCTTGATCACTGGCCTGTCCAAAAAGGTGATTAAAACAGGGCAAATTATGAAGGCGATTTCACAGGAAGAGATTGAATGCACACATTCTGAATGCCCTTTGCACGCGGCAATTGTCCTGCCGCTGACATCAAACGGAAATACAATCGGCACCTTAAAAATGTACTTTAAAAACCCGGCAGGCCTGAGTCAGGTAGAGGAGGAGCTTGCTGAGGGGCTGGCCATGCTGTTTTCGACACAGCTTGAGCTTGGGGAAGCAGAGCTGCAAAGCAAGCTTCTCAAGGATGCTGAAATCAAAGCGCTTCAAGCACAGGTGAATCCGCATTTTTTATTTAATGCGATCAATACAATTTCTGCGTTATGCCGCACGGATGTTGAAAAAACCCGTAAGCTCTTATTGCAGCTCAGCGTTTATTTTCGTTCAAACCTTCAAGGAGCGAGACAGCTGCTGATTCCGCTCTCAAAGGAGCTGAACCACCTTCACGCCTATTTATCATTAGAACAGGCGCGTTTTCCCGGGAAATATAAGATTGAGCTCAATATCGACAGCAGGCTGGAGCAGATTGAAATCCCACCGTTTGTTTTACAGGTGCTTGTGGAGAACGCGCTTCGGCATGCGTTTCCGAAAAAACAAGACATGTGCAAAGTTACGGTCTGTGTCTTATCTGATGATACATCCGTCTATATGAAGGTGACGGATAACGGACGGGGAATTCCGCCGGACATCCTTCCGGAGCTGGGAAAGAAACCGTTTCCGTCTAAGGAGGGAACCGGTACAGCGCTCTATAACCTGAATCAGCGGCTGATTGGTTTATTCGGACAGCAGGCCGCACTAGATATCAGGAGTGAGGTTCAGAAAGGGACAGAGGTTTCCTTTCGAGTGCCAATGCAACATATGAAAGAGGGAGAAGAACATGCTCAGGGTGTTAATAGTTGATGATGAGATGCTGGCAAGGGATGAACTGGCTTACTTGCTCAAGCGGACCAATGAGGAAATGGAAATCAATGAAGCGGAAAATATTGAATCTGCTTTTGACCAAATGATGGATCAAAAGCCTGACTTGCTGTTTTTAGACGTTGATTTATCCGGAGAAAACGGTTTTGATATCGCAAAGCGGTTGAAGAAAATGAAGCATCCTCCTGCTGTTGTGTTTGCGACGGCATATGACCAGTATGCGCTCAAAGCATTTGAGGTGGACGCCCTTGATTATTTAACCAAGCCTTTCGATGAGGAAAGAATTCAGCAAACGCTGAAAAAATATAAAAAAGTCAATCGGGATATTGTTGAAACAGATCAGAGCAGTCATTCCGGCCAGCACAAACTCGCACTATCTGTAGGAGAATCAATAGTGATCGTAGATACGAAGGACATTATCTATGCCGGAACGGAAGATGGTCATGTCAATGTAAAAACCTTCGATACATCGTATACGGTCAGCGATACGCTCGTTGTCATTGAGAAAAAGCTGTCTGATGCTGGTTTTATCCGCGTCCATCGGAGCTTTGTCGTCAATACCGAATATCTTAAAGAAATTCAGCCGTGGTTTAATTCAACCTATAACCTGATTATGAAAGATGGATCAAAAATACCGGTCAGCCGGACATATGCGAAGGAATTGAAAAAGCTGCTCCATATTTGATGGGCGGCTTTTTGCATTTCAGCCATTTGTTTCTGCAACTCAGTCCCGCTATTCGGCATGTTATCTTGTAAGCGCTTTATAACAAGGGATTCTTATTTATAATGGGGGTACCAAAGAGAAAGAGGTGAAGAAAATGAGTGCTAAAAAAGTGTACGGGTTCTTAACACAAGCATTTATTTTTGCCGTCATTATGCTGGTTTCAAATATGATTGCCGCTATTGTCCCAATCCCTATCCCGGCATCGGTTGTAGGGTTGGTCTTATTATTTCTCCTATTATGTTTGAAAGTCATTAAATTGGAACAAGTAGAAACGCTCGGAACGTCTTTAACCTCTCTGATCGGATTTTTATTTGTTCCGTCTGGTATATCTGTTATGAATTCGCTTGGCGTGATGCAGCAATACGGTCTGCAAATTGTTCTTGTCATTCTGCTCGCAACGATTATTTTGCTGGGGGCTACGGGATTGTTTTCTCAGCTGATTCTTTCGCTGAGCGGAAAACGCAAAACCGCAGCGGACGTGAAAACAAAAACAGTGCAAAGCCCGCAGAACAATAAAGAACTCGTTCACCATTAAGGAAAAAGGAGGTTCTTCAGATGGAAAGCACAATGAGTCCTTATTTCGGAATTGTCGTATCACTTGCTGCATTCGGCATCGGCACCTTTTTATTTAAGAAAACGAAAGGCTTCTTCCTTTTCACTCCTTTGTTTGTTGCCATGGTGCTTGGGATCGCATTTTTAAAAATCGGCGGTTATTCCTACGCGGACTATAATAACGGGGGAGAAATCATTAAGTTTTTCCTTGAACCGGCGACGATCGCTTTTGCCATTCCTTTGTACAAACAAAGAGATAAGCTGAAAAAATACTGGTGGCAAATCATGTCCTCCATTATTGTCGGCTCTATCTGCTCTGTCACGATTGTTTATTTGCTCGCAAAAGGCATTCACCTCGATGCGGCCGTGATGAAAAGTATGCTCCCGCAGGCGGCAACAACGGCAATTGCGCTTCCTTTATCAAAAGACATCGGAGGCATTAGCGATATCACTGCCTTTGCGGTCATCTTTAACGCTGTCATTGTGTATGCGCTCGGAGCATTGTTCTTAAAGGTGTTTAAAGTAAAGAATCCGATTTCTAAAGGATTGGCACTCGGAACGTCCGGACATGCACTCGGTGTAGCCGTCGGGATCGAGATGGGAGAAGTTGAAGCTGCGATGGCAAGTATTGCTGTTGTCGTAGTGGGAGTGGTAACGGTTCTGGTCATCCCTGTGTTCATGCAGCTGATCGGAGGATAAGCCAAGGCTGAATGCCTTGGCTTTTTCTTTTATGGTGCGTCTTCGGGATCGATATACCCTTGTTTAATGCCCCATTCCACTTGATCGTCATGCCACTTTTTTCGTTCTTCATAACCATAACCATCGTCATCAGGAAGCTCTGAAGCTGGCTGTTGAATGGTTTTATCCGTCTGGCTCGAGGAAGAAGGTGGATCTTGACTATTAGATGAGGGTGCCTCGGTCTGCTGCCGTTGTGCCTGCGATTGCCGCTTTTTTTCAGCGTTCGCTTTCTGTTCTTTTTGGATTGCTGCCTGCCGCTGTCTTTCAAGTTCAGCTTGTCTTTCCGCTTCCGCAAATCGCTGTCTCTCCGCTGCTTCCTCCTGCTGTTTCTTTCGTTTCGCCTCCCGCTCTTTTTCACGTTTTTTCTCGGCTGCGATCTGTCTTTGCTTCTCGGCTGCTTCTTTTGCCTTCCGCTTTCCTAACTCAGCAGCGAGTGGACTCTCGAAATCCATGTCCAGTGAAACGGGTTTTAGTTTTTTCAGCTCTTTCTCTAGTTCCTTTTGATTAAATACTACGGCTGTCTTAACCGTTTCAGCTTTTGGTTCAGAAGATATGCTGCTATTCGAGCAACCGGTTAATATCAATGTGAAAAATAAAGCAAGCTGTATCAGTTTGTTCATGTGTCAGACTCCCTTCTGCTTCTTATATCGGTTAGGTATTAACTTTACTTTACATTTTTTCCTGTCAGTGGTTTTATTGGAAGCTGCGAAATAAGGAGAAGGATGGAAGGAGACTATTGATTCTATATACAATAGAATCAGGTGTTTACCATCCTCGGCTCATGGTCTTTATTCATGGCGGGGTGTCAGCGGCTGGATGTGGGAACAGCAAATCAGCTACTTTCAGCATTTCGGGGATCGGTCATGTAGCACCGCAGGCTGAATCGAGCTTATTCAACAGAACACTTGATGCGTGGCTAAGCGGTTCAGAAACTTTCCATTCTGGATGAGGATGAAAGATTTTCTTTTTCTCTCTTGCACTCATAGTAAACCCATGTTACAATATAAAAGTTGTTCCGGATAAGTCGTCCTTGACTAAAGATCCGGTATTGTGTAGAATAGTTATTGAATTGAATATAAATCACAAGCAGAAGCACCCGCTTCTCACCTGATTGACACATGCATGTAGTTGGCAGGTTGACCGTACATTTTTATTGATACAGATGTTCGTAGTGTGGGTGTTTTATAATGCCCGCACTTTTTGTTTGCCTGCAGAATGCAGTCAAAATGAGTTGTGAATCAATTCGAAGAAACTATGGAGGTGGCTCATTATTAGCAAAGATCAATTGGTTAATGAGGGTATCCGTGCACGTGAGGTCCGTTTAATCGGACAAAATGGCGACCAGCTGGGAATCAAGTCCCGTCAGGAAGCACTTGAAATCGCCGGCCGCGCAAATCTTGACCTTGTGTTAGTTGCAGCGAATGCAAAACCGCCTGTCTGCCGAATCATGGACTACGGTAAGTTCCGATTTGAGCAGCAGAAAAAGGAAAAAGAAGCACGCAAGAATCAAAAAATCATTAACTTAAAAGAAGTTCGGTTAAGTCCGACAATCGATGAGCATGACTTTAACACGAAATTGCGCAATGCGATTAAATTCCTTGAAAAAGGCGATAAAGTAAAAGCTTCTATCCGCTTTAAAGGACGCGCAATCACTCATAAAGAAATCGGTCAGCGTGTGTTAGACCGTTTTTCTGAAGCATGTGCTGAGGTTGCGACTGTCGAAACAAAACCAAAAATGGACGGCCGCAGCATGTTCTTAATGCTCGCGCCGAAAAACGAAAAGCAATAAGGAGGAAATCCCATGCCAAAAATGAAAACTCACCGCGGATCTGCTAAACGTTTTAAAAAGACAGGTTCTGGGAAGTTAAAACGTTCTCATGCGTACACAAGTCACTTATTCGCCAACAAATCTCAAAAGCAAAAGCGTAAGCTTCGCAAGAGTGCTGTTGTAAGCGCAGGAGACTTCAAACGTATCAAACAAATGCTTGCTAACATCAAGTAATCGGACAAGGAACAATTAGGAGGGAAATTTAATGCCAAGAGTAAAAGGCGGAACTGTTACACGTAAGCGTCGTAAAAAGGTTCTTAAATTAGCAAAAGGTTATTTCGGTTCAAAACATACATTATACAAAGTAGCTAACCAGCAGGTCATGAAATCTGGAAACTATGCTTTCCGTGACCGTCGTCAGAAAAAACGTGATTTCCGTAAGCTTTGGATCACTCGTATCAACGCAGCTGCTCGCATGAACGGTCTTTCTTACAGCCGTTTAATGCACGGTCTTAAGCTTTCTGGTATCGAAGTAAACCGTAAAATGCTTGCTGATCTTGCTGTAAACGATCTTACTGCATTCAATCAGCTTGCTGATGCTGCTAAAGCTCAATTAAACAAGTAATCATATAAGGCCGCTCTCCAGCAGAGCGGCTTTTTTATATAAAGGATGAGGCAACATGGTTATCGCTGTCTATTTGGTGCTGATGAATCTTTGCGGTTTTTGTGTGATGGGTGTTGACAAGCGAAAAGCGCAGCAGCATAAATGGAGAATTTCTGAAGACCGGCTGTGGCTGATTGCGATCGTGTTTGGAGCGCTCGGTGTATGGCTCGGCATGCAAACCTTCAGACATAAAACAAAACACGCGTCTTTTAAGTACGGAGTACCGCTTCTTCTGGTGATTGAAGCGATCTTGATCGGCATTTATTACAGCCCGCTTGATTTATAAAAAGCAGAAAAGCGTTTTAGCGCTCTTCTGCTTTTTTTGCGAGTTTAATGGGCTGGTCCCAGTCAATCTTACAATTTGGATATCGATCCAGCACTTTTTCTTCAATGTTTTCAAAATCTTTTACAGAGAAATGCTTCAGCTTCTCAGGAGATTCTGTCCAGACAAAGATCGTGTGGATAAATAGCGGATGATCCTTGGAAGGAATATGCTTTTCTCCTTCAAAAAGCACGCCTTTATACGTCAGCTGAAAGTTTTTTCGGGTATTGTTCTGTTCATCGATAATATAAAAATGTTCTTTTGATTGGGCCAGCTTGAGCCTTCTTTTTGGATTCGCGACATATTTGACCGCGGCATAAATACAATAAGCAAAAAGTGCAAGCAATATAATCCTTAGAACCATGACAAACATTGTGTGAAGGCACCCCCCTTATTGTGATGATCTGATGTAATACGAAGAGCATAGAAAAAGGTTTCACTTTTTCTAAAGAAAGTTCTAAAAACATATACCCGATTTTCAAGTGAAATAGTCGTATGGTTAGCGCCAGGTTTTGTATAATAAGAATGCAGGACTGATGAAGGAGGTTTTTAGAACATGGCAAAATTAGATGAAACATTGACCATGCTGAAAGATTTAACAGATGCAAAAGGCATACCGGGCAATGAGAGAGAAGTAAGGCAAGTGATGAAATCATACATAGAACCATTTGCTGATGAGGTCACAACAGATCGGCTGGGCAGTTTAATTGCCAAAAAAACAGGTGCGGAAAACGGCCCGAAAATTATGATTGCTGGACATTTGGACGAAGTCGGCTTTATGGTGACACAAATCACTGATAAAGGCTTTATCCGTTTCCAAACCGTTGGCGGCTGGTGGGCTCAGGTCATGCTGGCCCAGCGTGTTACCATCGTAACGAAAAAAGGGGACATCACAGGGGTTATCGGCTCTAAGCCACCGCATATTTTATCTCCTGAAGCGAGAAAAAAATCAGTAGAAATAAAAGAGATGTTTATTGATATTGGAGCGTCAAGCCGAGAAGAAGCCTTAGAATGGGGCGTGCTCCCGGGAGATATGATTGTTCCTCATTTTGAATTTACGGTCATGAATAATGAAAAATTCTTATTGGCGAAGGCATGGGACAACCGTATCGGCTGTGCGATTGCCATTGATGTGTTAAGAAATTTACAAAACACAGATCATCCAAACATGGTGTATGGCGTTGGAACCGTGCAGGAGGAAGTCGGCCTCAGAGGAGCGAAAACGGCTGCGCATACCATTCAGCCTGATATTGCGTTTGGTGTTGATGTAGGGATAGCAGGAGACACGCCTGGCATTTCCGAGAAAGAAGCGCAAAGCAAAATGGGTAAAGGCCCGCAAATTATCATTTACGATGCATCCATGGTCTCTCATAAAGGCTTGCGTGATATAGTCGTCGCTACTGCAGAGGAAGCGGGCATTCCGTACCAATTTGATGCCATTGCCGGCGGCGGCACTGACTCGGGGGCCATCCATTTGACAGCAAATGGCGTTCCTGCACTGTCCATTACCATTGCTACCCGCTACATTCATACGCACGCGGCCATGCTGCACCGTGACGATTATGAAAACGCGGTAAAATTAATTACAGAAGTCATTAAGAAGTTAGACCGAAAAACGGTTGATGAGATTACGTACCAATAAAGATACGGAGGAATCCGCCTGTTAGGGCGGGTTCTATTTTTTTGTCTGTACAAATTACAGCAGAGTGACTACAATAAAGAAGATACCGAAAATTTCCTGAATATGATGACATACGATACGCAGCTCATTTGTAAGGAAGGGAGGATAAAACAATCTTTATTTGTAAGCGCTTTCTAATTTAAAGGAGGTTAGACAAGTTAAAAATGAAAAAAACATGGAAACGCTTCTTTCGCTTTTCGAGCGCCGCTCTGGCTGCAGGACTGATATTCACTTCCGCTGCTCAAGCAGAGGCCGCATTTTGGGGGGCATCCAATGAGCTGCTTCACGACCCGACTATGATCAAAGAGGGAAGTTCGTGGTACGCGCTTGGAACAGGGCTTACTGAAGAACGGGGACTGCGGGTTCTGAAGTCTTCGGACGCTAAAAACTGGACCGTACAAAAATCCATTTTCAGCACACCGCTATCGTGGTGGTCCAATTATGTGCCGAATTACGGCCAAAACCAGTGGGCGCCGGATATCCAATACTATAACGGTAAGTACTGGCTGTATTATTCAGTCTCTTCTTTTGGAAGCAATACATCTGCCATCGGACTGGCATCTTCAACAAGCATCAGTTCGGGAAGCTGGAAGGACGAAGGCTTGGTAATCCGTTCGACAAGCTCCAATAATTATAACGCCATCGATCCGGAGCTGACATTTGACAAGGATGGCAACCCGTGGCTTGCATTCGGCTCGTTTTGGAGCGGGATTAAGCTGACCAAGCTAGATAAGAGTACGATGAAGCCGACAGGCTCGCTCTATTCGATTGCAGCCAGACCGAATAATGGCGGGGCACTGGAAGCTCCTACTCTCACGTATCAAAATGGCTATTACTATTTAATGGTCTCATTTGATAAATGCTGTGACGGAGTAAACAGTACGTACAAAATTGCTTACGGAAGATCTAAAAGCATTACAGGCCCTTATCTTGATAAAAGCGGAAAAAGCATGCTGGATGGCGGGGGCACCATTTTGGATTCCGGAAACGACCAATGGAAAGGTCCCGGAGGCCAGGATATTGTAAATGGAAACATTCTTGTTCGTCATGCCTATGACGCCAATGACAACGGCATTCCGAAGCTTCTCATCAATGATTTGAATTGGAGCTCGGGCTGGCCTTCCTATTGAATGAAAAAGCCGGGGCTGCGCCCGGCTTTTTTAAAAGAAAAGATTGACAGTATAATAGTCAATTACTATAATAAAATTGTTCGTACAAATTAATAGTTATTGATTTATTTTTCGTCATTAGTACGTATCTTTTTCGTGTTTGAAAGCGTTTTATTTTATGTGAAAGGGGCAGTTTACATGCTTCAGACAAAGGATTATGAATTCTGGTTTGTAACAGGAAGCCAGCACCTATACGGGGAAGAGACGCTGGAACTGGTGGATCAGCATGCGAAAAGCATTTGTGAGGGGCTCAGCGGGGTTTCTTCCAGATATAAAATCACGCATAAGCCCGTCGTCACTTCACCGGAAACCATCAGACAGCTGTTAAGGGAAGCGGAGTTCAGTGAGACATGCGCCGGCATCATTACATGGATGCACACATTTTCTCCTGCAAAAATGTGGATAGAAGGCCTTTCCTCTTACCAAAAACCGCTTATGCATCTGCATACTCAATATAATCGCGATATCCCGTGGGGTACGATTGATATGGACTTTATGAACAGCAACCAATCCGCACATGGCGATCGTGAATACGGTTACATCAACTCGCGAATGGGTCTGAACCGGAAAGTCGTCGCCGGCTATTGGGATGATGAAGAAGTGAAGAAAGAGATTTCCCAGTGGATGGATACGGCGGCTGCATTAAATGAAAGCAGACATATTAAGGTTGCCAGATTCGGAGATAACATGCGTCACGTCGCGGTAACGGACGGAGACAAGGTGGGTGCGCATATTCAATTTGGCTGGCAGGTTGACGGATATGGCATCGGAGACCTTGTTGAAGTGATGAACCGCATTACGGACGACGAGGTTGACACACTCTATGCGGAGTATGACAGGCTTTATGTGATCAGTGAGGAAACAAAACGTGACGAAGCAAAAGTAGCGTCCATTAAGGAACAGGCGAAAATAGAACTTGGCTTAACCGCTTTTCTTGAACAAGGCGGATACACAGCTTTTACAACATCGTTTGAAGTGCTGCACGGAATGAAACAGCTGCCGGGACTTGCCGTTCAGCGCCTGATGGAGAAGGGCTACGGGTTCGCCGGCGAGGGAGATTGGAAGACAGCGGCTCTTGTGCGGATGATGAAAATCATGGCTGAAGGAAAAAGAACGTCCTTCATGGAAGATTATACGTATCATTTTGAACCGGGAAATGAAATGATTCTGGGCTCGCACATGCTTGAAGTGTGTCCGACTGTCGCTTTGGATCAGCCGAAAATCGAGGTTCATCCGCTATCTATTGGTGGCAAAGAGGATCCTGCGCGTTTTGTGTTTAACGGGATCAGCGGTACAGCCATTCAAGCTAGCCTTGTTGATATCGGCGGGCGTTTCCGCCTTGTTTTGAATGAGGTCAACGGCCAGGAAATTGAAAAAGAGATGCCGAATCTGCCTGTGGCCCGTGTTCTCTGGAAGCCGGAGCCGTCATTGAAAACAGCGGCGGAGGCATGGATTTTAGCCGGCGGCGCACACCATACCTGCTTGTCTTATGAACTGACAGCGGAGCAAATGCTCGATTGGGCGGAAATGGCGGGGATCGAAAGTGTTCTCATTTCCCGTGATACGACAATTCACAAGCTGAAACACGAATTAAAATGGAACGAGGCGCTTTACCGGCTTCAAAAGTAGAGAGGGGGATGTCACTTGGCTTACACAATAGGGGTTGATTTTGGAACTTTATCAGGAAGAGCGGTGCTCGTTCATGTCCAAACAGGGGAGGAACTGGCGGCTGCTGTAAAAGAATACAGGCATGCTGTCATTGATACCGTCCTTCCAAAAACGGGTCAAAAGCTGCCGCGCGACTGGGCGCTGCAGCATCCGGCTGATTACCTCGAAGTTTTGGAAACAACCATTCCGTCATTACTCGAACAGACGGGGGTTGAACCGAAAGACATTGTCGGGATCGGAATTGATTTTACGGCATGTACGATCCTGCCTGTTGACAGTGCAGGACAGCCGTTATGCATGCTGCCGGAATATGAAGAGGAGCCGCACAGCTATGTGAAGCTCTGGAAGCATCATGCGGCCCAAAAACATGCTGATCGGCTCAATCAAATCGCGGAGGAAGAAGGAGAAGCTTTTTTACAGCGGTACGGAGGCAAAATTTCCTCTGAATGGATGATTCCGAAGGTCATGCAAATTGCCGAAGAAGCGCCTCACATTTATGAAGCGGCTGACCGGATCATCGAGGCTGCGGACTGGATCGTGTACCAGCTGTGCGGCTCACTCAAGCGAAGCAACTGTACAGCGGGGTATAAAGCGATATGGAGTGAAAAAGCGGGATATCCGTCAGATGATTTCTTTGACAAATTAAATCCTTTAATGAAAACGATTACAAAAGACAAATTAGCAGGTTCTATTCATCCAGTGGGCGAAAAAGCCGGCGAATTGACAGAAAAAATGGCACAGCTCACAGGCCTTCTTCCGGGGACGGCTGTTGCGGTTGCCAATGTTGACGCCCATGTTTCCGTGCCGGCGGTCGGCATCACAGAGCCAGGGAAAATGCTGATGATTATGGGAACCTCAACGTGCCATGTTCTTCTAGGCGAAGAGGTGCATATCGTGCCTGGTATGTGCGGTGTCGTGGATAACGGGATTCTTCCCGGCTATGCGGGATATGAAGCCGGGCAGTCCTGTGTTGGCGATCATTTTGACTGGTTTGTGAAAACATGTGTCCCGCGAGCGTATCAAGAGGAAGCAGAGGAAAAAAACATTGGCATTCATGAACTGCTGAGCGAGAAGGCAAACCTTCAAGCGCCGGGTGAAAGCGGTCTGCTTGCTTTGGATTGGTGGAATGGAAACCGTTCAACTCTTGTTGATGCTGATTTAACAGGAATGCTGCTTGGCATGACGCTGCTGACGAAGCCTGAAGAGATTTATAGAGCGCTAGTTGAAGCGACAGCTTACGGAACCCGGATGATTATCGAAACGTTCAAAGAAAGCGGAGTTCCGATCGAGGAGCTGTACGCAGCCGGCGGAATAGCTGAGAAAAACCCGTTTGTCATGCAGATTTATGCGGATGTGACAAACATGGACATTAAAATCTCTGGTTCCCCGCAAGCCCCTGCCTTAGGATCTGCCATTTTCGGCGCGCTTGCCGCAGGTAAAGAAAACGGCGGATACGACGACATCAAAGAGGCAGCGGCGCACATGGGAAAACTGAAAGATATTTCTTATTCGCCAAACGCCGAAAACGCTGCGGTGTATGAAAAATTATACGCTGAATATAAAGAGCTGGTTCACTATTTCGGAAAAGAAAACCATGTCATGAAGCGTCTGAAAACAATTAAAAATCTTCAATTTTCAACTGCCGCCAAAAAGAATTCATAAAGGGTGATAGAGCATGCTTGAAACATTAAAAAAAGAAGTGCTGGCTGCCAACCTGAAGCTTCAAGAGCATCAGCTGGTAACCTTTACATGGGGAAATGTCAGCGGCATCGACCGTGAAAAAGAAAGAATTGTTATCAAACCTAGCGGAGTCGAATACAGCGACCTGACAGCTGATGACTTGGTTGTTTTGAATCTTGAAGGAGAGGTCGTCGAAGGATCGCTCAAGCCTTCTTCAGATACACCTACTCATGTTTATTTGTACAAAGCCTTTCCGAACATCGGGGGAATTGTCCATACCCATTCTCAATGGGCGACTAGCTGGGCGCAATCGGGCAGAGACATACCGCCGTTAGGCACGACACATGCTGATTATTTTGACAGTGCGATTCCGTGTACAAGAGAAATGTACGATGAAGAAATCATTCATGACTACGAACTGAATACAGGAAAAGTCATAGCGGAAACCTTTCAGCATCATAACTACGAACAGGTGCCGGGTGTGCTCGTGAATAATCATGGCCCGTTCTGCTGGGGCACGGATGCCTTAAATGCCATTCATAACGCAGTTGTATTAGAAACAGTTGCGGAAATGGCCTATCACTCCATTATGCTGAACAAGGATGTAAACCCAATCAATACAGTCCTTCATGAAAAGCATTTTTATCGAAAACACGGAGCAAATGCGTATTATGGCCAGTCATGATTCCGTGGTGTCACCGGCCGGCATGCTGATTGACTTGGACGGTACTGTATTCAGAGGAAATGAACTGATTGAAGGGGCAAGAGAAGCGATCAGTACACTTCGGGAAATGGGGAAGAAAATCGTCTTTTTGAGCAATCGGGGGAATATCTCCCGTGCCATGTGCAGAAAAAAGCTTCTCGGCGCGGGGATTGATGCGGACGTAAATGACATTGTTCTGTCGTCAAGCGTGACAGCAGCTTTTCTGAAAAACCATTATCGGTTTTCAAAGGTGTGGGTGCTCGGAGAACAAGGCTTGGTTGACGAGCTGAGGCTGGCCGGCGTGCAGCACGCGAACGAACCGAAGGAAGCGGATTGGCTTGTGATCTCCCTTCACGAAACGCTCACGTACGAAGATTTAAATCAAGCCTTTCAGGCGGCCGCAGGCGGAGCGCGTATTATTGCTACGAACAAAGACCGCTCTTTTCCGAACGAAGACGGCAATGCCATCGATGTGGCCGGAATGATTGGGGCGATAGAGGCTTCCGCTCAAGCGAAGACGGAGCTTGTTGTCGGAAAGCCGTCATGGCTGATGGCGGAGGCTGCCTGTACAGCAATGGGGCTGTCCGCACAAGAATGCATGATTATCGGGGACAGCATTGAATCAGACATTGCGATGGGGAAGCTTTATGGCATGAAAAGCGCCTTAGTGCTTACTGGTTCTGCGAAACCGGGTGAACAGCGTTTGTACTCGCCGGATTACGTGCTGGAGTCCATTAAAGATGTAACCAAATTGGCTGAGGAGGGGATTCTGCTATGAATCATATCGCAGCTGACGTTCAGCGTGCTTTTGACAACGCCGGAGAAAAAACGTTTCCTATAGAAGTTGAAGAAATTGTTCTCGATAAACAAGCAGCTGATCCGTTATTGGATTATGTCAAAAGAAAAAACGGTAAGCATATCGTTCTTGTCTGCGACTCGAATACACACCGCATTGCGGGAATTGATCTGGAAAACCGACTGAATCAAGAAGGATTTCAGGCCGAGTGCCTGATCATTCCGGAAAATGAAGCCGGAGATGTGACGGCTGATGAACGGTCGCTCATTCATGTCCTGGTCCATACGAAAAAAGCAACGGATGTCATGATCGCTGTCGGTTCGGGTACAATTCATGATATCGTGCGCTTTGCAGCGTTTCAGAGGGATTTGCCGTTTATTTCTTATCCGACTGCTCCATCTGTAGACGGATTTACATCAGCCGGGGCGCCTCTTATTTTATATGGTACGAAAACAACCATCCAAACGAAGGCTCCGTCCGCGCTGTTTGCTGATCTGGATCTATTAAAAGCGGCACCCCAGTCAATGGTGGCGGCAGGATTTGGCGACATGCTCGGTAAAATAACGTCTTTAGCTGATTGGCAAATATCCCGCCATCTTGCCGGCGAGCCTTATTCGCCAGCAGGGGCTAAGCTCGTTCAGGAGGCGCTTGATGCCTGTATCGAACACACAGAAGACATTGCGATGAAAACGGAAACAGGCATACGGGTTTTGATGGAATCTTTAATTGTATCTGGGCTTGTCATGCTGGCCTTAGATCATTCCCGCCCGGCATCAGGCGGAGAGCATCATATTTCACATTGGATTGAGATGGAATTAATGGAGAAAAACCGGCCTCAGATTCTTCATGGGGCAAAGGTGGGATGTGCCGCTGTTTTATTAACAGACACATACAGAAAGCTCGCTCTGGATGACGGGCTGAACGAATTTTCTCAGCACCGGCGCCAAGCCATTCAATCGGCTTATGAAACGCTCCCGGAAGGAGAAGTGCTGGCCGATTGGCTGAGATCAGCCGGAGGCCCTGCGTCTTTTGACGAAATCGGTGTCGGGCAGGATTCCGTCAAGAATGCCTTTAGACACGCCCACACCTTAAGAGACCGCTGCACCGGTTTAAGAATTATCAATGAAAACAAAACGCTGATCAATCATGGTCTATATGAATAGCCCGCACCTCGAATGGAAGGGGTAACGCAGATGAAAAAAATGACTGCCTGTTTTCTTGTGCTGATGATGCTGCTGACATTATTCATTGCTGGGTGTTCAGCAGAACGATCATCCGGAAAATCGGGTGAAACTGAGCTGACCTTTTGGACATTTAACGGACTTCATGAGCAGTTTTATGTAGAAATGGTGAAGGAATGGAACAAAAAATATCCTGACCGCAAAATTAAACTGAATACGGTCGTTTATCCATATGGGCAAATGCACGATAACTTGTCTATCTCCTTAATCGCGGGAGAAGGCGTCCCTGATATTGCCGATGTCGAATTGGCCCGTTTTTCAAACTTTTTGAAGGGCTCTGACATACCGCTTGCCGACCTGTCTCCGCTGATTGAAAAGGACCGCGATAAATTCGTAGAGGCGCGGCTTACCCTGTACAGCAAAAACGGCAAGCTTTACGGGCTGGATACTCATGTAGGGACGACAGTCATGTTTTATAACATGGATGTTATGAAAAAAGCCGGCGTCAATCCTGATGATATTAAAACGTGGGATGATTACCATAAAGCCGGGCAGAAAGTGCGCAAAGTGACCGGGAAGCCGATGGGAACGGTGGAAACAAATGATTCCGGAACGTTCTTATCCATGATTTCACAGCAAAACTCAGGCTATTTTGATAAAAACGGCAAGCTGATCCTCAATAACGACACCAACGTCAAAACACTTCAATATTTAAAAGACATGATCAATGATAAAACGATGATTCCTGCGCCGGGCGGGGGGCATCACAGTGAAGAATACTACGGCTTTATGAACCAAGGCGGAGCCGCTTCAGTCTTGATGCCGATTTGGTATATGGGAAGATTCATAGATTATATGCCTGATCTGAAAGGGAAGATTGCTATCCGGCCGCTCCCGGCATGGAAAGAGGGAGGCGACCGTTCGGCAGGTTTGGGCGGTACGGCAACTGTTGTGCCGAAGCAAGCTAAGCATGTTGAATTAGCAAAAGAGTTTTTGGCCTTTGCGAAGGGCTCTAAAGAAGGAAACAAAAAGCTCTGGAGCGTACTCGGGTTTGATCCGCTTCGCTGGGATGTCTGGAGCTCCAAGGAATTAAAAGAGAAAAACAAATACACGGATTACTTCCAAAACGGAACAGGCATTTTTTCTGTGCTGCTCGATATCAAGGATGAAATCAATCCGATTTATTTACATGAGGATTTTGCCAAGGCTTCAGACCTTGTCAACAGAAGCGTATTGTTCGACGCACTTAAATCTCAGCAAAAAACGCCTAAACAAGCCTTGGACAGAGCGGCAGGTGAACTGAAACAGAAATAGAATCCCATTCAAAAAGTGAAAGCGGGGAGGTTCTCATGAAACCTGTGAAAACGGGAACGGTTCATCCCGTTCCTTCAGCTGCGAAACAATCAGGCTGGCGAGATCTTTTTTATTCGAAAAAAGCGGCGCCCTATCTGTTTACAGCGCCATTCGTTCTATCCTTTCTCGTATTTTTTCTATACCCCATCATTAGCGTCTTCATCATGAGCTTTCAAAGAATATTGCCGGGAGAGGTGACGTTTGTCGGATTGTCAAATTACACTGCGCTAAACAATCCGACGTTCTATACCGCCCTTTGGAATACGCTGAAATACACCTTTTGGACGCTGATTGTGCTGATTCCTGTCCCATTGCTTCTGGCCATATTCCTGAATTCAAAGCTGGTCAAATTCAGAAATATATTCAAATCAGCGCTATTCATTCCGGCATTGACCTCTACCATAGTGGCGGGGATCATTTTTCGGCTGATCTTCGGAGAAATGGAAACGTCGCTGGCCAATTCCATCTTACTCAAACTCGGCTTTTCACCTCAGAACTGGATGAACAATGAACATACCGGCATGTTTCTGATGGTGCTGCTTGCTTCGTGGAGATGGATGGGAATCAACATTCTTTACTTTTTGGCCGGCCTGCAAAATGTGCCGAAAGAGCTATACGAAGCCGCTGATATAGACGGCGCGAATACGATGAAAAAATTTATGCACATCACACTGCCGTTTCTCAAGCCTGTAACCGTATATGTGCTGACCATCAGCATCATCGGCGGATTCAGGATGTTTGAGGAAAGCTACGTCCTTTGGCAAAATAATTCCCCGGGTAATATCGGTCTGACGCTTGTCGGATATTTGTATCAGCAGGGGCTTGCTTACAATGAAATGGGATACGGAGCGGCCATCGGCATTGTGCTTTTGATTGTGATCCTTGTTGTCAGCCTGATTTCATTAAAGCTGTCAGGCTCGTTTAAGGGGGAAGGATAAATGTTGCGGCACAGTCCTCAGTTTAGCGTTTACAGAATCGCGCTGACCCTGTTTTTTATTATGCTGAGCCTATTGTATATTTTTCCGATTTTCTGTTTGCTTTTAGGATCATTAAAGCCGTCATCTGAACTTTTGCGTGTGGGGCTGAATCTTGACATTGATCCTAAAGTGATGAGTCTTGATAATTATACATTTCTGTTTAACGGCGGCAGCATTTATTTCAAATGGTTTTTTAACAGTCTTGTGCTTGGGCTTTTCACGACCGTGCTCACTCTGTTTTTTTCTTCGATGATCGGGTACGGGCTTGCGGTTTATGATTTTAAGGGCAGAAGTATCATCTTTGTTCTTGTGCTGATTATTATGATGGTTCCGCTTGAAGTGATGATGCTTCCTTTGTTTAAGCTTACTGTCGGGCTGCACTTGATTGATTCGTATACAGGTGTCATATTGCCGTTCATCGTTTCACCTGTTGCTGTTTTCTTTTTCAGGCAATATGCGCTCGGTCTGCCAAGGGATCTGCTGGACTCTGCAAGGATGGACGGCTGTACGGAATTCGGAATCTTTTTCAGGATTATGGCGCCGCTGATGAAACCGGCTTTCGGCGCGATGATTATCCTTCAGTCCTTAAACAGCTGGAACAACTTCCTATGGCCGCTGATTGTGCTTCGGTCGAAAGAAATGTTTACGCTTCCAATTGGGCTGTCCAGCTTGCTGAGCCCTTATGGCAACAACTATGACATGCTTATATCCGGCTCAGTATTTGCGATTTTGCCGGTCATTATCATTTTCTTGTTTTTCCAAAAGTACTTTATCTCCGGCCTGACGGTAGGGGGAGTCAAAGGTTAATGAAGGAGGAAACGTGTGATGAAAAAAGCGCGAATGATTGTAGACAAAGAATATAAAATCGGTGAAGTAGACAAACGGATTTACGGCTCGTTTATCGAACATATGGGGCGTGCGGTATATGAAGGCATATATGAGCCTGATCATCCTGAAGCGGATGAAGACGGGTTTAGAAAGGATGTGCAGTCGCTGATCAAAGAATTGCAGGTTCCGATTATCCGCTATCCGGGCGGAAACTTTTTATCCGGATACAACTGGGAGGACGGAGTCGGGCCTGTCGAAAACCGCCCGAGACGGCTTGACTTGGCATGGCAAACGACAGAAACCAATGAAGTGGGAACAAATGAATTTTTATCTTGGGCAAAAAAGGTGAACACTGAGGTCAATATGGCGGTCAACCTCGGCACAAGAGGCATAGATGCCGCCCGAAATCTCGTTGAATACTGCAACCACCCGAAGGGCTCTTACTGGAGTGATTTAAGAAGATCGCATGGCTATGAACAGCCGTACGGCATCAAGACATGGTGCCTTGGAAACGAGATGGACGGCCCATGGCAGATCGGCCACAAAACAGCTGACGAATACGGACGGCTTGCCGCAGAGACGGCAAAGGTCATGAAGTGGGTTGACCCATCAATTGAACTTGTTGCCTGCGGCAGCTCAAACAGCGGCATGCCGACCTTTATTGATTGGGAAGCGAAGGTGCTGGAGCATACGTACGAGCATGTCGACTATATATCTCTCCATACGTATTACGGAAACCGGGATAACAATCTGCCAAACTACTTGGCTCGTTCCATGGATCTGGATCATTTTATTAAATCTGTCGCTGCAACCTGTGACTATGTAAAAGCAAAAACACGCAGCAAGAAAACAATCAATCTCTCTCTGGATGAATGGAACGTCTGGTATCACTCAAATGAGGCTGATAAAAAAGTCGAGCCGTGGATTACTGCGCGTCCGATTTTAGAGGATATTTATAATTTTGAAGATGCCTTATTGGTCGGCTCTCTGCTCATTACAATGCTACAGCACGCAGACCGTGTGAAAATCGCGTGTCTTGCACAGCTTGTAAATGTCATCGCGCCGATCATGACAGAAAAAGGCGGGGAAGCATGGAGACAGCCGATTTTCTATCCGTACATGCATGCTTCTGTTTACGGAAGGGGCGAGTCACTGAAACCGCTTATTTCTTCTCCGAAGTACGACTGCTCAGATTTTACTGATGTGCCATATGTTGATGCCGCTGTTGTGTACGCCGAAGAGGAAGAAACACTCACCATTTTTGCGGTAAACAAAGCTGAGGATCAGATGGAGACGGAGATTTCGCTCAGAGGTTTTGAATCCTATCAAATCGCAGAGCACATCGTACTCGAGCATCAGGATATCAAAGCGACAAACCAGCATAACAGAAAAAATGTCGTCCCGCATTCCAACGGAACATCGTCTGTCAGCGAAAACGGCTTAACCGCCCATTTCACGCCGCTTTCCTGGAATGTGATCCGCCTGAAAAAACAGTCATAAGAGAAACAAAACCGGAGAGCTCTCTCCGGTTTTTCTTTTTTTCTTAGTAGATATGGTTCAGTACCTTGTAATGTTCAGTAGTAGATGTTACCATATGGGTAAGTGGTGGAAAATGTAAACAAAATGCCGCAGGGAGGATTTTATGATGAATGCTCAATTTAAAAAGGGAGCATTAGAGCTATGTGTGCTTGTATTAATATCCGAAAAAGACCAATACGGATATGAGCTATCTCAAAACATTTCCAGGTACATGGCGATTGCTGAAGGCACCTTATATCCTCTTCTCAGAAGACTGACGAAAGAAGAGTATTTAGAAACATATATGGCGCCGTCTTCCGAAGGGCCTGCCAGAAAATATTACACGATGTCAAAGCTTGGTTTCATGCGAATGAAACTGCTGCTGGCAGAATGGGATCAGTTCACAGCATCTGTCAATCAAATCATTGATACGGCAAGGGGAGGAGAACGATGAATCAAGAACTGTTTTTGCAGGAGTTGAGTAAAGCGTTAAAGCCGCTTTCAGAAAAAGAGCGGAATGAGGTCTTATTTGATTTTGAAGAACATATTACCGAAGGGATCAAAGAAGGCAGGCCAGAAGCGGACATCATCAGGGAACTCGGCTCCCCAAAACAAATTGCAAAGGAATTGATGCAAGATGTCACGGAAACTGCTTTAGCAGAGCAGCGCCCTAAAAAGAACCTCTTTCACATGGTATGTTCAGCAGCAGCGATAAGCTTCTTAAATATGATTTTCGTGCTGGGACCGGCTATTGGCATTTTAGGAGTGTACGTGGGAGTATGCGGGGCGGCGCTTGCACTTTCTGTGTCACCGATCATTTTTGTCGGCATGGTGATGTTTCAAATGAATACGCACATGATGCTGGAGTTCTTTTTATCACTCGTGTTTGGGAGTCTGGGGCTGCTCCTGTGTATAGGACTGTGGCACTTAGGCAAGCTGCTGTATGGCATGAGTTTACGATATATCAGATATAATCTAAAGCTGGTGACGGGGGCGCAGACATGAAAAAGATCATAATAGGATTGATCGCAGTATTTGCAGTCGGGGTAATCGGAGCTATTATCTCTGCAGCTGCCTCGGATTTTACAATAGATGAGGTGAAAGCTGCCGAAACATATGATGCTTCAGATATTAAAAAAATTAAGGTAACAACGACCTCCATGAATACAGAGGTCAAAAGCGGGCAAACGGATGATATTCAGGTAGCTGCTGAAGGAAAAGCCAGTGATAAAAGCAAAAAGCTGTTCGATGTGAGCCAGGATGGAAAATCATTAAAAATCAATCAAAAAGAACGCGAGAATATTATCTCTTTTATACCGTGGGGCAGCGAAAAGGATATGAAAATCACAATCACTATTCCGGAAAAGAAGTATGATGAGATAACCGTAACGACAACCTCTGGCGATATTCTGATAGAAAATGCGCAAACGGATCAATCAGCTGCTGACTCTACATCAGGAAATATTGAGGTGAAGAATACACGCATCAAAAACGAGCTAACGTTAAAAACAACGAGCGGAGATATTCAAGCTGACCAAAATTCATTCGGCCAAGGTGAGGTAAAGACAACAAGCGGATCAATAAAAAGCAGCGACACATCAGCTAAAAAGGTGAACTATAAGACAACCTCCGGGGATATTAATCTTCTTCAGGATAATCAGAACGAAGAAATCGACATCGTCACTACGAGCGGAAGTGTGTCCGTAGAATATCAGAAAGAACCTGCATCCTTGGCAGTGGATTTTCAGGCTGACTCCGGTGATGCCGCGGTCAATCTCGATCAAATCCTGTATAAAGAAAAATCAGAGCACCGTATTGTAGGTTATGTAGGTGATAGCGGGACATCTAACCATTTAAAAGTTCGTACAACATCTGGAGATATTGAACTAAACTAATTGTCTCAAGCCGGCCCATTCCAGCCGGCTTTTTTGTATAGGAAAAAATGACCGCTTTTCACTATGAAATTATGATATATTTATGAAAAACAGCAAAGGGGATGGGAGAAAATGAATGCGGTTACAATTGTGATAGCGTCAATGTGTATTTTGGCTATCGCCTATCGTTTATACGGAACATTTATGATGGTGAAGGTTCTCAAAGTGAATGATGACAAGCCGACGCCTGCTCACGCGCTTGAGGATGGAAAAGACTATGTGCCTACAAATAAATGGGTTTCGTTCGGCCATCATTTTGCGGCGATCGCAGCGGCCGGGCCGCTGGTCGGACCGATTCTGGCCGCGCAGTTCGGCTATTTGCCGGGATTATTATGGCTGTTAATCGGGGCGGTAATAGGGGGAGCCGTCCATGATATTGTTGTGCTCTTTGCATCGATGCGCAAAAATGGAAAGTCGCTGTCGGAAGTGGCGAAGGATGAGCTCGGCCCTGTTGCCGGATTTTGCACGGGACTGTCCATGCTGTTTATTATCACGATTACGATGGCGGGCCTGTCGATGGTTGTGCTGCACGCGCTTGAACGCAATCCGTGGGGAACGTTTGCGGTAGGGATTACGATTCCGATTGCGATGGGCGTGGGCTTATTTTATAAGAAAACAGGAAATTTAAAGCTCGCGTCAACAATCGGTTTTCTCTTTTTAATGGCAGGAGTCTTTATCGGCCCATGGGTGCAGACTACCGCGCTCGGTGACTTTTTAACGCTAGATACGAAAACGCTTTCAGTGGCGCTTCCTGTTTATGCGTTCTTTGCAGCGGCGCTTCCTGTTTGGCTGCTTCTCGCACCCCGTGATTATTTAAGCAGCTTTATGAAAATCGGTGTTTTTATCGCTTTGATTGCTGGGGTGTTTGTCGTCAATCCCTCCATCCCGTTTCCTGCGTTTACAGAATTCGTAAAAGGCGGAGGGCCGGTGCTGGCAGGGCCCGTCTGGCCATTCATTTCAATAACCATTGCCTGCGGTGCGATCTCGGGATTTCATGCTTTTGTCGGTTCAGGAACGACGCCGAAAATGCTGAATAAGTGGAGTGATATGAAGCCGGTTGCGTTCGGTGCAATGCTTGTCGAGTGTCTTGTCGGTATCATGGCACTGATTGCGGCAACCGCCTTACAGCCTGCTGATTACTTTGCGATTAACAGCACACCTGAGGTTTTCCGTACGCTCGGCATGGATGTCGTACATTTGCCTGAATTGAGCAGGGAAATCGGTTTGGACTTAGAAGGAAGAACAGGGGGAGCCGTCACGCTTGCGGTGGGAATGACTTATATTTTTACCGGAATGCCGTTTTTCAGCCATTTGGCCTCATACTTTTTCCAATTTGTCATTATGTTTGAAGCTGTATTTATTTTAACAGCGATTGACGCCGGCACACGTGTTGCCCGTTATTTGATTCAGGATTTCTTCGGAGAGGTGTATAAGCCGCTGAAGAAAACAGACTGGATTCCGGGATCTGTATTTGCCAGCGCGCTTGCCTGCTTGATGTGGGGTTATTTGCTGTATTCAGGGGATATCGGTTCCATTTGGGCGCTGTTCGGCGTGTCCAATCAGCTGATGGCTTCAGTGGGGCTGATTATCGGAGCGACGATAGTACTGAAAATCGCCGATAAACGCCGTTACATTCTGACCTGCCTTATCCCGCTTGCCTATTTATATGTCACTGTCAATTATGCAGGCTATTGGATGGTGCGCAATGTGTATCTCAATCCTGAAGCAGCAGGATATAGTGTATTGAATGGCGTATTATCGATCATCATGCTGGTATTAGGCTTCATCATTATCGTGGCGGCTGTGAAAAAATGGGCGCAGATGTGGAAAGATCCGAGCTTAAGGATGGAAGCATCTATACCGGGCTAGAAGGACTATTGAAAATGCTGAGGGGGGTTAGCAATGAATCTATCAATGAAATATCTTATTCTATACGTGTCAGACAGCAAGCGGGCTATTCATTTTTACCGGGATATTTTAGGACTGCCGATTCGTGCTGAACACGGCACGTATGTCGAATTTGATACAGGGTCTACGATATTGGCGCTTAATACGCGAGAGAGCGCCAGAGACATCACGGCGCTGGACATTCCGGATACATCTGCTTCAAACACATTTGAAATCGGGTTTGTGACTGAAAATGTAGAAGCAGTCATCAAAAGGGTGAGAGAACAAGGCGTCACGATTATTGGAGAGCCTAAAGTGAAGCCATGGGGGCAGACGGTCGCCTATATTGCAGACCCAGATGGACATTATATTGAAATTTGCAGTCCGATGGAATAACGAACAAGCCCAAAACAATTTCTGTTTTGGGCTTTCTTATGATGTTTTGTGTCCAGATGCTTCCAGCAGCAAATCAGCCAGGTGAACGGCTTTGACTTTACCGCTTAGTCCTTCGCGTTCAATGCCGAGTTTCATCTGCAGCAAACAGCCTGGATTTGCTGTCACAATGACGATCGCTTCGGTTGCTTTGACGGCAGCCATTTTACTGTCCAGTATTTTCATAGACATCTCAGCTTCCACGATGTTATAAATTCCCGCTGATCCGCAGCAGCTGTCCGCTTTATCCATCTCTCTGAATTCGGTTCCCTTGATGCTTTGAAGAAGCTGGCGGGGCTCGAGCGACGTATGCATCACATTTCTTAGATGGCATGAATCTTGATAGGTAATGATCTGCGGCGTCTCGAGTGCTAGGTCCATCTGATGGAAATCGAGCTCAACCAAAACGGACGAAAAATCTTTCAGCTTCTGAACAAACGCAGCAGCCCGTTCCGACCACTCGGGGTCATCCTTCAGCAAATGATCATATTCAGTGAGAAAGGCTCCGCATCCTCCTGCGTTTGTAATGACAGCATCCACGTCTAACGCTTCAAAAGCAGCGATATTTTGTTTCGCGAGCTCCTTGCCTGCGTTTTTTTCACCGCTGTGTCCATGCAGGGCACCGCAGCAAGCCTGTTCAGGCGGAATAACAATGTCACAGCCTGCCAGCTGTAAAAGTTTTAGTGTGGCATTGTTGGTCGGTAAAAACATTGTATCCATTAAGCAGCCCGAAAAAAAGGCAACCCGTTTTTTCATGGGGCCAATTGACGGCAGTAAACGCGGCCGATGCTTCATGTCTTTGCTTTTAGGAACATCAGGAAGAACCGCTTCCATCGTTCGCAAATGCTCAGGCAGGACGCGAAGCATACCGGTTTTACGCACAGCGTTTTGCAGTCCTGACCGCTGATACAAACCGATAAGGCTTACAGCTGAGCGCATGCGGTTTTGATGAGGAAACAGCTCGTGAAAAGCCGCCTTTCGCATGACACGTGCGCCGAGCGAGTGTTTTTTATTTTGGTGGATAATATCTCTGGCTTCCTCAAGCAGCTGTCCGTATTTCACGCCTGACGGGCATACAGGTTCACAGGCGCGGCAGCCGAGGCAAAGTGACAGCGACCGTTCGACATCTTCATCCGGTTCAATCATACCGTCGGCTACGGCTTTCATTAAGGCGATGCGCCCGCGCGGAGAGTGAGTTTCCTGAAATCCCGATTCGATATAGGTCGGGCAGGAAGGAAGACAGAAGCCGCAGCGCATACAATTCAAAAGCTCGCCTTCATCCATGCGCTCTTTAAACTCATTCTGGATCTGTTTCATTTCTTTATCTGTTGTCATCTTTCCGTCACCACACGTTTTCTGGCGTCTTTCGCAAACACTTTGCCGGGATTTAATATGTTACGGGGATCAAATGCCGCTTTCAGCGCTTTCATCGCGGCAATGCCTTCTTTTTTTAGCTTCATTTCCAAGTAAGGCGCTTTCATGGCCCCGACCCCGTGCTCTCCGGTTATCGTCCCGCCAAGTTCAATCGCTTTCTCAAAAATCTCGGCAAAAGCCTGTTCGACACGTTCCATTTCATCCTCATTTCTTATGTCTGTCGTGCATGTCGGGTGAAGGTTCCCGTCTCCCGCATGGCCAAAGGTGCAGATGGAAATATCATATTTAGCAGCAATATCATTAATCGCTTTTACCATATTGGCGATTTCTGAGCGAGGAACGGTCGCATCCTCTAAAATCGTCGTCGGCTTGAGGCGGGCTAGGGCAGAAAGTGCAGAACGCCGGGCTTCAGTCAGGGCAAACGCTTCCTCCTCTGTTTGTGCGGTCTGAACGGAAACGGCGTCGCCTTTTTTGCAAATCGCCTCAATCTTTTCCATATCCCGTGCTACGATTTCAAGCGGTCCGTCTTGCTCAATTAACAGAACCGCCTTTGCGTTTGTCGGAAGGCCGATTCTGGCATAATCCTCAATCACCAAAAGTGTAGGTTGGTCGAGAAATTCAAGCGTGGCGGGTATGATTTTTGCGGCAATGATGTCTGATACCGTTTGAGCAGCGGCGTCGATATTTTCATAAAGGGCAAGCAGCGTCTTCTTTGTTTCCGGCTTTGGAACGAGTTTGACGATTGCCTCTGTCACAATGCCGAGTGTTCCTTCTGAGCCGACAAAAAGACGTGTGAGATCGTATCCGGCCACATCCTTTGCGAGTTTTCCGCCGGTGCGGATGATGTCACCATTTGCGAGCACAACCTCCAGCCCAATAACATAGTCGCGGGTGACGCCGTATTTTAATCCGCGGAGCCCGCCGGAATTTTCATTGATGTTTCCGCCCATGGTTGATATTTTCATAGAACTCGGATCAGGCGGATAAAACAAACCCTTGCTTTCAACCGCGCGGATCATATCCAGCGTAATGACGCCCGGCTGGACTGTGGCGGTCAAATTTTCTTCATCAATCTCAAGAATCCGGTTCATATGCTTAAAGAGAAGAACAAGTCCGCCTTCAGTCGGGCACGTGCCGCCGCACAGGTTTGTCCCTGATCCTCTTGGAACAATCGGCACTTGATGTTCGCTGCAAATCGCTAAAATTCGTGATACTTCATCTGTATTCCTCGGTGCAATCACGGCATCAGGCATAGACTGAAACTGCGGCGTCGCATCATATGAATAGACGAGACGCCCGGCATTGGAGTCATCAAAGTTTTCCGGTCCGACGATTTGTATCAGCTGTTTTTTTAGATCTTTGGTGATCATTTCACCCATCCCCCTGTCAAAAAACGCTTTTAATCTATTGTAAGAGAAAAAAAGCAAAGCCTTCCATGGAGAAACATATAAATAATGAAACTGAAACTCTCTTTATTTTGTATCTTGATCTAAAAAATAGAGTGCAACATACATTGTGACGATGTCCTCAGTGCGGTCAAAACGCAAACCTGTCAGCTGTTCAGCCTTAGACAGACGATAACGCAATGTATTGATGTGTATATGCATGTCTTCAGCGGTTTGTTTCAAAGACAAATCGTGATGAAAGAAAGTCCGTATCGTATTCATAAGCTCCAGACGTTGAAGTGCCTCACGGAATACCCTTTGCGGAAATTCATTACGGGTACCAGGGCTGATCTCAGTCAGGCACATATCAAGCTTCAGATCCTCTTCGAAGATGGGCGTTTTTCGCTTAAGGCTGACAGCCAGCGCTTTTTCCGCTTGCTCGTATGAGTCTGTCAGGCTGGAGCTTGCAACAGCCCTTCCGGCGCCAGCTGCGGCATATCGGCTGTTTGCGGTATGAGCAAACGAACAAATGAGAAGAATCTGCCGTAAAAGCCGATCCCTCTGTTCATGTTTTGGCACTTCGTGATTAATCAGAATCCGTTCATTTCCCCACCTGATGAACAAATCCGAAGGGTACGCTGATTTCCAGATATGTGTCATTTGTTCAATTTCATAGCGTGACCACTCATAGCCTTGAATGAGAATCATTTGGTGCGGGGAGGCAAGGTCAATACCAAGAAGCTGGGCTTTCTCCAGAAAACCGGGTGACCATTCTTTTAATTGCAGCCAATCAATCATAAAGGACTCCAGCATTCTCTCACGCCACTGGGACTGCTCTAAATACCACGATTCCTTAATGAACAGTTCTGTCATTTTCCGAAGCAGCTCCCCGTATGGCTGAATCTCAGCGGGCTCGCCTGTCAGCCCGAAGACGGCGATCACATCACGGTCAGAAAATACAGGGAGATTCAGGCCTGCCTTCACTCCTTTTAATTTCTTTTCATCTTCTTTTGTAATAATGACATTGCGCTTCTCTTTTGCGCAGATGAGCGCTCCCTCATGAAAACGTCCGACCCGCTCATCATTTGTGCTTGCCATAATGAGACCGTCTGTGTTCACAATAATGACTTCACGTTCGTACATTTTTTTGACTTCAGCAATGATTTTTTTCGCTAATAACGGTTGTAAAAACATGGCGATCCCCCTCATCATGTTTTTATTATATAAGAAAAAAACCGGGCGCTGTCACCCGGTTTCATGTCTTATTGGGCGGGTTTTAATCCGCCTTCAAGCGTTTTTAGCATTTCGTTTTTCTCACTCTCGGATGCGTGCTGCCAAATGACTTCGAATAAAACGCCGAGCCCCGGAAGCATTTTTTCTTCACCGCTTTGAATCGCATCCACAATTGTATGTTCAAGCTGCTCCTGATTATTGCCGGTTACATTGGCAATGACGGCATGACGTAAATTAAGATCCATGTAAAAACGCTCCTTTTCCTAAAATGTTATACGTATATTCTAACCCTGCACCTGGTTTATTATGTGCTGTTCTTGCGATATAATAACATCATGTTAAAAAAAGGAGAGCCACACAGACAGTGAAACAAATAGAATCCGCAAAAAACCAAAAAGTGAAGGATTGGAAAAAGCTTCACACGAAAAAAGAACGAACAAAAACGAATACATTTCTGATTGAGGGAGAACATCTTGTTGAAGAGGCGCTCAAGAGCCCGGGCACGGTGAAAGAAATCCTTGTAAAGGATGAAACGAAAATTCCGTCAGAACTTGATGTAAGCATCCAGTGCTACGTGCTGAGTGAAGATGCGTTTTCAGCTGTTACTGAAACTGAAACGCCGCAGCAGATCGCCGCTGTGTGCCATATGCCTGAAGAAAAACTGGCGTCGCCTCAGCGGGTGCTGCTGATTGACGCTGTTCAAGATCCGGGAAACCTCGGCACGATGATTCGGACAGCAGATGCGGCCGGTTTAGATGCGGTTGTGCTCGGTGACGGCACGGCGGACGCCTTTAACGGAAAAACGCTTCGATCCGCACAAGGTTCTCACTTTCATATTCCTGTTGTGAGAAGAAACCTGCATACATATGTGGATGAATTGAAAGCAGAGGGGGTAAAAGTGTACGGCACGGCGCTGCAAAACGGAGCGCCTTACAGGGATATGCCTCAGGCTGAATCCTTTGCGCTCATTGTAGGAAATGAAGGGGCAGGGGTGGATGCCGCCTTGCTGGAAAAAACGGATTTGAACCTGTACGTGCCGCTTTACGGACAGGCTGAATCACTGAACGTTGCGATTGCGGCTGCCATCCTCGTGTATCACTTGCGAGGATAGTGTTGCGCGAAGCGTTGGATTTCTCTATAATAGAACATAATATTTGAAAAACCGTGACAGAGGACCTCAATTTCTGATCAACTGCTTTCCAGGGAGAAAATGCCGCTGACTGAGAGCATTTTTAACGCAGCCGGAAATTGTCTTCACCTCTTGAGTTGTCGCCGGGACCGCGCACACTGCGCGTAAAGGTGAACCGGAATCTGATTCCGTTATGTCAATGAAGCTGACGACAGCATCAGTCTGTCTGAAATAAGGGTGGTACCGCGGCCACAACTCGTCCCTTGTACAAGGGACGGGTTTTTTTTGTTTTCCAAAGACATATAACGGTTTGTTACATAAAAGGAGGATGCAAAATGGAAGAAAAGCTAAAACAGCTGGAACAAGAAGCTTTAGAACAAGTAGAAGCGGCAAGCTCATTAAAGATTGTCAATGATATTCGGGTGCAATATCTCGGAAAAAAAGGGCCGATTACAGAAGTGCTGCGCGGAATGGGCAAACTTTCTGCTGAGGAACGTCCGAAAATGGGCGCGCTCGCGAACGAAGTAAGAGAGCGTATCGCCAATGCGATTGCTATCAAAAACGAGAAGCTTGAAGAAGAAGAAATGAAGCAGAAGCTTGCGGGACAGACAATTGACGTCACGCTGCCGGGGAACCCTGTCGCAGTCGGCGGCCGCCATCCGCTCACAGTTGTCATTGAAGAAATTGAAGATTTATTTATCGGTATGGGCTACACTGTCGAGGAAGGACCTGAGGTTGAAACGGATTACTACAACTTCGAATCGCTCAACCTGCCGAAAGAACACCCTGCGCGCGATATGCAGGACAGCTTTTACATTACAGAGGAAACTCTGATGAGAACGCAAACTTCTCCAGTTCAGACACGGACGATGGAAAAGCACGAAGGCAAAGGGCCGGTTAAAATCATTTGTCCGGGTAAAGTATACCGCCGTGATAACGATGATGCGACGCACTCTCACCAATTTATGCAAATTGAAGGGCTTGTCGTTGACAAAAACATCAGCATGAGTGATTTAAAAGGAACGCTTGAACTCGTTGCGAAAAAAATGTTCGGGGAAGACCGCGAAATCAGACTCCGCCCAAGCTTCTTCCCGTTTACTGAGCCTTCAGTAGAAGTAGACGTGACATGCTTTAAATGCGGAGGAAACGGCTGCTCAGTATGTAAAGGAACAGGCTGGATCGAAATCCTCGGCGCTGGCATGGTTCACCCGAACGTGCTGAGAATGGCTGGCTTTGATCCGAAGGAATATCAGGGCTTCGCATTCGGAATGGGTGTTGAGCGTATCGCGATGCTGAAATATGGCATTGATGATATCCGCCACTTCTATACAAACGATGTCAGATTTATTTCGCAGTTTAAACAGGCGTAAGAGGAGGATGCTAGGATGTTTGTTTCTTATAAATGGTTAGAGGATTATGTTGACATAAAAGGCATGGCCCCGGCTGTTCTTGCTGAGAAAATTACAAGAGCCGGCATTGAGGTTGAAGGAATTGAATACAAAGGGGAAGGCATCAAAGGCGTTGTCATCGGCCACGTGCTGGAGCGCGAGCAGCATCCGAATGCTGATAAGCTGAATAAATGCCTTGTTGATATCGGAGCGGAAGCACCTGTACAAATCATTTGCGGCGCGCCGAATGTGGATAAAGGACAAAAAGTCGCAGTTGCAACAGTCGGAGCGGTGCTGCCGGGCAATTTCAAAATCAAAAAGGCAAAGCTTCGCGGTGAAGAATCAAACGGCATGATCTGTTCTTTACAGGAGCTTGGCATTGAAAGCAAGCTTGTGGCGAAGGAGTATGCGGAAGGCATTTTCGTATTCCCGAATGACGCTGAAACAGGAAACGATGCCTTAGCGGCTTTACAGCTTGACGATGCGATCCTTGAGCTTGGTTTAACGCCAAACCGCGCTGATGCCATGAACATGCTTGGTGTTGCTTACGAGGTTGCGGCAATTTTAGATACAGAGGTAAAACTTCCGCAAACGGATTATCCGGCTGCTTCAGAACAAGCGTCTGATTACATCGCTGTCAAAGTCGAAGATCAAGAAGCGAACCCGCTGTATACTGCAAAAATCATTAAAAACGTCACGATTGCTCCGTCACCGCTTTGGATGCAGACAAAGCTGATGAATGCAGGCATTCGCCCGCACAACAACGTTGTTGACATCACAAACTTTGTCCTGCTGGAATACGGACAGCCGCTTCATGCGTTTGATTATGACAGATTCGGCTCCAAGGAAGTCGTAGTAAGAAAAGCAGCTGAAAATGAAACGATCTTAACCCTTGATGATCAAGAACGTAAGCTGTCTGCCGATCACCTTGTCATTACGAACGGAACGAAAGCGCAAGCCGTTGCCGGTGTCATGGGAGGAGCAGAGTCAGAGGTTCAGGAAGATACGAAAACGATTTTGCTTGAGGCTGCGTACTTCAACGGACAGACGGTTCGCAAGGCTTCCAAAGATCTTGGTTTGAGAAGTGAATCAAGCGTAAGATTTGAAAAAGGCATTGATCCGGCGCGCGTACGTCTTGCGGCTGAACGGGCTGCACAGCTGATCCATCTGTATGCAGGCGGTGAAGTGCTCGCTGGAACTGTTGAGGAAGATCATCTGACAATCGAAGCGAATAACATTCATGTTTCTGCTGACAAAGTGAGCAGCGTCCTCGGCATGACAATCAGCAAAGAAGAACTGATCAGCATTTATAATCGTCTCGGCTTTACTGTCGGTGAAGCAAATGATTTGCTCGTCGTGACAGTTCCATCACGCCGCGGTGACATTACAATCGAAGAGGATTTAATTGAAGAAGCGGCAAGACTGTACGGCTATGATAACATTCCGTCTACGCTTCCTGAGACAGCGGGAACAACAGGCGGATTAACGCCATATCAGGCAAAACGTCGTAAAGTCAGACGTTTTCTTGAAGGCGCAGGCTTGTCACAAGCCATCACTTACTCACTGACAAACGAGAAGAAAGCGGCAGCGTTTGCGATTGAAAAATCACTGAACACTGTGCTTGCGCTTCCGATGAGTGAAGAAAGAAGCATTCTCAGACACAGTCTTGTTCCGAATCTGCTTGACTCCGTTTCTTACAACCTGGCGAGACAGACTGACTCAGTCGCACTGTACGAAGTCGGCTCCGTTTTCCTGAAGAAGGAAGAGGACACAAAACCTGTTGAAACAGAACGCGTGGCAGGAGCTGTTACCGGATTATGGCGCAAGCAGCTGTGGCAGGGCGAGAAAAAAACAGTTGATTTCTTCGTCGCCAAAGGAATTGTAGAAGGGCTGTTAGAAAAACTGAACGTCCTCGACAGCATTGAATTTGTTCAGTCTGAACGCAAACAGCTGCACCCAGGCAGAACAGCGAACATTCTATTGAATGGTTCTCTTATCGGCTTCATCGGCCAAGTCCATCCTTCATTGGAAAAAGAACTGGATATAAAAGAGACATACGTGTTTGAGCTTGATCTTCATGCGTTACTCGCAGCGGAAACAGCACCGCTTGTTTACACGGCGATTCCAAAATATCCGTCTGTGACACGTGATATCGCGCTTGTAACAGATAAATCCGTCACAAGCGGCCAGCTCGAAAGCGTCATTAAAGAGGCTGGCGGAAAGCTTCTGAAAGAAGTATCCGTCTTTGACGTATACGAAGGCGAGCATATGGAGGAAGGCAAAAAGTCAGTTGCTTTCTCACTTCAATATGTAAACCCTGAACAAACCCTGACTGAAGAAGAAGTGACAAAGGCGCACAGCAAAGTGCTGAAGGCGTTAGAAGACAAATATCAGGCCGTTTTAAGAGGCTAATAAAAAAGCTTGCAGATTTATCTGCAAGCTTTTTTCTATGAACGTTTTTTAGCGGCAAGGCGCTGCGCTTTCTGCGTATTGGCAAAATGGAGTTTTGTAAAGGCTCTGAGAGCGGATGCCCCTTTTTTAAGGATCAGCTTGGCAGCCGCCTCATCCACGTGCGGGCCGGCCCCTTTCGGAAGCGTCATTCCTGCCTCACGCGATAGTTTATCCATTTCCATTAAAAACGAATATCTTGCAATGATTGAAGCAGCGGCGACTGACAGGTGAATGCCTTCAGCCTTTGTGCTAAAATAGGTCCGCTCCTTCACAATGTCTCTGCCCTTTAAATGATTGAAGTAGACGCCAGGCTCAGCGAATTGGTCAATCAAAATGGCCTCAGGCTTTACCCCGTCCATTTTTCTTAACAAATGGGTGATGGCCTGATTGTGCAGCAAGGCTTTCATTTTCCCTTGGCTCATGCCTTTTTCCTGCATGCTGTTGTACTTTTCATTCTTTAACACAAGCAGGCTGTACGGAATGGTTTTGATCAGGTTTCGGGCAATCTCAATGATTTGCGGGTCCTTTAAGTCTTTAGAGTCCTTAACACCGAGTTCCTTCATTAAAGGAAGCATGGTTTTGTCGACGTACGCGCATACAACCGTCATCGGACCAAAGTAATCTCCAGTTCCGACCTCGTCAGAGCCGATAACAGACATTCCGGCGATATTTGCCGGAGGAACATAGCGGGGATCAGCCGGCTTTTTGGCCGTTTTCTTCTTTTCCTGCGGCTCTGCTGTTCCCCAGCGCGCGGATTCTGCCGCTGCGTTTTTGCCTTGAAACAAGACCTTGCCGGATTTATATGCTGTAATGGTACAGCCTGGCGGTTTCGCCTGAAAAACGGCTCCCTGCGGAACAGAGGCAGTAAGCGAACCGCTATACGTCATTTTCATTTGGTCAATAGCAGACAACGGTACTTTTATCACAGAATGGGACACGTAATAATCTCCTTTTTTTACACTTTTCACTGTATATACCAGTGTATCATAACAGCGGGAGGCTCGTCTTTCCATTCATTTAATAAACGTGTTATGATAAGAACTAGGATTCTCGCGGAATGGAGGAGAAACGTTGTCTGACGGCAAAAAAACAAAAACAACCGTTGACATTTACGGCCAGCACTTCACGATTGTCGGTGAAGAAAGCAAAGCCCATATGAGGTATGTCGCCGGAATTGTTGATGATAAAATGAGAGAAATCAATGAAAAAAATCCATACCTTGATATAAATAAACTTGCAGTGCTGACAGCGGTAAATGTGGTGCACGATTATGTCAAATTACAAGAGAAATATGAGAAACTGGAGCGTCAGCTTAAAGAAAAGGATTGAACAACTATGCTAGATATCATCATCTTAATCTTGCTCCTGATGGGGACTTTACTGGGATTAAAACGCGGTTTTATTCTGCAGTTTATCCGCTTGACGAGCTTTATTTTATCGATCGCCTTTGCGGCTTTATTCTATAAAAATGTGGCGCCGCATTTAAAGTGGATTCCCGCACCCGATTTTTCAGCGGGACAGCCGGCTCTTTCTTTTTTTACGGGAAATTTGGAAGCAGCCTACTATAATGCGATTGCGTTTATCGTTTTATTTATTATCGCTAAAATCTTACTGAGAATCATAGGCTCATTCTTGAGTATTGTAGCCGGCATTCCGGTGATTAAACAAATCAACCAGGTGCTGGGCGCCGTTCTCGGTTTTCTTGAAGTCTATTTATTTACATTTGTGCTGCTGTATGTTGCATCCGTGCTTCCGGTAGATGCTTTGCAGCAAATGATGGGGCAATCGTCTCTCGCAAATGTGATCATTAACCATACACCGTATTTGTCAGGGCTCCTACAAGAGCTGTGGACACAGTACGGGGCATAAAAAACTTCTCTTGTCCGGAGAAGTTTTTTTCAAGTATGATGGAAACATATGTGAACGTCTGGGGGTTATTGTATGCATAAAAAAGATATTATCCGGCTGCTTGAAACCATTGCAGTCTACATGGAACTCAAAGGGGACAACCCGTTTAAAGTATCCGCCTTCCGAAAAGCAGCGGCAGCCCTGGAACAGGATGACCGCAGTTTATCAGAAATGGACGATATGATGTCGCTGTCCGGCATTGGAAAAGGAACGTACAGCGTCATTAAAGAGTATATAGATGAAGGAAAGTCAAGTACACTCGAATCGCTGCAGAAAGAAGTGCCGGAAGGACTCGTGCCTTTATTGAAGCTGCCGGGCCTCGGCGGCAAAAAAATCGCAAAGCTGTATAAAGAGCTCGGCGTACATGATGCAGAATCTCTGAAGGAAGCCTGTGAACAGCAAAAGGTACAAGGTCTTGCGGGTTTTGGCAAAAAATCAGAAGAAAAAATATTACAGGCGCTCGGGGAAGCCGGAAAACAGCCTGAACGGTTCCCGATCGGCTACGCCCTCCGGATCGCCAGGGACATTGAAGAGCATCTTGCTCAATTTACGGATATCATCAAATTTTCCCGTGCCGGAAGTCTCCGCAGAGCGCGGGAAACGGTGAAGGATCTGGATTATATCATTGCCACAGATCATCCGGCTGAAGTAAGAGAGCAGCTGCTTGCACTGCCAAACATCAAAAGCGTGATCGCGAGCGGAGATACGAAGGTGTCCGTTATCCTTTCCTTTGAATATGAAACAAGCGTTGATTTCCGTCTTGTCACGGAAGAGCAGTTTCCGACAACACTCCATCATTTTACGGGATCAAAGGATCACAACATTAAGATGCGCCAAATCGCGAAAGAACGCGGCGAGCGGATCAGTGAATACGGCGTCGAGACAGTTGAAACCGGAGATATCAAAACATTTCCGAGTGAACGTGAATTTTATGCGCACTTCGGCCTGCCGCTGATTCCGCCGGAGCTCCGTGAAAGCGGGCAAGAAGTGGAAACCTACAGCGACAGCATTGAATTGATAGAGCCCGAGCAAATCAAGGGAGATCTCCACATGCACTCAACGTGGAGCGATGGGGCGTTTTCTATCAGAGAGATGGCTGAAGCATGCATGGAAAAAGGCTATCAATATATGGCGATCACCGATCACTCACAATATTTAAAGGTTGCCAACGGGCTGACTGCAGAAAGGCTCAAGCAGCAGGCAAAAGAAATTGACGCACTGAATGCTGAGTTCGAGAATTTCCGGATCTTGAAAGGCGTCGAGATGGATATTCTGCCTGACGGTACGCTTGATTATGATGACGACGTGCTGGCCGAAATGGATATCGTTATTGCATCGATTCATTCCAGCTTTAATCAGCCAGAACACGTCATTATGAAACGGCTTGAGACGGCACTGACCAACAAGCATGTTGACATTATCGCACACCCGACCGGACGCCTGATCGGCAGACGGGCCGGTTACGAAATCGATATTGATAAGCTGATTGAGCTTGCGAAGAAAACAAATACGGCGCTTGAACTCAACGCCAACCCTGCGCGCCTCGATTTGCGCACAGAACATTTAATCAAAGCAAACGAACAAGGGGTCACATTGGTCATTAATACCGATGCCCATAATATTGAGATGTTAGACGATATGAAAACCGGCGTTACTGCCGCGCGCAAAGGATGGACGGAAACGAAAAACGTTCTGAATGCCCGGTCGCTTAAAGACGTAGAGGCATTCCTGAAGCGCAACGATTAAGTAAGGAGGCTCACACAATCGTGCAGCAAAAAGTATTATCAGCTCTTGAATTTCATAAAGTGAAAGAACAGGTTATTGAGCACGCCGCTTCATCGCTCGGAAAAGAAATGCTTCTCGAGCTTAAGCCTTCTGCTTCTATAGACGAAATCAAAAAACAGCTTGATGAAGTAGATGAAGCTTCCGCCATTATCCGGCTGAGAGGGCAGGCGCCATTTGGCGGCCTTACTGATATTAGAGGAGCGTTAAGACGGGCGGAAATCGGCAGTGTTCTCAGTCCTTCAGAATTCACTGAGATCTCAGGTCTGCTTTACGCAGTTAAACAAATGAAACATTTTATCAGCCAAATGGCTGAAGACGGCGTCGACATTCCGCTGATCCATCAGCATGCTGAACAGCTTATCACGCTTTCCGATTTAGAACGGGACATTAATTCCTGCATTGATGATCACGGAGAAGTGCTTGATCATGCATCAGGAACATTAAGAGGAATCCGCACACAGCTCAAAACACTCGAATCGAGAATCAGAGACCGGTTAGAGTCCATGCTGCGCTCCTCCTCCGCTTCAAAAATGCTGTCTGATACGATCGTTACGATTCGGAATGACCGTTTTGTGATCCCGGTCAAACAAGAGTACAGATCAAGCTACGGAGGAATTGTGCATGATACCTCTTCCTCAGGCGCGACACTGTTCATTGAACCGCAGGCGATCGTAGATATGAACAACTCGCTTCAGCAGGCGAAAGTGAAAGAAAAGCAAGAAATTGAACGGATTTTGCGCGTGCTCACAGAGCATACGGCGGAGCACACAGAAGAGCTCTTTCAAGATTTGCAAGTGCTACAGACGCTTGACTTTATTTTTGCAAAAGCAAGATATGCAAAAGCGGTCAAAGCGACAAAACCGATCGTGAACGACAACGGCTTTGTCCGTTTGAAAAAGGCACGCCACCCATTGCTTCCGCCTGATCAAGTGGTTGCTAATGACATCGAGCTTGGCGGCGATTTTTCAACCATTGTCATTACAGGGCCAAACACCGGGGGGAAAACAGTCACCCTTAAAACGTTAGGCCTGTTAACCTTGATGGCGCAATCCGGACTTCATATTCCGGCAGATGAAGGGTCAGAAGCCGCCGTATTTGAGCATGTGTTTGCTGATATCGGCGATGAACAATCGATTGAGCAAAGCTTAAGTACGTTCTCATCCCATATGGTGAACATTGTCGGCATTTTAGAACATGTCAATGAAAACAGTCTTGTGCTTTTCGATGAACTGGGCGCAGGGACAGACCCGCAGGAAGGGGCGGCCCTCGCCATGAGCATCTTGGATGACGTGCATCGCACCAATGCTAGAGTGTTAGCCACGACGCATTACCCGGAATTAAAGGCATACGGCTATAACAGAGAAGGCGTCATGAATGCCAGCGTCGAATTTGACATTGAAACACTGTCACCAACCTATAAACTTTTAATTGGTGTGCCGGGACGAAGCAACGCCTTCGAAATTTCAAAACGCCTCGGACTCCCGGACCATATTATCGGGCAGGCCAAATCAGAAATGACGGCCGAGCATAACGAAGTCGACACGATGATTGCGTCGCTCGAACAAAGCAAAAAACGCGCGGAAGAAGAACTTTCTGAGACGGAATCAATCAGAAAAGAAGCAGAAAAGCTGCATAAAGAGCTGCAGCAGCAAATTATCGAGCTCAACAGCAAAAAAGACAAAATGCTCGAAGAGGCTGAACAGCAAGCGGCTGAAAAAGTAAAAGCGGCAACGAAAGAAGCCGAAGATATTATTCATGAATTGCGCTCAATAAAAGAAGAACACAAATCCTTCAAGGATCACGAGCTGATCAACGCGAAGAAACGGTTAGAAGGCGCAGTTCCTACTTTTGAAAAGTCCAAAAAACCAGAAAAACCGAAAACGCAAAAACGCGACTTCAAGCCTGGTGATGAGGTGAAAGTCCTCACCTTCGGGCAAAAAGGAACGCTGCTTGAAAAAACCGGCGGCAATGAATGGAATGTTCAAATCGGAATTTTAAAAATGAAAGTAAAAGAAAAAGACCTGGAGTTTATCAAATCAGCTCCAGAACCAAAAAAAGAAAAAATCATTACGGCGGTCAAAGGGAAGGACTACCACGTATCGCTTGAACTTGACCTTCGCGGCGAACGCTATGAAAATGCCCTCAGCCGTGTTGAAAAATACTTGGATGATGCAGTATTAGCCGGATATCCAAGAGTGTCAATCATCCACGGAAAAGGAACCGGCGCTTTAAGAAAAGGCGTGCAGGATCTCCTGAAAAACCATCGCAGCGTTAGAAGCTCCCGTTTCGGTGAAGCAGGTGAGGGAGGATCAGGCGTTACGGTTGTTGAACTAAAATAAAAGGGAGTATGGCCATGAGTGATTTTTGGGAAAACGAGCTTGTGGAAATCGCGGCATATTACAGTGTCGCGGTTCTCTGCCTCGTCCTCTTTTTGACTGTGTTTGAGCTGGTGACGGCTTATAAAAACTGGGAAGAGATTCAAAAAGGAAATCTTGCGGTGGCAATGGCGACCGGCGGAAAAATTTTAGGAATCGCAAACGTGTTTCAGCATTCCATCTCCCAGCACAATTCTCTGCTGCAAATGATCGGCTGGGGTGTTTACGGGTTTGTTATGCTTCTGATCAGTTACTTTATTTTTGAGTTTTTGACTCCGCGGTTTAAAATTGATCAGGAAATCGAGAATGATAACCGGGCTGTCGGCTTTATTTCATTTGTCATTTCTGTCGGGCTTTCATTTGTGGTGGCAGCCGGAATATAAGGGGACGGAGAATAGATGGAAAAGCTTGCAAAAGTACTGCTCGCCACGGCGGGAATCTTTTTGGTAATTGGACTTATATATCTGTTCGTATCATGAGAAAAAGAAAGATTTCCCTTTCTTTTTCTTTTTTTTGCCGTCCATCTGCTATAATGATAGGGTGGAACTCAAAAACCGAAAGGGGAGGTTTTATGCAGTCTCAAAAGCCGTGGCTTGCCGAGTATCCCGACGATATCCCGCATGAGCTTCCATTGCCGAACCAAACCCTGCAATCTATCCTGACAGACTCCGCCGCACGATTCCCTGAAAAAACTGCCGTATCTTTCTTTGGAAAAAAACTCACCTTTCATGACATTCTGACGGATGCTCTTAAACTCGCAGCTTTTTTGCAGAACAATGGCCTGCAAAAAGGAGACAGAGTAGCTGTCATGCTGCCCAATTGCCCGCAATCAGTCATTTCTTATTACGGTGTCTTATTTGCAGGTGGCATCGTGGTGCAGACGAATCCGCTTTATACCGAGCACGAGCTAGAATACCAGCTGAGAGATGCTGAGGCAAGCGTGATCATCACCTTAGATTTGCTTTTCCCGAAGGCAATAAAAATGAAAACGTTATCAATCGTCGATCAGATTTTGATAACCAGCATAAAAGACTATTTGCCTTTTCCGAAAAATATTCTTTACCCGCTGATGCAAAAACAAAAAGTGCACATCGATTTTGACAAAAAAGATCACATTCACACGTTCGCCTCCAGCATGAAGCAGGAAAAAATGGAGCTTCTGACAATCCCGAAGATCGATCCTGAACATGATATCGCTGTTCTCCAGTATACCGGAGGAACAACGGGGGCTCCAAAAGGGGTCATGCTCACGCACCGGAATATTTTGGCCAATACCGAAATGTGCGCGGCTTGGATGTACGATGTGAAGGAAGGCGCTGAAAAAGTGCTTGGCATCGTCCCGTTTTTTCACGTCTACGGGCTGACGGCAGTGATGAATTATTCGATTAAGCAAGGCTTTGAAATGATTCTTCTTCCTAAGTTCGATCCGCTCGAAACGCTTAAAATCATCGACAAACAAAAACCGACGCTCTTTCCAGGCGCACCGACGATTTACATCGGCCTTTTGCATCACCCCGAATTGCAGCAATATGATCTGTCATCGATTAAAAGCTGTCTTAGCGGATCTGCCGCGCTCCCTGTTGAGGTAAAGCAGAAATTTGAAAAGGTGACTGGCGGAAAGCTTGTGGAGGGCTATGGTTTGTCTGAGGCATCCCCAGTGACGCACGCCAATTTTATCTGGGGGAAAAACAAGCCGGGCAGTATCGGCTGTCCTTGGCCGGGTACTGACGCAGCGATCTATTCTGAGGAGACGGGTGAGTTTGCCGCTCCATATGAGCATGGAGAAATCATTGTAAAAGGTCCGCAAGTCATGAAAGGATATTGGAACAAACCGGAGGAAACCGCCGCTGTACTAAGAGACGGCTGGCTGTTCACCGGAGACATGGGCTATATGGATGAAGAGGGCTTTTTCTATATTGCCGACAGGAAGAAGGACATCATTATCGCCGGCGGTTATAATATTTACCCGCGTGAAGTCGAAGAGGTGCTTTATGAACATGAAGCCATCCAGGAAATTGTGGTTGCAGGTGTGCCCGATTCCTACAGGGGAGAAACAGTAAAAGCATTTGTCGTGTTAAAGAAAGATGCAAAAGCCGATGCAGAAGAACTGGACGCTTTTGCCAGATCTCGCCTCGCTCCTTACAAGGTGCCGAAAGCCTATGAGTTCAGAAAAGAGCTGCCGAAAACAGCGGTCGGGAAAATTTTAAGAAGGCGTTTACTCGAAGAAGAAATTGAAAATCATCACATCAAATAACAGAAGAAAAAGAGAACACCTGTGAATAAACTTGACAAAGCCGAAAATCCTTTTTATCATGAAATTATGAATGAATAGTCATTCATTTCTATAGGAAGGAACGATGAACATTGAAGCAAAAACGGCCAAAGTATATGCAGATTATTGATGCAGCAGTAGAAGTCATTGCGGAAAACGGCTACCACCAGTCACAGGTATCCAAAATTGCCAAACAAGCCGGAGTAGCGGACGGCACCATCTATCTCTATTTCAAAAACAAAGAAGACATTTTAATTTCTCTTTTCAAAGAAAAAATGGGCCAATTTATTGAGCGGATGGAAGAGGACATAAAAGAAAAGACAACAGCGAAAGAGAAACTGGCGCTTGTGATTTCAAAGCATTTTTCCCTTTTAGCCGATGACCATAATCTCGCGATTGTCACTCAGCTTGAGCTCCGCCAGTCAAACTTGGAGCTGCGCCAGAAAATCAATGAAATATTAAAAGGCTACTTAAATATTTTAGATGGCATCTTGACCGAAGGCATACAATCAGGCGAATTAAAAGAGGGCCTCGATGTCCGCCTCGCCCGGCAGATGATTTTTGGAACGATTGACGAAACTGTGACAACTTGGGTTATGAATGACCAAAAGTACGATCTCGCTGCCTTGTCAAACAGCGTTTTAGAATTGTTGGTGTCCGGAATTCACAATAAGTAAAGGGGTTCTGTCCTATGAATGCAATATCACTGGCAGTTGATCAATTTGTGGCAGTTTTGACGATTCACCATCCGCCGGCAAATGCGCTTTCCAGCCGGATATTAGAAGAGCTGTCCTCCTGTCTTGATCAATGTGAGACAGATGCAGGCGTACGAAGCATTATCATTCACGGTGAGGGAAGATTTTTCTCAGCCGGCGCTGATATTAAAGAATTTACATCACTTAAAGGCAATGAGGATTCCTCACTGCTGGCTGAGCGCGGCCAGCAGCTGATGGAAAGAATTGAAGGCTTCCCGAAACCGATTATCGCAGCGATTCACGGTGCTGCTCTTGGCGGAGGGCTGGAGCTTGCGATGGCTTGTCATATCAGAATTGCGGCAGAAGATGCCAAACTGGGGCTCCCGGAGCTTAACCTCGGTATTATACCGGGTTTTGCGGGGACACAGCGTCTACCAAGATATATCGGTACAGCCAAAGCGCTTGAGCTCATCGGATCTGGAGAACCGATATCCGGAAAAGAAGCGCTTGATCTCGGGCTTGTGTCAATTGGAGCAAAGGATGAAGCAGAAGTGCTTGAAAAAGCAAAAGCACTTGCCGCTAAGTTTGCAGAAAAAAGCCCGCAAACGCTGGCATCACTGCTTGAGCTTCTTTACTCAAACAAGGTGTATTCCTATGAAGGCAGCTTAAAGCTTGAAGCGAAGCGGTTTGGAGAAGCATTTGAGTCAGAGGACGCCAAAGAAGGCATCCAGGCATTTCTCGAAAAAAGAAAGCCTCAGTTCAAAGGCGAATAAAAGGGGATATGATCATGAATCTATTTGTACTGATGAAACGGACGTTTGACACAGAAGAAAAAATCGTCATTGAAGCAGGAAAAATTCAGGATGACGGAGCGGAATGGATCATTAATCCATACGACGAGTACGCAATAGAAGAAGCCATCCAGCTGAAGGAAAAGCACGGCGGCACGATCACCGCCGTCACTGTCGGCGGTGAAGATGCGGAGAAGGAATTGCGTACGGCGCTTGCCATGGGATGTGACCAAGCCGTTTTAATCAACATAGAAGATGATCTTGAAGAACCCGACCAATATTCCATTTCTCAAGTTTTATACCACTATATGAAGGATCAGGAGTTTGATTTGATTCTCGGCGGAAATGTTGCCATTGACGGAGGATCAGGACAAGTGGCGCCGCGGCTTGCCGAGCTTCTGGACATTCCGTGCATCACAACGATCACCAAACTCGAAATCAACGGCACTGATGCGGAAGCAGAAAGGGACGTCGAAGGGGATGTTGAAAAAATCAAAACGACACTCCCATTGCTTGTCACAGCTCAGCAGGGCTTAAACGAACCGCGCTATCCATCGCTTCCGGGAATTATGAAGGCCAAGAAAAAACCGCTTGAAGAGCTTGAACTTGATGATCTTGATCTTGACGAAGAGGATGCTGAACCAAAGATGAAAACGATCGAACGTTTTCTGCCGCCGAAAAAAGAAGCCGGGAAGCTTCTCCAAGGTGAGCCTGCCGAACAGGCAAAAGAGCTCGTCTCATTGCTCCGCAGCGAAGCTAAAGTCATTTAAAGCTTGGACATTCAAAGAAACAGGGGGATGTTAGAATGGGAAAAAAAGTGATCGTACTCGGAGAAATTCGCGACGGAGAATTGCGGAATGTCACCTTTGAAGCAATAGCTGCAGGAAGAACCATTTCAGGCGATGGAGAAGTCATCGGTGTTCTGATTGGAGAAAATGTACAAAGCGTTGCACAGGAGCTTATCCATTACGGAGCCGATAAAGTTCTCACAGCCGAGGATCCGAAGCTGAAAGCATATACGGCAGATGGATACAGCCAGGTCATGAGGGCCATTATTGACCAAGAAAAGCCCGATTCCGTTATATGCGGGCACACGGCAATGGGAAAGGACCTTTCACCGAAGCTTGCCGCCCGGCTGCAAACAGGCTTAATTTCTGATGCTACAGATGTAAGCGTTACCGGAGAAAATATCGTATTTACAAGGCCAATTTACTCGGGGAAAGCATTTGAACGCGTCATTTCAACCGATCCGCTGATTTTTGCAACGATTCGCCCCAATAACATTCAAGCTGCAGAAAAAGACGCCAGCAGGTCGGGGAGTATCGATAGCATTGATGTTTCTCTTACAGACCTCCGCACCGTTATCCAAGAAGTCGTGAAAAAAACAGCGGACGGCGTTGATCTCTCCGAAGCAAAAATTATTGTTGCGGGCGGCCGCGGAGTCAAAAGCAAGGAAGGATTTCAGCCGCTGCAGGAGCTTGCAGATGTGCTGGGGGCCGCAGTCGGGGCATCTCGCGGGGCATGCGACGCTGATTATTGCGATTACGCTCTCCAAATCGGACAGACCGGAAAAGTCGTTACCCCGGATTTGTATATTGCCTGCGGCATTTCCGGCGCCATCCAGCATTTGGCCGGCATGTCAAACAGCAAGGTGATTGTCGCCATCAATAAAGATCCCGAAGCAGATATTTTTAAAATAGCGGATTACGGCATTGTAGGCGATTTATTTGATGTCGTCCCGTTATTAACTGAGGAATTCAAACAATTAAACATACACTCGTAAAGAAAACCCCGGACTGCTGAAGTTCGGGGTTTTTACATTTTCAAATACATACGTACAAATATAAAGTTTAGAAAAAATATCATTGACATGTACGAACATATATAATATGGTTACTTTAAAAGCGCTTACATTCATGCTGACTCCTCAGGCAAAAGACAGATCACATATTTGACTGTGGTGCTTTTCATATTCGTATGAAAGGAATGATCAAGCATGTCTGAACATCAAGCAGTGATCCAGACGGATATTGTAAAAGGAACTATTAACAAAAATATATACGGTCATTTTGCGGAGCATCTAGGAAGAGGGATTTATGAGGGGATTTGGGTCGGAACGGAGTCAAGCATTCCCAACATAAACGGAATTCGAAAGGATGTGCTGGAAGCGCTCAAGCAGCTTCATATCCCTGTCCTCAGGTGGCCGGGCGGGTGCTTTGCGGACGAATACCATTGGGCAAACGGTGTCGGTGACCGTAAGACGATGCTTAACACTCACTGGGGCGGAACAATTGAATCAAATGAATTCGGAACGCATGAATTTATGATGCTTTGCGAGCTGCTTGAATGCGAGCCTTATATTTGCGGCAATGTCGGAAGCGGAACCGTTCAGGAAATGGCGGAATGGATCGAGTATATGACGTTTGAAGCCGGCACGCCGATGTCAGACTGGAGAAAACAAAATGGAAGAGAGGAGCCCTGGAAGCTGAAATATTTCGGCGTGGGCAATGAGAACTGGGGCTGCGGCGGCAACATGCATCCTGAATACTATGCCGATCTGTACCGGCGTTTTCAAACCTATGTCCGCAATTACAGCGGCAATGAAATATATAAAATTGCAGGCGGCGCAAATGTAGATGATTTTAATTGGACAGACGTGCTCATGAAAAAAGCTGCTGGCCTGATGGACGGATTGAGCCTTCATTATTATACGATTCCGGGTGATTTCTGGAAGGGCAAAGGATCAGCCACAGAATTCACGGAGGATGAATGGTTTATTACAATGAAAAAAGCCAAATACATTGATGAATTGATTCAAAAACACGGAACGATTATGGACCGGTACGATCCAGAGCAGCGGGTCGGGCTGATCATAGACGAATGGGGCACGTGGTTTGATCCTGAGCCAGGCACGAACCCTGGTTTCCTTTATCAGCAAAACACCATTCGTGATGCACTGGTGGCGGCTTCTCATTTCCACATTTTCCATCAGCATTGCCGCCGGGTGCAAATGACCAACATCGCCCAAACGGTAAACGTTCTTCAAGCGATGATTTTGACTGAGGGAGAACGCATGCTTTTGACACCGACGTACCATGTATTTGATATGTTTAAGGTACACCAGGACGCTTCTCTTTTAGAGACTGAAACAACGTCTGCTGACTATGAATGGAAGGGTGAAACGCTGCCGCAAATCAGTATTTCAGCATCGAAACATGCAGAAGGCGATATCAATATCACGATCTGCAACATCGACCACCAAAACAAAGCGGAGGCTGAGATTGAGCTGAGAGGCCTTCACAAGACAGCGGACCATTCCGGAGTCATTCTCACGGCAGAAAAAATGAATGCGCATAACACGTTTGACGATCCTCATCACGTCAAACCGGAGTCTTTCAGCCGATATACGCTTAACAAAAACAAACTGAAAGCAAAACTGCCGCCAATGTCAGTCGTCTTACTCACACTGCGTGCTGATTCTTAATCGAGCGAGAGCGCCGGAGCTTCATGCCGGCGCTCTCTTTCATGTTTTAAAACAGCTCCGGCAGGGCATGGTAAAGTACATGACAGTGAAGAGGAGATGTTATCCTATGCTTCGTACCATTTTAATGATCATCGGGGCTATTGTAGTGATCGGGGCCATTATCAGATTCGTGTTTTAATGAAAAGTGACATATCCCATTCAATCCAGATAAAAATGAGTAAACCGATTGTGATCAGGAAAAAATAATTTGCAAGCATTAAAATAGCGTGAACGAATGGGAGATGCTATACTAAAAATCATCATTTCACAATTGGAGGAATTCAATAATGGCTATCGTAAAAGCAACTGATCAATCTTTCTCAGCTGAAACAAGCGAAGGCGTCGTACTGGCAGACTTCTGGGCTCCTTGGTGCGGACCTTGCAAAATGATTGCACCTGTTCTTGAAGAACTGGATCAAGAAATGGGAGACAAACTGAAGATCGTAAAAATCGATGTGGATGAAAACCAAGAAACAGCCGGAAAATACGGCGTTATGAGCATCCCGACACTTCTTGTGTTAAAAGACGGAGAAGTAGTTGAAACTTCTGTCGGCTTCAAACCGAAAGAAGCGCTTCAAGAGCTTGTCAACAAACATCTTTAATTTTCGGCTGCTTACATGCCAGAGCGATTCCGATTGAGGGATCGCTTTTTTTATTCGCCAATCGTGAATCATAGAGAAAAACAAACGTTCGTGTTAAACTGGAAACAAAGGATTAAACATAAGGAAGGGTAACATATGAACAAACAACTGAAAGAAAAACTCGCCCTCCTTCCCGATCAGCCCGGATGTTATCTCATGAAGGACCGGCAGCAGACTGTGATCTACGTAGGAAAAGCAAAAGTGCTGAAAAACAGAGTGCGCTCCTATTTCACCGGTTCTCACGATGCGAAAACACAAAGGCTTGTGACGGAAATCGAGGATTTTGAATATATCGTGACGTCCTCCAATCTTGAAGCGCTTATTTTAGAAATGAATCTAATCAAAAAGCATGATCCGAAATACAACGTCATGCTCAAAGACGACAAAACCTATCCTTTCATAAAAATCACCCATGAACGCCACCCAAGGCTGATCGTCACCCGCAATGTCAAAAAAGACAAAGGGCGCTATTTCGGGCCGTACCCGAACGTGCAGGCCGCAAGGGAAACTAAAAAACTGCTCGACCGTCTGTATCCTCTCAGAAAATGCTCCAAGCTGCCGGACAGAGTATGTCTATACTATCATCTGGGTCAATGTCTCGCTCCGTGCGTAAAGGACATTTCCGAAGAGACGAATAGAGAGCTGGTTGAGAGCATTACCCGTTTCTTAAAGGGCGGCTATAATGAGGTCAAAAAAGAGCTTGAAGAGAAAATGCATGAAGCTGCCGAGAATCTTGAGTTTGAACGGGCAAAAGAGCTTCGTGACCAAATCGCTCATATCGAATCAACGATGGAAAAACAAAAAATGACGATGAACGATCTAGTCGACCGTGACGTATTCGCGTACGCATATGATAAGGGCTGGATGTGCGTACAGGTCTTTTTCATCCGCCAAGGAAAGCTCATTGAACGCGATGTCAGCATGTTCCCGCTCTACCAGGAAGCAGATGATGAGTTTCTTACGTTCATCGGACAGTTCTATTCGAAAAACAACCACTTCCTTCCGAAGGAAATTTTAGTTCCGGACAGCGTAGATCAATCTATGATTGAGCAGCTTCTGGAAACAAACGTCCACCAGCCGAAGAAGGGCCCGAAAAAAGAACTGCTCATGCTGGCTCATAAAAATGCGAAAATCGCGCTGAAAGAAAAATTCTCCTTAATCGAACGGGACGAGGAGCGCTCAATCGGGGCTGTGCAGAAACTCGGAGAAGCATTGAATATTTATACGCCTCATAGAATCGAAGCGTTTGATAACTCAAACATACAGGGGACAAACCCGGTTTCCGCGATGATCGTGTTTATCGACGGCAAACCGAACAAAAAAGAATACCGCAAATATAAAATCAAAACCGTTACAGGGCCGGATGATTACGGTTCTATGAGAGAGGTTGTCAGAAGGCGCTATACGAGAGTGCTTCGCGAAAACCTGCCGCTGCCTGATCTGATCATCATTGACGGAGGAAAAGGGCAGATCAACGCTGCAAGGGATGTCATTGAAAACGAACTCGGCTTGGATATCCCGATCGCCGGTCTAGCGAAAGACGAAAAACACAGAACTTCAAATTTACTAATCGGGGATCCGTTGGAGGCGGTGTATCTGGAACGGAACAGCCAGGAATTTTACCTCCTGCAGCGTATTCAAGACGAGGTGCACCGGTTTGCGATCAGTTTTCACAGACAAATCCGCGGAAAAAGCGCGTTTCAATCCGTCTTGGACGACATCCCGGGTATCGGAGAGAAAAGAAAGAAAATGCTGTTAAAGCATTTCGGTTCCGTAAAAAAAATGAAGGAAGCAAGCCTTGAGGACATCAAAAAAGCGGGTGTTCCCGCAGCGGCGGCTCAGCTGCTTTACGATAAATTGCAAAAATAATGTTGTCCTTTTAAAAAAGATCTGATAAAATGTGAACTAATTTCATAGTTAGATCGTGTTATATGGTGAAGATAGAGGTGCGAACTTCAAGAGTAAGCCTTTGGAGAAAGATGGATTCTGTGAAAAAGGCTGAAAGGGGAGCGTCGCCGAAGCAAATAAAACCCCATCGGTATTATTTGCTGGCCGTGCATTGAATAAATGTAAGGTTGTCAAGAAATCATTTTCTTGGAGGGCTATCTCGTTGTTCATAATCATTCAATGATGATTAATTGATAAGCAATGAGAGCAATTCCTCTCATTGCTTTTTTTATTGTGGACAAAGCGCTCTTTCTCCTCACCCGCACGAACCAAAATGTAAAGGGTGGTAATACATGGGTCTTATCGTACAAAAATTCGGAGGTACTTCCGTCGGCTCAGTTGAAAAAATTCAAAATGCGGCAAACCGCGCGATTGCAGAAAAACAGAAGGGCCATCAAGTCGTTGTTGTCGTTTCAGCTATGGGGAAATCCACTGACGAATTGGTCAGCCTTGCAAAAGCAATTACTGACCAGCCGAGCAAACGCGAAATGGATATGCTGCTGGCGACAGGCGAGCAGGTTACAATTTCCCTGCTTTCTATGGCGCTGCAGGAAAAAGGCTATGACGCTGTGTCATATACTGGGTGGCAGGCGGGAATCCGCACGGAAGCCGTTCACGGAAACGCCAGAATTACAGATATCGACACTTCGGTTTTGGGAGACCAGCTCGAGCAAGGAAAGATTGTCATTGTCGCAGGATTCCAAGGCATGACAGAGGACTGTGAAATCACGACATTGGGCCGTGGCGGGTCAGACACAACAGCAGTCGCTTTGGCTGCCGCATTAAAAGCGGATAAATGTGACATATACACGGACGTGCCCGGAGTGTTTACTACCGATCCGCGCTATGTGAAATCTGCGAGAAAGCTTGCCGGCATCTCATACGATGAAATGCTTGAGCTTGCCAATTTAGGCGCCGGCGTTCTTCATCCGAGAGCCGTTGAATTCGCGAAAAATTACCAAGTGCCGTTAGAAGTGCGTTCAAGTACAGAAACAGAAGCGGGAACATTAATTGAGGAGGAATCATCCATGGAGCAAAATTTAATTGTCAGAGGCATTGCGTTTGAAGATCAAATCACAAGGGTAACCATTTACGGGCTGACTGGCGGCCTGACAACTTTGTCTACTATTTTTACAACACTTGCCAAAAGAAACATTAACGTCGATATCATTATCCAAACGCAGGCCGGAGACAATCAGACCGGAATTTCCTTCTCTGTCAAAACAGAAGACACAGACCAAACCGTTGCGGTGCTTGAAGAGTATAAAGACGCGCTTGAATTCGAGAAAATCGAGACAGAAAGCAAATTGGCTAAAGTATCCATTGTCGGATCCGGCATGGTCTCAAACCCTGGTGTAGCCGCTGAAATGTTTGCTGTACTGGCGGAAAAAAACATTTTAATCAAAATGGTCAGCACATCTGAAATCAAAGTATCAACAGTCGTAAGCGAAAATGACATGGTGAAAGCAGTCGAAGCGCTGCACGATGCATTTGAGCTTTCAAAACACCCTTCAGCTGTGTAATGACAATCAAAAAAGGCGGGACTATGCAGTCACCGCCTTTTTTGATTACACTGGGTCTTTCATATCCCATTTCACAGTCAGAACCACTTTATCGGCTCTCTTTTTCACTTGTTCATATGATTCGGCAATTTGGTCATTCATCAATTGAATTTGTTCAGCAATAAAACCAGCTTCCAGCTGAAAGCATGGTTCTTTCTGATGTTTAAGCCGATTGGAAATGATCGGCCCTTCAAGTTCAAATTCAAGCTCTTGTTTTTTAGCGCTTACGTTGGTGAGGGTTCCCCAGCCCGCTTCTTCAAAGAAGGCCGGAAATTCCTCCCATGATTCAAGAGGAAACTTACGGGCGAGATGCTTCCCTGCCCAATACATCATGGAAGAGTAATCTTGGCCAAGCATATCTGGGAGAACGATCTCTCGTATTAGTTCGTAGGCATAGGCGTTCATTTCAAATTCTTTTAGATTGTCAATAGATGCTTCAAATTTAGACTTCATATCTGTCTCCCCTCTCTCCTTCGTATATTATAGCCCAAACAGGGGGGAGGATTACAGAATGATCCTGTAATTCTAATGAAAAATTAAGCAGAAATATATATTGATAAAATAAAATTTTTAAATCAACTATTCAATTCGGAAAATTATAATTTATGTACGCGTTTTCTTGACGCCCTTTTGAGGGAGGAGTAAAATGAAATTGTCAATAAATCTTAATAAAGTGCTTACAATTGAAAGAAGTGGGGGAAGAGATTTAGCACATTTCGCACTTATCAAACAGGGGGTAAAGTAATGTCTGGGAACAGAGAGTTTTATTTTCGAAGATTGCATTCCTTGCTTGGCGTCATACCGGTCGGCATCTTTCTCATTCAGCATTTAGTCGTCAACCAGTTTGCCGCAAGGGGCGCTGAAGCATTCAATAATGCTGCTCATTTTATGGATAGTCTGCCTTTCAGGTATGCCTTGGAAATTTTTATTATCTTCTTACCATTAATTTATCATGCAGTTTATGGTGTGTACATAGCGTTTACTGCAAAAAATAACGCAGGCCAATACAGCTATATGAGAAACTGGCTCTTCGTCCTGCAGCGTGTAACCGGTATCATCACCCTCATTTTCGTGAGCTGGCACGTGTGGGAAACCCGTATTGCAGCACAAATGGGCGCTGAGGTCAATTTCGACATGATGGCGAATATTTTGAGCTCTCCGGCTATGCTTGGCTTTTACATTGTCGGTGTTTTATCAACAATTTTCCACTTCTCGAACGGTTTATGGTCTTTCGCTGTTACATGGGGCATCACGGTAACGCCTCGTTCTCAAAGAATTTCGACATACGTTACGCTGATTATTTTTGTTGCACTGTCATACGTAGGCTTAAAAGCGATTTTTGCATTTGTATAAGAGTACTAGATTACTAGAGGGAGAGGGGCTATCATGAGTCAATCAAGCATTATCGTAGTCGGCGGGGGTCTTGCCGGCCTCATGGCGACAATTAAAGCAGCGGAATCAGGAATGGCGGTTAAGCTGTTTTCCATCGTTCCTGTCAAACGTTCTCATTCGGTTTGTGCCCAAGGCGGCATAAACGGAGCGGTCAATACAAAAGGGGAAGGCGACTCTCCGTGGGAACATTTCGATGACACTGTATACGGGGGAGACTTTCTTGCCAACCAGCCGCCGGTCAAGGCGATGTGTGAAGCGGCGCCTTCTATCATCCACTTATTAGACCGGATGGGCGTCATGTTTAACCGGACGCCTGAAGGGCTGCTTGATTTCCGCCGATTCGGGGGTACACAGCATCACAGAACAGCTTATGCGGGTGCGACGACGGGGCAGCAGCTGCTTTACGCACTGGACGAGCAAGTGCGCAGATACGAAGTTGCGGGTCTGGTCACAAAATACGAAGGCTGGGAATTCCTTGGCGCTGTATTAGATGATGACAGAACCTGCCGCGGAATTGTTGCGCAAAACCTGACAAACATGCAAATTGAATCCTTCCGCTCAGACGCGGTCATTATGGCGACGGGCGGACCGGGAATCATTTTTGGAAAATCAACTAACTCCATGATTAATACAGGCTCTGCTGCGTCGATCGTTTATCAGCAGGGAGCGTACTATGCAAACGGAGAATTCATTCAAATCCACCCGACAGCCATACCGGGCGATGACAAACTAAGACTGATGAGTGAATCAGCGCGCGGTGAAGGCGGACGCGTGTGGACATATAAAGACGGTAAACCATGGTATTTCCTAGAGGAAAAATATCCGGCTTACGGAAACCTGGTGCCGCGTGATATTGCGACACGCGAAATATTTGATGTGTGTGTCAACCAGAAGCTCGGCATTAACGGCGAAAACATGGTGTATCTCGATCTGTCTCATAAAGATCCGAAAGAGCTTGATATTAAGCTTGGCGGCATCATTGAGATTTATGAGAAATTCATGGGAGACGACCCGCGGAAGCTTCCGATGAAAATCTTCCCGGCGGTCCATTATTCAATGGGCGGTTTATGGGTGGATTACGATCAAATGACAAACATCCCGGGACTGTTTGCAGCTGGGGAATGTGATTACTCTATGCACGGCGGCAACCGTTTGGGAGCAAACTCCCTGCTTTCTGCGATTTACGGAGGAATGGTGGCCGGACCGAATGCAGTGAAATATGTAAACGGTTTGGAATCTTCAGCAGAAGACATGTCTTCCTCTTTATTCGACGCTCACGTCAAAAAAGAAGAAGAAAAATGGTCTGAGATTATGAGTATGGACGGAACCGAAAATGCCTATGTTCTTCACAAAGAACTCGGTGAGTGGATGACGGCGAATGTCACGGTTGTCCGCCATAACGACAAGCTATTGAAAACGGATGACAAAATTCAGGAATTAATGGAGCGGTTTAAAAAGATTAACATCAATGACACGACAAAATGGAGCAACCAAGGGGCAATGTTCACACGCCAGTTCTCGAACATGCTTCAGCTTGCAAGAGTGATTACCCTTGGCGCATACAACCGTAATGAAAGCCGGGGCGCCCATTATAAACCGGATTATCCTGAACGTAATGATGATGAATGGCTCAAAACAACAATGGCTAAACATGTAAGCCCGTATGAAGCGCCGGAATTTGAGTATCAGGATGTTGATGTATCACTGATAACGCCTCGGAAACGGGATTACTCGAAGAAGAAGGTGGCGAAATAATCATGAGTGAACAAAAAACCATACGATTTATTATCACACGTCAAGATACAGCCGACAGCACGCCTTACGATGAAGAATTTGAGGTTCCATACCGCCCGAACCTGAACGTCATTTCCGCTCTGATGGAAATCCGCCGGAATCCGGTTAACGTGAAAGGTGAAAAGACAACTCCTGTCACATGGGATATGAACTGTCTTGAAGAAGTATGCGGCGCATGTTCAATGGTCATAAACGGAAAACCCCGCCAGTCTTGTACGGCACTTATCGACCAGCTTGAGCAGCCGATCCGCTTAAAACCAATGAAAACATTCCCGGTCGTGCGTGATTTGCAGGTCGACCGAAGCAGAATGTTTGATTCATTGAAAAAAGTAAAAGCGTGGATACCGATTGACGGTACGTACGATTTAGGACCGGGACCGAGAATGCCGGAAAAACGCCGTCAATGGGCATATGAATTATCAAAGTGCATGACGTGCGGTGTCTGCCTCGAAGCCTGCCCGAATGTGAACAGCAAATCGAAGTTTATGGGGCCTGCACCGATGTCTCAAGTCCGCCTGTTTAACGCACATCCGACAGGCGCCATGAATAAGTCTGATCGGTTAGAAGCACTGATGGATGAAGGCGGCCTAGCAGATTGCGGCAACTCGCAAAACTGTGTTCAATCCTGCCCGAAAGGCATCCCGCTCACTACTTCGATTGCAGCCTTAAACAGAGATACAAACTTACAAGCGTTCCGCAATTTCTTCGGAAGCGACAGAGTATAAGAAGAAAAAACCTCTTCCGCATGGGAGAGGTTTTTTTAACAATAAGGAGATGAGGAAAGATGAAGCTTCCCGCTTATATTGATATGCCGTTTCAAGAATGGAAAACAACCTTTTCTTTTTTTTATGAAGTATCCGTGCGATTTTCCGAGACGGACATGTTTGGGCATATGAATAATGTAACTCCTTTTATATACTTTGAGGAGGCACGGATTTCTTATTTTAAAAAGCTGAATATGATGAATGAAAACAAACAGACCATGACAGTCGTGGCAAGCCAGCAATGCGATTATCTGCGCCAAGTCATGCCTTATGAAGAGTTGCGCATCTATGTGAAAACAAGTGCCGTCGGCAGCTCATCCCTTACCTTGCATTATCTCGGAGAGAACCGCAATGGCGAGCCCTGCTTTACCGGAGCAGTTGTGATGGTCCAGGTCTCAAAGGAAAGCGGCAAGGCTGTCAGCTGGACGAATGAGGAAAAAGAAACGCTTCTCCATACACCATAAACTAATTCTCTTGTAAACGTCACCTCCTGCGCCCTTCTTACATATGATATCTCGACTATATCAAAACCCATTCGTTTCTGATTCGCTCTCACCTTAGCAAGGAGGGTTACAATACTTGAAGGAGAAAGAATTTCAATCGAAGCCGCTGCTAACGAAAAGAGAAAGAGAAGTGTTCGAATTGCTCGTTCAAGATAAGACAACAAAGGAGATTGCAAGCGAGCTATTTATCAGTGAGAAAACCGTTCGAAACCATATTTCAAATGCCATGCAGAAATTGGGTGTGAAAGGGCGTTCGCAAGCCGTTGTTGAGCTTCTTAGAATGGGTGAGCTAGAGCTTTAATCCTTGCCGGTATTCCTTCTTTTCAGGAAGGAGCCGGTTATTGCTGTTTGTTTGGAAAGTTCAAAACCATATTTGGAATGCTATGCAAAACTTGGATAGCGAGGCATAAAACAAATTTTTTTATTTGATGTTGTTTGCCTAAATGTCCTCTATTTCTCTTCCGCGAGTCTTGCATTTTCTTCAAAAAAGAAGGAAAATAGACACGGAACGCTTTTGTGCGTAAGAGATCCTTGAGTGAGGGATGGACAAATGACATCAAAACCTTTGGAGCATGTTGCGGATATTGAAAAGTCACTCCGCCACATTGCCGCGATCATTAAGCAAAAAGGACGAGAAATCCTTAACCAATATGCGATTACGCCGCCGCAATTTGTCGGCCTGCAATGGCTTTATGAATTAGGAGATATGACAATCGGCGAACTATCGGGCAAAATGTATCTGGCATGCAGCACAACGACGGATTTAATCGACCGCATGCAAAAAAATCAGCTTGTCGAGCGGGTCAAGGACCCGGCGGACAGACGTGTTGTCCGGATACATCTGCTGCCTGAAGGAGAACGGATTATCCAAGAGGTCATTACAAAAAGGCAGGAATATCTGCGTGATATGTTCGAAACGTTTACAGATGAAGAAATAGCCATCTTCGAAAAATCATTGATGAAACTGCAGCATGAAATGAAGAGAAAATGAGGCGATTTTGTTGGAGCAACCAATAGGAGTCATTGATTCCGGGGTTGGCGGTTTAACCGTTGCAAAGGAAATCATGAGACAGCTACCAAAAGAGAATATTATCTACGTCGGGGATACGAAACGGTGTCCATACGGGCCGCGTCCTGAAGAAGAAGTGCTTCAATATACGTGGGAGCTGACGAATTATTTACTCGAAAACCACCACATCAAAATGCTCGTGATCGCCTGCAACACAGCAACAGCGATCGCATTGGAAGACATCCAGCGCAGCGTTGGCATACCGGTGGTCGGAGTGATCCAGCCGGGTGCGAGAGCAGCGATAAAAGTGACGGAGAACCAGCATATCGGTGTCATCGGCACAGAGAATACGATTAAGAGCAATGCGTACGAAGAGGCGCTTTTAGCATTAAATCCTGATCTGAAGGTTGAGAACCTTGCCTGTCCGCTGCTTGTGCCTTTTGTGGAAAGCGGAAAGTTTCTCGACAAAACAGCAGACGAGATTGTCAAAACATCGCTGAATCCGTTAAAAGACACATCGATTGATTCGCTGATTCTAGGCTGCACCCACTATCCTATTTTAAAAGAATCCATTCAGAGATATATGGGAGAGCACGTGAACATTATATCATCCGGCGATGAAACAGCCCGGGAAGTCAGCACAATTCTCTCATATAAAGGGCTGCTGAACCAGTCTCCGTTTGTCCCGGATCATCAGTTCCTGACAACAGGAGCACGTGATCAGTTTGCGAAAATCGCAGACGACTGGTTTGGCCATGAGGTGGGTCATGTGGAATGCATCTCACTGCAAGAACCGATTAGAAGATAGTTTTCCCCCGCAACGGTATGTTGCGGGTTTTTTCTGTTTTGCCGGAATTCTTCGGTCTATTTCCTAAAGAGGCTCGTATACATAATAGTACAAACAGCCTTAGGAGGGAAAAGTATGCTGAAAAAAGGACCTGCAGTCATTGGTGCCACTTGTCTCACCTCTGTCTTGCTTTTATCCGGATGCGGTTTGTTTCAATCTGATAAGGCAGCCGAGGAAATTGATCCGCCTCAAGACGTTACATACGTGAACGATGAAGCGGGGGCCGATTCAAATACAACAGCAGCCGAAAAAACAGAAAGTGAAAAAAGCGATACCGCCAAAGCGGATCAAGCCTCATCTGCAGTCATGAGGGAGCTTTATCTCATTGATAAAAACGGGTATGTCGTTGCGCAAACGCTGCCCCTTCCGAAAAGTGAAGGCACGGCCAAACAGGCGCTTGAATACCTCGTTCAGGGTGGACCTGTGTCAGAAATTCTTCCGAATGGCTTCAGAGCCGTATTGCCGGCTGACACAACCGTTAACGTTGACATCAAAAAAGATGGGACTGCAATAGCTGATTTCTCTAATGAATTTAAAAATTACAAGAAGGAAGACGAACAGAAAATTGTTCAATCTGTGACGTGGACGCTTACACAATTCAGTTCGATAGATAAAGTGAAGCTGAGAATAAACGGCCATGAACTGAAGGAGATGCCTGTAGGCGGGACGCCGATCTCAGATGATTTAAGCCGTAAGGACGGCATTAATTTGGAAACAGCCGGTGTAAATGATCTCACTGCGACCCATCCGCTGACAGTCTACTATTTGGCGGAAAACGATGACAGTGAGTACTATGTGCCGGTGACAAAACGGATCGACAATTCGGAAAAAGACGACATCACAGCAGCTATCAATGAATTGGCTAAAGGCCCAAGCAAGGTGAGCGGACTGTTAACAGACTTCAGTGAAGACGTAAAGCTGGTCAGCAAGCCGAAGATCAAAGACGGACGGGTGACGTTAGATTTTAATCAATCTATATTCGGCAGCGCCGATGAAAAGACGAAAATGATTTCTTCAGAAGTGCTGAACAGCATTGTGCTGACGTTGACGGAGCAGCCGGATGTAAAAAGTGTCTCTGTTAAAGTAAACGGGAAATCAGAGCTTGTAAATGAAAAAGGTGAAAAACTCACAGAACCGGTCTCCAGACCTTCTCAAGTGAATACGGGTAGTTTTTAAATTGGGATTTTTGATATACTAGAAAGAAAGAGGTTAGCGTTCCGGCTGCCTCTTTCTTTATTCAATTCCGGGACAAAAATGGTTTATGTACATATAATCGGAGGTAAAACATGAGACATGACGGAAGACAACATGATGAGCTGCGTCCAATCACATTCGATTTGGATTTTATCAGCCATCCGGAAGGTTCTGTTCTAATAACAGCGGGACATACAAAAGTAATCTGCAACGCATCTGTTGAGGATCGCGTGCCGCCGTTTTTGCGGGGCGGGGGAAAAGGCTGGATTACTGCTGAATACAGCATGCTGCCGCGGGCAACAAACCAAAGAACAATCAGAGAATCTTCAAAGGGGAAAATTTCCGGCAGAACAATGGAAATTCAGCGCCTGATCGGCCGCGCGCTTCGGGCAGTGGTAGATTTAGAAAAGCTCGGTGAACGGACGATTTGGATTGACTGCGATGTCATTCAGGCTGATGGCGGAACAAGAACCGCTTCCATTACAGGAGCATTTCTTGCGATGTCGATTGCGATTGCCAAGCTGCTCAAAGCGGGAACAATCAAGGCAAACCCGATCACTGATTTTCTCGCCGCGATCTCTGTCGGAATTGATAAGGAACAGAGAATTTTGTTAGATTTAAACTATGAAGAAGATTCCTCCGCAGAAGTTGACATGAATGTCATTATGACAGGCAGCGGCCGTTTTGTGGAACTGCAGGGAACCGGGGAAGAGGCGACTTTTTCAAGGGAAGATCTAAACGGACTTCTCGGTCTTGCAGAAAAAGGCATTCAAGAGCTGATTGACAAGCAAAAAGAAGTGCTGGGTGATTCTCTGCCAGAACTGAAATAAAGACAGAAAGGCTTGATCATCATGAAAGAAGCAATTATTGCGACACATAATCCGGGAAAAGTAAAGGAATTTAAAGAAATCCTTGAGCCAAAAGGCTATGATGTCAAATCGTTAGCTGAAATTGGATTCACTGAAGAAATTGAGGAAACAGGCCATACGTTTGAAGAAAATGCCATTCTGAAAGCAGAAGCTGTTGCCAAAGCAGTGAACAAAATGGTGATTGCGGACGACTCCGGTCTGTCCATCGATAATCTTGGCGGCAGACCCGGGGTTTATTCAGCCCGTTATGCAGGGGAGCAGAAAGACGACCAGGCAAATATCGATAAAGTGCTCAGCGAGCTGAAAGGGATCGAAAAAGAACAGCGCACGGCCCGTTTCCGATGCGCACTTGCTGTGAGTATCCCAGGAGAGGAAACAAAAACAGTCGAAGGCCATGTTGAAGGGTATATTGCAGAAGAATCGAGAGGGGAATACGGCTTTGGCTATGACCAGATCTTTATCGTGAAGGATAAAGATAAGACAATGGCCGAACTGACAAGTGATGAAAAAAATAAAATCAGCCATAGGGCTGACGCGCTTAAAAAGCTGGCTAAGCTTTTGGAGGCATAAGGGGGAACCTTGTAATGAACGTGCTGATTATCAGTGACAGCCATGGCCTTGAAGAAGAACTCCAAACCATCGCGAAACGACATGAAGCAGAAGTTGATCTCATGATTCATTGCGGAGACTCTGAACTTGAAACCGGTCATCCGGGATTAGAGCCTTATGCGGTTGTCAAAGGCAATTGCGATTTTACTGGCGATTTTAAGGACGAGCTTCTTCTGACTGCCGGTTCAAAAAAAATATTGGTCACGCACGGCCACCTTCACGGTATAAAACAGACCTTGTTAAACGTATACTATCGTGCAGAGGAGCTCGGAGCGGATATCATCTGCTTCGGGCATTCGCACATCGCGGGAAGCGAAGTGCTGCGCGGAAAACTGATGATTAATCCAGGAAGCATCAGGCTTCCGAGGGTGCGCAGGACAGAAAGCTATGCTATACTGACATTAGAAAATGATGCCGCAACCGTGCGTTTTTACGACCAAGCAGGCCATGAAATTGAGGATCTGCAAAACCGAGTCACACTATGAAAATGTCATGAGGAAGAAAATTTTCTTCCTCATGAAAAAAATTCTAAAAAACCGTTGACTTATTGTTGTATCCCATATATAATAAATCTTGTCGCTGATAGTTAAAGCGAAAAACGAAAAAACAAAACATGTCCCAGTAGCTCAGCTGGATAGAGCAACGGCCTTCTAAGCCGTCGGTCGGGAGTTCGAATCTCTCCTGGGACGTACCGAAAAGTCTTAAACCTATAATAGGGTTTGAGGCTTTTTTTATTTTGGGTAATGTTAAAAATTCTTATGTTTAATAGACTGAAAAACAGAGGATGCGCTTGAAAATGTAGTGAAGAAAATGAAATTTTCAGATCTTAATTTTGACAAGCGAGAAACAATCGGACCATTGCATCTGCAACTTTTAAAATGTCATTCCAGATGCGTCAAAGGATGAAAACAATACCTTTTCAAGTAATATTGAAGTGTTGATTAAAACCATTAAATGTTTGAAAGCGATAATGGATTACTGAGGAAAGATTACACTGTGGCTTATGGTACTCAAAACTGTTGCCTTATGATACGCCTTGTATACAAACAGGCTTTGGTGATAAAGGAGATCATGGATATAATAGAACAGTTTGATCGGGTTAGTTTTATCTTTTATAGAAGACGCCCTGAATTTTAGGTAATGGGTTGAATAAAGGATTAACGATAAACTTCAAAAATTAAACCTTTAACAAGATGAGACGATATAATCAAAGTATTGCCTAATTTTATTAAAGGAGTGATATTTTCGAAAAAAATAATCTTGTTGTTTGCATTGACTATTTGCTCAATCATGAGCCCTTGTTATCAAGCGCATGCAGCTGAAGAGGAAAAAGGCTGGGTGAGTCAGGCTGATTTACCGGAACCAAGAAGCCATGCAGCTACAGCTGTTGTCGGAGACAAAATATATGTTATTGGTGGGTATGGAAAAAATATAGCCACAAATACTACATTTGTTTATGATTCTAAAAAAAATGAATGGTCAAAGAAATCGGATATGCCAATAAAATTAGCTGGATCGGCTGTTGCGGTAATTAAAGATAAGATTTATGTAATGGGAGGAAACACATATACAACCAGTCATACTGAAAATTCTTCGAAACTATTAATTTATGATACCAAAGCCGATAAATGGGAAGAAGGAGCAGATGTCCCCAAAAAAAGCTTCTTAGGGACAGCGGTAGCTATTGATAATACTATTTATCTAATGACGCAGCAAGAAACATCTACACCTAGACATTTTGCTTATAATACCGCAACAAATAAATGGGAAAATAAATCGAGTGGACAACCAAATTCAAAAGCTGCAGCATCTGCGGTTGTGAACGGAAAAATTTATTATATTGGTGGCAATAGTACTTCGAACTCTGGAAGTAATACCATTTATGAGTATAATCCGTTGAATGATTCATGGGTTAAGAAAGGGTTTGTAAGGAATGTTTGGCATGCTTCTGCTGTAGCTTACGGCGGCAAGATTTATATAATTGGAGGCTTCTTCGCGACGAATACCAACGCAACTAATTTCGTCCAAGTGTACGATCCTGTAACTAATACAACAAATGCTATGGATGAAAAAATGCAGTTTGCTCGCGCGGGGGCAGGAGCTGTAGTAATAAATAATGATCTTTATGCGGTTGGAGGAGCTACAAAGAGTCCTTCTGAAAGTAACTTTTTTAACTCTGTTGAAAAATACACAATCAAAGATACTTCAACTACTCCTGATCCTGGAACAGACAACGGTAACGGACCGAAGCCAGATGAGGAAACACCATCTGACGACGGCGACGCCCTGCTTGTCATCACCATGGTCAACGGCTTGCAAAAAGAGTACCAGCTCTCCATGAAAGAAGTTAACGCTTTCCTTAATTGGTACAAGCAGCGTGATGCTGGAGAGGGACCAGGCTTTTATGAAATTGATGAACATGAAAACAACAAAGGGCCTTTCGAAAGTAAAAAGGACTATGTTGTGTTTAAAAATATTTTGATGTATGAAGTAAATAAATACAAATAATAAACAACCATCCAGTATAGTGCTGGTGGATGTTTTGTAGTGTCTTCACTGTTGAGGAAAATGGATAGAAAGTGTGTGTAACTAACGAACGTTAGCTGGAGATATTTAAGGCAATTCAAATGATAGTACTCTGCCGTTTCACTTGTACTTTTAATGAGGTTCTTACCTCGTGGTATAGCGTCGAAGAAAGCATTGAAAAAATGTCCAAATTATGTTCGCTTTTACTTAAAAGATACTATTCAGTCTTCAACATAGTTTGTAATAGGCTTGTAATAACCTGTTAATTGAAGCTCTCACACAATGGTTTGGAACAAGCCTCTCTATTGTATTGAATAACTCGTGTAGCAACACCTTTTCTATAGTTTTTTAAAAGGCTGACCTAAAATTACATCAAGTCAGCCTTTTGTGAATATTTTTATTTGTTATTTAACGTATCATCATCCAAGCCGTCAACTTTTCCTTCTTTATTCAGGCGAGGTTCTTCTTTCTTCACAGTTTCAGAAATATGTTCATTTTCTTCAACAGTACGTTTTCCAACAACTACTTCATCAGTGACAACAGGTTTTTTAGTCACTTCCAGCTTTTCCTCAACGATTGGAACTCTGACCGTTTCTGAATCATTGACAGGAGAAGCGTCCGTTGTGTTTTCATCCACTGGGCGGCGTTCAACATAAATTTCATCGTGTCTCACTGGGATGTCCATATCTCTTTGTTCTGTTTTCACTTCTTTTCCTATCTCTACTTCTCCAGTTTGAACGTCTTCCTTACCGACTTTTAGCTGTTCTTCGCGCAGCGGCATGGTTTTTTCTTCTTTCGTTGTATAATCCGCCATTTCATTTGTGCTTGAAAAGCCGCCTGAAATATCAATAGGAGTATTTACATCTGCATCTGTATCAACGGCCACAAGGAGTTTTCCGTCATCCAGATCCTCTTGATACTTGTCGATTTCGTCAGTTGTGATATCCAAATCGGATAATGCCTTGCTATGTGCAGCAGTATCATCCATGGTGAAATAATCTTTCAGTTTATCGAAAAAAGATTCAGAATCGCCCTCATGTGCATCGATGGCCTGATTGACTTCTGTTCCTGTGCGTGATTCAAGATAATCTGTATCTCGACGGCTTGTCACAACAGAAATGTCGTCAGAATCATACCCTTTTGTTAATAAGCCTTCAATTGCTGCGATTGTTTCCTGCGGAGTTTCGTATACACCAACTATACTTTTCATATCAATCTCCTCCTTTATCAATTTTACATTTTATCGTTCATGTCGTTTGTAATTCCCGCTGCTCTTTAAAATAAACAAAATTGAAAACACCGGGTGTGTTTTAAAACAAGGCGGATTAGGTGTGAAAGACAAAAAAGGATAGATAAGACAGATCACCCTCTGCACTTATCTACCCTCATAAAAAATGCCTCACAATTCCTTCGTCATAAACACACTGTTCGGATCTTCAACATAGTCTGCAAACGGTTCACAGTACTGAAAACCGAAGCTTTCATACAATTTTCTTGCCGGCTCAAATGATGCCATTGAACCCGTTTCTAAGCTTAACCGCTCATAGCCTCGCTTCCCAGCCTCCTCTAGGATGTGCTGAAGAACTTGTTTGGCAACGCCTTTTCTTAAATGGGATGCAGACGTCCGCATTGATTTGATTTCTCCATGCCGGCTGTCCAGTTCTTTAAGCGCTCCGCAGCCGGCTAGTTCATCACCCTCCCATGCGCTCCAAAATGTTATTTCAGGCTTTCTCAGTCTTTCTAAGCCTAAGGCGTGGATGCTTTCGGGCGGGGACATGAGTGTCATGCTATGTAAATGCTCCTTCACAAGTGAGATCACTTGATGTCCAGTTAAATCATCTATTTTTATATACAATTCTAGTTCCTCCTCAGAAACTTGTTGATTTGCAGAACGTATTTTCATTTCATTTTAATCATATTCCGTTCTGTTTCCAAATAGAAAGACAGAAAATCTGACAGTATGGGATTATTGTTTAGAATGATAAGACGTTTCAAAGCAAAAAAAAGAGCCGAAATAGATGTTCGGCCCCTTGTGGTTTTCTTTAATATCTAAAGCCTCCGTGTACACCGGCTGCTCCGCTGAATCCGCCAGCGTGCGTTGCCGGGATACTGAAACCGCCGCCGTGACCGCTATAGCCGCCACCTGCAAATTGCTGTCCGTAAAATCCTGAAGCATATGGAAATGAGGAGTACATAGCAGATGGAGTGCTTAGCGGGCTGTATGCTTGGCTGTACGGCTGTCCGTATCCATAGCCTCCAAACGGCTGATAGCTTTGCTGATAAAAGGCAGGAGCCGTCGGATAATATGGCTGCGGAAAGCTTGGAAAACCTCCGGGCAATCCTTGGATGTCTGCTAATGATTTATTCATCGTATCACCTTTTCTATGCAAGATATCACCAGTCTATGCCGGGAATTGATGAAAGAGCCTATCCGAATTGAAAATGTTTGCAAGAAGATCTTTCATACATATATCTCATCGAAATAATAGCACGTCATATTTTATGACATGTTTATATCAGATTAAAAAATTCTGGTGTATCCTTGATAGATTAATAAAAAAATTATAAAAACTTTTAACATTTGCAATTCCTTACATACCAATAATGAAAGCGTATACAATATAGATTGATTAATCAAAATTGTCTAATAATTTTAAAAAATGCTGTTGACACTGCGTCCAAAGCGGCGTAATATGAGTTCAACAAAAGATAAACGCAAGCTTCACAAGCAAAAATGATCGCAATATGATTCTGAAAAATCAAAAAACAATTGACCCTCTTGAACTGCTGAAAAGCCGTTCAGGAGACTGAATATGAAAAGCGCAGATGAGGATAAGTAGCCTTGCTGAAGTTTTCCACAGAGAACCGGGTTAGCTGAGAACCGGTGAAGCTTTACAAGGTGAACTCGCCTCAGAGTGCCAGTCTGAAATCATAGTAGGACTTGGCCGGGTGAACTTGATTCACTCGTTATTAAAGCGGATAGAAATATCCATGAGACGGCCGATTTTAAGGCCGTAAACAAGGGTGGTACCGCGGAAAGAAGAGCCTTTTCGCCCCTTTTAGCTATCGCATTCACTGCGCGGCTGATTGTGGGCGGAAGGGCTTTTTTTATTGAATAATCAGCTATCAAGCTAATTTAAAGATGATCTTTAGAGGATGAAAATCCAAAAGGAGGAACTGAAAATGGGGACTAATGTACAGGTGGATTCAGCATCTGCCAAATGTACACAGACGATGAGCGGAGCATTAATGCTGATTGAATCATTAAAAAAAGAGAAAGTAGAAATGATATTCGGTTATCCGGGCGGGGCAGTGCTTCCGATCTACGATAAACTCTACAATTCAGGGATGGTACATATCCTTCCCCGTCACGAACAAGGTGCGATTCATGCAGCGGAAGGATACGCAAGAGTATCTGGAAAACCTGGTGTCGTCATTGCCACGTCAGGTCCGGGGGCGACAAACCTCGTTACAGGCCTTGCGGATGCCATGATTGATTCATTGCCATTAGTGGTCTTTACAGGGCAGGTAGCGACCTCCGTTATCGGCAGCGATGCATTTCAGGAAGCGGACATTTTAGGAATTACCATGCCGGTGACAAAACACAGCTACCAGGTTCGCCAGCCGGAAGATCTGCCGCGCATTATTAAAGAAGCGTTCCATATTGCAACAACTGGGAGACCCGGACCTGTACTGATTGATATTCCGAAAGATGTAGCAACAATCGAAGGAGAATTCAGCTACGATCATGAGATGAATCTCCCGGGATACCAGCCGACAACAGAACCGAATTATTTGCAGATCCGCAAGCTTGTAGAAGCCGTAAGCAGCGCAAAGAAACCGGTGATCCTGGCGGGTGCGGGCGTACTGCACGGAAAAGCGTCAGAAGAATTAAAAAATTATGCAGAGCAGCAGCAAATCCCTGTGGCACACACCCTTTTGGGGCTCGGAGGCTTCCCGGCTGACCATCCGCTTTTCCTTGGAATGGCCGGAATGCACGGTACTTATACAGCCAATATGGCCCTTCATGATTGTGATATTTTAATCAGTATCGGCGCCCGTTTTGATGACCGCGTCACAGGAAACCTGAAGCACTTTGCAAGAAACGCAAAGATTGCCCACATCGATATTGATCCGGCTGAAATCGGAAAAATCATGAAAACACAAATTCCTGTAGTCGGAGACAGCAAAATTGTCCTCCAAGAGCTGATCAAACAAGACGGCAAACAAAGTGATTCAAGCGAATGGAAAAAACAGCTTGCCGAATGGAAAGAAGAGTACCCGCTCTGGTATGTAGATAATGAAGAAGAGGGCTTTAAACCTCAGAAATTGATTGAATATATTCATCAATTTACAAATGGCGAGGCCATTGTCGCAACGGATGTCGGCCAGCATCAAATGTGGTCAGCGCAATTTTATCCGTTCCAAAAAGCAGATAAATGGGTCACATCAGGCGGACTTGGAACGATGGGATTCGGCCTTCCGGCAGCGATTGGCGCACAGCTGGCAGATAGAAATGCTACTGTAGTCGCGGTACTCGGAGACGGCGGTTTTCAAATGACGATCCAAGAACTAGATGTCATTCGCGAATTGAATCTTCCCGTCAAAGTCGTGATTTTAAATAACGCTTGTCTCGGAATGGTCAGACAGTGGCAAGAAATTTTCTATGAAGAACGCTATTCAGAGTCTAAATTTGCTTCTCAGCCTGACTTCGTCAAATTGTCAGAAGCATACAGCATTAAAGGCATCAGAATTTCATCCGAAGCGGAAGCGAAAGAAAAGCTGGAAGAGGCATTAACATCAAAAGAACCGGTTGTCATTGACGTGCGGGTTGCCAGCGAAGAAAAAGTATTCCCGATGGTGGCTCCGGGAAAAGGGCTGCATGAAATGGTGGGGGTGAAACCTTGAAAAGAATTATCACATTGACTGTAGTGAACCGTTCCGGCGTGTTAAACCGGATTACCGGTCTATTTACAAAAAGACATTACAACATTGAAAGCATTACAGTTGGACACACAGAAACAACCGGCGTTTCCAGAATCACCTTTGTTGTTCACGTTGAAGGAGAAAATGATGTTGAACAGCTGACAAAACAGCTCAACAAACAGATTGATGTGCTGAAAGTCACAGACATCACTAATCAATCGATTGTCCAGAGGGAACTGGCCTTAATTAAGGTCGTTTCCGCACCGTCAACGAGAACAGAGATAAATGGAATCATAGAGCCGTTCAGAGCCTCTGTCGTTGATGTCAGCAGAGACAGCATCGTTGTTCAGGTGACAGGCGAATCTAACAAAATTGAAGCGCTTATTGAACTGTTAAAACCTTATGGTATTAAAGAAATCGCGAGAACAGGTACAACGGCTTTTGCGAGGGGAACCCAGCAAAAGGCGTCATCCAATAAAACAATATCTATTGTATAAAACTTAACAAGGGAGAGATTGAAATGGTAAAAGTATATTATAACGGTGATATCAAAGAAAACGTATTGGCTGGAAAAACAGTAGCGGTTATCGGGTACGGTTCGCAAGGCCACGCACATGCCCTGAACCTAAAAGAAAGCGGCGTTGACGTTATCGTCGGTGTTAGACAAGGAAAATCTTTCACTCAGGCCCAAGAAGACGGACATAAAGTATTTTCAGTAAAAGAAGCGGCAGCTCAAGCCGAAATCATCATGGTTCTGCTTCCGGATGAACAGCAGCAAAAAGTATACGAAGCTGAAATCAAAGATGAATTGACAGCTGGAAAATCATTGGTGTTCGCTCACGGATTTAACGTTCATTTCCATCAAATTGTTCCTCCGGCGGATGTAGATGTATTCTTGGTAGCGCCTAAAGGTCCGGGACACTTGGTAAGAAGAACATATGAGCAAGGAGCTGGCGTACCGGCATTGTTCGCGATTTATCAAGATGTGACTGGAGAAGCAAGAGACAAAGCCCTTGCATATGCAAAAGGAATCGGCGGCGCAAGAGCAGGCGTTTTGGAAACGACATTTAAAGAAGAAACAGAAACAGATTTGTTCGGTGAGCAAGCAGTTCTTTGCGGCGGATTAAGCGCGCTTGTAAAAGCCGGATTTGAAACATTAACTGAAGCAGGTTATCAACCTGAACTTGCATACTTCGAGTGTCTTCACGAGCTGAAATTAATCGTAGACCTTATGTACGAAGAAGGACTGGCAGGAATGAGATATTCAATCTCTGACACAGCGCAGTGGGGAGATTTTGTATCAGGACCTCGCGTTGTTGACGCTAAAGTAAAAGAATCTATGAAAGAAGTATTAAAAGATATCCAAAACGGTACATTCGCAAAAGAGTGGATCGTCGAAAACCAAGTAAACCGTCCTCGTTTCAACGCCATCAATGCGAGCGAGAACGAACATCAAATCGAAGTGGTGGGAAGAAAGCTTCGTGAAATGATGCCGTTTGTGAAACAAGGCAAGAAGAAGGAAGCGGTGGTCTCCGTTGCGCAAAATTAATTTTTTCGATACGACGCTTCGTGATGGTGAACAGTCCCCTGGCGTGAACTTAAATACTCAGGAGAAACTTGCCATAGCAAAGCAGCTCGAAAAACTCGGGGCAGATATCATTGAAGCGGGGTTTCCCGCTTCGTCCCGAGGTGACTTTTTAGCTGTTCAGGAAATCGCAAGAACCATTAAAAATTGTTCGGTGACTGGTCTTGCCCGTTGTGTAAAAGGTGATATTGATGCTGCTTGGGAAGCGTTAAAGGACGGTGCTTACCCTAGAATTCATGTATTTATCGCTACATCGGACATTCATTTGAAACACAAGCTGAAAATGACTCGTGAGCAAGTGATTGAAAGAGCGGTTGAAATGGTGAAATACGCAAAAGAACGTTTTCCTGTTGTGCAATGGTCAGCTGAAGATGCCTGCCGCACTGAACTGCCGTTTTTAGCGGAAATCGTTGAGAAAGTCATTGACGCAGGCGCAAGTGTTATTAACCTTCCGGACACGGTCGGCTACCTGGCCCCAGCGGAATACGGAAATATCTTTAAATATATGAAGGAAAACGTTCCGAACATTCATCAAGCAAAGCTTTCGGCCCACTGTCATGATGATTTGGGAATGGCAGTCGCAAACTCTCTTGCTGCGATTGAAAATGGCGCTGATCAAATTGAATGCGCTGTGAACGGAATCGGTGAAAGAGCTGGAAACGCGGCATTAGAGGAAATTGCCGTTGCCCTTCATATCAGAAAAGATTTCTATCAAGTTGAAACAGGCATTACATTGAACGAGATTAAGCGAACAAGCGATTTAGTAAGCAAGCTGACAGGCATGGCTGTTCCGCGCAATAAAGCGGTTGTGGGCGATAATGCATTTGCTCATGAATCAGGCATCCATCAGGACGGCTTCTTAAAAGAAAAATCGACTTATGAAATTATTTCACCGGAGCTTGTCGGCGTAACAGCAGATGCGCTTGTCCTAGGGAAACATTCCGGACGCCACGCATTTAAAGACCGGCTGACTGCTTTAGGATTCCAATTTGATAGTGAAGAGATTAATAAATTCTTTACGATGTTCAAAGAGTTGACTGAGAAGAAAAAAGAAATCACTGATGAGGATCTTGTTTCTCTTATTTTAGAAGAAAAAGTAACAGATCGCAAGATTGGGTATGAATTTCTTTCCCTGCAAGTACATTACGGAACAAGTCAGGTTCCTACGGCTACACTCTCTTTGAAAAATCAAGAAAACGCAGAGCTTATTCAGGAAGCGGCAACTGGAGCCGGAAGCGTGGAAGCGATCTACAACACGCTTGAGCGCTGCATCGATAAAGACGTGGAGCTCTTGGACTACCGCATTCAGTCCAACAGAAAAGGCGAAGACGCATTTGCCCAGGTTTATGTAAGAGTTTTGGTGAACGGAAAAGAATCAGCAGGGCGGGGCATAGCGCAAGACGTATTAGAAGCTTCAGCGAAAGCCTATTTGAATGCAGTCAACCGTCAACTGGTTTTCCAGTCGAATATGAGCGGACTTAAAAACCATACAGCTGTCGGATCATAAAAGAAAGGAGAACGGTTAACTTGAAGAAACGTATTGCTCTATTGCCCGGAGACGGGATCGGCCCTGAAGTATTAGAATCAGCGACAGACGTACTGAAAAGTGTTGCCGAACGCTTTAACCATGAATTTGAATTTGAATATGGCCTGATTGGAGGGGCGGCGATTGATGAACATAACAATCCCCTTCCGGAGGAAACAGTTACGGCTTGTAAAAAAGCGGACGCTATATTGCTTGGCGCTGTCGGCGGACCGAAATGGGATCAAAATCCTTCGGAGCTGAGACCTGAAAAAGGGCTGCTCAGCATCAGAAAACAGCTTGATTTGTTTGCGAATTTGCGGCCTGTGAAGGTGTTTGAAAGCCTTTCTGACGCTTCGCCTTTGAAAAAAGAATATATAGATAACGTTGATTTTGTTATCGTCCGTGAGCTGACAGGCGGCTTGTATTTCGGCCAGCCGAGCAAACGCTATGCAAACACTGAAGGTGAGCAGGAAGCTGTAGACACGCTGTTTTATAAGCGGACGGAAATTGAACGCGTGATCAGAGAGGGCTTTAAAATGGCGGCAGCCAGAAAAGGCAAATTGACCTCTGTTGATAAAGCGAACGTACTTGAATCAAGCAGGCTTTGGCGTGAAGTGGCTGAAGACGTTGCAAAAGATTTTCCTGATGTGAAGCTGGAGCACATGCTTGTGGATAACGCGGCCATGCAGCTGATTTATGCGCCGAATCAATTTGATGTCGTGGTGACTGAAAATATGTTCGGTGATATTTTAAGCGATGAAGCGTCCATGCTTACAGGCTCACTCGGAATGCTCCCGTCAGCCAGCCTATCAAGCTCAGGCCTTCATCTGTTTGAGCCTGTTCATGGCTCCGCGCCTGACATAGCCGGCAAAGGGATGGCTAATCCATTCGCGGCCATATTGTCAGCGGCAATGCTTTTGAGAACATCTTTCGGACTTGAAGAGGAAGCGAAAGCTGTAGAGGATGCGGTTAACAAAGTCTTGGCTTCCGGAAAAAGAACAAGAGACTTGGCACGAGGCGAAGAGTTCAGCAGCACTCAGGCCATTACAGAGGAAGTTAAGGCAGCAATAATGAGTGAAAATACAATTTCTAATGTGTGACAGCTTTGTTAAGCGGTCTTAGTTCATAGGTAGAGGGAGGAAATAAAAGATGATGCCTCGAACAATCATCGAAAAGATTTGGGATCAGCATATTGTAAAACATGGTGAGGGAAAACCGGATCTTCTCTATATTGATTTGCATCTTATTCATGAGGTGACGTCTCCTCAGGCATTTGAAGGGTTGAGACAAAAGGGAAGGAAGGTCAGAAGACCGCAAAACACATTTGCGACAATGGACCACAACATCCCGACCGTTAATCGTTTTGAGATAAAGGATGAAGTTGCGAAACGCCAGGTGACGGCGCTTGAACGAAACTGTGAAGAATTTGGCGTGCGCCTTGCCGATCTTCACAGTGTGGATCAAGGGATTGTCCATGTCGTCGGTCCTGAACTGGGCTTAACACTTCCGGGGAAAACGATTGTATGCGGCGACAGCCATACATCAACCCATGGCGCATTCGGCGCCCTTGCATTCGGAATCGGGACGAGTGAAGTTGAACATGTTCTTTCCACACAGACACTGTGGCAGCAGCGTCCGAAAACACTTGAAGTGCGCGTAGACGGAACGCTTCAAAAAGGGGTAACGGCAAAGGATGTCATTCTTGCTGTCATCGGCAAATACGGTGTGAAATTCGGCACTGGCTATGTCATTGAATACACTGGGGAAGTATTCAGAAATATGACGATGGATGAGCGGATGACCGTTTGTAACATGTCAATTGAAGCAGGGGCAAGAGCAGGTTTGATTGCACCTGACGAGGTGACATTTGAATATTGCAAAAACCGCAAGTACACGCCAAAAGGCGAAGAATTTGACAAGGCCGTAGAGGAATGGAAGGCGCTGCGCACAGATCCGGGCGCTGTTTACGATAAATCTATCGTCCTTGACGGCAACGAAATTTCTCCTATGGTGACATGGGGCATCAACCCGGGAATGGTTCTTCCTGTCGATTCTGAGGTTCCTGCCCCGGAAAGCTTTTCCGCGGAAGATGACAAAAAAGAAGCGATTCGCGCTTATGAATATATGGGGCTGACTCCTCATCAGAAAATAGAAGATATCAAAGTGGAGCACGTATTTATCGGTTCCTGCACAAATTCTCGCATGACTGACCTGCGCCAGGCTGCTGATATGATCAAAGGGAAGAAGGTAGCTGACAGCGTAAGAGCCATTGTTGTTCCCGGATCTCAAAGCGTGAAGCTACAGGCTGAGAAAGAAGGGATTGACCAAATTTTCTTGGAAGCTGGATTTGAATGGAGAGAGTCAGGCTGCAGCATGTGTTTAAGCATGAATAATGACGTTGTTCCTGAGGGAGAGCGCTGTGCGTCAACCTCTAACCGCAACTTCGAGGGCAGACAAGGAAAAGGTGCGAGAACACATCTCGTCAGCCCGGCAATGGCTGCGATGGCCGCCATTCACGGACACTTCGTTGATGTCAGAAAGTTTTATCAGGAAAAATCAGTTGTGTAAGGAGTGCGCGAGATGGAACCTTTGAAAACACATACGGGGAAAGCGGCCGTATTAAATCGAATCAATGTTGACACAGACCAAATTATTCCTAAGCAATTTTTGAAGAGGATTGAAAGAACAGGCTACGGCCGTTTTGCATTCTTTGACTGGAGATATGATGCGAACGGTGAACCGAACCCTGAATTTGAATTAAACCAGCCGGCTTATCAAGGCGCTTCCATTTTAATAGCAGGAGAAAACTTCGGCTGCGGATCATCACGTGAACACGCTCCGTGGGCGCTGGATGATTATGGATTTAAAATCATTATTGCGCCGTCATTTGCTGATATTTTCCACCAGAACTGTTTTAAAAACGGTATGCTGCCGATTCGCATGCCGTATGACAATTGGAAAAAGCTTGTCGGCCAGTATGAAAACCAGTCATTGCAGATGACTGTTGACCTTGAAAATCAGCTTATTCATGATAGTGAAGGCAATCAAATTTCATTCGAAGTGGATCCGCATTGGAAAGAGATGCTCATCAACGGCTATGATGAAATTTCATTAACGCTTTTGGTTGAAGATGAAATCAAGGAATTTGAATCACAAAGAAGCTCTTGGCTTAAAGCCTGAAAAAGCTGCCGGCATCTGTCCGGCGGCTTTTTTTGCCTGATGAAACCTTTCATTTCTTGTGTTTGTTCACAGGTGTTGATACACTTGAACAAAATAAATGCCTGAAAGGAATATAGGTATGACGCATGACAAGAAGAACGCAAAAATTATTCCTTTTCCTCATCTGAAAGACCGTCTTGTGGAAAAAGGGATGGCATCACTGAAGGAAAAAAAGTATCAAGAAGCGCTTGAGCTGTTTTCGGAAGCAATGAAATATGATGATACTGAATCCGATCTTCACTTAGGGATGGCCATCTGCTTTTTAGAGCTGGGCGAATTGGAAGAGGCAAAAAGAGTGTGCGAGAAGATGCTCAAAGAAGGCTATGGCCATTATTTTACGGTTTTGCAGGTGTACATGACCATCTTAATTCAGCTCAAAAAATACGAAGAAGTCAAAAGCACCATTGAAGCCGTTTTAGAAGAAAACCAGCTGCCTGCAGAAAGTGCAGAGCAATTTTATAAGCTGCTTGATTTCAGCCGTAAAATGACTGATCCGGAGCGTGAGGACGAGGCTTGGGCCGAGGAATATGAGGATACCATTGACACTGAGAAAGTGCTGGCAAGCCCTGAGGAGCAAATGAATTTAATTCATTCCTTAAAAGACCGCAATGTAGCGAAGTATACAGGACTGCTGAAAACAATCCTTCAAGACCCTTCAGCTCACCCGATTATCAAAACGATGATTGTCATGCTATTGGCGGAGCACGAGTATAGCAAACCGGTGCACATTACTAAATTTGGCGAGTCTTTGACAATTGAACCGTCTGAGATTGTCCCGCCTGATGCCGCTCCGATTTTACACCGTGTGCTCCGGGTGCTGGATGAGACGCTTGGAAATGAAAATCCAACCTTATACGCGGCAGTAGAAGAACTGTGGAGAAGACATCTGTACGTTTTATATCCGTTCCAGCCGAAATTGCTGTCGGCCGATCTTTGGGCGGCTGCCCTGCATAAAGTCGGTTACGAGATGCACGGGATTGAAATTGAAAGAGAAGAACTTCATATGATGTATGAGTTTACCGACAGAGAACTCGATGAAGCGTGCACAATGATAAAAGATATTGAAGAAATTTCTTATTTGTAAATCGCGCCATATAGTTGAAAGCGCTATGTGTTATGTTATAATATAATGGTTGTATTTGTGTATAACGGGTTATAAGAAATACGGTTGGACAGGCTTTGCAGTTCATTATTAACATCTATACATAATGATTCTGATCTTTGGCAGCTTTGTTTTTGTTGGACGAAGCCGAATGATTGCTTTAGAATGGAAGACCGACACAACCTGAATAGATTTTTGGAGGGAAACACATGTCTGTAAAATGGGAAAAACAAGAAGGCAACGAAGGCGTTTTAACGGTTGAAGTTGATGCTGAAACGTTTAAAACAGCACTTGATGATGCATTTAAAAAAGTAGTAAAACAAGTTTCAATTCCTGGATTCCGTAAAGGTAAAATTCCTCGCGGATTATTCGAACAGCGCTTTGGCGTAGAAGCTCTTTACCAAGATGCTTTGGATATTCTTCTTCCTGTAGAATACCCTAAAGCGGTTGAAGAAGCTGGAATCGAGCCGGTAGACCGTCCTGAAATCGATGTTGAAAAAATCGAAAAAGGCGAAAGCTTAATCTTCACTGCGAAAGTAACAGTAAAACCTGAAGTGAAGCTTGGCGATTACAAAGGCTTAGGCATTGAAAAAGACGACACAGCTGTAACTGACGAAGATGTTCAAAACGAACTAAAAGCGCTTCAAGAGCGTCAAGCTGAGCTTGTTGTAAAAGAAGAAGGCGCTGTTGAAGAAGGAAACACAGTTGTTCTTGATTTCGAAGGATTCGTTGACGGCGAAGCGTTCGAAGGCGGAAAAGCTGAAAACTACTCTCTAGAAGTTGGTTCTGGTTCATTCATCCCTGGCTTCGAAGATCAGTTAGTCGGCCTTGAAGCAGGTGCTGAGAAGGATGTTGAAGTGACATTCCCTGAAGAGTATCACGCTGAAGAGCTTGCAGGCAAACCAGCTGTGTTCAAAGTGAAAATTCACGAAATCAAAGCGAAAGAGCTTCCTGAGCTTGACGATGAATTCGCAAAAGATATCGATGAAGAAGTGGAAACACTTGCTGAATTAACTGAAAAAACAAAGAAACGTTTAGAAGAAGCAAAAGAAAACGAAGCTGACGCTAAATTGCGTGAAGAGCTTGTTCTGAAAGCTTCTGAAAATGCTGAAATCGATGTGCCGCAAGCAATGGTCGACACTGAGCTTGACCGCATGCTGAAAGAATTCGAACAGCGTCTGCAAATGCAAGGCATGAACCTTGAGCTTTACACTCAATTCTCAGGCCAAGATGAAGCTGCGTTAAAAGAGCAAATGAAAGAAGATGCTGAAAAACGCGTAAAATCTAACCTGACTCTTGAGGCGATTGCGAAAGCGGAAAACCTTGAAGTATCAGATGAGGAAGTTGATGCTGAGCTTTCTAAAATGGCTGAAGCATACAACATGCCTGTTGAAAATATTAAACAAGCCATCGGTTCTACTGACGCGATGAAGGAAGATTTAAAAGTTCGCAAAGCAATTGATTTTCTTGTAGAAAACCGTTAATATGGTGCATAATAATAGTAATAATAAAACAGGGCGCGAATGATTCGTGCCTTGTTTTGTACAATTATGATATATCTCTTTTTCTTGGGGCAAGATAGTTAATGCAAGGCTGTTTTTTGTCATACATATAGAATGTGCAAGTCAGAAACACATTGTTACCGTCTTTTTGGAAAGTATGGTAAAATGCAATACATACTCGTTCGTTTCAAGAATCATTTTCTTTTGCTCTGCCGGTAAAAGAAAAAGTGAGACAAGATTAAGGGGTGAAAGAATGTTTAAATTTAACGAGGAAAAAGGACAATTAAAATGCTCGTTCTGTGGAAAAACACAAGATCAGGTTCGTAAGCTTGTAGCCGGACCTGGTGTATATATATGTGACGAATGTATCGAACTCTGCACTGAAATTGTGGAAGAAGAACTCGGAACTGAAGAAGAAGTAGAATTTAAAGACGTACCGAAGCCTCAGGAAATCCGCGAAATTCTGAATGAATATGTCATCGGCCAGGATCAAGCGAAGAAATCACTCGCTGTTGCTGTGTATAACCACTATAAGCGCATTAACTCCAACAGCAAAGTTGATGATGTTGAGCTTTCGAAAAGTAATATTTCATTAATCGGTCCTACAGGAAGCGGTAAAACCCTTCTGGCGCAAACATTGGCTCGCATTTTAAATGTGCCGTTTGCGATTGCGGACGCTACGTCTTTGACTGAAGCTGGATACGTGGGTGAAGATGTAGAGAATATTCTCTTGAAGCTCATCCAAGCTGCTGACTATGATGTAGAAAAAGCCGAAAAAGGCATTATCTATATTGATGAAATCGATAAAGTGGCAAGAAAATCAGAAAACCCGTCTATTACACGTGACGTGTCAGGTGAAGGTGTTCAGCAGGCGTTGCTTAAAATTCTTGAGGGTACAGTGGCAAGCGTGCCGCCTCAAGGAGGACGTAAGCATCCTCATCAAGAATTCATTCAAATTGACACAACAAATATTTTGTTCATTTGCGGCGGTGCTTTCGATGGTATCGAACAAATCATCAAACGCCGTTTAGGCCAGAAAGTGATTGGATTCGGTGGGGACAATAAAGCTGCTGATCTGGAGAAAGAAGACCTTCTTTCAAAAGTGCTTCCTGAAGACTTGCTTCGCTTCGGGTTAATTCCTGAATTTATCGGACGTCTTCCGGTTATTGCAAGCCTTGAAAAGCTCGACGAGGAAGCGTTGGTTGCGATCTTAACAAAACCGAAAAACGCTCTTGTTAAGCAATTCAAGAAAATGCTTGAGCTTGACAATGTTGAGCTTGAGTTTGAAGAAGAAGCACTTTCTGAAATTGCTAAAAAAGCAATTGAACGCAAGACTGGAGCGCGCGGACTCCGTTCTATCATTGAAGGTATTATGCTTGATGTGATGTTTGAGCTGCCATCCCGTGATGACATTGAAAAATGTGTGATTACCGGGGCAACTGTAACACACGGAGAGCCTCCTCGCCTCTTATTAAAAGACGGCACTGAGGTAAGCCAAGATAAAACATCTGCATAAAGATAAGCACGAACCTCCTGAGTGGTGACATTCAGGAGGTTTTTTTGTCCTGCAAACTCTTCCGGAAAAACGTTTATTCCCGTCTTCTATGGGAGATACTAGCAATCAGAGGAATGAATTGGATACATAAATTGTTTTTCAGGAGGGACCATCATGAGTTGGACAGGGATCGCGTTATTTATTCAGCTGTTTTTTGGGATCATCATTGGTTTGTATTTTTGGAATTTGCTTAAAAATCAAAGGACACAAAAGGTCACGATAGATAAGGAATCAAAGAAGGAAATGGAGCAGCTTCGGAAAATGCGCGCTATCAGCTTGTCCGAGCCATTATCTGAAAAGGTCCGCCCCAAAAGCTTTCAAGATATCGTCGGACAGGAAGACGGCATTAAAGCATTAAAGGCGGCTTTATGCGGGCCGAATCCACAGCATGTCATTGTCTATGGACCTCCTGGCGTCGGGAAAACAGCTGCTGCACGGCTTGTGTTAGAAGAAGCGAAAAAACATAAACAATCACCGTTTAAAGAACAGGCTGTTTTTGTGGAACTCGATGCGACAACAGCTCGTTTTGATGAAAGAGGAATTGCCGATCCGCTCATCGGCTCTGTTCATGATCCCATATACCAAGGGGCCGGAGCAATGGGACAGGCGGGGATTCCGCAGCCGAAACAGGGAGCTGTTACCCATGCCCATGGCGGTGTGCTGTTTATTGATGAAATAGGGGAGCTGCATCCTATTCAAATGAATAAAATGCTGAAGGTGCTTGAGGACAGAAAAGTCTTTTTAGACAGTGCGTATTACAGTGAGGAAAACACACAAATCCCGAATCATATTCACGATATTTTTCAAAATGGGCTGCCGGCTGATTTTCGTCTGATTGGCGCGACGACAAGAATGCCGAACGAAATTCCGCCAGCTATCCGATCCCGTTGTTTAGAGGTGTTTTTCCGTGAGCTTGAAAAGGATGAGCTGAAAACCGTTGCCAAAACAGCAGCGGATAAAATTGAAAAAAACATTTCCGATGAAAGTCTGGATCTGCTGACCAGCTATACACGGAACGGGCGGGAAGCTGTTAATATGATTCAAATCGCAGCGGGAATGGCGGTAACGGAGAATCGGAAAGACATTACGATTGAGGATATTGAATGGGTCATTCATTCCAGCCAGCTTACTCCAAAGCACGAGCAGAAAATCGGTGCTGAACCGCAGGTCGGCATTGTAAATGGGCTTGCCGTATATGGACCTAACAGCGGGTCGCTGCTGGAAATCGAAGTGAGTGTAACCCCGGCTCAGGATAAAGGGTCAATTAATATCACGGGAATAGCTGAAGAAGAAAGCATCGGCAGCCAATCAAAATCAATCCGGCGAAAAAGCATGGCGAAGGGTTCGGTTGAAAATGTGTTAACCGTGCTCCGGACAATGGGAATGAAGCCGTCTGATTATGATATTCACATCAATTTCCCAGGAGGGATTCCAATTGACGGTCCGTCGGCGGGCATCGCGATGGCTGCAGGAATTTTCTCGGCGATTCACAAAATTCCAATTGACAATACCATTGCCATGACGGGTGAAATCAGCTTGAACGGTCTTGTGAAACCCATTGGAGGCGTGATTCCGAAAATAAAAGCGGCCAAGCAGTCCGGTGCGAAAAAGGTGATTATCCCATATGAAAATCAGCAGTCGATTTTAAAGCAGATTGATGGAATCACGATTATTGCAGTAAAGACGTTCCAGGAAGTGCTTGATGAAATTTTAGTGAATCCGCCAACGGAACAAAAACCGTTTAATATTGAAATCAATAAAGAATCCGTTTAACCCTATTTTTTAAAATAGGGTTTTTTTCATGAAGGACATCTTTTCCTTTTTCATATCAGAAAGAAAGGGTATACTACGAGGAGACTGTTTTATAGAAAATGGAACCATGCCGTTTATTGTACAAGGATGAAAAAGTTGTATTATAATGGTTCATACTAAAGTCACGGAGGTGTCAGTCACATGGCAGAAGAATTAAAACGCAGCATCCCGCTCCTCCCTTTAAGAGGTTTATTAGTGTACCCGACGATGGTTTTGCATTTAGATGTAGGACGTGACAAGTCGGTTCAGGCCCTTGAACAGGCAATGATGCATGATCATATGATATTTTTAGCCACTCAGCAGGATATTTCGATAGACGAACCGGGTGAAGATGAGATTTTTACTGTCGGCACCTATACAAAAATTAAGCAAATGCTGAAGCTTCCGAACGGTACGATTCGTGTGTTGGTTGAGGGCCTCAAGCGCGCCCAAATCGTCAAATACAATGAGCATGAGGATTACACGTCGGTCGACATTCAGCTGATTCATGAAGATGAATCGAAAGATACAGAAGACGAAGCATTGATGCGGACTTTGTTAGATCACTTTGATCAGTACATAAAAATTTCTAAAAAAATCTCGGCCGAAACATACGCCGCGGTTACTGATATCGAAGAGCCAGGGAGAATGGCAGACATCGTTGCTTCTCACCTGCCCCTTAAACTCAAGGATAAGCAGGATATTTTAGAAACGGCTGACGTCAAAGACAGGCTGAACAAGGTTATTGATTTTATTAATAATGAAAAAGAAGTGCTTGAGATCGAGAAAAAGATCGGCCAGCGCGTCAAACGTTCGATGGAGCGTACGCAGAAGGAATACTACTTGCGTGAACAGATGAAGGCGATCCAAAAAGAGCTTGGCGATAAAGAAGGCAAAACAGGCGAAGTTCAGACACTGACGGAAAAAATCGAAGAAGCAGGCATGCCTGACCATGTGAAGGAAACCGCGCTTAAGGAATTGAACAGATACGAAAAAATTCCGTCAAGTTCCGCAGAAAGCTCTGTGATCCGCAACTATATCGACTGGCTGATTGCTCTCCCGTGGACGGATGAGACAGATGATAAGCTTGATTTGAAAGAGGCAGGACGTCTCTTGGACGAAGAGCATCACGGACTTGAAAAAGTGAAAGAACGTATCTTAGAATATTTGGCTGTCCAGAAGCTGACAAAATCCCTGAAAGGTCCGATTCTCTGCTTGGCGGGACCTCCTGGTGTCGGGAAAACGTCTTTAGCCAAATCAATTGCAAAAAGCTTGGACCGGAAATTCGTCAGAATCTCACTCGGCGGCGTGCGTGACGAATCAGAGATCCGCGGACACAGACGGACCTATGTCGGAGCAATGCCTGGACGCATTATTCAAGGCATGAAAAAAGCCGGCAAGCTGAATCCGGTCTTCTTATTAGACGAAATTGACAAAATGTCATCTGATTTCAGAGGCGACCCGTCATCTGCTATGCTTGAAGTGCTTGATCCAGAGCAAAACAGCACCTTCAGTGATCACTATATTGAAGAAACCTTTGATTTATCAAAAGTGCTGTTTATCGCAACGGCGAACAATTTGGCCACGATCCCGGGCCCGCTTAGAGACAGAATGGAAATTATTAATATTGCGGGTTATACAGAAGTAGAAAAGCTCGAAATTGTAAAAGACCACCTGCTTCCAAAGCAAATCAAGGAACACGGGCTCAAGAAAAGTAACTTGCAGCTTCGTGACCAGGCGATTCTCGATATCATCCGCTACTATACGAGAGAAGCGGGTGTGAGAAGTCTTGAACGCCAGCTTGCCGCGATTTGCCGTAAGGCCGCAAAAGCCATTGTTGCTGAAGAGCGAAAACGGATTACGGTCACTGAGAAGAATCTTCAGGACTTTATCGGAAAACGCATTTTCAGATACGGACAAGCTGAAACAGAAGACCAGATAGGTGTAGTTACAGGGCTTGCCTATACAACCGTCGGCGGAGATACGCTGTCTATTGAAGTATCGCTTTCTCCGGGGAAAGGAAAATTGATCCTGACAGGAAAGCTCGGAGATGTAATGAGAGAGTCAGCTCAGGCTGCATTCAGCTATGTGCGTTCAAAAACAGAAGAACTTGGCATTGAACCTGACTTTCATGAGAAGTATGATATTCATATACATGTACCTGAGGGTGCGGTGCCTAAAGATGGTCCGTCAGCCGGTATTACGATGGCGACAGCGCTTGTTTCTGCTTTAACTGGGCGGGCGGTTTCACGGGAAGTCGGCATGACTGGGGAAATCACGCTACGCGGACGTGTGCTGCCGATCGGCGGATTGAAGGAAAAAGCGCTTGGTGCGCATAGAGCGGGATTAACGACCATCATTGCGCCTAAAGAGAATGAAAAAGATATAGAGGATATTCCGGAAAGCGTCAGAGAAGGGCTGACATTTATATTGGCGTCCCACTTAGACGAAGTTTTGGAACATGCCTTAGTAGGAGAGAAGAAATGAAAGTCACAAAGTCAGAAATCGTGATCAGTGCAGTTAAGCCGGAACAGTACCCTGAGGGCGGGCTTCCGGAAATTGCACTGGCCGGAAGATCGAACGTGGGAAAATCGTCTTTTATCAATTCATTAATCAATCGCAAAAATCTTGCGAGAACATCATCTAAACCGGGAAAAACACAAACGCTCAATTTCTACATTATCAATGATGAGTTGCATTTTGTGGATGTACCGGGTTACGGTTTTGCTAAAGTGTCAAAATCTGAGCGTGAAGCTTGGGGCAGAATGATTGAAACCTACATCACAACACGCGAGGAATTGAAAGCAGTGGTGCAGATCGTTGATTTGCGGCATGCGCCGTCTAATGATGATGTGCAGATGTATGAATTCTTAAAGTATTACGGCATTCCTGTTATTGTTATCGCTACAAAGGCGGATAAGATCCCGAAAGGAAAATGGGACAAACACGCGAAGGTTGTCCGACAGACATTAAATATTGATTCGGAAGACGAGCTGATTCTCTTCTCCTCAGAAACGAAAAAGGGGAAAGATGAAGCTTGGGGAGCGATCAAAAAAATGATAAACCGGTAGAGAATACTCTCTGCCGGTTTTAAATTGTGAAAAATCCTAAAATGATTTCAGTTTTAGGATTTTGTCATCTTTTTTCAGCGTGATTGAAAACCTTTGAAGTCTAGGAAAGGCGAGCATTGGAGCGGAGCGAATGTTCTAATTCGTGAGCACCGACGCGCAGGCTTGACAACGAATGCGAGGGTTTGTCAACACGCTGAACCGGTAGAGAATACTCTCTGCCGGTTTTATTTATCGTATAGATTTTTTTCGTTTTATCAATAATAACAATAAACTGATTCCAATAAAGACAAACGGCCAATACTCTTTCAGAAGCGCTGTCGGAATACGAGCAGACTCAAGCCACGCCATAATTTGTTTGAAAAAGTACAAAAACAGGGAAAAACAAATCATCGACACAGCTTCATATACATATTCTTTTTTCTGAACGGTTGAAATCAAGAGCGAGAAACCGATCAGAAAGAGAAGCATTTCAAAATCATCCGGCCACCATGTCCATTTCGGCTTTGCAAAAAAGTGCAAACCAATTCCGAAAAGAAGCAAACCGATAAAAAAATGGGGTGTGACGGCTTCTTTTTTTCCTTGATATACAAAGGCAGCGCCTAACAGCATGAGGAGAACAGGCCATTGACCCTGCCCTGAAAACAGTTCGGCTTGGCCGCTTTCAAGCCATGCATATACAGAAGCGGCAAGGAGCAGACAAGGGAATAAAATTGATTTTTGTTTCATGCAAATATCACCTTCTTGTTTTTTAGAGCTGATGTGTAGTAAAAATCTGCTGTTTTTGGTATTGTCAATAGGAATGCTTCTTTTGCGTGAAGCTTTTTCTAATATAGCATAAGAATTTTAAAATCTGTTCACATTTTACGAAAGAAACTATGTTATAATTATTATAAATAATGAGTTCTATGTTAGAATGATTATAAATAAAGATTGGGTGTTGGGGGTGTAATTAAAGCGATGCATATACTTGTTGTGGGAGTAGATTATAAATCCGCCCCTATTGAGATACGTGAAAAAGTAAGCTTTCAGCCAAATGAGCTGGCAGAAGCGATGGTGCAGCTGAAAGAAGAGAAAAGCATTCTTGAAAACATCATCGTTTCCACCTGCAACCGCACCGAAATTTATGCGGTAGTCGACCAGCTCCATACCGGCCGTTATTATATAAAAAAGTTTTTAGCTGATTGGTTTCAACTAAGCAAAGAAGAGCTGTCACCGTTCTTAACATTTTACGAGAGCGACGCGGCTGTTGAGCATTTATTCCGTGTAGCCTGCGGACTTGATTCGATGGTGATTGGCGAAACGCAGATTCTCGGCCAGGTGCGCGACAGCTTTAAAACAGCTCAGCAAGAAAAAACGATCGGGACGATTTTTAATGAGCTGTTTAAGCAGGCTGTTACGGTGGGCAAACGGACTCACGCTGAAACAGACATTGGCTCAAATGCAGTGTCAGTAAGCTATGCAGCAGTTGAACTTGCGAAAAAAATCTTCGGAAACCTTTCAAGCAAGCACATATTGATTCTCGGTGCGGGAAAAATGGGCGAGCTTGCAGCGGAAAACCTGCATGGACAGGGAATCGGCAAGGTTACTGTCATTAACCGAACTTACTTGAAAGCGAAGGAGCTTGCAGACCGTTTCTCCGGTGAAGCGAGAAGCTTGAATCAGCTTGAAAGCGCGCTTGCGGAGGCCGATATTCTTATCAGTTCAACCGGCGCAAGTGATTTTGTCGTGTCCAAAGAGATGATGGAAAACGCGAATAAGCTTCGTAAGGGACGTCCGCTGTTTATGGTGGACATTGCTGTGCCAAGAGATCTTGATCCGGCGCTAAATGACCTTGAAGGTGTTTTCCTTTATGATATCGATGATCTGGAAGGCATTGTAGAGGCGAACATGAAAGAGCGGAGAGAAACCGCTGAAAAAGTTGAACTGTTAATTGAAGAAACCATTGTGGAGTTTAAACAATGGCTAAATACACTTGGGGTTGTGCCAGTTATTTCCGCATTGCGCGAAAAGGCGCTTGCCATCCAGTCAGAAACGATGGACAGTATCGAGCGGAAGCTGCCGCACTTGAGCACAAGAGAGAAAAAACTGTTGAACAAACATACCAAAAGTATCATTAATCAAATGCTGCGCGATCCGATATTAAAGGTGAAAGAGCTTGCAGCAGATGCTGATTCTGAAGAAAAGCTGGCCTTGTTTATGCAGATCTTTGATATTGAAGAAGCTGCGGGCCGTCAAATGATAAAAACTGTCGAAAGCAGCCAAAAGGTCCATTCTTTTAAGAAGGCTGAATCAAAAGCGGGCTTTGCCCCACTTGTAAGTGAGTGAATGCTGAATGATTGATACTGCAATGGCAAGACTTAATGAGGGAACAATCGTCATTTACGCATTAAGTGTACTCTTTTATTTTATAGATTTTCTTCAACACAACCGGAAGGCTGGAAAAATGGCCTTCTGGTTGCTTTCTATTGTCTGGACTCTGCAAACCGTGTATTTGGCCTATTTTATGTGGGTGACGGGGCGGTTTCCAGTATTAAATGTGACGGAGGCGCTTTATTTTTATGCCTGGGTGCTTGTCACGCTGTCACTTGTTTTAACAAAGCTGTTACGAGTTGACTTTATCGTGTTTTTTACAAATGTAATAGGATTCTCTATGATCGCCATTCATACCTTTTCACCGACAGAGCAGCAATCAGCTGCTTTTTCCGGACAGCTAGTATCCGAGCTTTTGGTGATTCATATTACAATGGCGATTCTTTCATACGGCGCTTTTTCCCTTTCTTTCGTTTTTTCTGTGCTATATATGTTTCAATATCATCTGCTGAAAAAGAAAAAATGGGGAAAATGGCTGTTGAGAATAGAAGATTTGTCTAAGCTTGATTATATGGCATATGTTCTGAATGTCATCGGGGTTCCGATGCTGTTGCTGAGTTTGATTCTCGGCGTCATTTGGGCGTATGTCTCACTAGAAACGCTGTATTGGTTCGATGCCAAAGTGCTTGGTTCGTTTGTCGTCCTGCTGCTGTACAGCTACTATCTTTATATCAGGCTGATTAAAGAGCTGCAAGGAAAGGTCGCTGCACTGTGGAATACGGCTTGTTTTCTCGTGCTGATGATCAATTATTTCCTGCTGGGAAGCCTGTCGCAATTCCATTGGTTCAGTTAAATGATGTCCCAAGCAGATTCGGGAGGAAAGAAAAATATGAGAACGATTAAGGTAGGTTCCAGACGGAGCAAACTCGCTATGACTCAAACAAAATGGGTCATTCAAAAACTAAAAGAAATCAATCCTTCGTTTACCTTTGAAATAAAAGAAATCGTGACAAAGGGCGACCGGATCGTCGACGTTACGCTCTCAAAAGTGGGCGGGAAAGGGCTGTTTGTCAAAGAGATTGAACAAGCGCTTTTAAATGAAGACATTGATATGGCGGTACACAGCATGAAGGACATGCCTGCTGTTTTGCCTGAAGGACTTGTGATCGGCTGTATTCCTGAACGGGAAGACCCTCGTGACGCCCTTATTTCAAAGAATCGCGTAAAGCTTTCAGAAATGAAGGAAGGCGCTGTTATTGGCACAAGCAGTTTAAGAAGAAGCGCACAGCTTTTGATCGAGCGTCCTGACATTACAATTAAATGGATTAGGGGTAATATAGATACGAGACTTCAAAAGCTGGAAACTGAGGATTATGACGCGATTATTTTAGCTGCTGCCGGCCTTTCCAGAATGGGCTGGAAGCAAGATGTCGTAACCGAATTTCTCGAGCCTGAGCGCTGTTTGCCTGCTGTGGGCCAAGGAGCACTGGCAATTGAGTGCCGAGAATCTGATGAAGAGCTATTGGCGTTGTTTTCTCAGTTTACAGATGAATATACAAAACGGACCGTGTTGGCGGAACGTGCTTATTTAAACGCGATGGAGGGCGGCTGCCAGGTTCCGATCGCAGGATACTCAGTGTTAAACGGACAGGATGAAATTGAATTGACAGGGCTTGTCGCTTCTCCTGACGGCAAAATCATTTTTAAAGAAACCGTCACCGGAAACGATCCGGAGGAAGTCGGAAAGCGCTGTGCCGCTCTTATGGCTGACAAAGGAGCCAAAGAATTAATTGATCGTGTAAAACGGGAGCTTGATGAGGATGGAAAATGATTTTCCGCTGAAAGGAAAAACAGTGCTAGTCACCCGGAATAAGGCGCAGGCAAAATCGTTTCAGCAAAAAGTGGAGGCGCTTGGCGGAAAAGCGGTTTTGACCTCTTTGATTACGTTTCGACGCGCTTTGCCGAATGATGTTGCGAAACAGGTGAAAGAGGATCTTGCTGCGCCTGGCTGGCTTGTTTTTACAAGTGTGAACGGAGCGGACTTCTTTTTTTCTTATCTACAGGAAAATCAGCTTTTTCTTCCTGCTCATAAAAAAATTGCGGCTGTCGGTGAAAAAACGGCTCGCCGCTTGGAAACGCATAACGTATCGGTTGATGTAATGCCTAAGGACTATATCGCTGAACAATTGGCGGAGGCCCTTAAGCAGCATGCTGAACCGGCGGAACGAATTACAGTGATTAAAGGCAATTTGTCACGTGATGTGATCAAACAAGAGCTTGTCCCGCTCGGTTTTGAAGTGAAGGAATGGGTTGTTTACGAAACGATTCCGGATGAAGAAGGCATCAAGGCACTGAGAGAGGCTGCGAGTCATTATTCATTTGACTATGTGACATTTACGAGTTCATCAACCGTACATACGTTTATGCATGTTTTAGGAGAAGAATTGAAAAAGTGGCAGGCGAACAGGACGTCATGTATTAGCATCGGACCTTTAACAAGGGACGCCCTGCTGACGTATGGCATCACATCACATACGCCTGACACATTTACAATAGACGGCATGCTTGAGTTAATGTGCAGCATGTCAAGAGAGGAAGAGAGAATATGAGTCAATCATTTAACAGACACCGCCGCCTGCGGTCCTCAAAAGCAATGAGAGAGATGGTAAAGGAAACACGTTTGCATCCATCAGATTTTATTTATCCGATTTTTGTCGTTGAAGGGCTGGAAGGTAAAAAAGCTGTTCCGTCAATGCCTGATGTTTACCATGTATCATTAGATCTATTGAAGGATGAAGTGGCAGAGTTGGTCAAACTGGGCATTCAATCTGTCATCGTGTTCGGCATCCCGGAAGAAAAAGATGATTGCGGAACGCAAGCGTACCATGATCACGGCATCGTTCAAAAAGCCATCACAGAAATTAAAAAACACTTCCCTGAGATGGTTGTTGTCGCTGATACATGCTTGTGCGAATATACAGACCACGGCCATTGCGGACTTGTCAAAGACGGAGTCATCCTCAATGATGAATCGCTGGAGCTTTTGGCGCAGACAGCTGTCAGCCAAGCGAGAGCTGGTGCGGATATCATTGCGCCATCAAACATGATGGACGGATTTGTTACAGTGATAAGAGAGGCGCTTGATAAAGAAGGATTCGTCAATATTCCAATCATGTCTTACGCTGTAAAATATTCAAGTGAGTTTTACGGTCCGTTCCGTGATGCAGCAAACAGCACGCCGCAATTCGGGGACCGCAAAACATATCAGATGGACCCTGCCAACCGTATGGAAGCACTCCGCGAAGCACAATCAGATGTTGAGGAAGGCGCGGACTTTTTAATTGTCAAACCTTCACTTTCATATATGGATATCATGCGTGACGTGAAAAATGAGTTTGCTTTGCCGCTCGTCGCTTATAATGTAAGCGGAGAGTATTCTATGGTGAAGGCTGCAGCGCAGAACGGCTGGATCAAAGAAAAAGAAATTGTGCTAGAAATTTTGACAAGCATGAAGCGCGCAGGTGCCGATCTAATTATTACGTACCATGCGAAAGACGCAGCGAAATGGCTTGCGGAGTAATTTTGACAGGAGTTGAGGCAGATGAGAAGCTATGAAAAATCAAAAGCGGCTTTTAAAGAAGCGCAAAAACTCATGCCGGGCGGTGTGAACAGTCCCGTTCGCGCATTTAAATCGGTAGACATGGACCCGATTTTTATGGAGCGCGGAAAAGGCTCAAAAATCTTTGATATTGACGGTAATGAATATATTGACTACGTCTTGTCATGGGGACCTTTAATTTTAGGGCATACAAATGACCGCGTCGTAGAGAGCCTCAAAAAAGTGGCTGAATACGGGACAAGCTTCGGGGCTCCGACTGAGGTGGAAAATGAACTGGCACAACTCGTCATTGATCGTGTGCCATCTGTAGAAATTGTACGAATGGTCAGCTCCGGAACAGAGGCCACAATGAGTGCCCTTCGTTTGGCAAGAGGCTATACAGGCCGCAACAAGATTTTAAAATTTGAGGGCTGCTACCACGGGCACGGCGATTCTCTCTTGATTAAAGCAGGTTCAGGAGTGGCCACTCTTGGTCTGCCTGACAGCCCTGGTGTGCCTGAAGGCATTGCGAAAAACACCATCACCGTTCCGTACAATGATTTAGAAAGTATAAAGCTTGCTTTCCAGCAATTCGGTGAAGACATTGCGGGTGTTATCGTAGAGCCGGTTGCCGGAAATATGGGGGTTGTTCCGCCGCAAGAAGGCTTCCTGCAAGGTCTGCGTGATATCACTGAGCAATACGGTTCCCTGCTGATATTTGATGAAGTGATGACAGGCTTCCGGGTCGATTATAACTGTGCTCAAGGCTATTTCGACGTAGCGCCTGATCTGACTTGTTTAGGAAAAGTGATCGGGGGCGGACTTCCTGTCGGCGCTTATGGAGGCAAGGCTGAAATCATGGAGCAGATCGCTCCGAGCGGTCCGATTTATCAGGCTGGTACATTGTCAGGCAACCCGCTTGCGATGACGGCTGGCTTAGAAACATTAAAACAGCTGACACCTGATTCCTACAAGAATTTCATCAAAAAAGGTGACAGGCTGGAAGAAGGCATTTCAAAAGCGGCTGAGGCTCATGGCATTCCGCATACCTTTAACCGCGCAGGTTCGATGATCGGTTTCTTCTTTACAAACGAACCTGTCATCAATTATGAAACAGCTAAATCATCTGATTTAAAGCTGTTTGCTAAATATTATAAAGGGATGGCAAATGAAGGTGTATTCCTTCCGCCATCACAATTCGAAGGCCTTTTCCTTTCAACGGCCCATACTGATGAAGATATTGAAAAAACAATCCAGGCAGCTGAGAAAGTATTCGCTGAGATCAGCCGCGGATAAGAGTGAAAAACCGGTATCAAGGACATCCTTGTACCGGTTTTTTCTGTGCTCTCCCACTCATATTTTCCCCAGTTCATACATACACCTTTAGTGACATCTAATTTTAAGGATTAGATGAAAGGAGGATATGAACTTGCCGCAAAATCATCGATTGCAATTTTCTGTAGAAGAATCGATCTGTTTCCAAAAAGGACAGGAAGTTTCTGAACTGCTTTCTATTTCATTAGATCCTGATATTAGGGTTCAAGAAGTAAATGATTATGTATCAATCAGAGGATCGCTTGAACTTACAGGTGAGTACAACATAGATCAAAACAAACATACTGAAGAGTTTTATACAGATAAGCGGTTTGTTGAAGAAGTCAGAAAGAGAGAGGATGGAAGTGCGGAACTGACTCACTGTTTTCCTGTGGATATTACCATTCCGAAAAATAAAGTGAGTCATTTACAGGATGTCTTCGTCTTTATTGACGCATTTGACTATCAATTAACGGATTCGCGCATTTTAACGATTCAGGCTGATTTAGCGATCGAAGGGCTTTTGGATGATACGGCAGATAAAGAGCCGGAGATTCCTCTATATGAAGCTCCTGCGGCATTTAGAGAGGAAGAGCTTTCTGAGCCGCCGATACACAGTGCATTAGAAACGGATGCAGCTCCGGCAGAGGAAGCAATTCTGCAGGATGAACCGCCAGAACTTTTTGTCTCGAAAACCGGGCTTCGTGAAGAGTTGGAAACAGAAAAAGTAGAATCTGCGCCGCCGGAATCAGTTGCTTCAGAACCAGAGACGCGAGAAGGTGTGAAAGAAGAAGCCGAGCCAGCAGAGCTTGTAGTGCCGGAAGAGGAGTCTCGTGAAGAATCAGAAACAGAAGAAGCTGAGCCAGAACCTAATGCATCAGAAATAGAAATTCAAGAGATCGTTAAAGCAGAAAAAGAAACGCCAGAGCCAGCAGCTGCATTAGCAGATGTTCGGATAGACGCGGACTCTCCAGCAGAGGCAGAGCTTCGTGAAGGTTCTGGAGCAGAAGAATCGCCTGCTTTGGAAGCTGAGCTACAAGAAGAGACTGCAATTGAAGAGGAAAAAGCAGAAACACCAGTGTCCTCTATTCTTGAATATGCGTTGCGTCAAGAGGCTCAAAATGAAGAAGCAGATCAACCGGAGCAGGCTGAGCCTGTACTTCGTCAAGAAGCAGATCAATCGGAACAGGCTGAGCCCGTACTTCGTCAAGAAAAGAAAGAAGCAGATCAACCGGAGCAGGCTGAGCCAGTACTTCGTCAAGAAGCAGATCAACCGGAACAGGCTGAGCCCGCACTTCATCAAGAAAAGAAAGAAGCAGATCAATCGAAACAGGCTGAGCCAGTACTTCGTCAAGAAAAGAAAGAAGCAGATCAACCGGAACAGGCTGAGCCCGCACTTCGTCAAGAAGAGAAAGAAGCAGATCAACCGGAACAGGCTGAGCCTGCACTTCGTCAAGAAGAGAAAAAAGCAGATCAACCGGAACAGGCTGAGCCTGCACTTCGTCAAGAAGAGAAAAAAGCAGATCAACCGAAACACGCTGAGCCTGTACTTCGTCAAGAAGAGAAAGAAACAGATCAACCGGAGCACGCTGAGCCCGCACTCCGTCAAGAAGCGGATGAAGCTTCGGAGACTGTGACTGAGGCGGTTCTCTCTATAGAGGAAAGTAGAGAGAGGAAACCAGCATCAGCTGCATATGCAGAGAATGCCGAAGCCGATTCACATCATCCTACTAATCAAAAAGCAAGCTCGGAGGAGGCATCTCAAGAAGAAGAGCTTGCACCGGCATACCGCACCTTCCTGCCCGAACAAGAAGATGGGGATTCTTTTTATTCAGCGCCTAAACTATTGGAGGAGGAAGAACAAGGGGAAGAAAGCTTTGAAATTGAAGTGAGAAAAATACCTCCGGCTGAAGAGCCTGAGGAAGAAACACCTTTTCAATCCTTCCAGCTGCCTGAAACATCTGAGACTGAAAGGAAGGAAGCGGATGCTGTTCCTAGGGTTACTCCTGCTGCTGAAACGAAGGAATCTCAAACAAAAGAAAGTAATAATTCTCTTTATTTAACAAAACTCTTTACGAGAGAAGAAGATGAGTTTTCGAGAATGAAAATATGCATTGTTCAGCAGGAAGACACGATCGAACGTTTATGCGAACGGTATGAAATCACCTCCCAGCAGCTGATCAGGATGAATTCCTTAGCCTTGGATGATGAATTGAAAGCAGGCCAGATCCTTTATATTCCTCAATATAACAACAGCCATGCGTAAGCCGTAAGCGATCGGAAAATGTGGTGAATGGAATGGAAGAAACCCAATCGGTTCTTCAGGAATACGGACTGACTGCTCAATTTATTGAGCCTGTCAGTCCTCTTGTATGGAAAGTGTATACAGACTACGGCGTATTCGCCTTGAAAAAATTGAAATCGGTTCGCAGCAAACAGTTTACAGATCATATGGTGGCGATTGAGGAAAAAGGTTTTCGTTCATTTGTTCCCGTTTACAGAACAAATAGCGGTGAGTTTTTCTCAGCGGGCGTACAATCAGGAGATTCCTATTATTTAATGCCTTGGCTCCAATTTGACCAAGAGGAAGAACGGGATCAGAAACATGCTTATTTATTTAGAGAAGCAGCCCGTCTTCACGAGAGAACTGCGCAGGAAATGAAGGTCAGCCGTGATGATATTGAACGTTATTACGGACAAACGAAAAAAAAGTGGGAAAATGATAAAATTTTCTATGAACAGTTTGTGGACAGAGCGGAGAAGGAATGGTACCTTTCCCCTTTTGAACTCCAAGCCGTAACCTATTTTTCAGAAACCATTTCCGCGGTGAACTTTGCACTGGAGCGGTTGGAGGACTGGTATGAGTCGGCAAAAGAAAAGGGCATCTCAAGGGTTGTGATGAACCACGGCAGCCTATCTATACACCATTTTCTGTATAATGACGCTGGGACCGGGTATTTCACAAACTTCGAAAGAGCGTCTGCCGGCCCGCCGCAAAACGACTTGCTCGGCTTTTATACAAAAATGTTCAGAGGCTTTCCGAAAGCTTGTCCGGAATGTGTCGAATGGTTTTATGCATACACGAAATCATTCCCTTTGCGTGAAGCCGAAGTCAGTCTTTTTCTCAGCTATATGGCATATCCGGCAGCCATGTACAAGGTGCTGAACCGTTATCAAACCGGGAAAAGACAGCATGAAAAAGATGAATGTGCGCATTTATTAAAGGCTTACTGGCAAATGAAAAATATAGAGCCGTTTGTGATGAAAATTCATCAGATTGAACAAGAGAAAAAATTTCAGGCTGAAAACGAGTCCACGTCTTAATGGCGCGGACTTGTTTGTTTATATCCATTCTAAATGAAGAGCGCAAGCTAAAAAGATTAGGATTGCGAGTAGCAAAACATCAAAGGTTGTCGGAAAGAAAATAGTTCTGATCCCTTGAAAAATTGTAATGGGGATAATCACTTGCGCGGATACAAGCCGAATTTGCCTGACCCACGGCGGCAGTGAATAAGAGCTGAATCGTTTCTTCACGGTGCATCCTCCTCTACGCATTTATAAGCATCATATGTAAACTTGGGCAATAGGTGCCTGCCCATTTGTATAGAAAGCGGTGTTTTTGGAAAAGATGATTGACGAATCAAAAACACTTTTACTATAATAAAGAACATAAATAATGTATATAATGAGCTGATAAATACACCTGCTTAGAACGGGAAGAGTACAAAAAAGGCGCATGCAGAGAGAGAAGCCGTTTGCTGAAAGGCTTCTTATGTTGTCTGATTGGAAGGTCGCCCGGGAGCATAATTTCTTGAAAGAAGAGTAGAGAAATTCGGGAAACACCCGTTATCCGTTATAAGTGCATGAACTGATAGAGTTCATGAAAAAAGGTGGTACCGCGAAAGAGCTTTTCGTCCTTTTATAGGGATGAAAAGCTCTTTTTTCGTTCTCAGCCATTTTTAAACATGCTGGAGGGTTATCATGGAAACAAATGAACAAACAATGCCGACGAAATACGATCCGGCAGCGGTTGAAAAAGACCGATATGATTTTTGGCTAAAAGGCAAATTTTTTGAAGCGGGCAGTGACCAGACAAAAGAGCCATATGCTGTTGTCATTCCGCCGCCAAACGTAACAGGAAGACTTCACCTTGGCCACGCGTGGGACACAACACTGCAAGACATTGTAACAAGAATGAAACGCATGCAGGGCTATGATGTGCTGTGGCTTCCGGGTATGGACCACGCCGGCATCGCGACACAGGCTAAAGTGGAAGCGAAACTTCGTGAAGAAGGCAAATCCCGCTACGATTTGGGGCGCGAGAAATTCCTCGAAGAAACATGGAAGTGGAAGGAAGAGTACGCTGACTTTATTCGCAGCCAGTGGGCCAAATTAGGGCTTGGCCTTGATTATTCCCGTGAACGCTTTACGCTGGATGAAGGCTTAAGCAAAGCAGTTCGCGAAGTTTTCGTTAAGCTTTATGAAAAAGGCCTGATCTACAGAGGCGAATATATTATTAACTGGGACCCTGCAACAAAAACAGCTCTATCCGACATTGAGGTTATTTACAAAGATGTTCAGGGCGCGTTCTATCATATGAGCTATCCGCTCACAGACGGTTCAGGCTCGATTGAAATTGCGACGACACGTCCTGAAACGATGCTCGGTGATACAGCTGTTGCCGTTCACCCTGAAGATGAGCGCTATAAGCACCTTATCGGAAAAACGGTAATCCTGCCGATTACAAATCGTGAAATTCCGATTGTCGGTGATGACTATGTAGATATGGAATTTGGTTCAGGTGCAGTGAAAATTACGCCTGCTCATGATCCGAACGACTTCGAGCTTGGAAACCGCCACAATTTAGAAAGAATTCTTGTCATGAATGAAGACGGAACGATGAATGAAAATGCCCTGCAATATCAAGGTATGGATCGTTTTGAATGCCGCAAAAAGCTCGTGAAAGATTTACAGGATGCGGGAGTTCTCTTCAAAATCGAAGATCATATGCACTCTGTCGGCCATAGTGAACGAAGCGGGGCTGTTGTGGAGCCCTATCTTTCAACACAATGGTTTGTGCGCATGCAGCCGCTTGCTGATGCAGCGATTGAGCTGCAAAAGAAAGAAGAAAAAGTTAACTTTGTGCCTGACCGTTTCGAAAAAACGTATTTACACTGGATGGAAAACATCCGCGACTGGTGTATTTCCCGTCAGCTGTGGTGGGGCCACCGCATTCCTGCTTGGTATCATAAAGAAACAGGCGAGTTACATGTTGGGCTTGAAGCGCCTGAGGACAGCGAAAATTGGGAACAGGATACAGATGTACTGGATACATGGTTCAGTTCTGCCCTCTGGCCTTTCTCCACTATGGGCTGGCCTGATGTAACGGCTGAAGACTTTAAACGCTACTATCCGACAGATGTTCTCGTTACAGGGTACGACATCATTTTCTTCTGGGTGTCTCGCATGATTTTCCAAGCGATTGAATTTACAGAAGAGCGCCCGTTCAAAGATGTTTTAATTCATGGCTTAATCCGTGACGAGCAAGGCCGGAAAATGAGTAAATCTCTTGGCAACGGTGTCGATCCGATGGATGTCATTGACAAGTATGGAGCCGATTCTTTACGTTATTTCCTTGCAACTGGAAGCTCTCCTGGCCAGGATCTGCGCTTCAGCTATGAAAAAGTGGAATCGACTTGGAATTTTGCCAATAAAATTTGGAATGCCTCCCGTTTTGCATTAATGAACATGGATGGCATGACGTACGATGAGCTTGATCTGTCAGGCGAAAAATCAGTAGCTGACAAGTGGATTTTAACGCGATTAAATGAAACGATCGAGCATGTGACCCAGCTTGCTGATCGATATGAATTTGGTGAAGTCGGGCGCCATTTATATAACTTTATTTGGGACGATTTCTGTGATTGGTATATTGAAATGGCGAAGCTTCCGCTTTACGGAGAGGACGAAGCGGCTAAGAAAACAACCCGTTCTATCCTTGCTTACGTACTGGATCAAACGATGCGCCTCCTCCATCCGTTTATGCCATTCTTAACGGAAGAAATTTGGCAGCACCTTCCTCACCAAGGGGAATCGATTACAGTAAGTCAATGGCCTGTTGTAGTGCCGGAACATACTGATACTGAAGCGGCAGCTGACATGAAGCTTCTCGTTGAGCTGATCCGTTCTGTACGTAATATCCGCAGTGAAGTCAATACGCCAATGAGCAAGCAGGTTGAACTGTATATTAAAACAAGCACAGACGAAATAGCAGCCCGCCTCGAGGTGAACCGTTCATACGTTGAACGCTTTACGAATCCGAGCGTACTTAAAATCGGCACTGATATCGAAGCTGTTGATAAAGCGATGACGGCTGTTGTCACAGGAGCAGAGGTTATTCTTCCGCTAGAAGGCTTAATTAATATTGATGAAGAAATTGCCCGTCTGCAAAAAGAATTCGATAAGCTGACGAAAGAAGTCGAGCGTGTCCAAAAGAAACTTGGTAATGAAGGATTTATGAAAAAAGCGCCTGCGCACGTAATTGATGAAGAACGTGAAAAAGAAAAAGATTATGTGGCAAAGCGTGACGCTGTTCAAAAACGAATGGCTGAGCTGAAGGGCTAATGAAAAGCCGGGGCGGTTTCTATAGAAACCGCCTTGTCTTATAAAAGAGGGGATTATCATTGTTTACTGCATATGAAGAAGCGCGCAGCTGGATTCACGGGCGGCTGAAATTCGGAGTGAAGCCCGGACTCGGCCGAATGAAGCAGCTGATGGCGCGGTTAGGCCATCCTGAAAAAAAAATCCGCGCGTTCCACGTAGCAGGAACAAACGGCAAAGGATCAACCGTCGCTTTTATCCGTTCTATGCTGCAAGAAGCCGGATATTCGGTTGGAACGTTTACGTCACCTTATATCATTACGTTTAATGAACGGATCAGCGTAAACGGGACACCGATTTCAGATGAGGAATGGACAACACTCGTCAATCAGATTAAACCGCACGTTGAAGCATTAGATCAAACGGACTACGGCCAGCCGACAGAATTTGAAATTATGACGGCTTGTGCATTTTTATATTTTGCTGAGTTTCATAAGGTCGACTTTGTTATTTTTGAAACAGGTTTGGGCGGTAGATTCGACTCTACCAATGTGGTTGAACCGCTTTTAACTATGATCACAAGCATTGGACACGACCATATGAACATTTTGGGAAACACTATTGAAGAAATTGCTGGGGAAAAGGCCGGAATTATTAAAGAAGGTATTCCTATCGTTACAGCTGTTACTCAGCCGGAAGCCCTACAGGTCATTCGTCATGAAGCTGAACGACATGATGCGCCGTTCCAGTCATTACATGATACATGTGTTATTTTCAATGAAGAGGCTCTGCCTGCCGGAGAACAGTTTTCATTCAAAACGGGCGAGAAGTGTTATGAAGATGTTCGAACATCTCTGATCGGCACCCATCAAAGACAAAATGCGGCTTTGTCCATTTTGGCTGCGGAGTGGCTCAATAGGGAGGATATTGCCCATATCAGTGATGAAGCGCTAAGAAGCGGGCTGGTAAAGGCTGCTTGGCCGGGACGGTTAGAGCTTGTTCAAGAACATCCGCCCGTATACTTAGACGGTGCGCATAACGAAGAAGGCGTTGAAAAGCTGGTGGAAACGATGAAGCAGCGTTTCCCTAATTCCAGCATTTCTGTGGTGTTTAGCGCGTTAAAGGACAAACCATATCACAATATGATTAAGAGGTTGGAAACCATAGCGCATGCGATCCATTTTGCTTCTTTTGATTTCCCGCGTGCTTCTCTTGCAAAAGATCTCTATGATGCAAGTGAAATCAGCAATAAAAGCTGGAATGAGGACCCGGACAATGTGATTGAATTCATAGAAAGCAAAAAGGGCTCAAATGAAATTGTGCTCATTACCGGATCGCTTTATTTTATTTCTGAAATCCGCAAAAGGTTGCAATAAAGGCATCCACCCGGCAGTATCGAAAATGAGATTCTGCCGGGGTTTTTTATGTGTAAAATTGAATATTCCCGATTAGAGTTCAGGCCGCTCACTCTGCTACAATCCATACCAGAATCTACAGTGAGTAAAGGTGTGTTGTCTATGCTTCCCATTCTCTTTATCCTCGGGCTTATCCTTGGTTCATTTTATTATACGGCCGGGTGCCGTATCCCCTTACATATATCCATTATCACGCCCCGTTCGGCATGCTCGTTTTGCCGGCGGACATTAACCCCGGCAGAATTAATCCCCATCCTGTCATTCCTTTTCCAAATAGGCAAATGTAAAAGCTGCGGGCACAGAATTTCTTTTATGTATCCTGTGGCAGAGCTTGTGACAGCGTGTTTATTTGCGGCAGCAGGAATACGCTTTGGCCCGTCTCCGGAACTGTTTCCCGCTCTCGTGTTTATCTCTCTTCTCATCATCGTTGCAGTGACAGATATTCATTTTATGCTGATACCAAATCGGATATTAATTTTCTTTGTTCCCGTTCTGGCCGCTGCAAGATTGATTTCTCCACTTGATTCCTGGTATGCCGGCCTGTTAGGTGCGGCCGCCGGATTTCTATTCCTGGCCTTAATTGCCGCAATCACCCATGGGGGAATAGGGGGAGGAGATATTAAATTATTTGCGGTGATTGGCTTTGTACTTGGTGTGAAAATGCTGGCAGCTGCCTTTTTCTTTTCTGTTTTGATAGGTGCATTGTATGGAGCGGCAGCTGTCCTGACTGGAAGACACGCCAAAAGACAGCCGCTTCCCTTTGCCCCCGCAATTGCTGCAGGGAGCATTTTAGCTTATTTATACGGTGACTCTATCATATCTTTTTATATCAAAATGGCATTGGGCTGACTGCTGAAAAATTTGACGAACGTTTTTTGGACAAGACGACAAAAGTCTTGTTCTTTTTTTTTTCGCCTGTGCTAAAGTGTGTAGCATGAAAAGCCGACAAGAACGGTCAAGCAAATGAAGGGAGGAAGCGGAATTGAAAAAAAGAAAGAATAAAAAAAACAGTAAAGCCGCAGAAAAAGCCCTCAAGGTGACGATTAATGGAAAAGAAGAGACGGTTTACGAACAGGAGACGCCTGAGACTGAGACGGAAAAAAGCATGACATTTTCAAATTGGGAGGAAAAGAGAAAGGCAGAGCAAGAGGTTGCGGCATCCCATGAACATCCTGATGAAGATGAATTTAACTGGGATTCCGAGGAGGACAAGGTGTTTAAAGAGGATCCAAAAGTCGTTCCGTCCTATCAAAAGAAAAAAACAAAGCTGTATTCAAAAGGAAAGGCCGGGGCGGCCAAGCCGGTAAAAAAAGTGGCGGCGACGATTGCCTTTGCGGCCGTCATAGGCACTGGATTAGGGTTATTCGCGTTAAACATCTCGGGCAATAAAGAAGCGTCGGCACCGGCCTCTCTAGATGATTCTCTAGGAAGCCAAACAGCAAAAGCCGGAGATACATCTGCTGAAAAACAAAGCTCAGGCGCAGAAAAACAAGCGGCACAAACTGAAGGTACATATAAAACGTACGCTGTACAAGCCGGAAAATTCTCAAATGAAAAGGGTGCCGAAACGTTAACTGAACAACTGACCGCAAAAGGCTACTCCGCCGTGTCACTGTCAAAGGATGACGGGTATACGTACGTCATCGCAGGCTTAGCCGGTGATAAGGAAGTGTCACAGCAGTTAGGACAGCTTTTGATCGACAGCGATTTTGAAGCTTGGGGAGGCAAGGAGCTTTCCTTATCAATAGAGTCAGATATGACAGATTCGTTCAAGGAAACAGCGGAGCTTGCAACAAAGGCGATTCTTGGTGAAGACATTACAAAAGCGAGTGTAGAGAAAATAGAAAAGTCGCTTGGCAAAACAGAAGCGTCTGAAGGAGGAGAGAAAAAAGCGATTTTGCAGGCATTAAAGGAATTAGAGGACCCAAGTGCTGAAGCCGGGTGGAAGGCTCAGCAGGAGCTGTTAGCCGTCATTAAATAAGAGAAAATACCTGAGCCTTCGTCCTTTAGTGACAGGCTTTTTTTATTTTGTCATGAAAAAGTTATTTTTCTGAAATTGTGACAAGCCTCGTGATTTGGTAGGATAAACGAGTATCTTTTTTTCTTAAGCAAACCCTGAAAGGATGACAAACATGACAAAGCCGCTAATACTTGCATCACAATCTCCGCGCAGGAAAGAACTCCTCGATCTTCTCCAGCTGCCCTACTCCATTATTGTCAGTGAAGTAGAGGAAAAATTAAATCGAAACTTTTCACCTGAAGAAAACGTCCAATGGTTGGCAAAACAAAAAGCTAAGGCTGTAGCTGATCTCCATCCGCATGCAATCGTTATCGGCGCTGATACAATGGTATGCCTGGACGGCGAATGTCTCGGCAAACCGCAAGATCAAGAAGAAGCCGCTTCTATGCTGCGGAGGCTTTCAGGCCGAAGTCATTCAGTGATAACTGCGGTCAGCATACAAGCCGAAAATCACAGCGAAACTTTTTATGATAAGACAGAAGTTACGTTTTGGCCCCTCAGTGAAGAAGAGATTTGGACTTATATTGAAACAAAAGAGCCGATGGATAAAGCAGGTGCATACGGCATCCAAGGAAGAGGCGCGCTTTTTGTAAAGAAAATAGACGGAGATTATTATTCAGTCATGGGCCTTCCTATATCAAAAACGATGAGAGCTCTTCGCCATTTTGATATGAAGGGATGACAGTTCTATAAACGGGAAGGGAAAGAAAAGGAGTGCTTGATCATACACGATCTGCCATTAAAACTCAGAGATTTCCCAACGAAAGAAAAGCCAAGAGAAAGGCTTCTGAAAGTCGGAGCCGAGAACTTAGCGAATCATGAACTTTTGGCTATATTATTGCGGACAGGCACTAAACACGAATCTGTTATGGACCTGTCAAACCGGCTGTTGCGCTCTTTTGACGGGCTGCGTCTGCTGAAAGAAGCGTCAGTTGAAGAGCTGTCAAGCATTCCGGGAATCGGTATGGTAAAAGCGGTCCAAATACTGGCGGCAGTTGAGCTTGGAAGCCGGATTCATAAATTAGCCAACGAAGAACATTTCGTCATTCGCTCCCCGGAAGACGGCGCAAATCTTGTCATGGAGGATATGCGCTTTTTAACCCAGGAGCATTTTGTCTGTTTATACTTAAATACAAAAAACCAAGTCATCCATAAACGCACCGTATTTATCGGAAGCCTGAATTCATCTATTGTCCACCCTCGGGAGGTGTTTAAAGAAGCGTTTAAACGATCTGCCGCTTCCTTTATCTGTGTTCACAATCATCCTTCTGGAGATCCGACGCCGAGCAGGGAAGATATTGAAGTGACAAGACGGCTGTTTGAATGCGGAAACCTGATTGGCATCGAGCTGCTTGACCATTTGGTGATCGGGGACAAAAAATTTGTGAGTTTAAAGGAAAAAGGATATTTGTAACACTTTTTTTTTCGTCGAATTAAGCTATAATAGAGTTTATGAGTTTTTCCCTTTAGGGTATTTTTGCTTTAAGAAAGGAAGATACATACATATGTTTGGAATTGGTACAAGAGACCTTGGTATAGATCTTGGAACTGCGAATACGCTTGTTTTTGTAAAAGGAAAAGGAATTGTTGTCAGAGAGCCTTCAGTTGTCGCTTTGCAAACGGATACGAAGTCGATTGTTGCTGTCGGAAATGATGCGAAAAATATGATCGGACGGACACCTGGCAACGTGGTAGCTCTTCGCCCGATGAAAGACGGCGTTATCGCTGATTATGAAACAACGGCTACGATGATGAAATATTACATCAATCAAGCTATAAAAAATAAAGGCATGTTTGCCAGAAAACCATATGTGATGGTTTGTGTTCCATCAGGCATTACAGCTGTTGAGGAACGCGCTGTCATCGATGCGACAAGACAGGCGGGAGCGCGTGATGCGTATCCGATTGAGGAGCCGTTTGCCGCAGCAATCGGAGCCAATCTGCCAGTTTGGGAACCGACTGGAAGCATGGTTGTTGATATCGGGGGCGGTACGACAGAGGTTGCGATTATTTCCCTCGGAGGCATTGTAACGTCTCAATCGATCCGTGTAGCCGGTGATGAGATGGATGATGCGATTATCAACTACATCAGAAAAACGTACAATCTAATGATCGGTGACCGTACGGCTGAAGCGATTAAAATGGAGATCGGATCTGCAGAAGCTCCTGAAGAATCCGATAATATGGAAATCCGCGGACGCGATTTACTGACAGGTCTGCCGAAAACAATCGAAATTACAGGAAAAGAAATTTCTAATGCTCTGCGTGACACTGTATCTACAATTGTTGAAGCAGTGAAGAGCACACTTGAAAAAACACCGCCTGAGCTAGCAGCTGATATTATGGACAGAGGTATTGTGTTAACCGGCGGCGGAGCGCTTCTTCGCAATTTGGATAAAGTCATCAGCGAAGAAACAAAAATGCCGGTCCTTATCGCCGAAGACCCGCTTGATTGTGTAGCGATCGGAACAGGGAAAGCACTGGAGCACATCCATCTTTTCAAAGGAAAAACTAGATAATCGGGAGTTCAATAGAAGAGGTGTAACACGATGCCGAATAAACGGTTAATGCTATTACTTCTGTGTATTATCATATTGGTGGCTATGATTGGATTTTCGCTGAAGGGCGGCCGCAATACCACCTGGCCTGAGAAAGTGATCGGCGATACGACGGGAGTATTTCAAAATATTTTTCATACGCCTGCCGAATTTTTTGCAGGGATATTTGAGAACATTGATGATTTAAAAAACACATACAAAGAAAACGAGCGTCTGAGAGAGAAACTGGACGGACAGACACAATATGAAGCCAAGCTTCAAGAACTTGAAGAAGAAAACAAATCCTTGCGTGACGAGCTTGGCCATGTCAAATCGATTAAAGATTACAAGCCGATTTTAGCGACGGTTATTGCCAGAAGCCCTGATAATTGGGCGAAACAGGTCACAATTAATAAAGGGTCTCAGCAAAATGTAGCGAAGGATATGGCTGTTACAAACGAAAAAGGCGCATTAATCGGCAAGATCAAAAGTTCCGGACTTAACAATTTTACGTCTACGGTTCAGCTTTTAAGCGATACTGATCGCAATAACAGAGTCGCGACGAAAATATCCGGAAAAAAAGGCAGCAAAGGCTACGGCCTGATCGAAGGATATGACAAAGACAAAAAACGTCTTAAGATGACCATTATTGAGCGCAAGGATAAACAAGACGTGAAAAAAGGCGATCTTATTGAAACATCAGGCACAGGCGGCGTTTTCCCAGAGGGGCTGACAATCGGTGAAGTGACTGATATCGAGTCAGATTCCTATGGATTAACGAAAGTTGCTTATGTAAAACCTGCGGCTGACCTTACCGATTTAAATAATGTGATTGTTGTTAACCGGGATGTGCCGACTGTCGATACAGAGGAGGAAGGATCGTGAAGCGTTTCCTTCTCCCTTTCGTTATGATGCTTGTTTTTTCTGCGGAAAGCATTTTTACAGATCTGGTGCATTTTCCGTTCGTTACAGATGATCAGGTGCTCGTCCCGCGTTTTCTGATGCTTGTACTGATATTTATGTCGGCTTTCATCAACCAAAAACACGCGATGATTTACGGCTTTATTTTTGGTCTTCTATATGACATGAATTATACAAGTCTATTAGGCGTTTATATGTTTGGTTTTGCCGGGTTATGCTATTTGGCTTCAAAAGCGTTTAAAGTGCTGCATACAAACGCATTTGTGGTGATATTGATAGCTGTTCTCGCTGTCTGCCTGCTCGAATTTTACGTATTCGGCATTCAGTCTTTGATTCATAAAGACATCATGACGTTTAACGGATTTGTACTTGACCGGTTTATACCGACAATTTTATTAAATATTGCAGCCGCTCTTATTCTGGTTCTGCCATTTAGATTATTTTTTATGAGTCTAAAGAAAGAATTGAGAGATGAGTAAAAAGGATTTTATCTTTTTTTGACGAAATGAGTATGTTGTTGAGGTGAATATTGTGAAGACCAAAAAGCAGCAATATGTAACAATAAAAGGAACAAAGAATGGGTTAACATTGCATCTGGATGATGCGTGTTCTTTTGATGAGCTTCTCGATGGTCTTCAGAATATGCTGTCAATTGAACAATATACGGATGGAAAAGGCCAGAAAATCAGCGTCCATGTTAAGCTGGGAAATCGCTTTTTATATAAGGAGCAAAAGGAACAGCTGACAGAATTGATTGCGTCAAAGAAAGATTTGTTTGTTCATTCTATTGACAGTGAAGTCATTACTAAAAAAGAAGCACAGCGTATGAAAGAGGAAGCTGAAATTATTTCTGTTTCAAAAATTGTCCGTTCAGGCCAAGTGCTGCAGGTGAAAGGCGACTTGCTCCTGATCGGTGATGTGAATCCCGGCGGAACAGTCAGGGCCGGAGGGAACATTTTTGTTCTGGGCTCACTTAAAGGAATCGCGCACGCCGGATTTAACGGAAATAATCAAGCGGTCATCGCCGCCTCTGAAATGCTGCCGACACAATTAAGAATCAATCACGTGTTAAATCGCTCCCCAGACCACATTCAAAAAGGGAACGAAATGGAATGTGCTTATTTAGATACAGACGGAAATATGGTCATTGAACGCCTTCAACATTTGGCTCATTTAAGACCTGATCTAACAAGGCTTGAGGGAGGAATGTGAATTGGGTGAGGCTATCGTAATAACTTCGGGAAAAGGCGGAGTAGGTAAAACAACAACATCTGCGAACCTCGGTACCGCCTTAGCCATTTTAGGGAAGCGTGTATGCTTAGTAGATACTGATATAGGGCTGCGCAACCTTGATGTTGTAATGGGTCTTGAAAATAGAATTATTTACGATCTTGTAGACGTTGTAGAGGGCAGATGCAAAATGCATCAGGCGCTCGTAAAAGACAAACGTTTCGATGATCTGCTCTATTTAATGCCCGCTGCTCAAACGAGCGATAAGACAGCTGTTGCTCCTGAACAAATTAAAAATATGGTCCAAGAGCTTAAACAGGAATATGACTATGTCATCATAGACTGTCCTGCCGGAATTGAGCAAGGATACAAAAATGCCGTTTCCGGAGCAGATAAAGCGATTGTGGTCACAACGCCTGAAATCTCAGCTGTTCGTGATGCTGACCGTATTATAGGGCTGCTGGAGCAAGAGGAAAATATTGAATCGCCGCGGCTCGTTGTAAACAGAATCAGAAATCATTTGATGAAAAACGGTGACACGATGGATATCGACGAAATCGTACAGCATTTGTCGATCGATTTGCTCGGAATTGTGGCTGATGATGATGAAGTCATTAAAGCTTCCAACCACGGCGAACCGATTGCGATGGACCCGAAAAACCGCGCTTCCATTGCATACCGCAATATTGCCCGCCGCATCTTAGGCGAATCTGTTCCTTTGCAGGTGCTTGAAGAGCAAAACAAAGGAATGATGGCTAAGATTAAATCATTTTTCGGAGTAAGATCGTAATGTAATAGAATCAAAGAGAAGAATCTGACAAAGCAAATGCTGTGTCAGGTTTTTTTGTTTTTGTCTGCTTTGAGTAACGAATATTTGCCGTGGACAAGACATATGATGTACAAACCCAACGAATGCAAAGGATGATGGCAATGAGTCACAGAGCAGATGAAATCAGAAAACGATTAGAGAAAAGAAGAAAACAGCTTTCCGGCTCGAAACGTTTCTCTACTCAGACAGTTTCTGAAAAGCAGAAACCCCCGTCCTGGGTGATGGTCACGGATCAAGAAAAGCATGGAACTCTTCCGGTCTATGAAGATAACATTTCAACATTTAATGGAAAACACCCTCTGGTTAAAACAGATTCAATTATCCTGAAATGTCTTCTGTCGGCCTGCCTTGTTCTCGTATCCGCCATAGCCTATAAAACAAACATTGGGCCCGTCAGCCAGATTAAACCCGTTGTTGCCAAAACCTTCGAAACTGAATTTCAATTTGCCTCAGCAAGCCATTGGTTTGAAACGAAATTTGGCAATCCGCTCGCTTTTCTGGCTCCTGAACATAAAAATAAGGAACAGCAGGTCGAAGTGGGCCAAGACCTGGTCGCGCCTGCATCCGGGAAAGTGCAGCAGGATTTTCAGGACAACGGGGAAGGGATTAAAGTCGAAACAAGCAGCGATACAATTGATAGCATAAAGGAAGGCTATGTAGTTGAAGTCAGCAAAGACAGCCAGACGGGACTGACAGTTAAGGTGCAGCATGCTGACAACACCTATAGTATTTATGGCGAGCTCAAAGATGTCGATGTTGCTTTATATGATTTTGTAGATAAAGGCAAAAAGCTCGGTTCGATTAAACTTGATGATCATAATAAAGGGGTCTATTATTTTGCCATGAAAGACGGCGATAAATTTATTGATCCGATTCAGGTGATTTCATTTGAATAAATGGCTCGACCTTATCTTGAAGATTCATGTGCACCCTTTTCTTTGGATTATCGCGGCGTTGGGACTGCTCACAGGCCATATGAAAGCATTATTATGTCTGCTCCTGATTGTACTGGTCCATGAGCTGGGGCATGCTGCTCTGGCCGTGTTTTTTTCTTGGAGAATCAAGCGTGTTTTTTTGTTGCCGTTTGGTGGAACCGTTGAAGTGGAAGAGCATGGGAATCGGCCGTTAAAGGAAGAGTTTGCGGTGATTATTGCCGGCCCTCTTCAGCACATCTGGCTTCAGCTTGCTGCCTGGATGCTTGCAGAATTCTCAGTGCTTCATCAGCATACCTTTGAACTCTTCACCTTTTATAACCTTTCTATTTTATTTGTGAATCTGCTGCCGATCTGGCCGCTTGACGGGGGAAAACTGTTATTTTTGTTGTTTTCCAAGCAGCTGCCTTTTCAAAAGGCTCACCGACTCAATTTAAAAACGTCGCTCTGCTTCTGCCTGTTGCTCGGGTGTTGGGTTTTATTTGTGATTCCTCTGCAAATCAGCGCATGGGTTTTGTTTGTCTTTCTGGCTGTTTCTTTGTTTGAGGAATACAGGCAAAGGCACTATATCCATGTGAGATTTCTCCTTGAAAGGTATTACGGAAAAAACCGTGAGCTTGAAAAGCTGCTGCCGCTGACTGTAAAGGCAGAGGACAAAGTCTATCATGTGATGGCCGAGTTCAAACGCGGCTGTAAACATCCTATTATTATAGAGAAATCAGGACAGAAACTCAGCCAGCTTGACGAGAATGAAGTGCTGCACGCTTACTTTGCCGATAAGCGGACGAATTCCTCCATGGAGGAACTGCTGCTGCCTTACTAAAATCAATTGACAAACGTCTTGTATTTTGGTATATTTTTTAATGTTATGGATGTAGCACCATTGCTACAACCGCTCAGTACAGGTGTTAAGAGCTTTTACAGCCCCCTGGTGTCTGGCGAGTCTTAGTCTAATAGGAGGTGCAGAGAATGTACGCAATCATTAAAACAGGCGGAAAACAAATCAAAGTTGAAGAAGGCCAAACTGTTTACATCGAAAAACTTGCTGCTGAAGCAGGTGAAACAGTTACTTTTGAAGACGTTTTGTTTGTTGGCGGAGACAACGTGAAAGTCGGCAACCCTACAGTTGAAGGCGCAACAGTAACGGCTAAAGTTGAAAAACAAGGCCGCGCGAAAAAAATCACTGTTTTCAGATACAAACCAAAGAAAAACGTTCATAAAAAACAAGGTCATCGTCAGCCTTACACTAAAGTGACGATCGAAAAAATCAACGCGTAAGCATGATTCAGGCAACAGTCAGAAGGTCTCATGATAAAGGCATATTGTCTTTTGAAATGACGGGCCATGCGAATTTTGCTGAACATGGACAAGATCTTGTTTGTGCCGGAGTGACAGCTGTTGTGTTTGGAGCCGTTAACGCGGTCATTGTGCTCGCGGGTTTCGAGCCGCTTCTTGATATAGGGGAGGACGGGGGTTATTTTTACTTTGAATTCCCTGAATCTCTTGATCCGGAGGCGCGCCAAAAAGCTCAGCTGCTGATTGAAGGCATGATTGTTTCGCTGGATACAATCGAACGGGATTACAAAGATAACTTGCGTGTGACCACAAACATAATATAGGAGGTGAGCTACATGCTTAGATTAGATCTTCAGTTTTTCGCTTCTAAAAAAGGAGTAGGTTCTACAAAGAACGGACGTGACTCTGAGGCTAAACGTTTAGGTGCTAAACGTGCTGACGGTCAATTCGTAACAGGCGGTTCTATCCTTTACCGTCAACGCGGAACAAAAATTTACCCAGGTGAAAACGTGGGCCGCGGCGGAGATGACACTCTATTTGCGAAAATCGACGGAACTGTTAAATTCGAACGTTTCGGCCGTGACCGCAAAAAAGTGAGCGTATATCCTGTAGCTCAATAATGATTCAAAAAACTCCGGTCGATGATGACTGGAGTTTTTTTTGCAATATGCGGAGTAAACACCAAGAATGAAATGCAGAGTATGTGCGAGCAGACCCCGCCAAGAATGAGAATAAACGTCTCAAACCCACTGGATATGTTCCCCAAGCAGTAATACATAAAATGTTCTGCCTGGCTGCAAATCAACCAAAGCCAGAAAAAAGGAACATGATATTTCTGGGAAAAACAATTGTTTTTCTAACAAAGCCTTCTCTGTTATAATTCATAATACACACTTATACAGACTCCTAAATAAGAAATTAAATGATTGGGAGTGCGAAAATGAAGGATGTTTCAAAAAATCAAGAAGAAAATATAAGCGACACGGCATTAACAAACGAACTGATTCATCTGCTCGGCCATTCCCGGCATGATTGGATGAATAAGCTGCAGCTGATTAAAGGAAACTTAAGCTTGCAGAAGTATGACCGCGTCTTTGAAATGATTGAAGAAATGGTTATAGACGCAAAGCACGAATCAAAGCTCTCAAACCTGAAAACACCGCATTTGGCATTCGATTTTCTTACATTTAATTGGAAAACCCATTATATGACGCTTGAATATGAAGTTCTTGGAGAAATTAAGGATTTGTCGGCTTATGATCAAAAGCTGGCGAAACTGATGAGAAAGCTGTTTTATCTGTTTGATCAAGCAGTCAGCAGAGAGAGCGAAAATCATTTAACGGTTTCGCTTGAAACGGATCATCCTGACAGACAGCTGATTCTGTACCTTGATTTTCACGGCGCCTTTGCCGATCCATCTGCTTTTGATGAAATTCAGCAAAATGGATATGAGGACGTTGATATCATGCGTTTTGAGATCACAAGTCACGAATGTCTGATTGAAATTGGGTTGGACTAGCGGAGTTTTTAACGGTTTAGAACGGAGGACATTATGTTTGTAGATCAGGTCAAAGTATATGTAAAAGGTGGCGACGGCGGCAACGGGATGGTTGCGTTTCGCCGTGAAAAATATGTGCCGAAAGGCGGCCCTGCCGGCGGTGACGGAGGAAAGGGAGGAGACGTCGTTTTTGAAGTGGATGAAGGTCTCCGCACCCTGATGGATTTTAGATACAAAAAACACTTTAAAGCGATTCGCGGGGAGCATGGCATGTCCAAAAACCAGCATGGGCGAAATGCTGATGATATGGTCATTAAAGTTCCGCCAGGCACCGTTGTGACAGACGATGATACAAAGCAGGTCATCGCTGATTTAACAGAGCATGGACAGCAGGCTGTCATTGCAAGGGGCGGAAGAGGCGGAAGAGGGAATTCCCGCTTTGCTACACCGGCTAATCCCGCGCCTCAGCTTTCAGAAAACGGCGAGCCGGGAAAAGAACGCTACGTTGTTCTTGAATTAAAAGTGCTTGCGGATGTCGGACTTGTCGGGTTCCCGAGTGTTGGAAAATCCACTTTGCTGTCTGTTGTCTCATCTGCAAAACCGAAAATTGCGGACTATCACTTTACAACGCTTGTCCCAAATCTCGGCATGGTTGAAACGGATGACGGACGCAGCTTTGTCATAGCTGATTTGCCGGGACTGATTGAAGGCGCACACCAAGGGGTCGGACTTGGCCACCAGTTTTTGCGCCATATTGAACGGACGCGGGTTATCGTTCACGTCATTGACATGTCCGGTTTGGAAGGCCGCGATCCGTATGAGGATTACGTCACGATTAACCAGGAGCTGAGCGAGTACAATCTGCGTCTCACTGAGCGTCCGCAAATTATCGTTGCCAATAAAATGGACATGCCGCAGGCTGCGGAAAATCTTGAAGCCTTTAAAGAAAAGCTGACGGATGATTACCCGGTATTCCCGGTCAGTGCGGTGACAAGAGAAGGCCTTCGTGAGCTTCTGTTTGAAGTCGCCAATCAGCTGGAGAACACGCCGGAATTCCCGCTGTATGACGAAGAAGAGCTTACACAAAACCGTGTCATGTACACGATGGAGAATGAAGAAGTGCCGTTTAACATTACACGCGATCCGGACGGTGTATTTGTACTTTCAGGAGACAGTCTTGAGCGGTTATTCAAGATGACTGATTTCTCGCGTGATGAATCGGTTAAACGGTTTGCAAGACAGATGCGCGGAATGGGTGTTGATGAAGCGCTCAGAGAACGCGGAGCCAAGGATGGAGATATTATCAGGCTTCTGGAATTCGAATTTGAATTTATTGATTAATGATGGCTGAGAGGAGAGCCTGGATGTCAGGCTCTCTATTTTAAAGGGGGGATGCAAATGAAAGAGGAGACATTTTATCTTGTCCGTGAAGATGTATTGCCCGATGCGATGAGAAAAACATTGGAAGTCAAAAAGCTGCTCGACCGAAAAAAAGCAGATTCAGTGGCAGATGCCGTTCAAAAGGTGGATTTAAGCAGAAGTGCGTTTTATAAATACAGAGATGCTGTTTTTCCGTTCTACACTATGGTTAAAGAACAAATTATCACACTTTTCTTTCATTTGGAGGATAGATCAGGTGCACTATCTCAGCTCCTGCAGGCGGTAGCTGATTCTGGAAGCAACGTTCTTTCCATTCACCAGACCATCCCGCTTCAGGGCAGAGCAAATGTGACACTGTCTATCAGTACGTCTGCAATGGAAGAGGACATTCATACGTTAATGAATAAGCTCAGGAAGTTTGATTTTGTAGAAAAGGTTGAAATATTAGGTTCAGGTGCATAAGGGAGAGAAGATCGTCATGAAAGTCGGTTATTTAGGTCCAGCAGCTACATTCACACATCTAGCAGTCAGTTCTTGTTTTCAAAACGGCGCCGAACATGTTGCTTACCGCACCATACCGGAGTGTATAGATGCGGCAGTTGCAGGCGAAGTTGATTTCGCTTTTGTTCCTTTAGAGAATGCATTAGAAGGATCAGTAAATTTAACGATAGACTATTTAATACATGAGCAGCCCTTGCCAATCGTGGGTGAAATGACATTGCCGATTCATCAGCACTTGCTTGTCCATCCTTCCAGAGAGAGTGCATGGAAAGAGCTCGACAAAATTTATTCACACTCACATGCGATTGCGCAATGTCATAAATTTCTCCATCGTCATTTTCCTTCCGTTCCATATGAATACGCCAACTCAACTGGGGCGGCAGCAGAATTTGTCAGTGACCATCCTGAGCTGAATATCGGGGTCATTGCCAATGAAATGGCAGCTTCTACATACGAATTAAAAATCGTGAAACGAGATATACAGGATTATAGGGACAATCATACGAGATTTGTGATCCTGTCTCCTGATGAAAACATATCATTTGAAGTGAATTCAAAATTGAGCTCAAGGCCCAAAACGACCCTGATGGTGATGCTTCCGGATGATCAATCCGGGGCGCTGCACAGAGTGCTGTCTGCTTTTTCTTGGAGAAACTTAAACTTGTCAAAGATTGAATCACGTCCGACTAAAACCGGATTGGGCCATTATTTCTTTATTATTGATATTGAGAAAGCGTTTGATGAGGTATTGATTCCAGGTGCCATGCAGGAGCTCGAAGCGCTCGGCTGCAAAGTGAAGCTTCTTGGTGCATATCAGTCCTACCAATTATAAAAAAAGCCCAATAAAGGGCTTTTTTTAGTCTTTAATTAAAATACCGGCTTCCTCGAGTGCTTGGCAAGCTTGGTCGATGCGGTGTTCATCCGGTGCTGTCAGTGTATGAAGATGCACGCCGTCCGTCAGCTGTGATAAATAGGCGGCATTCGTAGAATTGATTTTTTTGATGAAATTGCTAACTTCCTTCCGGGTGCCTACTTGGATAGCTGCAGTTAAATCTCCGTATACGGGATGTTCAATTTTTACGTCTTTTACTGTAACACCTTCGTCCACGATAAGCTGCAGTTCCTCTTCTGTCCGTTCAGGACCGTGCAGACAAGCTATGATTCTTTCGGCCTGCTGGTGCTGCTGAGCGGCTGCATCCATGTATACATATCCTTGGCTTGTGGCGATAATCGGTTCATTTTTCGCTTTCAAGAGCGATATATCCTGAACAATTACCTGTCTTGAAACGTTCGCTTTTTTTGCGAGTTCTCCCCCTGTCAGCGGTGATGTGGATTCCTTCAGCCACAGAAGAAGCTGGTCACGCCTGTTGGCGCCCATGAGCTTTAATTCTTCGGTCAATATCAAGTTCTCCTTTCTTTTGTTCCCAAAGCGCTGTAAACGTATGTAATAACTTATCCAGCTGTTCCTCCGTTGTATGCCTTCCAAAAGAGATGCGGATAAATTGCAGGGCTTCTTGGTCTGTTTTTCTTAATGCTTTCATCGCTGCAGACGGACCGTGATAACCGGCAGAACAAGCGCTGCCCGTTGATATGCAAATATTGCTCCGATTACATTCTAACATAACATATTGTCCTTCAAATGCGTGAAAAAAACACCCGACAATATGCGGAAGACATTTCGTTTTTGAAGTGTCTGCCGCAAGAGTTACAGGGAGAGACCGAATGCTGATTTGGTCTAAAAGGTATGTTCTTAATGTCTCATTGCGGGATATTTGTTTATCCATTTCGCTTACAATCAGCTCAGCAGCGGCAGTAAAGGCTCCGATCCCGGGAACATTCACGGTACCGGCTCTGAATCCGTGTTCGTGAGAGGTAAGAGGGTAAACGGGCTTCCAAGGGACATCTGAACGAATATAGACCGCGCCCACTCCTTTAGGACCGTGGACTTTATGACTGGACACTGAGAGTGCATCCACCCCCAGTTCTTCTGTACTGATAGGGATTTTCCCAAATGTTTGAACAGCGTCGCAATGAAGAAGAATGTCCCTATTATGCAGGTATGAAGACAGACGTTGAATGGGCTGAATGATCCCGGTTTCAGAATTGGCATGCTGAATAGATACCAGGCCTGTTTCCTGGCGGATATGAGCTGCTAATATTTCCTCGGTAATAAGCCCGTATTCATCCGGTTCAATGATTGTTACATCAAATCCATGCTGTTCCAGAAAAGCAGCACAGTTATGAATGGACTGATGCTCCATGGCAGTCGTAATGAAATGTCTTTTTGTTTTTGGCAGGCCGTTTAACAGTGATTGAATAGCCAGAAAATTGGATTCAGTGCCGCCGCTTGTAAAATAGATGCCGCTTGCTTCTCCGCCAATGATGTCAGCGATTTTCTCACGGCAGTACTCCAGTATGTGCTTAGCTTTTCCTCCTGCATCATGCAGGCTGCTGGCATTACCGTACATATCCATACTGAGCTTCTGATATACGTTAAGGGCTTCCTCGCAAATAGGGGTTGTCGCTGCATAATCTAAATAAATCATGGGGTCGTTCCTCCATCCGTTCTCCAAAAAACTCTTGAGTTTATTTTATCCTTGTGTAAATATAGGTGTCAAGACAGGTGTAAACAACAGGAGGGTGGCATATGTCTAAAAAGACGATTGCAGTCATCGGTTCAGGGGCGGCGGCACTTTCCTTAGCGTCCGCTTTCCCGCCCTCATACGAAGTGACTGTCATCACAAAGAAAAGCACCAAAAACAGCAATTCAGTCTTTGCACAAGGCGGGATTGCTGCGGCTTATGAAAAAGGTGACTCGATTGAAGCACATCTGGAGGATACGTTATACGCCGGGTGCGGACATAACGATCTAGCTATTGCAGCAGACGTTTTACATGATGGGAAAATCATGATTCAAAGCTTATTGGAGAGTGAATTTCCATTCGACCGCAATGAACAAGGCGATGTTTGTCTTGGCAGAGAAGGAGCCCACTCATACAACCGCATTTTTCATGCAGGCGGAGACGCAACAGGCAGACTGCTAGTTGATTATTTGCTGAAACAGATCGACAGCAATATCGAGCTAATTGAGCATGAAACAGCAGCAGATTTGCTGATGGAGAATGGGCACTGTATCGGTGTCATCACAAAAGACAGCCAAGGGCGGATCAAGGTAAGACATGCGGATGCAGTTGTGCTGGCGGCCGGCGGCTGCGGAAGCCTGTTTCTTCACCATACGAACGATCCATCTGTCACAGGTGACGGCCTTTCTTTAGCTTACCGGGCCGGAGCGGAAATAACTGATTTAGAGTTTACCCAGTTTCACCCGACATTGCTTGTGAAAAATGGTGTTTCCTATGGGCTTGTTTCAGAAGCTGTTAGAGGGGAAGGCGGATGTTTAGTTGACGAAAACGGCCGCCGGGTTATGGCTGGACGGCACTCTTTAGGTGACTTGGCTCCAAGGGACATCGTCTCCCGGGTTATTCATGAAGAAATGGCAAAAGGAAACCGTGTTTATATCGACTGCAGTGCGATTTCTGATTTCGAAGCACGTTTCCCTACCATCACCGCTATTTGTGAAAAAGCAGGGGTGAAGATCCAAAGCGGAAAAATACCTGTTGCCCCGGGAATGCACTTCTTAATGGGGGGTGTTTCAGTTAATCGCTGGGGGGAAACGACAGTGCCGGGGCTTTATGCAATAGGCGAGACGGCATGCACCGGTTTACACGGAGCCAATCGGCTTGCAAGCAATTCCTTATTGGAAGCGCTGGTGTTTGGAAAAAGAGCAGCAGAGCATATCATGCAAAAACCGGTTTATAACATGCAATATCAATCAGCACTAGAAAACAGTGTAATCTATGAGGTACCGCACACAGAGGTGTATGAACTGCAAAGCAGAATGACAAGCCACATGTCTATCTTGCGGGAACAAGGCAGTCTGATTGAGCTGAGCATCTGGCTTCATACGCTTCCTTTTCAGGAAGTGAATGTGAAGGATATCACAATTCCGCAGCTGGAACTTTCTCATTTATGGCAAACTGCAAAGCTGATGACATTTTCTGCGCTTTTGAGGGAGGAAAGCAGAGGGGCTCACTTCCGCACCGATTTTCCTCAAGCTGATGTACGCTGGCAAGGAAGACAAATTGTTCATACAAAAAAGGGAACGAAGATTAGAAAAAACGAGGGGATTTGGAAAAATGAATCATTTACAGCTGAAAAAATTGCTGAATCACTTTTTTCTTGAGGACATAGGGATGGGGGATATTACATCGCAGTCAATCTTTGGAGAACAGAGCTGTGAAGCGGAGATTGTTGCAAAATCAGACGGCATCTTTGCCGGAGCTGCAGTGATAAAAGAAGGCTTTGCTTTATTAGACGAACATGTTCAAATCATTTTGCATAAAACAGATGGGGACATTTTACGAAAAGGTGAGGTGATTGCCGTGTTATGCGGTCCGGCGGCTGCGCTTCTTTCAGGAGAGAGGGTCGTATTAAATCTCATTCAGAGGATGTCAGGAATTGCGACGATGACAAGGGAGGCTGTTCGGCGGCTGGATGATGAACAGATTAAAATTTGTGACACGAGAAAAACAACACCGGGGCTGAGAATGCTGGAAAAATACGCTGTCAGAGCCGGGGGCGGATATAATCATCGATTCGGTTTGTATGACGGCATCATGATTAAAGATAATCATATTGCAGCATGCGGCTCTATTTTAAAGGCATGCCAAAAAGCTCGTCAGGCCGCAGGGCATATGGTGAATATCGAGGTGGAAATTGAAACGGAGGAACAGCTGCGGGAAGCAATTGAAGCAGGAGCAGATGTTATTATGTTTGACAACTGCCCGCCTGATACGGTCCGACATTTTGCAAATCTCACACCGAACCATATAAAAACTGAAGCTTCGGGCGGGATTACGTTAGAATCTTTGCCTGCTTTTAAAGGGACGGGCGTGAATTATATTTCATTAGGATTTCTGACTCATTCCGTCAAAAGTTTAGATATCAGCATGGATGTTACATTATCAAATGAATCTGCGGAGGAATGCCGTTATGTCAATTCTTGATGTAATAAAACAATCGAATGATATGATGCCTGAAGGTTATAAAGGAATGTCGAGAAAGGATATGGAAACGCGTGTTGCCGCCATTAAGAAAAAGTTCGGCAGCAGGCTCTTTATACCGGGCCATCATTATCAAAAAGACGAAGTGATACAATTTGCTGATCAAACAGGCGATTCCCTGCAGCTGGCCCAAATTGCGGAAAAAAACAAAGAAGCGGATTATATCGTATTTTGCGGCGTGCATTTTATGGCAGAGACCGCTGATATGCTGACCGGTGATCAACAAACGGTCATCCTGCCTGATATGAGAGCAGGATGTTCTATGGCAGACATGGCTGACATGCAGCAGACCAATAGGGCGTGGGAGAAGCTTCAGCATACATTCGGAGATACGATCATACCATTAACTTATGTGAACTCCACTGCGGAGATCAAGGCTTTCGTCGGTAAGCATGGCGGAGCGACTGTAACTTCTTCGAATGCGAAAAAAGTGCTTGAATGGGCGTTTACGCAGAAAAAAAGAATTTTATTTTTGCCTGATCAGCATTTAGGGAGAAATACGGCTTATGATCTGGGCATCTCGCTTGAGGATATGGCTGTGTGGGACCCGATGATAGATGAATTAGTGACTGAGTCTGATCATAAGAATGTAAAAGTGATTTTGTGGAAAGGGCATTGCTCTGTTCACGAAAAATTCACCGCGAAAAATATCCATGATGTGAGAGAGCGTGACCCTGACATTCAGATCATTGTACATCCGGAATGCTCACATGAAGTTGTGACGTTAAGTGACGACAGCGGATCAACGAAATATATTATCGATACAATCAACAAGGCTCCAGCGGGAAGCAAGTGGGCAATCGGAACAGAAATGAATCTTGTCCAGCGGATCATTCAAGAGCATCCTGATAAACAAATCGAATCACTCAATCCTGACATGTGCCCGTGTCTGACAATGAATCGAATTGATTTGCCGCATTTGCTGTGGTCTTTGGAACAAATAGAAAAAGGAGAACCTTCAGGCGTGATCAAGGTGCCAAAAGCCATTCAGCAAAATGCCCTCCTTGCCTTGAATCGAATGCTTGCGATCACGTAAATCAGAAATATTTCCCCTCCTTTACTCATAACTTCTTTTGTTCAGGCATATGTTGTGAAGAAACATATTGTAATCACAGCTGAACTGTTCACGTTTTGCATAGGAGGGGAAAACGTTGAAAATCCATATCGTTCAAAAAGGCGATTCGCTCTGGAAAATAGCTGAAAAGTACGGAGTTGATGTTGAGGAAGTGAAGAAACTCAATACACAGCTCAGCAGTCCAGACTCAATCATGCCTGGAATGAAAATAAAAGTGCCGTCCGAGGGTGTCCTGGTCAGAAAAGAGCCAAAAACGGGCCCGGCGGCCGGGAGTGTGAAGCAAGAACATCCAGAACACCCATATGCGAAAGAGAAGCCTAAATCTGTTGTCGACGTGGAAGACACAAAGCCGAAAGAAAAGAAGTCTGTGCCGTATGTCCCGCCGATGCCTAATTTGCAGGAAGATGTGTATCCTGAAGCTGATGTGAACGATTATTATGATATGAAACAGCTTTTCCAGCCTTGGTCGCCTCCTAAACCGGAGGAGCCAAAACATCATGACGGAAATAATGATCATATGTATCACATGCAAGATCAATTTCCACAACAGGAGGCTATGAGTAATATGGAAAATGCAAATTATCCGAATATGCCTAATATGCCAAAGGCGCCAGAGGTAGGCGGTATGGAAGAAGAAAACATTCATCACACAGTTCCGAATATGCCGGCTGTTCAGCCTTATTTTCATTATCCGGCTCATTTCGTGCCGTGTCCGGTTCCTGTTTCACCAATTCTTCCGGGTTCAGGATTATGCTACCCGTTCTATCCGGCACAACCTTATCCAATGTATCAGCCTCATGGATACCAGCCAAGTTTTGTATCGCCTCAGTATGATCCGGGTGAATATGAAAACCAGCATCATGAAAACAGTCATCACGGACATTACGGTTCATTCGGAGCGCCTCAATACGCATCACCGGCTTTTGGATCTCCGTATGGACATATGCCGTATGGCCCTCATTATGGCACACCTCAAGTAATGGGAGCATACCAGCCGGCTGCTGCTCCAGGATACATGCCGTACAAAGATCATGACGACTGCGGCTGTGATGATGGTCATCAGCCATATTTCTCCGCACCTGGATATTCGGGACTTGGAGCTTATGGAAGTCCTAATTTGCCTTACGGCGCAGCTAACCCAAATCCTAATCCTAATCAAAATCCATATGCGGCCGGAGTTTCAATGCCGATGACGAATCAGCCTTCAGTAAACCAAATGTTTGGCCGGCCGGAAGAAGAAGATGAGTGATTGTTCGGAACGATGTAAATCGTTCCTTTTTTTGTTTCACTGCTAAATGGACAGAACTTACAAGCTTAACATGCCCCTCGGACGCACATGATAAAAACGAGCAAACATGCTCAAATTCGTCCACGGGGGGCTTTTCCATTGGGTAAAAAAATGACGATCGCTAGCTTGATTCTAATGACAGCCGGCTTAACAGCATGCGGAGCAAACGATAATGCTATGAATGATACGCGCAATAACGGCAATACCCGTCCAATCGGATATTATACAAATGAAAATGACGCTGACAGGCAGGGGGAAGGAATCGTCGACAATGACGGTCCTGTTACTGAATTAATGGAGGACCAGAACGGCGGTAACCGAAACACTACTAATGTAAATAACCGTGACCGTGTTACTGCTGACGATCGCGTTCCTTTGGCAACTGACGGAACATATAACAACACGAATAACAGAAACATGAATCGGAACGTGACGAACAACGGATATGACAACCAAGAAAACAGAAGACTGGCTGCAAAAATTGCCAACCGTGTGAAACAAGTGAAAAACGTCAATGACACACAAGTTAAGGTAACGGATGACCGAGTGGTCGTTGCAGTCAGAAGCCACAGAGAGTTCACAAAGTCCGACAGGGAAAATGTTGCAAAAGCGGCACGCAACTATGCGAATGGCCGTGACGTCCAAGTGTCCACAGACAAAAGGCTGTTCACGAGACTTCATAAAATGAACTCCCGCTAGGACGGAAAGGCTGCCGGAAATGATATTCGGCAGCCTTTTTCTTTGCATCAGCGAACAATACCTATTAAAGTGTACATAGAAAATGTCAAAAGAAGGTGAAAACATGGCAGGCCATTCCAAGTGGAAAAACATACAAAAAAGAAAAAATGCACAGGATGCAAAGCGCGGGAAAATCTTTATGAAACTCGCGAAAGAAATCTATGTGGCAGCGAAAGAAGGCGGAGCTGATCCAGAGGCAAATTCAGCATTGCGTCTTGTTATTGAAAAAGCAAAAGGCGCCAATATGCCGAATGAAAATATAGACCGTGCCATTAAAAAAGCCGCAGGGAACCAAGACGGAAGCAGCTATGAGGAAATCACCTATGGAGGCTATGGTCCATCAGGGATCGCCGTTATGGTAGAATGTGTAACGGATAACAAAAACCGAACGGCGTCAAATGTGCGTACAGCATTTAATAAAAATGGCGGAAGTCTGGGAGAAAGCGGATGTGTAGCCTTTTTATTTGAACGGAAGGGATTCATTGCAATCGACCGTACAGAACGGCAAATAGAAGAAGATGAGCTTATGCTTGATGTGCTGGAAGCAGGGGGAGAAGAGCTGCAGACAGAAGAAGAGCAATATGAGGTATTAACAGAGCCCGAGCGTTTTGATGAGGTAAAAACAGCTCTAGAATCGAAATATCCCATTTCTTCGGCAGAGGTGACCATGCTTCCGAAAACCTATGCAGATGCCGATGATCAGGCTGTTGAGAAGCTGGAAAAACTGATTGACATCCTTGAAGATGACGATGATGTTCAAGAAGTCTATACCAATTACCGCTTATAAAAAACCGGCACGATGTTATATCGGGCCGGTTTTTGTATATTCAAGAGACACGCTCATTTTCCTGTGTGTATTCCTTCTCCCAGAAATCAGCGTTTTTGATGCCCAACGCCTTCGGATCAAAGACTGGGTCTAAGCCTTGCTTCTTTTGGTGCTCGTAATCCTTTAAGGCGAGAAGCGCGGGTTTGGCAAGCAGCACGATGGCTATGACGTTCAGCCATACCATAATGCCAAGCCCTGCATCGCCTAATGCCCAAGCCAGTGAAGCGGTTTTCACAGTTCCATAGAACGTCGCGGCTAAAATAATCAGTTTTAAGCCGAGCATTGCCCATTTGCTTTCTCTGCCTCGGGCTAAATAAGCGATATTTGTTTCTGCGATGTAGTAATACGCTATTATTGTTGTAAATGCGAAGAAGAATAAAGCGATGGCGACAAAGCCTGCACCGAATCCGGGAAGCACGCTGTCAATGGCCGCTTGAGTGAAGCCAGGCCCCGCCTCTACGCCTTTAAGTTGTTGAACAATAAAGGAACCATCTGCAGCTTGAGTATTATACATACCGGTAAATAAGATCATGAATGCTGTAGCGGAACATACAAATAGGGTGTCAATATAAACGGAAAATGCCTGAACCAATCCCTGCTTGACCGGATGGGAAACTTCTGCAGCGGCGGCCGGATGCGGGCCTGTTCCCTGGCCGGCTTCGTTTGAGTAAATGCCCCGTTTAACACCCCAAGAAATCGCCATGCCGATCAGGCCGCCAAAAGCGGAATCTAATGCAAAAGCGCTTTTGAAAATCAATGAGATGACAGCAGGCAGTTCAGATATATTCATGGCAATAATAATCAATGACAGCAGAATATATCCAATAGCCATAAACGGAACAATCATTTGCGCGGCATTGGCAATTCGTTTGACGCCGCCAAAAATAATAAACCCTAATAATAAAACGAGAATACAGCCTGTGATGGCAGGAGAGATGCCGAATGCATTTTGGACGCCAGCTGCAATGGAGTTGGACTGTACGCCCGGCATCAGAAGGGCCATTGCAATAAGGGCAGCAGCGGCAAATAGGACGGCAAACCATTTAATGCCTAAGCCTTTTTCTATATAATAAGCGGGGCCCCCTCGATATTGGTCGCCTTGTTTCACTTTGTAAATTTGAGCAAGAGTTGATTCAACAAAGGCGCTCGCAGCACCGATAAAGGCAATCGCCCACATCCAGAACACTGCGCCGGGTCCGCCGAATGCAATCGCTGTCGCCACACCCGCAATGTTTCCTGTTCCCACTCGGCCGGACAGCGCAATCGATAATGCTTGAAAAGAAGAAACGCCGGCTTCAGAGCTCTTTCCCTGGAACATCAGAACTATCATTTCTTTCAAATGCCTGACTTGTAAAAAACGGGTCATAATAGAAAAGACTAATCCAATTCCCAATAAAATATAAATGACGGGCGTACTCCATAAAACCGCATTCAAACTAGCAACAAAATCTCCCATCAAGCTTCCCCCTCACTTCATTTCGAATACATGTATAAAAAGGATTTTGGTCTAATCGAACTATTTCTACAATCGATTTGTCACATTATATGACCGGTAATTATCAATGAGAAGAGAAGGGGAAAAAGAAAACGCGGCATATCGATTACGCCGCGTTTTTCTTACAGAGGCAAACTGATGGCAATTGTAAAAAGGTCCTTCAACAACAAATAGACAAGCTCTGTCAATCCGTATATAAAAGGAAAAGCAATCAGGAATTGTTGGAATCGTTTTTCATTTGTTTCGTTCATCACATGGGCTGCTGTCAGGATAATTCCAGTAAATTGTTTTTTATTCACAAGTTCGCCTCTGTCTGCATCTAAGCTTAAGGTATTTCGGGATACATACGTGTGTAACATATAGCTGCCGTCCGGCGATTCAATCGATTGGACGAGACTGCCTTTTGGAACGTTTTTCAGTGAAAATAACATCCAATAGACGGCGCCGCCGAAGAATATCAGAAGTGCAAATATGATAATTGGATTTTGCTGCGTATATTGATGTGACTCTCTCCCTTTTTTTCTCATTTTACCATATACCGGGTTTATGCTATCTTTACATTTCCTTAAAATTCCCTCAATAAACTGATGGTATGATGAAATAAAACAAATAAAGGGTGGGGGAGACAGAGATGGAGAAAACATATTGTCATTCCGGCGAGAAGGGCTCAGAAGCGGTTTACTTAACTGTGAGAGGCTATCGAATTAAGCTGTCACCTGAACAAATGAAACTGATTTCTGCTGTCAGAAAGTAAATATAAATGGACAAAGGCAGCCGCTTGAGCGGCTGCCTTTTCGAATTAAGAATACTTTCTTTTCCGTTGTGCGAAACGCTTTTGGAACCAATCTTTCTTATATAAAAATGCAATAATCTCAAGCCAAAAACCCGGAATCTTTTTGGGGAATATCGGTTTTTTATAGAGTGCATGATATGCTGATTTTAAATCGTCCCACTGAGTGCACGTTTTTGTCTGTTCAAATCTCGCAACATCAATCACCCGCACCGCTCCGGTTTCTGTCAGAATCAGATTCCGCAAATGAATGTCTGACGGGTTCAGACCGGCTCCCCGTGCGTCAGAGAGTGCTTCTTCAACCTGCTGAATCATGTCATCACTGATCGCAATGCCTTTCTTTAGACAGTTATAAAAGGTTTCACCTTTAATATATTCCATGAGAATAAATGAATCACCAGTTTCGTAAATGTCAGGGTAGAATGCGGACCCGGCTAATTTTTCATAGATCGCGGCTTCTTTGACGGCTGTCGCTTGATATTCCGGAAAAAATACTTTCAGCGCCATTTTTCGATCACCTTCTGTTAAGGCGAACACATAGGCGCTTCTTCCTTTGCCGATGAGGGTCAATTCCTCGGACTTTTCTTTGACTTTATCAAATCTGCTGTTCTTGCGGTATATGACTGAATGGGCCAGTGCCTCTGCTTTTGTCAGCATTTCATTCACCTTCTTTGCTCTATTTTATGCAGTTGTTTATAGGAAAATCATAAACTGTTCGGGAAAAAGAGCCTATTTCTAGTGTATCTGGTCTTGAAGAAGAAGGCTACCTATAAGCCTTGATTGTGATAAAAGAGACATAAAGCGATCATTTCCATTCTTGAAAAGCGCTTACAAATGGGATAGTATTAATTTTAAATAAAGCGCTTTCGTAAATGTTCAAGGAGGAACAAGCTATGACAAAACAGATTGTGACAGGGATTATCGGTGCGGGGCGCATCGGCAAACTTCATGTTCAAAATATACGCCGGATTCCTCACATGAAAATAAAAGCGGTCTCTGATATTCAGGCAAGCCGTATAAAAAGCTGGGCTGACAGTCATCAGATTGAATACATAACCTCTGACTTTCGTGATTTATTACATGACCCTGATATTGACGCTGTTTTCATTTGCTCACCGACAGCTGCACATGCGCAGATGATCAGAGAAGCGGCCGAGGCGAAAAAGCATATTTTTTGTGAGAAGCCCGTCAGTTTTTCTCTAGATGAAACAAAAGAAGCGCTCGCAGCCGTCCGAAAACACGGGGTTGCACTTCAAGTCGGATTTAACCGCCGTTTTGATCCTCATTTTAAGAAAATCAAAACGATTGTTGAAAATGGTGAAATCGGTACGCCCCATTTATTAAAAATTACTTCTCGGGACCCAGAACCCCCGAATATAGATTATGTCCGTACCTCGGGCGGCTTGTTTATGGATATGTCGATCCATGATTTTGATATGGCCAGATATATTATGGGAAGCGAAGTGACGGAAGTGTATGCAAAAGGAGCGGCTTTGGTGAATCCTTCTTTTGCAGAGCTGGGAGATATTGATACGGCTGTCATTACATTGACTTTTGAAAACGGTGCCATGGCTGTAATTGACAACAGCCGCCAAGCTGTCTACGGATATGACCAGCGGATTGAGGTCTTCGGGACGAAAGGCTCGGCAGCAGCGGACAACAGCAGGCCGACGACGGTCGAAGTGTCAACAGCTGATTTTGTGATGAAGGATAAACCGCATTTCTTTTTCCTGGAACGCTATAAGGATTCGTATGAGGAGGAGATTCTACGGTTTGCGGAAGCGATTGATACAAACCGGGAGACTGCCTGCACCGGCAACGACGGTTTTCAGGCGGAACGGATCGCCAGAGCGGCTCAGCAATCGCTTGCTATTGGCATGCCTGTCAGTATTGAGCACACTGAAAAAATCGTTTTTTGATCAAGCAGGATTACATTTCAGCAAGCTTGGGTATATACTCCATTGATACTTTAAGTAGGCGGTGGAGAAAATGAATACAGCACATGCTAAAGGAAATGTTTTGAACAAAATCGGAATTCCTTCTCACATGGTTTGGGGTTACATTGGCGTTGTCATCTTTATGGTTGGAGACGGCCTCGAACAAGGCTGGCTGTCTCCTTTTCTCGTTGATCATGGTCTCAGTATGCAGCAATCCGCATCGTTATTTACCATGTACGGCATTGCTGTTACCATCTCGGCTTGGCTTTCAGGCACGTTTGTCCAAACTTGGGGACCAAGAAAAACGATGACTGTCGGCTTGCTTGCATTTATCCTCGGTTCGGCCGCTTTTATCGGCTGGGCGATTCCTCATATGTATTATCCGGCTCTCTTAGGTAGCTATGCTCTTAGAGGCTTGGGATATCCGCTGTTTGCATACTCTTTTCTTGTGTGGGTGTCATACAGCACCTCTCAAAAGATTCTTGGAAAAGCCGTCGGCTGGTTTTGGTTTATGTTTACGTGCGGCCTTAACGTGCTCGGTCCATTCTATTCAAGCTATGCGGTTCCGGCATTTGGGGAAATCAATACGCTTTGGAGCGCTTTACTGTTTGTAGCGGCAGGCGGATTTCTCGCCCTATTTTTTAACAAAGATAAATTTACACCTGTGCAAAAACAAGATCAGCCGAAATGGAAAGAGTTGTCGAAGGCATTTACAATTATGTTTGAAAACCCTAAAGTCGGCATCGGCGGAGTGGTCAAGACAATTAATGCCATAGGACAATTTGGATTTGCCATCTTTCTCCCGACTTATTTAGCGCGTTACGGATATTCTGTTTCAGAATGGCTGCAAATATGGGGAACGCTGTTTTTTGTTAATATTGTGTTTAATATTATTTTCGGTGCAGTCGGAGATAAACTTGGCTGGCGCAATACCGTGATGTGGTTTGGAGGTGTGGGGTGCGGCATTTTTACGCTGGCGCTTTATTACACGCCTCAGTTAATCGGGCATCAGTATTGGGTGCTGATGATTATCGCCTGCTGCTACGGTGCGGCATTGGCAGGCTATGTGCCATTAAGTGCGCTTTTGCCGACGCTTGCTCCTGATAATAAAGGCGCTGCCATGTCTGTGTTAAACTTGGGGTCCGGATTATGTGCGTTTATTGCACCGGGTATTGTGAGTCTTTTCATTGGACCGCTCGGAGCTGGCGGCGTCATTTGGATCTTTGCGGCGTTGTATTTTTTCAGTGCTTTTCTGACACAATTTTTGACGATTTCTGAGCAAAGCGCTGATGTGTATACGGAAGAACGGCTGGTCAGGGAAAACGTGCAAACAAATTTCGAGAAAACGGTTAAGCAGTAGCCTCTTTGGTCAAACTAATCATAAACGTGTGCAAAGAGGTGTAGAGGGTGAAACGATTCAGCACGGCGTATCTGTTGCTGGGCATTCTTTGCTCAGCCGCAGCATTTCTAATAGGTGCTCCTCCCCGCGCACTTGGGGCGGAAGTGGAGCACTATGAACCGCTGCAGGTGCATGTGCAGCTTGAAAAAGTGTATTTGGACGGAGATGTCAGCATTGAGCATAAGCGTGAAAAAGTGCTTTCTATGGATGATTTTTGGGCAGCTTATGCCGGCTGGACACTGGTCGAACAAAAAAAGGGTTATGTGCTCTTCCGGAAGCAAATGGACGATATTTCTCCGCTCAGCAAGGTGAACGGGTATATCGGTGTATCGGATAATGGAGTGATTTCCACTTTTCATGGTCGGCCTGAGTCAGCTTCCGAACCGATTCAGTCTTTTTTCCAAATTGATTTAGAAAGGCTGGAAAGCCATATGCAAAAAAATCTGCTGAAAGGCATTCCATTTCGGACAAAAGCGGAGTTTGAGGACGTCATAGAACATATGAAGACATACAGCGGGTGACGTCCGCTGATTGAAGACATGTATTCATGTCTTTTTTTTCGTGGAAGAATGAGAGAGAAGCGAACATATGTTAACTTTTCTATAAGACTTTGGCTGTTTTTATGGTACAATGAAGAACAGTCAAAGAGGTGAATTTGCGTGATCGAATTTGTTAAAGGGACGATTGATTATGTATCTCCCCAATATATTGTGATAGAGAACGGCGGCATTGGCTATCAGATTTTCACGCCGAATCCGTTTATATATAAGGAGAGAAGTCAAGAAACGATTTTTACGTACCATCATATCAGAGAGGATGCTTTTTCGCTCTACGGTTTTTCAACAAGAGAGGAGAAGGCGCTCTTTACAAAGCTCTTAAACGTGACCGGTATCGGTCCAAAAGGCGCACTCGCCATTTTAGGCTCAGGTGATCCGGGAGCGGTTATCCAAGCAATTGAAAATGAGGATGAAGCCTTTTTGGTCAAGTTTCCTGGTGTAGGAAAGAAAACCGCGCGCCAGATTATTCTTGATTTAAAAGGAAAGCTTGCTGATGTTGTGCCTGAAATGATTGAAAATCTGTTTAATCATGAAGAAAGGCTTGAAAAGCAAACAGCAGAAACGGCTCTCGAAGAAGCGCTTGAGGCCCTCAGGGTTCTCGGATATGCTGAAAAAGAAATCAAAAAGGTGCTTCCTCACTTAAAAGAAGATATTGGGCTGACAACAGACCAATACGTGAAAAAAGCATTACAAAAACTATTGAAGTAAGGTGATGTTCATGGATGAACGGCTCGTCTCAAGTGAAGCAGACAACCATGAATCAGTGATAGAGCAAAGCCTGAGGCCGCAAAATCTGGCGCAGTATATCGGGCAGCATAAGGTGAAAGAAAATTTGCGCGTGTTTATAGACGCGGCAAAAATGAGGCAGGAGACGCTGGATCATGTTCTTCTGTACGGGCCGCCCGGACTCGGGAAAACCACGCTTGCTTCCATCGTTGCCAATGAAATGGGAGTGGAATTGCGGACGACATCAGGGCCTGCGATTGAAAGACCTGGTGACTTGGCTGCCATATTAACGGCGCTGGAGCCGGGAGATGTATTATTTATTGATGAAATACATAGGCTGCACAGATCGATTGAAGAAGTGCTTTATCCTGCGATGGAGGACTTTTGTCTGGATATTGTGATCGGCAAAGGTCCCTCTGCCCGCTCGGTCCGGCTTGACCTGCCGCCTTTTACGCTGGTAGGCGCCACGACGAGGGTAGGGCTTTTGACTGCGCCGTTAAGAGATCGATTCGGCGTAATGTCGCGCCTTGAATACTATACGCAAGAAGAGCTGGCGGATATTGTCACAAGAACTGCAGATGTATTCGAGGTTGAGATTGATAAACCGTCCGCTCTTGAAATTGCAAGAAGATCGAGAGGTACGCCCCGCGTAGCGAATCGTCTCTTGAGAAGGGTCCGCGATTTCGCCCAGGTGCTGGGTGACAGCCGGATTACGGAAGAGATTTCGCAGGATGCGCTTGAGCGGCTTCAGGTTGACCGTCTCGGTTTGGATCATATTGATCACAAGCTGCTGATGGGCATGATCGAAAAATTTAACGGCGGCCCGGTGGGTCTTGATACCATTTCAGCCACAATCGGCGAAGAACCGCATACGATTGAAGACGTGTACGAACCGTACCTCCTGCAAATCGGATTTATCCAAAGAACGCCGCGTGGAAGGATCGTGACACCGGCCGTTTATCATCATTTCCAAATGGAGGCTCCCCGATATGACTGAATTCCCTAAGATCATTATGATTCTTGGTGCTGTTTTGCTTATCATTGGAGCAGTTTTGCATTTTGTCGGCAAGATGCCGGGAGATATTTTTGTGAAAAAAGGAAATGTCACATTTTTCTTCCCGGTTGTCACTTGTATCATCATAAGTGTGGTATTATCAATTTTGCTTAATCTTTTCGGCAGAATGAAATAACAAAAGACTAGAATAAAGGTGAAATCATCATGAAAGTCGATTTATTTGATTTTGAACTACCCGAACGTTTAATTGCACAAGTGCCGTTGGAGCAGCGTGATGCTTCAAGGCTGATGGTGCTTGATAAACATACAGGAGAGCTGACTGACAGCTCGTTTAAACACATTATCAGTTTCTTTAAAGAAGGAGATTGTCTTGTACTGAACAATACCCGTGTGCTGCCTGCGCGGTTATTCGGGACAAAAGAGGATACCGGCGCGAAAGTGGAACTGCTTTTGCTGAAACAGGAAGCTGGTGACAAGTGGGAAACACTTGCCAAACCAGCGAAACGGGTAAAAAAAGGAACCGTTGTGACATTTGGAGACGGAAGATTGAAGGCTGTCTGCACGGAAGAGCTTGAGCATGGCGGCAGAAAAATGGAATTCCAGTATGACGGTATTTTCTACGAAGTGCTGGAATCCCTTGGAGAGATGCCGCTCCCGCCATATATTAAAGAACAGCTCGATGACAGAGAGCGCTACCAGACCGTATATTCTAAAGAAATTGGCTCTGCGGCCGCGCCTACTGCGGGACTTCACTTCACGGAAGAAATCTTGCAGCAATTGAAAGATAAAGGTGTGCAAATTGAGTTCATCACTCTGCACGTAGGCCTTGGAACGTTTCGCCCTGTGAGTGCCGATGACGTTGAAGAGCATAATATGCATGCAGAGTTTTATCAAATGTCAGAAGAAACGGCGGCAGCCTTAAACAAAGTAAGGGAAAATGGCGGCCGGATTATTTCTGTCGGCACGACATCGACACGCACGCTTGAAACGATTGCCGGAGAACATGACGGGCAATTTAAAGCATCAAGCGGCTGGACATCTATTTTTATTTATCCGGGCTATGAATTTAAAGCCATTGACGGAATGATTACAAACTTCCATTTGCCGAAATCGTCATTGATTATGCTGGTCAGCGCGCTTGCGGGAAGAGAAAACGTTCTCCGCGCTTATAACCATGCGGTGGAAGAGGAATACCGTTTCTTCAGCTTCGGAGACGCGATGCTGATTATATAATTTTGAGAACAGGAGGCCTCATCAAAAGTGGCTGAACAACCAATACGCTATGAATTTATAAAAGAATGCAAACAAACAGGGGCTCGGCTGGGCAAAGTGCATACCCCTCACGGCTCCTTTGAAACACCAGTGTTTATGCCGGTCGGCACACTGGCGACAGTCAAAACGATGTCACCTGAAGAGCTGAAAGCAATGGATGCAGGCATCATTTTAAGCAACACTTATCACCTATGGCTCCGCCCGGGTCACGATATTGTCAAGGAAGCAGGCGGGCTCCACAAATTTATGAATTGGGACCGCGCGATTTTAACAGATTCAGGCGGTTTTCAGGTCTTTTCCTTAAGCAAGTTTCGTAATATAGAGGAAGAGGGCGTCCATTTCCGCAATCACCTAAATGGAGACAAGCTGTTTTTATCTCCGGAAAAAGCGATGGAAATCCAAAACGCACTCGGCTCTGATATTATGATGGCGTTTGACGAATGTCCGCCGTACCCGGCAGAGTACGATTATATGAAGCGATCAGTTGAGCGGACAAGCCGATGGGCGGAACGCTGCCTGAATGCCCACAACCGTCAGGATGAACAAGGGCTGTTTGGCATTGTACAGGGCGGAGAATATGAAGATCTGCGTACACAAAGTGCGAAGGACTTGATCTCCCTTGATTTCCCGGGATATGCTATAGGCGGATTATCAGTCGGAGAGCCGAAGGATGTCATGAACCGTGTACTCGAGTTTACAACACCGCTCCTGCCGAAGGATAAACCGAGATATCTGATGGGAGTCGGTTCTCCGGACGCACTGATCGACGGAGCGATCCGCGGGGTCGACATGTTTGACTGTGTGCTGCCTACCCGGATTGCAAGAAACGGCACAGTGTTTACAGCTGAAGGCCGTCTCAATATGAAAAATGCGAAATTCGAAAGAGATTTCCGTCCGATTGATGAAGAGTGTGATTGCTATACATGTAAAAACTACACTCGCGCGTATATCAGACACTTGATCCGCTGCAATGAAACATTTGGCCTTCGATTAACAACTTACCATAACCTTCATTTTCTGTTACACTTAATGGAGCAGGTAAGACAGGCTATTCGTGAGGATCGTCTGGGTGATTTCAGAGAAGAGTTCTTTGAGCGTTACGGCTACAACAAGCCAAATGCGAAAAGCTTCTAAATAAAAATGAAAAACAGGCTTACAGAAAGGGGTGAAAATCATGACAGGCACTTTAGGTACATTGGTTCCTATTATTTTAATGTTTGCGGTCCTTTACTTCTTGCTGATTCGTCCTCAGCAAAAACAGCAAAAGGCAGTACGCCAAATGCAGGAGGAACTGAAAAAAGGCGATTCAGTAGTGACAATCGGGGGATTGCACGGTACTGTTGACTCTATCGACGAAAGCAAAGTCGTCATTAAGACTGGTGAAAACACACGTCTTACGTTCGACCGCCGCGCGATCAGAGAAGTTTCTGCTGCTGAATAACAGCAGGAGCTATACATAGCAAACAAAAAAAAGAGCGGGTGAACCCGCTCTTTTTTTTTTTTTTATGTGGAAGACCTGTTTCCCCTCATGTTCACGCCGAAAATCCCGCCCAGCATGCATACCCCTAAAAATCCAAGATGGAATAGCAGCTGTTCTGCTGTAAATGTCTTTCCGAATCCTAAATACTGAAACAATAAAATAATCAGAGAAAAGCTTAAGGCAGTCAATGCCCCGATCATCCAGCCTCTTTCTTTCCCTTTCCCCCCTGAAATAAACCCGCCGATAAATAAAGAAAGAAATGAGATGGCGTTGATCAGCCAGTTGAATGATGCCTCTTCAAGCGAGGTTGCTGTCAGTAAAAGTGAAACGGCTAAACTCGTCAGGAGCATGGCTGAGAATATGGCGATTAAGCCGTAAAGAATGCCTTTTCCAACTTGTTTCGTTTCCTCCATGAATGTCTCCTCTCTGCCTGTATTAAAAGGCTTCTGATCTTTTTGAACAAAGCCGTCAGACATGCTGATGGCTCGTCTTTGTAAAAATGTATTCCCTTATCCCATGAATTAGACGTAAAAGCTTTATGAAATACGATCGGTTTTCCTTACATAAATTGTTCGTTTTGTTGCATCCTATGATGAGTTGGAGGTGCATGATGGAAGAGCTTCTCACTATTGCGTTTCGCACAATCGTATTATATTTTGTGATACTGGTCATTTTTCGTTTCATGGGCAAACGGGAAATCGGGGAGCTTAGTATTTTAGATCTCGTTGTCTTTATCATGATGGCTGAAATTGCCGTTTTAGCCATAGAAAACGTAGAAGATCATCTATTTCACACCATTTTGCCAATGCTTGTATTAATGATCATCCAAGTGACATTCGCATACTTATCTTTAAAAAACCGAAAAGTTCGCCAGCTTTTGGACGGCAAGCCGACCATTATTATTAAATACGGAAAAATTGACGAAGACGCCATGAAATCACAGCGTTATAATTTTGATGATTTAATGGTTCAGCTCAGAGAAAATAATATCGACAGAGTATCTGATGTATCATTTGCTATTTTAGAGCCGTCAGGCAAACTGACTGTTGTAAAGAAAGAAAACAGCGGAGAGCATCGGCAGCTCGAAATGCCGCTGATTATAGACGGCTCTATTCAAACAGAAAACCTGTCCAGAATCGGCAAAGACAAACAGTGGCTGCATGAAAAGTTACGAAAACACGGATATACAAACCCTTCAGACATTTCTTTTTGCTCGTTTACTGACGGAGAGTTATTTATTGATGAAAAAGATGGGCACCGCACGTGACCTTTACCGGACGATCAGACGTCCGATAATAGGAATGCGGCGAAGCTCATCTTTTTTAATTAAACCGAATGCGAGCAGGAGGATGATATAGATGCCTGCACTCATCGCAATCCATCCGGCGACATTCACAGCCTCGGACGCTCCAAAGCTTACACATTGTTTGATGGCGGAACTGATGAATCCGGAAATCACAATAACAGCAAAACTGAGTGCGTACTCCTTGATTTTAATACTGATCGGCAGTACCTTGCTTACTGTTGCCGCGTGCAAAAGCGTGACGAGCACCATACCTGTCACAATGGCTAATGCTGCGCCCATAATGCCGAGGGACGGTCTGGTGGCAAGGACGAAAATAAGGCCTGTTTTGACAAGCGCTCCGATTAGGCTGTTCATCATCGCAGCCCCGGCTAAATTAAGCGCCTGCAGCACTGCTTGAAGAGGGCCTTGGAAATAATAAAGCAGAAAAAACGGGGCCATCACTTTTATAAATACAGCAGCGCCTGAGGACCCATACATCACCCTCATCAGCTCATCCGCAAATACGAATAAAATGACAACTGAAATGCCTCCGCTAAGCAGGCAGAGCCGCATGGCTTGTTCCAAGCGGTATTCCACCACCTGCAATTTTTTCTGCTCCATTCCTTCACTGATCGCAGGAACAAGCGCGGTCGACAAAGAATATGTAATAAAGCTGGGCAGAGTCAGCAGCGTCATGGCAAAGCCCGTCAGTTCGCCGTATTGCTTTGTTGCGGCAACTGTCGCCACGCCGGCAATGGCAAGGCTTTGGGCGACGACAATCGGCTCAAAAAACCAAGAAAGATTTCCGATAAAACGGCTTCCGGTCGTTGGAAGGGATACGCTCATTAACTGGGAAAAAGTTTGTTTTCCGTTTTTTATTGACTGGAAAAAGTGCTTTCTGATTTTAATTGTCTTTTTATACTTAAAGCAAATGAATAAATAAAGGAGTGACGCCAGTTCCCCTGCGACTGAGGAGATCATTGCCCCCGCTGCAGCATATTCAATTCCGTAAGGGAGAAAAATCGTCGTGCATACAGCGACAAGTGAAATCCGGACGACCTGTTCAAGGACTTGAGACACGGCAAGCGGGTTCATATTCTGTTTTCCTTGAAAGTAACCCCTCAGTACACTCGATATAGCGATAATCGGTACAACTGGCGTAATGGCCAGAAGCGGGTACAATGTTCTCTTATCTGTCAGCATCGTTTCAGCCATAACCGGGGCGAAAAACAGAAACAGCGGTGTAAAGATCAGGCTGAGCACTCCTGTGATGGTCAGAGACATGACTAAAATATTTTTCGTTTTTTGATGATCGCCGCGCGCGCTGGCTTCAGCCACAAGCTTACTGATCGCCACCGGCAGACCGAATTGAGTTAATGTAGTGGCTAAGAAAAAGGTAGGCACCGCCATCATGTAAAGCCCGACTCCTTCTTCACCGATAAAACGGGCGATAACCACCCGGTTGACAAACCCGAGCATTCTTGTAACCATTCCTGCTGCGATAAGGATAAGAGTGCCCTTTAAAAACGTCTGTTTCGCCATTTTTACCCCCTGCCTTCTCAAACTACCTGTAATCATATACAATAAAGATATGCGTATATATCGTCCAAGCATGACAAGTCTTCTTGAAAAACAATAAAAAGGAGCGTGGAATTCATGGAGAAGCATCCCGCCGATCTATATAAAGACCACGTCAGGCCGTTTCTTTACAGCAAACTGGAAGAGTTTAAGATTCTCGGGTATGATGATGTTGAACTCGAAAGTTTGTGGTCATACTTAACAGGTAAGAAGTGGAAAAAGAAAACGGAACTGCACATTTATGAGATGACGAGCGATATTTTATCAGTGAAAATTGGCGAATTTATGAACTATGCAACCGTTGAGTCATTTAAAACGTCTAATTGGCTGGGAAGTGAAGAAGGCCAGGAAGCATTGGAAGAACTGCTGAGATAGCAGGTTGATTCGCACAGGTTTAAGGGAGGATATACATAATGAAAAAAGGACGCTTGATTGCGTTTTTCCTTTTCGTTTTATTGATCGGCACGGGCTTGGGCTACTTTACGAAGCCTGCCGCTAACAATATTACGTTAGGATTGGATTTGCAAGGCGGATTTGAGGTGCTGTATGATGTACAGCCCGTAAAAAAAGGTGACAAAATCACAAAAGACGTTCTGGTCAGCACAGTAGAGGCGCTGAACCGCAGGGCCAACGTTCTCGGTGTCAGCGAACCGAACATCCAAATTGAAGGAAATAACCGGATTCGCGTTCAGCTCGCTGGGGTGACAAACCAAAACAGAGCGCGTGAAATCTTGGCGACTGAAGCCCAGCTTTCTTTCAGAGATACGAATGACAAAGAATTGCTGAATGGCTCTGACCTCGTCGAAAACGGAGCCAAACAAACATATGATGCCAAAACAAATGAACCGATTGTCAGTATTAAACTGAAAGATGCTGATAAATTCGGTGAAGTGACCAAAAAGGTCATGAAAATGGCGCCAAATAACCAGCTTGTCATTTGGATGGATTACGAAAAAGGGGACTCCTTCAAAAAAGAAGTTCAAAAAGAGCATCCTAAATATGTATCCGCTCCAAATGTAAGTCAGGAATTAAACACAACAGACGTTACAATTGAAGGACAATTTACCGTTCAAGAAGCGAAAGATTTAGCCAGCATTTTAAACGCCGGCGCGCTTCCTGTGAAACTGACTGAAAAATATTCGACATCAGTAGGCGCACAATTCGGCCAGCAGGCACTCCATGATACGGTGTTTGCCGGTATTGTCGGTATTGCAATTATTTTCTTATTTATGCTTTTCTATTACCGCCTGCCGGGATTAATCGCTGTGATTACGCTATCAGTTTATGTATACATTACACTCCAGATTTTTGACTGGATGAATGCTGTACTTACACTTCCGGGAATTGCCGCTCTCATTTTAGGTGTCGGGATGGCTGTTGACGCCAACATCATCACCTATGAGCGGATTAAAGAAGAGCTCAAGCTAGGAAAGTCAGTCCGCTCTGCCTTCCGTTCAGGAAACAGACGGTCATTTGCGACGATTTTTGACGCGAATATTACAACGATTATTGCAGCAGTTGTGCTCTTTATCTTCGGGACAAGCTCTGTTAAAGGGTTTGCGACGATGCTGATTCTGTCGATTTTGACAAGCTTTATCACTGCCGTTTTCTTATCGAGATTTCTTCTCGCTCTCCTTGTGGAAAGCAGATGGCTTGATCGGAAAAAAGGCTGGTTCGGCGTCAACAAGAAGCATATCATGGATATTCAGGATACGGACGAAAATACAGAGCCGCATACACCGTTCCAAAAATGGGATTTCACGAGCAAACGCAAATATTTCTTTATTTTCTCCAGTGCGGTCACGATAGCCGGGATTATTATCCTGCTTGTGTTCAAGTTGAATCTTGGCATTGACTTTGCAAGCGGTGCACGTATTGAAGTGCAAAGCGACCATAAGCTGACGACAGAGCAGGTGGAGAAGGATTTTCAATCTCTGGGCATGGAACCTGATACTGTAGTTCTGTCAGGCGAAAAGAGCAATATCGGTGTTGCCCGTTTTGTTGGAGTGCCAGATAAAGAAACCATTGCAAAAGTCAAAACGTATTTCAAAGACAAATACGGATCAGAGCCAAATGTCAGCACAGTTTCACCGACAGTCGGCAAAGAGCTGGCAAGAAATGCGCTGTACGCAGTTGCTATAGCTTCAATTGGCATCATCATTTACGTTTCGATCCGATTCGAATACAAAATGGCGATTGCCGCAATAGCTTCACTGCTTTATGACGCTTTCTTTATCGTCACGTTCTTTAGCATTACAAGGCTTGAGGTAGATGTTACGTTCATCGCGGCCGTCTTGACGATTATCGGGTATTCTATTAACGATACTATCGTTACATTTGACAGGGTTCGCGAGCATATGAAAAAGCGCAAACCGAAAACATTTGCCGACCTGAATCATATTGTAAACCTGAGCCTGCAGCAAACCTTTACACGATCTATTAACACAGTATTAACTGTCGTGATTGTTGTCGTGACATTACTGATCTTTGGGGCATCTTCTATTACAAACTTCTCAATTGCTCTATTGGTCGGGTTGTTAACAGGCGTTTATTCTTCTCTCTACATTGCCGCACAAATTTGGCTTGCATGGAAAGGAAAAGAACTGAAAAAAGATTCGGCACAATAAAAAAACAGGCTGTCCTTTGCAGGGCAGCCTGCTTTTTTGAAGTTTCATTGAACTTAAAATAGACATTTGCTATAATGACATACGCTTACATTTAAACATATAAATGGTGTTAAGAGTGTTTGTGACAGGTTTTCAGAATGTGGGAGGGTTATATATGAGGGTTCGCGAATCAGAGCTGCCGGGCATAGGGCAAAAAGTTGAAATGATTACTAGAAACCACGATAAAATTTCAATTATTATTCATCATGACGGCCGGAGAGAGCTATACTATTTTGACGAAAACGATCATGAAGAATGTGTTGCCTCCGTGCAGTTAGATGACGCTGAAGCTAGGCAAATTTCTGCAATTCTCGGCGGAATGGCATATAAACCGAAAGCATTAGAAAGCGTCGAGGCAGCCCTTGGTGATTTGATCATAGAATGGTTTAAAGCAGAGACTGGAGCGCCTGCCATTCATCATACAATTGGTGATTTGGATGCAGGGCAGGAATATCATGTGACTGTCATTGCGATCATTAAGAAGAATCAAGAAAAACAATTAAATCCGGGATCTGAAACAGTCATTGATGAGGGCGATACCCTTGTGATTTCCGGTGAGAGAAACGGACTGAAGAGGCTGATCCGGGAAAAATTAACTGCAAATGAGGCTTGACCTAGCGTCAAGCCATGTTTAAAACCAGTCTTGATAGGGAAAGTTACCTCAATAAGTGAAGTTTGGGGGAAAGAGAATGAATAAACAATGGACCATTATTTTCGCACTTATTTTTACCTTAATTGTCGCTATTTTTGCAGTCATTAATGTCAGATCGGTAGAAGTTGATTACCTGTTTGGCAGATCAGAATGGCCGCTCATTCTTGTCATTTTAGGCTCAGTTTTAATGGGAGCGCTGATCGTGTTTTCTGTTGGGATTTTTCAGGTGATGAAATTAAAGCGGGAAATAAAAGCGCTGCGGAAAGAAAACAAAACTGCGATACATAAACAAGAGGATACTCAACTTGCTGATCAGACCGATACACAGGATGCATCAGCCGTGATTGAGAAAAAAGACTAGTTTTCGAATAATATTTGAAACCCCTCAGCTTGCTCTAGTATAATAGGGTGGTTGAGGGGTGAATTTATGTTAGCGTCAAAAATGCGATGGGAAATCCAGCGACCAGATCAGGATAAGGTCAAATCACTCACAGAACAATTGCATATAACACCTCTTGTTGCGTCCCTGCTTGTAAAAAGAGGCTTTGATACGGCAGAAAGCGCAAAGCTGTTTTTACATACAAAGGATGCCGATTTTTATGACCCTTTTGAAATGAAGGGCATGAAAGAAGCGGCAGAGCGTATAAAACAGGCGATTTCACAACAAGAACAGATTATGATATATGGCGATTATGACGCCGATGGAGTTACCAGTACGTCAGTGATGCTGCACACACTGCAAAAGCTGTCGGCTCAAGTTGATTTTTATATACCTGACCGCTTTAAAGAAGGATATGGCCCTAATGAACAGGCGTTCCGTTCGATTAAAGAACGGGGCTTCTCTCTGATTATTACGGTTGATACAGGAATTGCCGCCGTGCATGAAGCAAAGGTGGCAAAGGAACTTGGGCTGGATGTCATTATAACCGATCACCATGAGCCGGGACCGGAGCTCCCGGATGTTCACGCGATCGTCCACCCGAAGCAGCCGGGCTGCACCTACCCGTTTAAAGAATTGGCCGGGGTCGGAGTCGCGTTTAAGCTTGCTCACGCTTTATTGGGCGAACTTCCAGATGAACTGCTTGACTTGGCGGCAATCGGTACTATTGCCGATCTTGTCCCGCTGCATGACGAAAACAGATTAATTGCAACACTAGGACTTGAAAGGCTTCGGCGGACGACTCGGCTGGGTTTAAAAGAGCTGATCAAGCTGTCAGGCGGAGACATCGGAGAAGCGAACGAAGAAACAGTCGGTTTCCAGCTTGCACCAAGGCTGAATGCCGTCGGAAGAATTGAACAGGCTGATCCCGCAGTTCATTTGCTCATGTCAGAGGATCCGTTTGAAGCGGAAGAGCTTGCCGCTGAAATTGATCAGCTGAACAAAGAACGCCAAAAGATGGTCAGCAAAATGACGGATGAAGCGATTGAAATGGTTGAACAGCAAGGTCTCAATCAAACTGCAATCGTCGTGGCCAAAGCCGGGTGGAATCCGGGAGTCGTCGGGATTGTGGCTTCAAAGCTAGTGGACCGTTTCTACAGACCGGCCATTGTGCTCGGCATTGATGAAGAAAAAGGGATTGCTAAAGGTTCGGCCCGAAGCATCAGGGGCTTTAATTTATTCGAGAGCCTTTCTGAATGCAGAGATATTCTCCCTCATTTCGGCGGCCATCCAATGGCGGCGGGGATGACGCTGAATGCCGAAGATGTGCCGGATTTGCGTAACAGGCTGAATGAAATAGCGAACAACACGCTTACGGAAGAAGATTTTATTCCTGTACAGGAAGTCGATCTTGTCTGCGATGTCGAGGACATTACAGTTGAAAGCATCACAGAGATGAACCAGCTGTCCCCATTTGGCATGCTGAACCCGAAACCGCACGTTCTCGTAGAAAACGCTGTGCTGGAAGATGTCCGCAAGATCGGGGCTAATAAAAATCATGTCAAAATGACGGTCAGAAACGAGTCATCCCAGCTTGATTGCGTCGGTTTTAATAAAGGTGAGCTTGAAGAAGGCATCGTCCCGGGTTCAAGAATTTCAATTGTCGGTGAGATGTCAATCAACGAATGGAACAATAGAAAAAAACCGCAGCTTATGATTAAGGATGCCGCTGTTTCTGAATGGCAGCTGTTTGATTTAAGGGGAAAACGGATGTGGGAAGACACAGTTTCCGCCCTTCCATCTGCTAAACGGGCCATTGTCTCTTTCAAAGAAGACTCAACAACACTTCTTCAGACTGAAGACCTTCGCCGCGAAGTGCACGTCATTAGCTCTGTAGATCAAGCGAAGGCGTTTGACCTCGATGGTGCATATATTGTATTACTTGATCCGCCGCCTTCGTTGGACATGCTTGCACGTTTGCTGGAAGGCAAGGCGCCTGAGCGGATATATTTTATTTTTCTCAATCATGAGGACCACTTTTTATCAACTTTTCCCGCAAGAGACCACTTTAAATGGTATTATGCGTTCTTGCTGAAAAGAGGCGCTTTTGACGTAAAAAAACACGGTTCAGAGCTTGCAAGACATAAAGGCTGGTCCGTTGAAACAATCAATTTCATGACAAAGGTGTTTTTTGATCTAGGTTTTGTTAAAATAGAGAATGGTGTGCTGTCTGTGGTTAGCGGAGTAAAGAAACGCGACTTAACAGACTCACAAACATATCAGGAGAAACAGCAGCTGATGGAACTGGATCAAAAGCTGAATTATTCTTCTGCTGAAGAGCTGAAGGAATGGCTGAATAAGCTGATGAAACAAGATTCAGAGGCTTATGAAAGTACGAGGAGGACATAAAACAGATGGATTTAAAACAATACGTAACAATTGTACCGGATTACCCGAAAGAGGGCGTGCAATTTAAAGATATTACGACACTGATGGATAAAGGCGATGTATACCGCTATGCCACAGATCAAATTGTTGAATATGCGAAAGAAAAACAAATTGATTTGGTCGTCGGCCCTGAAGCGCGCGGCTTTATTATCGGCTGTCCCGTTGCTTACGCGCTAGGCGTAGGTTTTGCGCCGGTCCGCAAAGAAGGCAAACTGCCACGTGAAGTGATCAAAGTGGATTACGGCTTGGAATACGGAAAAGACGTATTAACGATCCACAAAGATGCCATTCAACCGGGGCAGCGTGTGCTTATTACAGACGACCTGCTTGCGACAGGCGGCACAATTGAAGCCACAATCAAACTTGTTGAAGAGCTTGGCGGCGTTGTTGCTGGTATCGCTTTCTTAATCGAGCTTTCTTACCTTGATGGCAGAGAAAAACTTGATGATTATGACATTTTAACATTAATGAAATACTGAGGATAATCGCATAACGGAAAAAGCACTCCATGTCAGGGTGCTTTTTTCCTATTGTTTTGACATTTATTTTATATAATATTTGGCTATTTGAACTTCTGCTCTTTACATCTTTCGTTTTTTTCTTGATAATAAACTACAATACAGTTTACATTTTAAAAAAGGTGATTCCATGGCGAACGAACAAGTATTGACTGCCGAGCAAGTTATTGATAAAGCGCGCAGCTATCTATCTGATGAGCATATCGCATTTGTCGAAAAAGCATATCTGTACGCTGAAGGTGCTCATCGCGAGCAATACCGCAAATCGGGCGAGCCATATATAATTCATCCGATTCAGGTTGCGGGCATTCTCGTTGATCTTGAAATGGACCCTTCCACGATCGCAGGCGGATTTTTGCACGATGTCGTGGAAGATACAGATGTGACGCTCGATGACCTGAAAGAAGCATTTTCGGAAGAAGTGGCAATGCTTGTGGACGGCGTAACGAAGCTCGGCAAAATTAAATATAAATCTCAAGAGGAACAACAGGCGGAAAATCATCGCAAAATGTTTGTCGCTATGGCTCAAGATATCCGGGTCATACTGATCAAGCTGGCGGATCGTCTTCACAATATGCGGACGCTGAAACATCTTCCTCAGGAAAAACAGCGGAGAATTTCAAATGAAACGCTGGAAATTTTTGCTCCTTTGGCGCATCGTCTCGGGATTTCAAAAATTAAGTGGGAATTGGAAGATACGGCGCTCCGTTATTTGAATCCTCAGCAATATTACAGAATTGTCAACCTCATGAAGAAGAAACGCGCAGAACGTGAGCTTTATGTCGAAGAGGTTGTCAATGAAGTGAAGAAACGTGTCGAAGAAGTGAATATCAAGGCTGACTTCTCGGGACGTCCAAAGCATATTTACAGTATTTATCGAAAAATGGTGCTGCAAAATAAGCAATTCAACGAAATTTACGATTTGCTGGCTGTCCGCATTCTTGTGAATAGCATAAAGGACTGCTACGCGGTGCTCGGCATCATTCACACATGCTGGAAACCGATGCCCGGCAGATTCAAAGATTATATCGCAATGCCGAAGCCGAATATGTATCAATCGCTTCATACAACGGTTATCGGGCCTAAAGGCGATCCGCTTGAAGTGCAGATCCGCACCTTTGAAATGCATGAAATTGCGGAATACGGGGTTGCGGCTCACTGGGCTTATAAAGAAGGGAAAGCGGCCAATGAAGGCGCAACCTTTGAGAAAAAGCTTTCTTGGTTCCGTGAAATTTTAGAATTCCAAAATGAATCAACTGATGCAGAAGAATTTATGGAATCGCTCAAAATCGATTTGTTTTCTGACATGGTGTATGTCTTTACGCCGAAAGGAGATGTAATCGAGCTTCCGTCCGGTTCTGTTCCGATTGATTTTTCTTACCGGATTCACTCTGAAATCGGCAATAAAACAATCGGTGCCAAAGTAAACGGAAAAATGGTAACGCTGGACCATAAGCTTCGGACAGGTGATATCGTTGAAATTCTCACCTCTAAGCATTCCTACGGTCCGAGCCAGGATTGGGTGAAGCTTGCCCAAACATCCCAGGCGAAGCATAAGATCCGTCAATTCTTTAAGAAACAGCGGCGCGAAGAAAATGTCGAAAAAGGCCGTGAACTGGTAGAAAAAGAAATTAAAAATCTGGATTTTGAAGTGAAGGATGTCTTAACGCCGGAGAATATCCAGAAGGTTGCTGACAAGTTTAATTTCTCAAATGAAGAGGATATGTACGCAGCGGTCGGCTACAACGGCATTACAGCCTTGCAGGTGGCAAACCGCCTGACGGAAAAAGAGAGAAAGCAACGCGATCAGGAAGAACAGGAAAAGATCGTTCAGGAAGTCACTGCGGAATCTAAGCCATACCCGCAAGGAAGAAAACGGGAAGCGGGCGTTCGCGTCAAGGGCATCGACAATCTTCTTGTCCGTTTATCAAAATGCTGCAATCCTGTACCGGGTGACGATATTGTCGGATTTATCACAAAAGGCAGAGGGGTTTCGGTCCATCGTGAAGACTGTCCGAATGTCAAAACGAATGAAGCCCAGGAGCGGCTGATCCCGGTAGAGTGGGAACATGAGTCACAGGTTCAAAAGCGCAAGGAATACAATGTTGAGATAGAGATTCTTGGTTATGACCGCCGCGGATTGCTGAACGAGGTGCTTCAGGCAGTGAATGAAACGAAAACAAATATTTCATCTGTCTCTGGCAAATCGGACCGCAATAAAGTGGCAACCATTCATATGGCGATTTTCATTCAGAATATTAATCACTTGCATAAAGTCGTCGAGCGTATTAAACAGATAAGAGATATCTATTCTGTGCGCCGCGTCATGAACTAGAGGGGTTAAAAATGAGATTAGTTGTTCAGCGAGTAACAGAAGCAAACGTTACTGTGGATGAAGAGGTTGTCGGTCAAATTGGACAAGGCCTCATGGTGCTGGTCGGCATCACTCACGATGATACAGAAGAGGATGCAGCTTACTTAGCCGATAAAGTTGTTCATCTACGTATTTTTGATGACAGTGAAGGAAAAATGAATCTGTCTCTTTTAGATATAGGAGGAGAGATTTTATCTGTCTCACAGTTTACGCTTTACGGAGATACGAAAAAAGGGCGCCGGCCGAACTACATGAACGCCGCCAAACCTGATAAAGCTTTAGGGCTTTATGAAAAATGGAATGACCTGCTTCGTGAAAAAGGAATCAAGGTGGAGACCGGAACGTTTGGAGCAATGATGGATGTTCAGCTAACAAACTCCGGACCGGTCACGCTCATTATGGATTCAAAATAAAAAAGCTGCCAAGAGGCAGCTTTTTTTATTGGAAATATTTCTCTAATCCACTTTCAATCCCGTCTGTTACTTTTTCTTGGTATGAATTGCTATGTACAATGGCTTCTTCCTGCGGATGGCTTACATATCCCAGCTCATACAGCATAGCGGGCTGCCTGTTTTCCCTGAGCACAAAATAATCTCCGAATAACACGCCGCGGTCAGGAATGGAAGAACGCTTTACCACTTCAGAGTGTACATCTGATGCCAGTTCCTGATCTTTGGCAGGACTGTAGTAATAAGCAGTGCTGCCTCTTGTGGAAGTATCTGCATAGCTGTCATAGTGAATGCTTATAAAGGCGTCAGCGTTGCGATAGTGAGACGTGGAGACCCGTGACTGTAAACTGACAAAGGTATCATCCTGGCGTGTCACATACACATCTGCTCCAGCTGATCTGAGTTTACTGGCGAGCAGCTTTGCCGTCTTGATCGTCAGGTTTTTCTCAAATTTGCCCGAATAGCCGATCGTTCCGCTGTCTTTTCCTCCGTGTCCCGGGTCAACAATAATCGTTTTATTGTTCAGAGAGCCGTTTCCGGACGGGGAATCAGAGACAGGCGGCTCACCTGCTTCTTCTGCGCTTTTAGACGTTTGGACCACCCAATTGGCTACATAAGCAGTCTGCCCGTTATCAAGCTTAATTTCATACCAGCTTCCCTTTGAACCAGTAATGGTATACGAATCGCCTTTGGCAGCACGTTCAACGATCGAAGCTGATGTTGACGCTTCACTTCTTAAATTCGTTCCTCCGTATACGATATAGGCTTTTTTAGCGGTGGATGAACTGCCGGCATTTGCTGAATCTTCAGCTGGATCAGAACTAGTCAAAAGGTAATGACTTGCAACCCAGCCTTTCAGCCCATTCACCTCGATGTGAGCCCAGCCATTTTTCTCGTTGAGAATCGTCAGTTTCATTCCGCGGTCAAGTTTTGTTATAATCGCCGCGTCATGTGAGGCGGAGGCTCTTACATTAAGTGAAGAAACACCGACTGTGCCCGTTGATGCCCCGGAAGATTCGGTTTGATCGCTCTCATCAGCTGCTGAACTGCTTCCGCCTGACGTGACATATTCAGATGACACCCATCCGGTGGCATTTTGATAGGATATCTTGATCCAGCCGGAATCTTTATCAATGACAGATGCTTGGCTGCCTTGAGGGAATTTGCCGATGACTTCGTATGAAGTGCCCGGTCCGGTTCTCATCCGCAGATCGGGGTCTGTTGATGTCACAGTGCTACTGCTTTCTGAAGAACTTGAGCTGGCCTGGTCTTCCTTTGTAATAAGCCAGGAGACCACCCATCCTTTTTCTCCGGAACTAAGCTGTATCTGCACCCAGTCCCCGTCTTCCTTTAAAATCGGGTAGTGCTCTCCCTTTTTCACTTCCGCTGTAATGCCGTAGCTAAGCCCCGGGCCGCTTCTGACGTTCATTTCATCTGTTGCGATGACCGCTTCTCCCTGAGCGGCTGTAACAGATGAAAAAGGCGGGAAAAGCGCCCCGGCGACGATAATACATACAATAAGAACAAAGTATTTCTTGCTCATTGTGTCCTCCTTTCGATGATCATAAAAAAAGCATTCTTGCTTAATATCGTAAAGTCCTTTCTGATTTTTAAATAAAAATAAAATGATTTGTTTATACTAGGCGTAAATAAATCAAAAAGGTGTGCAAATCATGAAATATCATCCAAAAATGGGACGCGCATTTCACGACGGTGAAGCAAATCTGCATTACAGCGATCACGCTGACCCCGATACGACCGGTTATCTAACGGAAACAGCTTCTGAATTTGGTCTTATGTCCAAAGAAGCAGCGATGAGGAAAAACAACCGGAATAAAGCTTGACAGAGAACCCCAATCCCATTATTATAATAGAAATTGAGTACATAGCAAATGATGAATGATTTGAACCAATAATGGAGAAGAGTAGGTCAGATTGCATGGCTAGAGAGGAACCGCCCCGGCTGAAAGCGGATCCCATTGCGTCTTTCTCGAAACAACACTCCGGAGGTTTCCTGCTGAACGCGTTAATCCCGTCATTAGGCAGTGAACGTGAACCTGCGTTAAAGGATCGAGCGGGAATATGAACATATTCCAACTAGGGTGGCACCACGGGTATAACTCTCGTCCCTACTATACATGTATAGTAGGGGCGGGGGTTTTTTTCATTTTCATCATTAACGATAATTGTATATTTTATAAGGAATACATAAGGAGGTCTACATATGGGATATAACATTCCGAGAGGAACACAGGATATTCTGCCTGGAGAATCAGATCGCTGGCAGTTTGTTGAACAAATTATGAGAGACACTTGCCGCACTTATCAATATAAAGAAATCCGCACACCGATTTTTGAGCATACAGAACTGTTTGCCAGAGGTGTCGGGGAGTCAACGGATATCGTACAAAAAGAAATGTATACCTTTCAGGACCGCAAAGGCAGAAGCCTGACGCTTCGTCCAGAGGGAACCGCTGCAGCGGTTCGCGCGTTTAATGAAAACAAGCTATTCGCAAATCCTGTTCAGCCGACAAAGCTTTATTATGTCGGGCCGATGTTCCGTTACGAACGTCCGCAGACGGGTCGCTTCCGCCAGTTCTATCAATTCGGAATTGAAGCGATTGGCTCGAAAGACCCTGCGATCGATGCAGAAGTAATGGCGCTTGCGATGAGTATTTATCAAAAAGCAGGCTTGCAAAACGTTAAGCTTGTTCTAAACAGTCTCGGCGATCAAGAAAGCCGCAAAAGCTACAGAGAAGCGCTCGTGAAACATTTTGAGCCTCGCATCGAAGAGTTTTGTTCAGACTGCCAGTCACGTCTGCACACGAACCCGCTCAGAATCTTGGACTGCAAAAAAGACCGAGATCATGAGCTGATGAAATCGGCACCTTCGATTTTGACCTATTTAAATGAAGAATCAGCCGCTTATTTTGAAAAAGTGAAACAATACTTAAACGACCTTGGCATTTCGTATGAAATCGATCCTAACCTTGTGAGAGGATTGGATTATTACAACCACACCGCATTTGAAATCATGAGCAATGCGGAGGGCTTTGGCGCGATTACGACACTTGCCGGCGGCGGACGCTACGACGGACTTGTCGAACAGATCGGTGGACCTGAAGCGCCGGGCATCGGATTTGCGATGAGCATTGAACGCCTGCTTGCCGCAATTGATGCTGAAAAAAGAGAACTGCCTGTTGATCAGGGAATCGACTGCTATATTGTCACACTCGGTGAAAAAGCGAAGGATTATTCTGTTTCATTGGTGTACAAACTGAGAGAAGCAGGCATTTCCAGCGAAATTGATTATGAAAATAAGAAAATGAAAGGCCAGTTTAAAACAGCTGACCGCCTGAATGCCAGATTTATTGCGATTTTGGGTGAAGATGAGCTTGCCCAAAATAAAATCAATGTAAAGGATTCACAGACGGGCGAACAGATTGAAGTAGCACTTGATGAATTTATACATGTGATGAAGGCAAACCAAAAGGGATAAGGAGTGGAACGCATTGTTTGGAAGAACATATTATTGCGGTGATATAACTGAAAAAGCAATTGGTGAATCTGTAACGCTGAAAGGCTGGGTCCAAAAAAGACGGGACCTCGGCGGATTGATTTTTATTGACTTGCGTGACCGTACAGGAATTGTTCAAGTCGTTTTTAACCCTGATGTGTCAAAAGAAGCGCTTGCTATTGCAGAAGGCATCAGAAACGAATACGTCCTTGATGTTAAAGGGAAAGTGGTAGCGCGTGAAGAAGGCACGGTCAATGCGAATTTGAAAACAGGCGCAATCGAAATTCACGCTGATGGAGTGACAGTATTAAGTACTGCAAAGACACCGCCATTTGCGATTTCTGATCAAGCAGAAGACGTATCAGAGGACGTCCGTTTAAAACACCGTTACTTAGATTTGCGCAGACCGGCTATGTTTCAAACGATGCAGATGCGGCATAACGTGACGAAAGCAGTCCGCAGCTTTTTAGATGATAACGGGTTTCTTGATATTGAAACGCCGATTTTAACAAAAAGCACACCTGAGGGAGCACGTGACTACTTGGTGCCGAGCCGTGTGCACGAAGGTGAGTTCTATGCGCTGCCTCAGTCTCCGCAGCTATTTAAACAGCTTCTGATGGTATCCGGCATTGAACGCTATTATCAGATTGCCCGCTGTTTCCGCGATGAAGACTTGCGTGCGGACCGCCAGCCTGAGTTTACGCAGATCGATATTGAAATGTCCTTTATGAGCCAGGAGGACATTATGTCATTGGCTGAGGATATGATGGCAAAGATTATGCGTGAAACAAAAGGGGTGGAGCTTAAGCTTCCTCTTCCTCGAATGACGTATGACGAGGCAATGAACAAATACGGTTCTGATAAACCTGATACGCGTTTTGACATGCTGTTGACAGATGTGTCTGACATTGTGAAGGATACAGAATTTAAAGTATTCTCATCAGCTGTGGAAAACGGCGGCGTTGTCAAAGCGATTAATGTAAAAGGCGGAGCCGGCGATTACTCCAGAAAAGACATCGACGCTCTTGGCGCTTTTGCTGCAAACTACGGGGCAAAGGGACTTGCCTGGGTGAAAGTTGAGGCAGACGGAGTGAAAGGCCCGATCGCCAAATTCTTTGATGAAGAAAAGCAGTCTAAGCTGATTGAATCACTTGATGCTGCTGAAGGTGATTTGCTGCTGTTCGGAGCGGATAAATTCGAAGTTGTAGCCGCATCACTCGGCGCCCTGCGCTTAAAGCTTGGAAAAGAGCGCGGACTGATTGACGAAAACCTGTTTAATTTCTTATGGGTCATCGACTGGCCGCTCTTAGAGCATGATCCGGAGGAAGGCCGTTTTTACGCAGCACACCATCCGTTCACAATGCCTGTCCGTGAAGACCTTGAGCTGATTGAAACAGCGCCTGAAGACATGAAAGCACAAGCCTATGACCTCGTCTTAAACGGCTATGAGCTTGGCGGAGGTTCGATCCGTATTTTCGAAAAGGATATTCAGGAAAAAATGTTTGCGCTTCTTGGCTTCTCACAAGAGGAAGCTGCTGAGCAGTTCGGATTCCTTTTAGAAGCATTTGAATACGGCGCTCCTCCGCACGGCGGAATCGCGCTCGGCTTAGACCGACTCGTTATGCTTCTCGCAGGACGTACGAACCTAAGAGATACGATCGCATTCCCGAAAACGGCAAGTGCAAGCTGCCTGATGACAGAAGCGCCAGGGGAAGTAAGCGACGCCCAGCTTGATGAGCTTCATCTTTCTATTAAGAAAAAAGTTAAGAACTGAATGAGCAGTTCGATTCTTGAAAATCAAAATCGTCTGTGATATGATTTTGACAAGTTAAATAAAGTCCTGATGTGTTAGTTGTACACCTAGTTTTGACCGAACATTTTTTTGATTTGGGAGCCCGCATTTTTAAATGGCGTACATGCCTCTTTTCATTCGGTAAAGAGGACTTACAAGATTTAAAAGAGGGCACCCACCTGCTGAGAGCGGGTTCAAAACAAAGGAAAGCTGCAACGGCACTATTGGGACTTTATTTTTTGTGCGCAGAAAAAACGGCTGCTCATGGATCAGCCATTTTATAGATGAAAACCAGAATACGAATGTGGAGTGAGGTTCTTGTTACACCAGTTTTCACGCAATGAATTAGCTATCGGAAAAGAAGGCCTTGAAACGCTGAAAAACAGCACGGTTGCTGTTCTTGGGGTCGGCGGAGTCGGATCGTTCGCAGCGGAAGCTCTCGCGCGGTCAGGCGTCGGCCGCATTCTGCTTGTCGACAAAGATGATGTGGACATTACAAATGTAAACCGCCAGCTTCACGCGCTTCTTTCAACAGTCGGACAGCCGAAAGTTGATTTAATGAAAGCGCGGATCGCAGACATTAACCCAGAGTGTGAAGTGATCGCGTTAAAAATGTTCTATACTGAAGAAACGTATGAGCAATTTTTTGAATATAATCTTGACTATGTCATTGATGCGTCAGACACCATTCATTATAAAATTCATTTAATGAAAGAATGTCTAAAACGGGATATTCCGCTCATTTCCAGTATGGGTGCAGCGAATAAAACGGATCCGACACGCTTCCAAATCGCAGATATTTCAAAAACGCACACTGATCCAATTGCAAAGGTCGTCCGTACGAGATTACGCAAAGAGGGCATCAAAAAGGGCGTTCAAGTGATTTTCTCTGACGAAAGCCCGATTGTCATTCGGGAAGATGTCAGAAAAGAAGTGGGAAATGATGAAGCGAAAATCCGCAAAGCAAAAATGCCGCCATCCTCTAATGCTTTTGTGCCGTCAGTTGCAGGTTTGATTATGGGCGGACATGTTGTCATGGATCTTTTGAAAGACATTGAAATCAAACGTGTGAAAGATAAATAACCCGTAAAAAACAGCCTTGAGTCATCAAGGCTGTTTTTTCTTATTTTCTTTTCATTAATTTGTCGTATACCTGCTTTAACGCGGATTCGAACTTGCCCGTTTGCTTCGGCTTGTAATATTGCTTGTTCTTTAAAGGATCAGGGAGATATTGCTGTTCGACCCATCCGTTGTCGTAATTGTGCGGGTATTTATAGTCGATTCCTCTTCCTAATTCCTGTGCTCCTTTATAATGCGCGTCCTTTAAATGCTTCGGGACATCCCCGATTTTTCCGGCTCTGATATCCGCCAGCGCCTCATCGATTGCGAGAATGGCTGAGTTTGATTTCGGTGAGAGGCAAAGTTCAATGACTGCGTTGGCCAGCGGGATTCGTGCTTCGGGAAATCCGACACGCTCAGCGGTCTGAACAGCGTGCAGGACTCTTGGACCGGCTTGCGGGCTTGCTAAGCCGATATCTTCATAGGCGATAACAAGCAGTCGTCTTGCGATGCTTTCCAGGTCGCCAGCTTCAATTAATCTTGCCAAATAGTGAAGAGCGGCGTTGGCATCAGAGCCGCGGATTGATTTTTGAAAGGCGGACAAAACATCATAATGCGCGTCACCATCTTTATCGTGAGAAAAGCTCTTTTTCTGCAAACATTCTTCCGCGGTTTCTAATGTAATGTGAATTACGCCGCCAGCTGACTCCTTCGTTGACAAGACGGCCAGCTCAAGCGCATTTAAAGCGGATCGGACGTCTCCTCCGCATCCGTGGGCAAAATGCTCCATCGCCTGATCATCAATGGATACAGAATATGTGCCAAGGCCCCGATGCTCATCATGAAGCGCCCGTTCCAGAGCCTGTTTAATCAGTTCCGGTGTTAACGGCTCAAGCTCAAAAATCTGTGTCCGGCTTCTGATCGCAGGATTAATGGCATGATACGGGTTAGCCGTGGTTGCTCCGATCAAAATGATCATCCCGTTTTCTAAATAGGGCAATAGAAAATCTTGTTTCCCTTTATCCAGCCTGTGAACTTCATCCAGAATCAAAATCACCTGACCTGACATTTTAGCTTCCTGGGCTACGATTTCCATATCTTTTTTATTGTTAATGACAGCATTCAGCTTCCGAAAAGCAATACTTGTTGAACCGGCGATTGCTGTTGCGATTGATGTTTTTCCAATTCCGGGAGGCCCGTACAAAATCATGGATGACAAATGTTTTGCCTGAACCATTCTGCCGATAATTTTATCTTCAGCCACCAGATGCTGCTGGCCGATAATATCCTCTATTTTTGTCGGACGCATCCGATATGCCAATGGCTTCATCATCATCTCTCCTTACTTAATTACAGGGTAACGGAAAACTGGACATTAGAAAAGAGGGAAAGCCCGTTTCCGCCTGCCTCAATGAAAATTTACTGAAGATATGTTATAATAACAGTTGGTCTATTAGATAATAAACGGACGAATCATATAGAAATTACCATTATAAATGTGGAAAATCATGAAATAACAGAGGTGTTCATGTTGAAAATATCAACTAAGGGAAGATACGGGCTGACCATTATGATCGAGCTTGCAAAAAAGCATGGTGAGGGTCCGACTTCATTAAAAAGCATCGCACAGACGAATAATTTGTCCGAGCATTATTTGGAGCAGCTGGTATCGCCGCTCAGAAATGCCGGTTTAGTGAAAAGTATCAGAGGCGCATACGGCGGATATGTATTAAGCAGCGAGCCGGATGCAATTACGGCGGGAGATATTATCCGTGTACTTGAGGGGCCGATCAGTCCTGTTGAAGTGCTGGAAGACGAGGAGCCTGCCAAGCGTGAACTCTGGATTCGCATTCGGGATGCTGTGAAAGAGGTTTTAGACAGTACAACACTAGAGGATCTTGCAAGCTATACAGACGGAGAGCAAGAAGCTTATATGTTCTATATTTAGATCAGAGGTGTAAACATAATGGAACGGATTTATTTAGATCATGCCGCAACGTCTCCGCTGGATGAGCGCGTGCTGGAAAAAATGATACCGCATTTCTCCGGCAATTTCGGCAATCCATCCAGTATTCATTCATTTGGAAGAGAATCACGAAAATGGGTGGACGAAGCAAGAGCGCAGATTGCAGCTGAAATCGGAGCTACAGAGCAGGAGATCATTTTTACAAGCGGGGGCACGGAAGCTGATAACTTGGCTATCATGGGAACCGCGCTTGCAAGAAAAGATTTGGGCAGACATATCATCACGACAAAAATTGAACATCATGCCGTGCTTCACACGTGTGAAAAACTTGAGGAAGACGGATTTGAAGTAACGTATCTGGACGTTGACCAAAATGGAAGAGTCGGTGCAAATCAGGTGAAAGAAGCACTGCGTGATGATACAATCCTTGTGACAGTGATGTATGGAAATAATGAAGTCGGAACAGTGCAGCCGATCGATGAAATCGGTGAGCTGCTGAAGGAACACCAGGCTTATTTTCATTCGGATGCTGTTCAGGCATTCGGGTTGCTGCCAATTCATGTGAAAAACAGCCATATTGACCTTCTGTCTGTTTCTGGGCACAAGCTCAACGGGCCAAAAGGGACAGGCTTTTTATATGCAAGTAAAGATGTGAAGCTTTCCCCGCTCTTATTCGGAGGTGAGCAAGAAAGAAAACGCCGTGCCGGAACAGAAAATGTTCCCGGTATTGTCGGGCTGAAAGAAGCCATCAAGCTGTCAACTGAAGAACGGGACGAAAAAAACGAGAAGTATCAATCGTTTAAAACAATTATTGCCGACACGCTTGAAAAAGCCGGTGTGGCATTCGAGATCAACGGGGATAAAGAGCATAGTTTGCCGCATGTACTGAACCTGTATTTCCCCGGTGTATCAGTAGAAGTGCTGCTGGTAAATCTTGACATGGCGGGAGTCGCTGTCTCAAGTGGATCAGCGTGCACCGCCGGTTCGGTCCTGCCGTCACATGTGCTGACTGCCATGTTCGGGGATGAGAGTGACCGGCTGACGTCCTCGATTCGGATCAGCTTCGGCTTCGGCAATACGGCTGAGCAAGTGAAAACCGCTGCCAAACATGTGGCCGACGTTGTCAAACGGCTGACACAATAAGGCGGCTTAGTTATTGGAGTGAATAAAATGGAAAAACGGCCGGAGGATACAAGAGTCGTCGTCGGCATGTCCGGCGGAGTAGACTCATCTGTGGCGGCCCTGCTGTTAAAAGAACAGGGCTATGATGTAATCGGAATCTTTATGAAAAACTGGGATGATACGGACGAAAACGGTTTTTGCACGGCGACAGAGGATTATGAAGATGTGATCCGCGTCTGCAATCAAATCGGAATTCCGTACTATGCCGTTAATTTTGAAAAGCAATATTACGAGAAGGTATTTCAATACTTCCTCGATGAATATAAAGCAGGCAGAACACCAAACCCGGATGTGCTGTGCAACAAAGAAATTAAATTCAAGGCATTTTTGGAGCATGCCCTGTCACTTGGCGCCGACTATTTAGCGACTGGCCACTATGCTAGGGTCGACAGAAGCGGCGGCAAAGTCAGAATGCTGCGCGGCATTGATGAAAACAAAGATCAAACGTACTTCTTGAATCAGCTGACAGAAGATACGCTAAGCAAAGTCATGTTCCCGATCGGCGAGCTTCAAAAAAGCCGTGTGCGTGAAATTGCCAAAGAAGCAGATCTTGCAACGGCAACGAAAAAAGACAGTACGGGCATCTGTTTTATCGGCGAACGCAACTTCAAAACGTTTCTCAGCCAATATCTCCCTGCACAGCCGGGCGATATGATGACGATGGACGGCGAAGTAAAAGGACGCCACGACGGGTTAATGTACTACACGATCGGACAGCGTCACGGCCTTGGCATCGGCGGAAGCGGCGAGCCTTGGTTTGCGGTTGGTAAAGATCTTGAAAAGAACATCCTCTACGTGGATCAAGGGTTCCATAACCCGCTTCTTTATTCCGACAAAATTACAGCTACGAATATTAGCTGGGTTCGTTCGGATATCATGAAGGGCGAAGAGATTTCCTGCACGGCTAAATTCCGTTATCGCCAAGAAGATCATAAAGTGACGGTGCGCATGACAGGTGAAGGCGAAGCGGAAGTCATCTTTGATGAACAAGTCCGCGCTGTGACGCCGGGACAAGCCGTTGTCTTCTATGATGGCGAAGAATGCCTTGGCGGCGGAACTATTGATGATGTGTACAAAGACGGAACAAAATTGTGGTACGTATAAAAGATGAAAAACCTCAACACTGAGTTGGGGTTTTTTAATGAAAGGAAGATGGTCGGTGGATTATAATCAACTCGGTATAGAGGCGATGCAAAAAGGCGATTACGAGAAAGCGGCAGAGGCATTTACAAAAGCGATTGAAGAAAATAAAGAAGACGCGATTCCGTATATTAACTTTGCTAACCTGCTTTCATCCGTGAACGAGCTGGAACGGGCTTTAGCGTTTTATGATAAAGCGCTTGAATTAGACAGCAGCGCCGCCACTGCTTATTATGGAGCAGGAAATGTCTATGTTGTAAAAGAAATGTACAAAGAAGCGAAAGACATGTTTGAAAAAGCGCTTCGTGCCGGGATGGAAAACGGCGACCTGTTTTATATGCTCGGAACGGTTCTTATCAAGCTCGAACAGCCTAAGCTTGCACTGCCATATTTACAAAGAGCGGTCGAACTGAATGAGAACGATGCAGAAGCGCGCTTTCAATTTGGGATGTGCTTAGCGAACGAGGGCATGCTGGACGAAGCGCTCAGCCAATTCGCAGCTGTAACAGAGCAAGATCCTGGGCACGCTGATGCATTTTACAATGCCGGTGTTGCTTATGCTTATAAAGAAAATCGAGAAAAAGCGCTGGAAATGCTGGACAAGGCGATTGACATCCAGCCAGATCATATGCTTGCGCTTCATGCAAAAAAACTGATCGACCCATCATAACAGGCAGAGGAGGAGGGACAGCTCGTGCAGCAGCATCCGGATCAGCTTAAACTGGAGGAAGAGCCCTATTTAAAAGGGACAGTCAACACAGTCATCTATCATAATGACACCAATTTATATACGGTTCTGAAAGTGAAAGTCACAGAGACCTCCGAAGCTATTGAAGATAAAGCCGTATCCGTGACGGGCTACTTCCCTGCGCTTCAAGAAGAAGAGACCTACACGTTTTACGGAAAGATCGTAACTCATCCAAAATTCGGGCTCCAATTTCAGGCGGAGCATTTCAAAAAGGAGATTCCGACGACTAAGGAGGGCATCATTCAATATTTATCGAGTGATTTGTTCGAGGGAATCGGCAAAAAAACAGCCGAAGAAATTGTGAAAAAGCTGGGCGACAGCGCTATTAATAAAATATTGGCTGACGCTTCAGTGCTTTATGACGTTCCCAAGCTGTCAAAAAAGAAAGCTGATACGCTGGCCGGCGCCTTGCAGCGTCATCAGGGACTGGAGCAAATCATGATTTCCCTGAATCAGTTTGGTTTCGGCCCTCAGCTGTCTATGAAAATCTACCAAGCCTATGAATCCGAGACGCTTGAAAAGATTCAGGAAAACCCTTATCAGCTTGTGAAAGATGTAGAAGGCATCGGATTTGGGAAAGCGGATGAGCTGGGCAGCAGAATGGGCCTTTCGGGTAATCACCCTGAGCGGGTAAAAGCCGCCATATTGTACACGCTTGAAACGACTTGTCTGTCAGAAGGGCATACGTACATAGAAACGGAGAAGCTGATTATTGACACCCAATCTCTGTTAAATCAATCAGCTCGGGAGGGACAGCGCATCACTGAAATGGATGCCGCTAACGCGATTATTGCCCTTGGAGAAAATAAAGACATTGTCATAGAAGATGGCCGCTGTTATTTTCCATCGCTGTTTTACGCTGAACAAAATGTTGCTAAGCGAGTGAAACATATCGCAAGCCAAACTGAATATGATGACCAGTTTCCCGAATCAGAATTTCTGCTCGCTTTAGGAGAACTGGAAGAACGGATGAACGTTCAGTATGCCCCTAGCCAGAAGGAAGCGATTCAAAAAGCCCTTTCCTCACCGATGCTTCTTTTAACGGGGGGACCGGGAACAGGGAAAACGACGGTAATCAGAGGGATTGTCGAACTGTACGGAGAGCTTCACGGTGTGTCACTCGACCCGTCAGCGTATAAAAAGGATGAAGCTTTTCCGGTTGTATTGGCCGCACCGACAGGAAGAGCGGCGAAACGGATGAGTGAATCAACGGGGCTTCCGGCAGTGACGATTCACAGGCTGCTTGGCTGGAACGGCGCTGAAGGATTTACCCATACAGAGGATGAGCCGATTGAAGGGAAGCTGTTAATAATCGATGAAGCCAGCATGCTTGATATATGGCTGGCGAACCATTTGTTCAAGGCGATCCCTGATCATATTCAAATCATCATTGTCGGTGACGAAGATCAGCTGCCTTCTGTCGGTCCGGGCCAAGTGCTGAGAGACCTTTTGGCATCCCAAGTGATACCGACTGTGAGACTGACAGACATCTACCGCCAGGCGGAGGGTTCATCGATTGTCGAGCTTGCCCACCAAATGAAAAATGGGTTGCTGCCAAACAATTTGACTGCCCCGACGAAGGACCGTTCCTTTATTCGCTGCGGAGGCTCGCAAATTAAAGAGGTAGTTGAGAAGGTTGTCGCTAATGCATTGAAAAAAGGCTATACGGCAAAGGACATTCAGGTTCTCGCCCCGATGTACAGAGGAAAAGCCGGGATCAATGAACTGAATGTGATGCTACAGGATATTTTGAATCCTCCTAGAGAAAAACGGAGGGAAATAAAGTTCGGGGATGTTGTCTACAGAACCGGGGATAAAATTTTGCAGCTCGTCAATCAGCCGGAAAACAATGTGTTCAACGGAGACATTGGCGAAATTACATCGATATTTTATGCGAAGGAAAATACAGAAAAAGAAGATATGGCCGTCGTTTCTTTTGACGGCAATGAAATGACGTTTACGAAAAAAGATTTTAACCAGTTTACCCATGCGTATTGCTGCTCTATTCATAAATCGCAGGGAAGTGAATTTCCGATTGTGGTTTTGCCTGTTGTGAAAGGCTATTATAGAATGCTCAGAAGAAACCTTCTTTATACCGCTATTACAAGAGCAAAGAAATTTCTCATTTTATGCGGAGAAGAGGAAGCGCTGGAGTGGGGCGTGAAAAATAACGACGCAACTGTCAGACAGACTTCTTTGAAAAACAGGCTGTTATTACAGGTTGAGGAAATGGATGCTGAGCTTGAAGCTTTGCAAAAGGAGCTCCCATTCAGCGTACACGATGCCAATATTGGCATGGAAGGCATTACACCATTCGATTTTATGAAAGAAGAACAGCTGTAAAAAGGCTCCCGTGATAGCGGGAGTTTTTTTATTTGCGGTGGAAGTGATTTCATCGTATGAGTCAAAGGCGCAAAGCAAAACCTAAGCCTGTTCAACAAAAGGTGGTTGATCACACTTTGAGAACATGCCATGAAGTAGAAGGGTTCCCAGTATACTCAGAACGAACTTCTTATTATCTCGGGACAATATCCGATATTTGTTTTTCTCTTAAGGGAGATTGTCTTGGGTTTATTCTTGCACAAAAACGGTTTTTGCATCATCATCATGCGCTATTAAGGGCGTGTGATATCTCTTGTATTCTTGATGACCGCATATTGGCCTCGGTCAGTTCAGATCAGCTTTTGCCTCTTCCGAAATCATGCTTCACATATGAGCAGATGAAAATGAAGCTTGTGAAATCGCAAGAGGGAGATATATTGGGGATGCTGGAAGATGTATACTTTTGTCTGGACAGGGGCATAATCGTAGCATATGAACTCTCGGACGGTTTCTTTTCTGACCTGGCGGGAAGCAAGCGCCAGATCCAAAGAGCGGATTCGCTTGTCGAGGTGCGGAAAGACGAGATCGTTCTGAACGGATAGAGGTGTGAGATATGCTTATATGCCCGAACTGCAAAAGTAAGGATATCGGGAAAATCGGCGTGAACCAATATTATTGCTGGGGCTGTTTCATTGAACTGACAGTGGCGAAAGGGAAGATTGCAACTCATCAAGTGGAAGAAGACGGAACGTTAAGCAGCTTGGATGATTTGTTTTCTGAGGATGAACGCAGCATCAATTTTTAATCATGAAAGGAGATGCGCAGGATGAATCGGACGATGACTTCTCTTTTGGCATTGGGAGCCGGAGCTCTCGTATACCGAATGGCGACTCAATCCGACATGCTGAATAATCGAAGCATGAAGCGGATGAGAAGAAGAATAACGAAAATGTTTTAATGCGAAAAAGGATACTCTCCGAAGAGTATCCTTTTCTATGTTTGCCGTGCCTCAAGGCGCCTTGCTGCGAGTGAAAGGCTGTAGTTGACTGCAAAATACATAAGTGCCGCAAGTAAAAAGATCGGGAAAAAATAACTGCCGTCTGCGCTTTGGCCGTTTAAAATCTGCGCGTTATGAATCAGTTCGGGCAGGGCGATCACTACAGCAAGCGATGTATCTTTTAATAAAGAAATAAACTGGCTTACGATTGGCGGAACCATGCGGCGAAGCGCTTGCGGCATGACAATGAAGAACAGGGCCTGTGTATAGCTCAGCCCGGAGGAGCGCGCCGCTTCAATTTGTCCTTTATCAATTGATTTCAGCCCGCTTCGGATAATTTCAGATAGCATAGCGGATTCGAAAATCGTTAATGCTGTAATTGCTGCAGCTGTAATTTCAAGCTTAATCCCGATTTCCGGAAGGGCAAAGAACGTAAAGAAAATAATTAATAGCAAGGGGAGGTTTCTGATCGTTTCAACGACAACCGCAATCAATTGAGAAAGAACGGGAACTTTCGCATAGCGCAGGGTGCCTGCGATTAAACCGAAGAAAAAGCTCAGAATGATGGAGATGAAAGCAACGTACAAGGTGACGAGAAAGCCATCCCATAAAAACGTTAAATGCTCTCGCGAATAAGCTCCGATAAAATCCAATGTATCTCACTCCTTATCAATAGCTTCTTTCCAGCCGTTTTTCCAAATAGTTAACACCGATGCTAAGCGGTATCGTCAGCACTAAGTAAAAAAGCGCCACAAAAATATAAACATCAAATACAACGAGTGTGCTCGAAGAGACCAAATCGGCCTGATACATAAGATCCAATCCGGCTACAACTCCGAGAATCGAAGAGTTTTTGACTAAGTTTAAAAATTGATTGCCCAATGGCGGAATAACGATTTTGATTGCCTGCGGCAAAATGATATGGAGCATGGCCTGGCTGTAGGTAAAGCCTGACGAACGCGCCGCTTCCATCTGTCCTATTGAAACAGATTGGATGCCTGCTCTGATGGCTTCTGCGATAAACGCAGAGGTATAAATGGTGAGTGCGACCGTTCCCGCTTGAAAACCGTCAAGTCTCAGGCCTGCGTTTGGAAGGCCGAAATAGAAAACAAAGGTAATTAAAAGAAGAGGGATGTTGCGGATAAATTCCACATATGCGGTCCCGAGCCATTGCAGCGGCTTAAAGACTGTAATTCTCATAACCGCTACAACAACGCCGAGAACAAAACTGCCGGCCAGCGCGATGATGCTTGCGAGCAGGGTATGGTAAAAACCGTCCATATACATGCCGAAGTTATCGAAAAGAATTGACACATTCATCTGCCTATTCACTCCTTATCAAATCGGGATGAGCATCACCTGCTCATCCCGGGATGGTCGTTATTCAGCTGGGTCTTCTTTGATCCATTTTTTATAAATATCATCATATCTGCCATCTGACTTCATCTTTTTGAGTGAAGCGTTAATTTCCTTCGCGAGAGCAGATTGCCCTTTTTTTACGGCGATCCCGTAAGGCTCATCTGTAAAAGGCTCTCCTGTTAATTGATAATTTTTATTTTCGTCAGCCATCCCGTATAAAATCGCATTATCCGTTGTGAGGGCATCGCCTTGCCCTGATTTGAGCGCCGTAAAGGCTTCTGCGTAGTTTTCAAATTCTAAAACAGATGCTTCAGGCGCTTTTTCACGAATGTTTTGAGAGGAGGTGGAGCCTTTTACTGCAAGAACTTTTGAGCCTTTGCCAAGATCTTCAACACTCTTGATTTTGCTGCCTTTTTTCACGAGCAGCGATTGCCCAGCCTCGAAATAGACATCAGAAAAGTCAACTTCCTTTTTTCGTTCTTCAGTGATCGTCATTGTGGCGACAATAGCATCGATATCCCCGTTTTGCAGCATAGGAATCCTTGTTTTTGAGGTGACCTCTTTAAATTCAGCTTTTTTTTCGTCACCTAAAATGTCTTTAGCGATTTGCTTGGCAATATCGATATCGAAACCCTCAATCTCACCTGATCTCGGGTTTTTAAGACCGAACAGTCTGGTGTCTGTTTTTACGCCGAAGACAATTTTGTCATTGTCTTTAATGGCGGCTAGCGTATCTTTTTTGCTTTCCTTTGAGGCTTCTCCGTTTGACCCCTTGCTGCCGCAAGCGGCAAGCAAGATGACAGCGAATAAAGAAATGAATGCTAAAGATAAAATCTTTTTCATACAAGTTCCCCCATTTCTGTTTTAATGATTTAAAATACGGCTTAAGAATAAGCGGGCCCGTTCTTCCTTCGGATTCGCGTAAAACTCAGCCGGTGCTGCTTCTTCTAAAATTTTTCCTCCGTCAATGAAGACAATGCGGTCGGCAACTTCTTTGGCAAACCCCATTTCGTGCGTCACGACAACCATTGTCATGCCTTCTTTCGCAAGTGTTTTCATGACATCAAGCACCTCGCCGATCATTTCGGGATCAAGTGCTGATGTCGGCTCGTCAAACAGCATGACCTCCGGCTTCATCGCAAGTCCTCTTGCGATGGCTACACGTTGCTGCTGTCCGCCAGAAAGCTGGGAAGGGTAGGCGTCAGCCTTGTCTGGAATGCCGACTTTTTCAAGGTAATAACGCGCCGTTTCCTTTGCTTGTTCAGGTGATTGTCCGAGCACTTTTACAGGCGCCAGCATGATATTTTGCATCACTGTTTTATGCGGATATAAATGAAAGTGCTGAAATACCATCCCGATGTTCCGCCGCACTTTATTAATGTCAGTTTTTCTGTCGTTAATGACAGTGCCGTTTACTGTCAGCGTCCCCTTACTGATCGTCTCCAGCCTGTTGATGCATCTGAGCAATGTGCTTTTACCGGAGCCGGATGGGCCGATGATGACAACAACTTCGCCTTTTTCGATTTGAAGATTAATTTGCTTTAACACGTGAAAATCTCCGTAATGCTTGTTTACATTTTGAAATGTGATCATCGCAATCCTCCTATCAGAACTTCAGACAAGTTGTTTGAAAATAACTACCTTTTAATGTAATCAAAAGTAATATACATATTTGTAACCTCAAACGTCAAACTTTTCTGAAAATTTTAATGTGAAAAATTGTCCATGACTTCTGACCGACTGAAGAAACATAAAGAATAATTCCTTATAAACCTCAAAAGATATAGAAGAGGTGAAAGCAGATGCTTCAAAAACCGGTGCAGCTTTTGTTATGGGTGGCAATTTGTTTGCTGGTCCTGTTAACAGTCTATGTCTTTTTTATGCTTGATATGTTATGGTCGCCCTTTTGGCTCGTTATAAAAACGATCTTTATCCCCTTGATTATTTCCATTTTTATTTCTTATTTATTACTTCCGGTCACGGAGTGGCTGCACAGCAAAGGATTACCAAGGACTTTGAGCATCTTGGTGATTTATGTTCTTTTTTTTGGCGGACTTGGCTGGGCGCTGTATAAAGGGGTACCTGTTTTAATCGTGCAGCTGACGGATTTATCAGAAAATATACCTATGTTTGCCGAAACGTACAACGGGCTTCTTCTTCATGTGCATAACCATACTGATGACTGGCCTGACGGCATGCATCATCGTATAGACAAAATGATCCGCCAGACGGAGGCGTTTTTCGCGGGAACGATCGAGGGTGCAATCAGCGGAATCCGCAACGTGCTTGATTATTTCTTAATAGCGGCAACAATTCCTTTTCTCGTGTTTTATATGGTAAAGGATATTGAGTTGATGAAAAAAACGGTATGGTACTTGACTCCGAAGTCGTGGAGAAAGCGGGGCAGCGACTTCTTGCGGGATGTGGATGACTCCCTTGGCGATTACATCCGCGGACAGCTTCTGGTCTGCTTGATTCTCGGCGTGATGGCGGGCATTACGTTCTGGATATTTGGGCTTCCATATCCGCTGATCTTGGGACTTATTTCTGGGATAACGAATGTCATACCATATTTCGGTCCTTTCATTGGAGCGGTTCCTGCGCTTTTAATTGCAATGACGATCTCAGTGAAAGCAATACTTGTTGTGGTGATTACAGTATTTATTCTGCAGTTTATGGAAGGGAATATCCTCAGTCCGTTCATTGTGGGCAGAAGCCTTAAAATGCATCCTGTCGTCATCATGCTTGCGCTCCTTGCCGGGGGAGAGCTTGCGGGAATCGTCGGAATGATTCTGGCTGTTCCTGCGACGGCTGTTTTAAAAGTGATGATGATCCATTTTTTGCGGATGAGGACGGAGCATTGACATTGGCGTGCTGCTTGTCTATAATTTCTCGTAGAATACATACGAATCTCGAGTGACGGATCTGAGTACGCCGAAGCCCTGTTAAAGAGAGAAGCTCCGCAAGCTGAAAGGAGCTTTATCAGAAGATCGGAGGAAGCTAATCCTGAGTGCAGTTAATCACTGCCGCACATCCTGCGTTACAGGGTAAAAGGTGACGGGCGAATGATAATGTCCGTAATCAGGGTGGTACCGCGAGACAGCTCTCGTCCCTGTGTAAACGTGTGGTTTGCATAGGGGGAGGGCTTTTTTGCTGTCACTGAAGAGAATTTCGATTTTTATAGAGGAGGAAATACAATGAAACACTTAACTTCTGCTGAAGTGCGTCAAATGTTTTTGGATTTCTTTAAAGAAAAAGGACATGCGGTAGAGCCAAGCGCGTCATTAGTGCCTCATGAGGATCCTTCACTGCTTTGGATCAACAGCGGTGTTGCGACGCTGAAAAAATATTTTGACGGCCGTGTTGTTCCGGAAAATCCAAGAATCGTAAACGCTCAAAAAGCGATCAGAACAAACGATATAGAAAATGTAGGTAAAACTGCGCGCCATCACACATTCTTTGAAATGCTCGGAAACTTTTCCATCGGCGATTATTTCAAAGAAGAAGCCATTACATGGGCTTGGGAGTTTTTAACGAGTGACAAGTGGATTGGTTTCGACAAAGAGCTTCTCTCTGTTACGGTTCATCCTGAAGATGAAGAGGCGTATGAGTTCTGGGCGAAAAAAATCGGTATTCCTGAAGAAAGAATTATCCGTCTTGAAGGGAACTTCTGGGACATCGGTGAAGGGCCGAGCGGACCGAACACGGAAATCTTCTACGACCGCGGTGAAGCATATGGTAATGATCCAGAAGATCCGGAGCTTTATCCTGGCGGAGAAAACGACCGTTACTTAGAAGTATGGAACCTTGTGTTCTCTGAGTTCAACCATAACCCTGACGGCACGTACACGCCGCTTCCGAAGAAAAACATTGATACGGGCATGGGACTTGAAAGAATGGTATCTGTCATCCAAAATGTTCCGACAAACTTTGATACCGATTTGTTTGTTCCGATCATCAAAGCAACAGAAACCATTTCTGGTGAAACATACGGCAAAGACAATGTGAAGGACACTGCGTTTAAAGTGATTGCCGACCACATCAGAACGGTTGCCTTTGCTGTCAGTGACGGGGCGCTTCCGTCAAATGAAGGCCGCGGCTATGTATTAAGACGCTTATTGCGCCGGGCCGTGCGTTATGCCAAAACGATCAACATCCATCGTCCGTTCATGTACGATTTAGTGCCGGTTGTCGCTGAAATCATGGCAGATTTCTATCCTGAAGTGAAAGAAAAAGCGGATTTCATCGCAAAAGTCATCAAAACCGAGGAAGAGCGCTTCCACGAAACACTTAATGAAGGGCTTGCTATCCTGTCAGAAATGATCAAAAAAGAAAAAGACAAGGGCAGCAGCGTTATTTCAGGTGCCGATGTGTTTAAGCTGTACGACACGTATGGATTCCCAGTTGAGCTGACGGAAGAATACGCAGAAGACGAGAACATGACGGTTGACCATAAAGGCTTTGAAGAAGAAATGAACCAGCAGCGTGAACGGGCAAGAAACGCCCGCCAGGATGTCGGCAGCATGCAGGTGCAGGGCGGCGCATTGCGCGACGTGACCGATGAAAGCACATTTGTCGGCTATTCTCAAACAAAAGCTGATGCCAATGTCATTGTGCTTCTTCAGGACGGCCAATTAATTGAAGAGGCTCATGAAGGAGAAAGCGTTCAAATTATTCTTAATGAAACCCCGTTCTATGCAGAAAGCGGCGGCCAAATCGGCGATAAAGGCTATCTCCGCAGCGAACAGGCAGTGGTGAGAATTAAAGATGTGCAAAAAGCGCCGAACGGCCAGCATGTACATGAAGGTGTTGTGGAGAGCGGCACTGTTCAAAAAGGCCTGCATGTTACTGCTGAAGTTGAAGACCATATGAGAAGCGGCGTCATTAAAAACCATACGGCAACGCATTTATTGCATCAGGCACTAAAAGACGTTCTTGGAACTCATGTCAATCAGGCAGGATCTCTTGTGACTGAAAACCGTCTTCGTTTTGACTTCTCACACTTTGGCCAAGTGACAAAAGAAGAGCTTGAACAAATTGAAAGAATCGTAAACGAAAAGATCTGGGCGAGCATCCCGGTCAGCATTGATTTGAAACCGATCTCTGAAGCAAAAGAAATGGGCGCGATGGCTCTGTTCGGCGAAAAATACGGCGATATTGTCCGGGTCGTTCAAGTCGGAGATTACAGTTTAGAGCTGTGCGGCGGCTGCCATGTCAGAAACACAGCAGAAATTGGCCTGTTTAAAATCGTTTCTGAATCCGGAATCGGAGCAGGTACAAGACGGATTGAAGCTGTAACAGGACAAGGCGCTTACGTCGAAATGAACAGCCAGATTTCAGTATTGAAGCAGGCTGCTGACGAGCTGAAAACAAATATCAAAGAAGTGCCGAAACGGGTTGCGGCTCTGCAGACTGAACTGAAGGATGCACAAAGAGAAAATGAATCTCTTCTTGCGAAACTCGGCAATGTTGAAGCAGGAGCGATCCTGTCAAAAGTTAAAGAAGTTGACGGCGTGAGTGTGCTTGCGGAAAAAGTAAATGCGAAAGACATGAACCATCTCCGCACAATGGTGGATGAACTGAAAGCAAAGCTTGGCTCTGCGGTGATCGTGCTTGGTGCGGTACAAAATGATAAAGTCAATATCTCTGCCGGAGTCACAAAGGATCTCATTGAGAAGGGCCTTCATGCCGGCAAGCTGGTCAAACAAGCTGCGGAAGTTTGCGGCGGAGGCGGCGGAGGCCGTCCGGATATGGCGCAGGCAGGCGGCAAACAGCCGGAAAAATTAGAAGAAGCTTTGGCTTCTGTAGAAGATTGGGTAAAATCCGTTTTATAATTTGCCCATGTAGTGTAGAATGATGGTAAGATTAGGACCCCAGGCTGAACTTTGCCTGCGAATTTGGGAAAGAGGTGCAAAACGGTGAGCTCGTTTGATAAAACGATGAAATTTAATTTCTCCGATGATTCTGCTGAGACTAACGTAAATGAGGTGCTGATTACAGTGTATGACGCGCTTCAGGAAAAGGGCTACAATCCAATCAATCAGATTGTCGGATACTTGCTGTCAGGTGATCCCGCTTATATTCCTAGGCATCGTGACGCTCGCAATTTAATTCGCAAACTTGAAAGAGACGAATTAATCGAGGAATTGGTAAAGTCTTATTTAGAACAGCATAAAGAGGCGTAAATAAAGAATGAGAATATTAGGACTCGATTTAGGAACCAAAACACTCGGTGTTGCTCTGAGCGATGAAATGGGCTGGACTGCTCAAGGCATTGAGACCATAAAGATAAATGAAGCGGAAGGCGATTATGGTTTATCCCGTTTATCTGAACTGATAAAGGACCATACTATAGATAAAATCGTGCTCGGCTTTCCTAAGAACATGAACGGAACAGTCGGGCCGAGAGGCGAAGCCAGCCAAACATTTGCGAAAGTGCTTGAAACAACGTACAATGTTCCTGTTGTGCTGTGGGACGAGCGTCTTACCACAATGGCGGCTGAAAAAATGCTGATTGCCGCTGATGTCAGCAGGCAAAAACGAAAAAAAGTCATTGATAAAATGGCGGCTGTTATGATATTGCAAGGATATCTCGACAGCTTAAATTAAAGCCAGAGGTGAAGAAAATGGAACACGGCGAAAAAAATATTACAATTGTTGACGATCAAGGAAATGAACAGCTTTGTGAAGTGCTGTTTACATTTGAAAACGAAGAGTTTGACAAGTCTTATGTGTTGTACTACCCAATTGAAACAAAAGATGACGAAGAAGTAGAAATTCTTGCTTCCAGCTTCACGCCAAACGAAGACGGTGAAAACGGTGAGCTATTCCCGATCGAAACTGATGAGGAATGGGATATGATCGAAGAAACACTAAACACATTCTTAGCGGACGAAGACGAAGAATAAAACACCGCGCCAAAGCCGGAGCCATACTGCTCCGGCTTTTTTTCTGCTGTATGAAGGCCTCTTTCACCCTTTTTTTGTAATAAATTGCCGAAATACAATGAATCATGTAGTATAAGAGCTGATGGGAGGAGACCTAATGTATATCAATCAGCAAAAAAAATCATTTTTAAATAAAAAAAGAATCATACTGTCTTCCATTATTGTGCTGCTTCTCATCGTTGGCGGGGCATTTTTATATGGGAAATCATTGCTTGAACCTGTTGAGGAAAACAGTAAAACGACAGTTAATATTAACATTCCGAGCGGATCGTCTGTTTCGGCCATCGCATCGATATTGAAGAAAAACGATGTCATAAAAAGCGAGAAGGCATTTCAGTATTATGTGAAATATAAAGGTGCTTCCGGGTTTCAGGCGGGATTCTATCACCTGAATAAAGGAATGGATTTAGATGCCATTATTCATAAGCTGACAAGCGGGGCTACAGGCTACGCCTTTCAAATCACGGTAACTGAGGGAGAACAGCTGACACAAATCGCAGCCGCTATTGCTGATGAAACGAAATACTCTAAAAAACAAGTCATAGCGAAGCTGGACGATGAAACATTTATCAATCAGCTGAAGAAAGAATTTCCGGACACTGTTACAAACGATGTTTTCAATAAAAACATTAACCATCCGCTGGAAGGGTACCTATTCCCGGCTACATACCCTTTTAACGATCCGGATACATCACTTGAAGACATTATTACTGCAATGGTCAAACAGACAAACTCTTATGTGGAAACTTATAAAGCAGAAATGAAAAAAAATAAACTTTCTGTGCATAAGCTGCTGACGATGGCTTCTTTAATTGAAGAAGAAGCAACTGAAAAAGCCGATCGCCATAAAATTGCGAGCGTCTTTTATAACCGCCTGAAAGAGAAAATGCCGCTTCAAACAGATCCGACCGTGCTATACGCGGCAGGCAAGCATAAAGACCGGGTTCTTTATAAGGATCTGGAAATCGAATCACCGTACAATACGTATAAAAACACGGGACTGACGCCAGGGCCGATTGCCAACGCCGGCATGTCGTCATGGGAAGCGGCGCTGCATCCGGATAAAACAGACTATCTGTACTTCTTGGCCAAATCAAATGGTGAGGTTGTATTTACAAAAACGCTAAAAGAACATAATAAAGCAAAAGAAAAATACATTTCCTCAAAAAATGAGAAATAAAAGGAGAGCAAAAAGCTCTCCTTTTGTTCGCTTTCCGCAAGGTTTTATGATAAAATATATCGGGTTGTTTACCGATGTATCATGATGTATTCAGAGAGTGTCCTGTGTTAAAGACTGGGGCACTCCTTTTTAGAACGGGAGGCTGTTTGTTGTGACTGACCGCTATGAACAAATAAATGACTATATAGAAGCATTATTGAAGCCTCGGCCGGAAAACGTGAAGAAGCTTGAAGCATATGCAGAAGAACATCATGTCCCGATTATGGAAAAAGCGGGCATGGAGGTACTGCTTCAAATTTTGTCTGTGAAACAGCCGAAAAAAATACTAGAAATCGGAACGGCCATTGGTTATTCCGCCATTCGAATGGCGCTGGAGCTGCCGTCTGCTGAAATATATACAATTGAACGCAATGAGAAACGGCATGAAGAAGCGGTAAACAATATCAAGGAGTTTCAGCTTGATGACCGGATTCATGTTTTTTACGGAGACGCGCTTGAATTAGCTGACGCCGTTCGTGTGACCGCGCCTTACGATGTCATTTTTATTGACGCTGCAAAAGGTCAGTATCAAAACTTTTTTCATTTATATGAACCGATGCTTTCACCGGACGGGGTGATTATAACAGACAACGTGCTGTTTAAAGGTCTGGTGGCAGAGGATTACAGCAAAATAGAACCGAAAAGAAGGCGCAGGCTGATAACAAAAATTGATGAATATAATCATTGGCTGATGAATCATCCAGATTATCAAACTGCGATTATTCCTGTCGGGGACGGACTTGCGATTAGTAAAAAGAAGAGGTGAACGTCATGAAAAAACCAGAGCTCTTAGTGACGCCGACGAGTACAGCGGACATTTTGCCGCTGATACAGGCGGGGGCAACTGCGTTTTTAGTTGGGGAACAGAGATACGGCTTGAGATTAGCCGGAGAATTTTCTCGTGAAGATGTAACAAAAGCTGTAGAGATCGCTCACAAAGAAGGGGCAAAAGTATACGTTGCTATAAATGCAATTTTCCATAACGATAAAGTGGGAGAGCTTGGCGAATATCTGGCTTTCTTAGCGGAAACCGGTGTCGATGCAGCGGTGTTCGGCGATCCTGCCGTGCTTATGGCTGCCCGTGAATCTGCGCCTGGCCTGAAGCTTCATTGGAGCACAGAAACAACAGGCACCAACTACTATACATGCAATTACTGGGGACGCAAAGGCGCGGCGCGTTCTGTGCTTGCCAGAGAGTTAAATATGGACAGCATTGTGGAGATTAAAGAAAACGCTGAAGTCGAAATTGAAATCCACGTGCATGGAATGACATGCATGTTCCAATCGAAACGTTCTTTGATTGGAAACTATTTTGAATACCAAGGCAAAGTCATGGACATTGAAGGAAAGAAAAAAGAATCGGGCATGTTTTTGCACGATAAAGAACGCGATAACAAATATCCGATTTTCGAAGATGAAAACGGAACGCACATTATGAGCCCGAACGATGTGTGCATCATTGATGAGCTAGAAGAATTAATAGATGCAGGCATTGATTCTTTCAAAATCGACGGTGTCCTGAAAACGCCTGAATACCTAATAGAAGTCACCAAAATGTACAGAGAAGCCATTGATCTGTGTGTGGAAAACCGTGACGAATACGAAGCGAAAAAAGAAGACTGGATTGAACGCATTGAAAGCATCCAGCCAGTTAACAGAAAAATCGATACCGGATTCTTCTTCAAAGAAACGGTTTATTAATCAAAAGGAGGTTAAGCTATGACTGCCGTAAATGATAAAATATCCACAAACGTCAATGGTAAACGTGTGATTACGAAAAAGCCGGAGCTTCTCGCACCTGCGGGTAATCTTGAAAAGCTGAAAATTGCTGTTCATTACGGAGCGGACGCGGTCTTTATCGGGGGACAGGAATACGGGCTGCGCTCGAATGCCGATAACTTTACGATCGAAGAAATTGCAGAAGGCGTTGAATTCGCGAAACAATATGGCGCGAAGATCTACGTAACGACGAATATTTTCGCCCATAATGAAAACATGGACGGGCTTGAAGAATATTTAAAAGCGCTCGGAGACGCCAACGTTGCCGGCATCATTGTGGCAGATCCGCTTATTATCGAAACATGCCGCAGAGTGGCGCCGAATGTTGAGGTTCACTTGAGCACGCAGCAGTCTCTTTCAAACTGGAAGGCTGTCCAGTTCTGGAAGGAAGAAGGCCTTGACCGCGTCGTGCTGGCACGTGAAACAAGCGCACTCGAAATCAGAGAAATGAAAGAAAAAGTAGATATCGAAATCGAATCCTTTATTCACGGCGCGATGTGCATCGCATATTCCGGCCGCTGTGTCCTGAGCAATCACATGACAGCGCGGGATTCCAACCGCGGAGGCTGCTGCCAGTCATGCCGCTGGGATTATGATCTCTATCAAACAGACGGTGCTAACGCCGTTGCTTTGTATGGTGAAGAAGATGCGCCATTTGCGATGAGCCCGAAAGATTTGAAGCTGATTGAATCCATTCCGAAAATGATCGAAATGGGCATCGACAGCTTAAAGATTGAAGGTCGCATGAAATCAATTCACTATGTAGCAACAGTAGTCAGCGTATACCGCAAAGTAATTGACGCTTATTGTGCTGATCCGGATAACTTTGTGATTCAAAAAGAATGGCTTGAAGAGCTTGATAAGTGCGCCAACCGGGACACTGCGACAGCTTTCTTTGAAGGAACGCCAGGCTATGAAGAGCAAATGTTCGGCGAGCATGCCAAAAAAACGACGTTTGATTTTGTCGGCTTAGTGCTGAATTATGATGAAGACACACAAATGGTCACGCTTCAGCAGCGCAATTTCTTCAAAAAAGGCGACGAAGTGGAATTTTTCGGTCCGGAAATCGAAAACTTTACACACACGATTGAAACCATTTGGGACGAAGACGGAAATGAGCTAGATGCTGCCCGCCATCCCCTGCAAATTGTCAAATTCAAACTAGACAAAAAGATTTATCCGAGCAACATGATGAGAAAGGGGAAGTAACACCCATGGGTAAGAATCCAGTAGTCATTGGAATCGCAGGAGGTTCCGGTTCAGGAAAAACGAGTGTCACACGGTCAATTTATGAACAATTTAAAGGACACTCGATTTTAATGATCCAACAAGACCTTTATTATAAAGACCAAAGCCATCTTCCATTTGAAGAAAGGCTGAACACAAACTATGATCATCCGCTTGCGTTTGATAATGACTATTTAATCGAGCATATTCAGGATCTATTGAATTACCGTCCGATTGAAAAGCCGATTTACGACTATAAGCTTCACACACGTTCAGAAGAAACGGTTCACGTAGAGCCCAAGGATGTTATTATCCTTGAAGGCATTCTTGTTCTTGAAGACAAAAGGCTCCGTGATCTGATGGATATCAAGCTTTACGTTGATACAGACGCTGACTTGCGTATCATCAGACGGATTATGAGAGATATTAATGAGCGCGGCCGCTCTATTGATTCTGTTATTGAACAATATGTGTCAGTTGTCCGCCCGATGCATAACCAATTTGTCGAGCCGACGAAACGATACGCTGATATTATTATCCCGGAAGGCGGACAGAATCACGTCGCAATTGATCTGATGGTCACAAAAATCCAAACCATTCTTGAACAAAACGCGATTTTGTAATACCATAGCATAGACATAAATAACTCTGACCATATTATGTATAGGTAGGAAGGGAATGTGCGAATTCCCTTCTTTCCCTGTTTATAAACGCGAAATATTTGCAGAACGACAAGATTCAGTTTAAGATAAACAGTACCTATATGGGAGAGAAGAACGAGGACTGCCCTGTGTTCTCATTCTTGTATTTTTTAGTTTATGCTCTCATACATAATCGAAGATGTTGAGGGACAACCAGAAGGAGTGAAGGGACATGGCACAAGAGAAAGTTTTTCCTATGACTGCAGAAGGAAAACAAAAACTTGAACAAGAATTAGAATATTTGAAAACGGTTAAACGAAAAGAAGTAGTAGAGCGCATCAAAATTGCGAGAAGCTTCGGAGACCTTTCCGAGAACTCTGAATACGATTCAGCAAAAGAAGAGCAGGCATTCGTAGAGGGCCGTGTGACGACTCTTGAAAATATGATCCGCAATGCGAAAATCATTGAAGATGACGGCGGCTCTAACGTTGTCGGTTTAGGTAAAACGGTCACTTTCGTCGAACTGCCTGACGGTGACGAAGAATCCTATACAATTGTTGGAAGCGCTGAAGCTGATCCGTTTGAAGGAAAAATCTCAAACGATTCACCAATCGCCAAAAGCCTGCTGGGCAAAAAAGTAGATGATGAAGTGACAGTTCAAACACCGGGCGGAGAAATGCTCGTGAAAATTGTGAAAATTTCATAACATCCGTTTAGCAAAGAAACACCTCGTCCACAATGTGGGTGAGGTGTTTTTTTATGAAGATATCGAAACGAATGAAGCTGACAGTCATCGCTTTTTTGATCGTGTTTTTTTTCCTTCTGCTAAGGCTGGCGGAAATCCAGCTGTTTTTCACAGAATCATTTTCTAAAAAGAAAATCAATTTGATCCAAGAAAGCGTGAAACAACGGACGGAGGAAGTGCTCATTTCTGATGGAAGAGGTTCCTTTTTAGATCGAAACGGGCAGGCGCTGACCGGCAAAAGTGAGCCTGCGGTTGTTTTGTTCCCTTTTCTGCTGACGCAGGATTGGCCGATCAAAAAGGTTGCAGACATCCTTGGCATGTCTGAAGATGAACTGCACCAGACACTCGCAAAGGCAAAAAAACCGGTCATTTTGCAGCAAAAGAAAATCAAAACACTTTCGAAACAATCCATCACAAAAATCAATTCTTTGAAATATCCCGGAATTTACGGCGTATATATGGAGAATGAAGACAAGCCCAGCCTTGCTTCACATACGATCGGGAGCACGAATCAAGATCCGGCGCTTCTCCGCAGGAAATATCCTGATAAGGAGAGCCTTCCGGTTACAACGGAAATCGGAACTACCGGATTAGAACGGACATTTGATGAGTTTTTGCTTCCGGAACAAGACACAAAACTTTTATATCATGTGGACGGAAAAGGAAACCCTTTGTTTGGCATGGACGTCAAATACACAGCTGAAGCCAATACGTTTTATCCGCTCCAGGTCAAAACAACGATCGACCAAAGCTTTCAAAAAGCGATGGAGGAGGTATTGGATAAACAGGGGCTGAAAAAAGGAGGAGCCGTGCTGCTGGACATCGAAAATAGCAGTGTTCTGGGAATTGTAAGCAAACCGGATGCCGATGTGTCTCAGCAAAACACGCTTCAAAATTACATGCTGACGCCAATCTATCCCGGCTCTGTTTTTAAAACAGTCATTGCCGCAGCTGCGATCGAAAATGATACAGCGAAGCCGAGCCAAACCTTTAATTGCAATTTAAACCTGTACGGGGAACCGGGCGACGACAAAGGAACCTTGTCTTTTGATGAAAGTTTTGCCCAAAGCTGCAATTACACATTTACGAGTCTTGCTGAACAATTAATGAAAAAAGACAGCTCAGTTATTGAAGACATGTCCGAAAAGCTGGCTCTCACTGATCGGGCAGGCTGGGAAGGAAAACTGTATCACGAAACAGATTTCCGCCAGTTGTATAACGAAAAAAGCGGCGTGATTTGGGGGGATGAAAAAGACAAATCAGTCAAAAAAGCCATTGCGCAAACAGCAATCGGGCAGAAAAATGTAAAGGTAACGCCGCTCGAGGTAGCCAATATGATGGCAACGATCGCCCGCGGCGGAGAAAAGCGGCAGGTGAAAATCGCTGAACAGATTGAATATAAAAACGGCACAACGCTCGTCAAGTTTAAAGACCAGAAGCTCAAAGGAGAAACGATAGACAAATATACGGCACAGCAGCTTCAAAAAATGCTGCGGCGGGTGGTGGAATCTCCTTCCGGAACGGGCAGAAGGTTTCAGGATCTTCCGTATACTGTAGCAGGGAAGTCAGGCACAGCCCAGACAGGCAAGCTTTCAAAAGAGAAAGAAACGCTTTATGAAAAATGGTTTGCCGGATATTTTCCTGCGGATAAGCCGAAATACGCTCTTGTCGTTTTACACATGGATACACCGGGGGATAAGGCTCTGACAAATTCGGTGTTTTATGATATTGTTAAAAAAGTACACGAAATTGAAATCAATCAGAAATAGAACAACTTCTCAGCACATGGTAAAATATATGCTGAGCCAAGAGGGATAAAGGAGTGCAGAATTATTGAGCAATAATCAATCTCGTTATGAAAACCGTGATAAGCGCAGGAAAGCTAATTTAGTGCTTAACATTTTAATCGCAATCGTATCCATACTAATTGTCGTAGTAGCAGCTAATCTATTCATTAACAGTCCTTCTAGCAAAGATGTCAGCAAGGATTCTGAAACGGCGCAAAAACAGGAATCTCCGGCTTCAGGAAAGACGGAAAAGAAATCGGATGAGGATATAAAAGACAGCAAGAAAGATACATCTGACAGCGAAAAGGATTCTGAGAAGTCTTCTGACTCAGATTCAGATTCCAAAAAAGATGATTCTTCTAAAAGTGATGAATCAGATTCTGATTCAGACTCAAGCTCAGACGACCCGCTTAAAGACGCAAAAGTAACAGAAGGCGGCTCATCAAGCGATGTGGAAAAAACGTATGAAAACCCTGACTGGAAAGCAGTCGGAACTGAGCAGACGGGCGAGCATGCCGCCACTTATGACTCAAGCTCACAAGACTGGGCTGAGATGCTTAAAGCCATTTCATATGCAACGGGTGTCTCAACAGATCACATGACGGTGCTCTGGCTCGGAAATAACGGCAGCCCGCAGGATGCCAAAGGCAAGATTTTAGACAAGACGACTGGAGATAAATATCAAGTCACGATTACATGGGTTGATGAAAAAGGCTGGAAGCCGACAAAAGTAGAAAAACTAAAATAAACAAAAGCAGCCGGATTAGAACCGGCTGCTTTTGTTTTAGGCTTCAGCTGCGAAATGAACAACCGCGCTGTACAATATTCTTCCGTCTGCCACAGCGGTTTGGTGTGAAACAGATTTCACCCGGAGCATGATGGCTTTATTGTTTTCAATTTGTGTATTGATTTTCTTTTCAAGCTCCTGCAATGAAGCCGCTTCAAAAAATTCCACTTTGTCTTTTATCAGATCTAATTGAAAATTCATATCTCGACCCTCCAGCTTTCACAAGTCATATGAAGTATAAGCTTTTTGACGGGTAACGCGCAATATAGATGGCATAAAATACACAAAGTGTTTTAGTACCTGCTTTCCAGAAGATGTGGTATGATAGGAACTGTTCCATCATTAATTCATAGTATGCTTATAGGAATTATAAAATATGGAGTGTGACAAATATGGGACGTGAATTTATCCCTCTCTTTGAAGATTGGGCAGCAACTTATGATCAAACAGTACAAGGTTTTGATATTCAGTATAAAGAAGCGTTCAGAGGCTATGATGATATTCTTGATGCCATCGTCAGCAGGTCTGGAACGCATGTGTTAGAATTTGGCCCGGGGACCGGGAATTTGACAGCCAAGCTGCTGGATGCGGGCAAATCTGTATTTGGAATCGAACCGTCTCCCGCAATGCGCAAATTGGCTTCTGACAAGCTTTCAGGCAGGGCAGAATTCGTTGACGGAGACTTCCTGACATTTCCTGAGCCGCCATTTCAAGCTGACACGATTGTCAGTTCATATGCTTTTCATCATTTGACCGACGAAGAAAAGCGGGCTGCCATAAAGCAATATGGCAAATACCTTCACTTGCATGATAAAATAGTGTTTGCCGATACCGTCTTTGAAGATGTGCAAGTATATCAACAGGCTATTGATAAAGCACGTTCTCAAGGCTTCTATCAGTTGGCAAATGATTTAGAGACGGAGCATTATCCTACATTGGATGCGTTGAAAGAGATGTTTACAGCTGAAGGTTTTGCAGTCCAATTCACTCAGCACAACGATTTCGTGTGGATAATGGAGGCGATCAAACGGTAAAGTGAAGGGAATGTGAATAGATGAAACTAGCAGTCATCGGAGCAATGGAAGAGGAAGTCACCATCCTAAGAAGCAAACTTGAACATGCAAAAACAGAAACAATCGCACATTGTGAATTTACAACAGGCGAATATGAAGGAACCGAAGTGATTCTTTTAAAATCAGGAATTGGAAAAGTAAATGCTGCGATCAGCACGACGCTTTTGCTTGATCGTTACAAGCCTGATTATGTCATTAACACAGGCTCAGCGGGCGGATTTCATCATACATTGAATGTAGGAGATGTCGTCATTTCCACTGATGTTCGCCACCATGATGTAGATGTAACGGCCTTTGACTATGAATACGGGCAGGTGCCGGGTCTTCCGGCTGCTTATGCCGCGGACGAAAAGCTGATCAGCATCACTGAAGAAGCAATTTCTGAACTCGACGGCATTCAGGTTGCAAAAGGAACGATTGCAACAGGCGATTCTTTCATGAACGATCCGAAGCGGGTTGAAGAAGTGCGCGCGAGATTTTCTGATCTGTACGCGGTTGAAATGGAGGCTGCGGCAGTAGCTCAAGTGTGCCATCAATTTAAAACGCCGTTTGTCGTCATCAGAGCGTTATCCGATATCGCAGGAAAAGAATCACATGTATCATTTGACCAATTTTTAGAGCAGGCAGCTGTCAATTCAACAGAGCTTGTGTTAAAGGTGATCAAACGAATTCATTAAAACGGGGGAGAGTTCTCCTCCGTTTTCCCTAAAAACAACCTCTATCAAGGAGGAGGACATATATGACTGTCATTACGGACATTACCGAGCTGATTGGGAATACACCGCTTCTCCGCCTGAAGAACTTTGATGTTCCTGAAGGAGTCGCAGTGTATGCCAAGCTTGAAATGATGAATCCCGGCGGAAGCATTAAAGACAGACTGGGAGATATGCTGATCCGTGACGCGCTGGATTCAGGCAAGGTGAATCCTGGCGGAGTAATTATAGAAGCTACGGCAGGCAATACAGGAATCGGCCTTGCGCTGAGTGCCAGAAAATATGGGTTAAAAGCGATTTTCTGTGTCCCTGAACATTTCAGTACAGAGAAACAGCAAATTATGCAAGCGCTTGGAGCATCAATCATTCATACACCGCGTCAAGACGGAATGCAGGGAGCCATTCAAAAAGCCATGCAGCTGGAGACTGAAATTGAAAATTCTTATTGCGTTTTGCAATTTAAAAACCGAGTAAATCCATCGACTTACTACAAGACGCTTGGACCTGAAATATGGGAAGCGTTAGACGGCAATATCCATACGTTTGTCGCAGGGGCAGGATCAGGAGGCACATTCGCAGGAACTGCTTCTTTCTTGAAAGAAAAAAATCCAGCAGTCAAAACAGTGATTGTCGAACCGGAAGGCTCCATTTTAAACGGAGGAGAGCCTCACGCTCATAAAACAGAAGGCATCGGCATGGAGTTTATCCCCGACTATATGAATGAAAGCCATTTTGATGAGATCTACACTGTAACAGATGAGAATGCGTTTAGACTTGTGAAAGAAGCGGCAGAAAAAGAAGGTCTGCTGATCGGAAGCTCTTCAGGTGCAGCGCTTTATGCAGCATTGGAGGAAGCGAAAAAAGCAGCCGCAGGAACAAACATTGTCACAGTATTCCCTGACAGCAGCGATCGATATATCAGTAAACAAATATATGAAGGAGGCATCTGATATGAAGAAAAAAACATTGATGATTCACGGCGGAATCACAGGTGATGAGAAAACAGGCGCGGTTTCTGTGCCTATTTATCAAGTAAGCACGTACAAGCAGCCGAAAGCAGGGCAGCATACAGGCTATGAGTATTCAAGAACGGCCAATCCGACTAGAACCGCTCTCGAGGCACTTGTGACAGAGCTGGAAGGCGGGGAAGCAGGTTATGCGTTCAGTTCTGGAATGGCTGCCATTACAGCAGTTATGATGCTGTTTAACAGCGGAGATCATGTCGTGTTGACTGATGATGTGTACGGCGGAACATACCGCGTAATGACAAAGGTGCTCAATCGTCTTGGCATTGAATCAACATTTGTCGATACAAGCAGCAGAGAAGAAGTGGAAAAAGCGATTCGCCCTAACACGAAAGCGATTTATATTGAAACACCGACAAACCCGCTGCTCAAAATCACCGATCTGTCGCTCATGGCTGATATCGCAAAAAAAGCCGGTGTTCTGCTTATCGTAGACAATACCTTTAACACCCCTTATTTTCAGCAGCCACTTACTTTAGGAGCTGATATCGTGCTTCACAGTGCGACAAAATATCTTGGCGGACACAGTGATGTCGTCGGCGGTTTAGTTGTGACAGCTTCAAAAGAGCTTGGGGAAGAGCTTCATTTTGTGCAAAACTCCACAGGCGGCGTGCTTGGCCCTCAAGATTCCTGGCTGTTAATGAGAGGAATCAAAACATTGGGACTCAGAATGGAAGCGATCGATCAAAACGCGCGGAAAATCGCAAGTTTTCTTGAGAATCACTCTGCTGTCCAAACGTTATATTATCCTGGTTCTTCAAATCATCCCGGACACGAGCTCGCAAAAACTCAAGGATCTGGCTTCGGCGGCATGATCTCCTTTGATATCGGCAGTGAAGAGCGAGTTGATGCGTTTTTAGGAAATCTGAAACTGTTTACCATTGCTGAAAGCCTGGGCGCGGTAGAAAGCTTAATTTCTGTTCCGGCAAGAATGACACATGCCTCTATTCCGAGAGAACGCCGGCTTGAGCTCGGCATTACGGACGGCTTAATCAGAATTTCTGTAGGGATTGAAGATGCGGAAGATTTGCTGGAAGATATCGAGCAAGCGCTTAAAAATGTATAACAAATGGATAGAATTACTTTCTCTGTAAGCTGCCAGATTATATTATAATAGTCGTATACTATGAATCTGGCAGGTGATTCTTTTGAACAAAAATAGAATGAAATCTTTAAAAGAAGACTACAAGCATTTTGCTTTTACATTGCTTGCAGTCAGCACTTTTTTATATATAGGCGCAGTTCTCCCCGATCAAGGCTTAACGTTAGGGCAGAAATCGACGATGTTTTTAGCGGACTGCGTATTTTTAGCCGGTGCTTTCTTTTGCGCTGATCGTTCATTGATTTACAAGAAGCGTTTGGAAGAAGCCGACGAATAAAAAACAGCCATCAACTCAGCGATGGCTGTTTTTTGTTATTTTTCTTGCAGTTCTTTTCCCATGCCTTTTAAAAACTGAAGGCCGAAGCCGACGGCTCTGTTGATATCAGGATCGTTCATTGCTTTTAAAAGGTCGAGAATCCCGACTTTCTTGTCTTCTTTTAAAAAGCTCTGCGCCTGTTCAGTACCAGCCATCACGCTTTCTAAAAGCTTTCCTGTAAACTCTGGATCGGCTTTAGTTAATGCGCCTCCGGCGGCCATCATCGTGTTAATGAGATTGGTGACAGGCTCACGTGAAACTTGGCCAAGTGCAATCTTGGCGATGTCTTCCTTCGCTCTCAGCATGCTTGTTGCTGCGTCAAAGATTCCAAGTTCATTGAGTTCATTCATTAATGTCATCGTTTTTGAGACGGCATCCTCATTTTCCGCCAGCAGCTCTTTCAGCTCTTCTATTTTTTCAAGCTTGATTTGTTCTGGTGTTTTTGTTTCTTTTTTGATCGTCGTAATCGGAGTGGCCATTCGTTTTCCTCCTTTCGTTTAATCAGTCAGATGGACATAGCCCGGACGGTTCCATTTTCTTTCTGCTTCGCCCCCGTTTTGCGGGTGCCGTTTTTTGTTGCGCGGATTTGTTTTCGGAAGCGGCGCTGTTTCACAGCCTCCAAGCACCTCCATGCGGACCTTTGTCTGTTTATAAGCAGGCGTGTTCGTCCGTTTATCAGCTGCAGGCCCCGTCAGGAAGTTAATCGCTGACTCCTTGTCTGTTGAGTTCATTGGCAGATAGAGTTCATTTTTCCGCACACGGTCTGTGACCAGCGCGTTTAATTTGACTGCTCCGAACGGAGAAACGAGCCGTACAAGCGAACCGTCACAAACCCCTCGCTCCTGTGCAAGCTCAGGCGAGATTTCAACGAATACATTCGGCACTTTTGCTTGAATGCCTTTCGATTTATTTGTCATATTTCCTTCATGGAAATGCTCCAGCATCCGGCCGTTATTGATATGAAGATCATATTCTTCAGGAAATGCCGCTGGCTCAGTCCAATCAGAAAGGGCAAAGCGGGCTTTTTTGTCAGGGAAATTAAACCCGTCTTCATACAGAAGCGGTGTGCTTTCACCTGAGTAGCTGCCCCATAGGAAGCTGTTCCAGCCTTCAAGCACCTCATAGCTTGCTTTACCAAACAGAGGTGAAAGGCTCGCCATTTCTGAGAAAATGTCACTTGGATGGCTGTAATTCCAGTTCGCTCCTAAGCGGTTTGCCACCTCTTGAATAATCCACCAGTCCGGTTTCGCGTCACCAAGCGTCGGAAGCGCCTGATATAATCGCTGCACACGGCGTTCTGTATTGGTAAATGTTCCGTCTTTCTCAAGTGAAGGAGTGGCTGGCAAGACGACATCGGCATATTGAGCTGTTCTTGACAGGAAGATGTCCTGCACCACGAAGAAATCAAGGCTTGATAAAATATCATGCACATGGTTTGCGTTTGAATCGACAAGTGCCATATCCTCGCCGACAAGATACATAGCCTTCATTTTGCCTTCTTCAATGGCATGAAGCATTTGAATATTATCTAAACCAGGCTTTCCGTCAATCTTGACACCATAAGCCTCTTCAAATTTAGCGCGGGCATTGTCATCTGTAATATGCTGATATCCCGGCAGCCAGCCAGGCAATGTTCCCATATCGCAAGCGCCTTGCACGTTATTGTGTCCGCGCAGAGGATAAGCGCCGGCACCCGGACGGCGATAGTTGCCCGTAGCGAGAAGCAGGTTTGAAATCGCTGCTGACGTATCAGAACCGCCTGTATTTTGTGTGACACCCATTCCCCAAAGGACACAAGTGCCGTCAGCGTCACGAATCATTTCGGCTATTCGAATGATATTTTCTTTTGGAAGGCCTGTGATGCGTTCCGCATAATCAAGCGTATAGGTTTTAAGCGTTTCTTTATAATCTTCAAAGTAATTCACGTTTTCATCAATAAACGCCTGATCGTGCCAGCCTTGGTCGATCATATATTTCGTAACAGCCATCAGCCAAACTTGGTCTGTGCCTTGTTTAGGGCTGATGAACAAATCAGACCGCTCAGCCATCTCATTTTTACGCAGGTCGGCAACGATCAGTTTTTGACCGTGGAGCTTGTGTGCCCGTTTGACACGTGTTGCAAGCACGGGATGTCCTTCCGCCGGATTGGCGCCGACAATGATGACGAGACCGGCTTTGGCAATATCTTTAATCGTGCCGGCGTCACCGCCCATGCCGACAGTGCGGAACAATCCGTCTGTGGCAGGAGACTGGCAGTAGCGTGAGCAGTTATCGACGTTGTTTGTTTCAAAGACCTGACGCGCTAATTTTTGAATGACATAGTTTTCTTCATTCGTAATTTTAGAAGAAGAAATAAACCCGACAGAGCCTTTGCCGTACTGCTCTTTAATCGATCCTAATCTGCTTGCGACAAGATCGAGGGCTTCTTCCCAAGAAGATTCAACAAAAGCCCCGTTTTTACGGATTAAAGGTTTTGTGATCCGTTCTTCAGAATTGACGAAATCCCAGCCGAATTTTCCTTTCACACATGTAGAAATCGCGTTAACCGGAGCGTCAGAAACAGGCTGGATCTTTAAAATATCCCGTCCTTTTGTCCAGACTTCGAAAGAACAACCGACACCGCAGAACGTACATACAGTTTTTGTTTTTTTCGTTCTCGTTTCACGCATTGCCGCTTCAACTTCAGAAATGGCAAAAATGCTGCCGTACCCCGGTTCAACGTTTTTCACGAGATCAATCATCGGCTCCATGACATCCTCTTTAATGCCAGTCATAAAACCTGCTTGCCCAAGCATTGATTTTTCCATCAGCGCATTACATGGGCATACTGTGACACACTGGCCGCAGCTGACACAAGAAGATTCATTGATCGGAACTCCCTCATCCCAAATCACGCGAGGGCGTTCGCGTTCCCAATCGATTGAAAGTGTTTCATTTACCTGAAGGTTTTGGCACACCTCAACACACTGGCCGCAGGCAATACATTGATTTGGGTCATAGCGGTAAAACGGATGAGACATATCAACCGCGCAAGACGGATCTTCTTTTGGCGTGTATGGGTATTTTTGATGCTCGATCCCCATCATTTCCGCTGTATTATGCAGTGTACAGTTCCCATTGTTGTTATCGCAAACCGTACAATACAGCAAGTGATTTTCAAGAAGGCGGTCCATCGCTTCGGTTTGCGCCTCTTTCACCCGATTGCCCGAAAGATCAATTGACATTCCATTTTCTGCGACAGTAGAGCATGAACGGACCAGCTTGCCATTTGCCTCTACAATACATGTATCACAAGTTTGAATCGGGTCAACCTCTGGAACGTGGCAAATCTGCGGGTACTCAATCCCGTTTTCATTTAAAATATCTAAAATTGTGGCCCCTGCTCGTGCTTGAATTTCTGTTCCGTCTACACGGACATTGATCGACTTAACGTCCATCATCTTCATATTCCCCTCCATCTTTCTTTCAAGAAGTCAAAAAAGCCATGTATAGATACACCTGTCCTAAAATTCTTGAAGGTGTAAACACACATGGCGGAATAGTTCACTAGCAAGTCTTACTAACAGACCAATCCTTGATTTTTATAAAACGATAGACTCATAACAAGATCCTATTACAAATCCATCAACACTGCTTTTATTATAAAGTGATATTTATTATAATACAATATGGCAGGAAAATTTTAACCAAGTGAAATGTCCTAAGGGGAACCGGGAAAAGCCTTTATGAGGCAATATCGGAAGGGGTAATCAGCATGTCTAAAAAAATTCATGAGTTCAATGATATTATTCGAAAACTTCGCAAAGAATTGTTCGGCAAAGGGCCTGAACGGATTCATACTGTATTTGTAGAAAACATGGCAGTCTCAACATTATACGGAAATCTGAGTGCAAGCGAGCAGTTTATCGCCCGCACGCCTGAAGGAAGAGAAATGGTACATGCAGCCCGGACAAGCCTGATTCAAGATCTTTATTCCAAACAAACGCCAGAAGGAATGGAGGAGCTGATGGGGGCTAAGCTTGTCCATTTGTTTTCTGATATTAAAATTGAGGAAAATATCGCTGTATCTGTGTTTGTCTTTGACAAAAAAATAGATGATCAAAAAGAAGCCCTGCAAAGCTAGCATATTTGTCATTGACACAAATTTGTCACATTTGATATGATGTTGCTACAGTTATAGAAGGCAAAAAGCGATGGGAATGTATGCACGAACTGTATATATTCTCTTTCAATATCTTAATTCTGCTTGATATTGTTGTATGGGTATGCATACAAGTTAGGCAGCATTCAAACGCCTGGTTGACACAGGTTATTTGAGTGCTGCCTTTTTTATTGCCTTTCTGCCATAACTGTAAGAAAAGAAGAAATAATGGAGGCGTTTTAGTATGGCTTTTCGGAAACCGGATGAAATAGCGGATGCAGCAATTGAAGCAGGGATGAACAAAGTAAAGCTCCCGCTGCCGTCTCTGCTTGTGCTGGGGTTTTTAGGCGGCGCATTTATCGCGCTCGGGTACTTGCTTGATATCAGGGTAATCGGCGACCTTCCGAAAGAATGGGGAAGTCTGTCCAGCTTGATCGGGGCTGCAGTATTTCCTGTCGGTCTGATACTTGTGGTTCTCGCTGGCGCTGAACTGATCACAGGAAATATGATGTCCGTTGCGATGGCTTTATTTTCAAGAAAAATATCTGTTAAAGAATTGGCGGTTAACTGGGGAATCGTCACGATTATGAACCTAATCGGCGCATTGTTTGTTGCTTACTTTTTCGGGCATTTAGTTGGATTGACTGAAACAGGCCCTTATTTAGAAAAAACGATCGCCGTGGCGCAGGGAAAGCTCGATATGAGCTTCGGCAAGGTTCTTATTTCTGGCATCGGCTGTAACTGGCTTGTATGTCTTGCCGTTTGGCTCTCTTTCGGTGCTCAAGACGGAGCAGGGAAAATTCTTGGCATCTGGTTCCCGATTATGGCATTTGTGGCAATCGGATTTCAGCACGTTGTCGCCAACATGTTTGTGATTCCCGCTGCCATTTTTGCAGGGTCATTCACGTGGGGGCAGTTTATCGGAAACATCATTCCGGCTTTTATCGGCAATGTCATCGGCGGAGCGGTGTTTGTCGGTCTCATTTATTTTATTGCATATCATAAGAAAGAACGCTCCAGAAAAGAAATGAAACAGGTGTCATGAACAAAGGGCAAATCCACTCGATGATTTGCATAATTTCCGTCCATTTTTAGAAAAAGATGTTTACAAAATGGAATTTGGTGGATATACTTACAAAGTAAGAAAAAAGCAAAGGAGGCTGAACAAAATGACAATGAGACAACGACGTCAACCTGTACGTGAAACACAAGTAAAAGTTCATGGTTCATTCAGCCTGTGGAAGAGTTCGTGTCCTTCCTTAACCGATGCTTATCGCACGCATTAAATTGGGAATAGTCGGACATACGCAACTCCCCGCAGGCAGTAGAGGCATTGGTGTCTTCTTTTGTCTGCGGTTTTTATTTGCCCGCGGCAGAAGGAATGATGCCGCGGGTTATTTCGCTTGAAGCGGAATTTGAAAGGGGGTGAGTGATATGACGATTAACCTATTCTTTTTAACGTTAACGATTAACAAACGGTTTAAAAGCCCGGAAGAATTCGAACGAGAACAGCAGATTGAGCAGATTTATGATGAAATGAAAGAGTCTCAGTTAAAGCATCTTTATTTGACAAACTGGCGCTAAAAAACAATGAAAAATACTGAAGGGGGAGATGGCATATGCTTAGAATGGAATTATTGATGCATTATACGATGGAGAAGGACCAAGTTTAGCAAAAACAGCTGTCAAGAAAATGCCTGCCTGCATATGATAGATCAACGTTACGGGTAAGGCAGGTGATGGCATGATGAACGATTATCAAAAAAGGCTGCCGTCGATTGGCCATGGTTATGCGTCCATGCCGCATTCCTTCAAACATGGTTATGGAAATCCATTTCGCCAGCAGAGGCTGATGGCCATGCAGCAGCATAGGCAGTATGTATTCCCTTATTATTGGCATTAGAAAGAGGGCAGAAAACATTTTGTTTTCTGCTTTTTTTTTGCGGAAAAAAATGAAAAAGTTCAGTTCTATTGAAACATTATTAAACACATTGCCGTCTAGTTGATATCTTCATTCACATTTTAAAATGAAGGTGATGTTTATTTTTTTAATATAATAAATAAGCATAGGAAACCAAAAGCAGGTGTTTAAAATGCTAGAAAATAGACTCTATAAACGATCGAATCTTTTGAAATTATTTTCTCGGAAATATAAGCAAACAAAAACCATTGAGCATATGATGATTGACTCTATAGACATACAGGAAAATGACAGAATTTTAGAAATTGGAATTGGAAATGGCACTGTCTTTAAGAACATAACCGAGAAACTGGAAAAGGGAAGCTTAAAAAGCATTGACCCGTCAAAGCGAAAGGTAAGACAGATATCACGAGCGAATCGAAAGAATATGGGGAAAGGGGAGATTTTTCATGGCTATCCTGAGAACATTCCCTTTGATGACCGTACCTTTAATAAAGTGTTTTCCTTACATACGGTTCAGAGCTGCACTGATATGAGGCTTGCATTAAGAGAAATTTATCGGGTGCTTCAAATTGACGGCCGGTTTTACATCAGTATTGATACAAATACCGGTGAGAAAGAGAAAATGTATATTCAGCTGCTGAAAGATCAGCATTTTAGGGATCTTTCCGTCATCAGGCGTGATTCCTGTCTGTGCATTGTGGCTGTTAAATAAAAAAATTTCTCGGGAAATATATCCAGGGCCCTCATTTTGGTTTTGGGTATATTTTCTTAATTTTTTATTTTTTGCATATACTTTATATTAAAAAAAGTTTTTTTCATATAAACTGATAACATAAGCAAGGGTAAAGAGGTGATATCAGACAGATCGGACATGTTTATTATGAACAAAAGGAATGAATGTTCATTCCGCGACGAATCGGAGGTTGCAACATTACATGTTATCCGCATCCAGCAGTAAATACGACATGATTATGAAAGCGTCGGTCTCACTATTTACGGAAAGGGGATTTAACGCTACCACTATCCCTATGATAGCTGAACGAGCTCATGTTGGGACAGGAACGATCTACCGCTATTTTGACAGCAAAGAAACGCTCGTCAACGTATTGTTTCAAGAAAGCATCCAGCGCTTTACGGAAAAGCTGAAGCAGGATTTTTCGGAATTGCCTGCCAGAGAAGGCTTTCGCCACGTATTTTGCTGTCTCGTTCAATTTACGAAAGAGAGCGACTATGCGCTTTTTTTTCTTGAAACGAAAAAAGACGCTCATTACTTAAACGACACAAGCAGAAAAATGATAGAAAATCTGACTCAAATGCTTGATGACTATTTTAACAAGGGAAAATCAGAAGGCGTGATACGCGGCCTGCCCTCTAATGTGTTAATTGCAATTGTGTTAGGGGCGTTTCTCAAGATATATCAGCTTGTCCAAACGGGTGATATAGAGATGGACACTGATTTAATTACTGAATTGGAACAATGCTGCTGGGACGCCATTAAGCTTCATTCATTTACTTCACAAAAATAAGAGAGGAAGATGTTAATGAAACAGGCAAGCGCCATACCTCAGCCCAAAACATACGGACCTTTAAAAAATCTTCCGCATCTGGAAAAAGAGCAGCTTTCTCAATCCTTATGGAGGTTAGCTGATGAATTGGGACCGATTTTCCGCTTCGATTTTCCAGGGGTGTCCAGTGTTTTTGTATCCGGACACAATCTTGTGGCTGAAGTGTGTGATGAAAGCCGTTTTGACAAAAACCTTGGCAAAGGCTTGCTAAAGGTGCGCGAGTTCGGCGGAGACGGCTTATTTACAAGCTGGACCCACGAACCGAACTGGCAAAAAGCCCACCGCATTTTGCTGCCAAGTTTCAGTCAAAAAGCGATGAAAGGCTATCATTCTATGATGCTGGATATCGCAACCCAGCTGATTCAAAAATGGAGCCGGCTTAATCCTAATGAAGAAATTGATGTAGCGGACGACATGACCCGTCTGACGCTTGATACGATCGGATTATGCGGGTTTAACTATCGCTTCAACAGCTTTTACCGTGATTCTCAGCATCCGTTTATCACCAGCATGCTCAGTGCCTTAAAAGAGGCGATGAATCAATCGAAAAGATTGGGCCTGCAAGATAAGATGATGGTGAAAACGAAGCTGCAGTTCCAAAAGGATATAGAAGTCATGAACTCCCTTGTCGATAGAATGATAGCGGAGCGAAAAGAGAATCCGGATGAAAACATTAAGGATCTTTTATCGCTCATGCTCTATGCAAAAGATCCTGTAACAGGTGAAACGCTGGATGATGAAAATATTCGATACCAAATCATCACATTTTTAATTGCAGGGCATGAAACAACAAGCGGTTTGCTTTCCTTTGCGATTTACTGTCTGCTTACACATCCGGAAAAACTGAAAAAAGCGCAAGAGGAAGCCGATCGCGTGTTAACAGACACGCCGGAATATAAACAAATCCAGCAGCTGAAATACATTCGGATGGTGTTAAATGAAACACTCAGGCTGTATCCAACAGCTCCGGCCTTTTCTCTCTATGCGAAGGAGGATACTGTTCTAGGCGGGGAATACCCGATCAGCAAAGGTCAGCCTGTCACTGTTTTGATTCCGAAGCTGCACCGGGATCAAAATGCTTGGGGCGAAGATGCAGAAGATTTTCGTCCGGAACGGTTTGAAGACCCTTCGAGTATTCCTCACCATGCTTATAAGCCGTTTGGAAACGGGCAGCGCGCTTGTATTGGCATGCAGTTTGCTCTCCAAGAAGCGACGATGGTTCTGGGTCTTGTATTAAAGCATTTTGATTTGATGAACCATACTGGATACGAACTGAAAATCAAAGAGGCATTAACGATCAAGCCGGATGAATTTAAAATTACTGTGAAACCGCGGAAAACAGCAGCAATCAATGTACAGAGAAGAGAACAGGCTGACAACAAAACAGAAACGAAGCCAAAAGAAACAAAACCTCAACACGGCACACCTTTACTCGTTCTTTACGGTTCAAACCTTGGGACAGCGGAAGGAATAGCCGGAGAATTGGCTGCTTACGGCCGCCAGCTGGGATTTACAGCCGAAACAGCTCCGCTTGATGATTATATTGGCAAGCTTCCTGAACAAGGCGCTGTCGTCATCGTTACGGCTTCTTATAATGGGGCGCCGCCTGATAATGCTGCCGGCTTTGTAGAATGGCTGGAAGAGCTTGAGGAAGGCCGATTGAAAGGGGTCTCCTATGCGGTATTCGGCTGCGGAAACCGGAGTTGGGCCAGCACGTATCAGCGGATTCCGCGCCTTATAGATGACATGATGCAAGCGAAAGGGGCATCACGTTTAACACCGATTGGGGAAGGTGATGCCGCCGATGATTTTGAAAGCCATCGCGAGTCTTGGGAAAACCGCTTCTGGAAGGAAACGATGGAAGCATTTGATATAAGCGAAATATCTCAGAAAGAAGACAGGCCTTCATTATCGATTACTTTTCTCAGTGAAGCGACGGAAACGCCGCTTGCCAAAGCATATGGTGCGTTTGAAGGGATTGTCTTAGAGAACCGGGAGCTCCAGACAGCTGATAGTCCGCGTTCCACCCGCCATATTGAATTGCAGGTTCCTGACGCCAAAACATATAAAGAAGGCGATCATATCGGAATATTGCCGAAAAACAGCCAGGAGCTTGTTCAGCGGGTTCTCAGCAGATTCGGTTTGCAGTCCAATCATGTGATAAAAATGAGCGGAAGCCCTCATATGGCTCATCTTCCGATGGATCGGCCGATCAAAGTGGCGGATTTATTGTCGTCCTATGTGGAGCTGCAGGAACCGGCTTCAAGGCTTCAGCTTCGGGAGCTGGCTTCTTATACAGTCTGTCCGCCGCATAAAAAAGAGCTGGAACAGCTCGTTTCAGAAGATGGCATTTATAAAGAGCAGGTACTGGAAAAACGTCTCACCATGCTTGATCTTTTAGAGGATTACCCTGCCTGCGAAATGCCGTTTGAGCGGTTTTTAGAACTTTTGCCTTCACTAAAACCGCGATATTATTCCATATCGAGCTCACCGAAAGTGCATGCCAATATCGTGAGCATGACAGTAGGAGTTGTTAAAGGCTCAGCCTGGAGCGGGCGCGGAGAGTACCTGGGAGTCGCCTCTAATTATTTAGCAGAGCTGAATAAAGGTGATGCCGCAGCCTGCTTCATCCGAACGCCGCAATCCGGATTCCAAATGCCAGATGACCCTGAAACGCCTATGATTATGGTCGGGCCGGGTACAGGAATTGCGCCATTCAGGGGCTTTATTCAGGCAAGATCTGTTTTGAAGAAGGAAGGAAACACGCTTGGTGAAGCTCTTTTATATTTCGGCTGCCGGCGCCCCGATCATGACGATCTTTACAGAGAAGAGCTGGATCAGGCGGAACAGGATGGTTTGGTTACAGTCCGCCGGTGCTATTCACGCGTCGAAAACGAATCAAAAGAATATGTCCAGCACTTGCTCAAACTAGATGCACAGAAGCTGATATCACTCATTGAAAAAGGGGCTCACATTTACGTATGCGGTGATGGATCGCGAATGGCTCCTGATGTAGAGAATACTTTGCGACTGGCGTATGAAGCTGAAAAAGGAGCAAATCAGGAAGAATCAGCTGAATGGCTGATGAAGCTGCAAAACCAAAAACGCTATGTCAAAGACGTTTGGTCAGGTATGTAATAAAAAATCGAACCCCGCCATCAATCAGAATGGCGGGGTTATTTTGCATATGAAAAAGCCGGCACGATATTGAAATCTACTGAAAAGGATGTTATAGGGAGTATCGCGCCGGCCTTATTGTTAATATCGTCATACAGGGACAAAGGTTTAGGTTTTTTGCCTTATTTTTAAAAATAAATAGTCAAAAAGTCTTGTTTTTATATATTGTGCTTCAGATTTTCTTGTCAGTTTGTTTTCGTTAAGCAAATATTTCTATTCCTCAAGACCACAAGCATGAGGATTAATCGGCTGAAGGTCGATGTTTAAATTGGCGCTCCACATGTTTTCGGTAATGAAAGTCATGAATCAGCCGAATTGTGGGCCTTACTAACAGCAGCAAGCTCCCAATAGCAAACAGCCATATCCCTGCCGACATCAACTGGTCATAAAAAAAGAAAAAGCTTCCGACAAGAAACAAAGCACCAATGATAAAATCATTTACTGTATAAAGAACCTTATATCGTTTTTTGAAAAAAAGCTCGTATCGATTGAGTTCTTTTTTGATGTCATGTTCTTCATTAGCTGCCACTATCATCCCTCCATTCTATTTTGGCTTACCCTCACGTAAACGACATGTAAACATAAGAATTGTTTTGAAAAAATGGAGATGATGAGAGAAAGATCAACAATGTTTTTAAATAGGACCTCTTATCTTACAAAAACGATTTCATCGCCTGAACAATAAGACCAGTCAAAGCTTTAGCCCCTTGAGGAACCAAGTGTACGCCATCAGGTGTAAAGTATTCTGGGTGCTGAAGAGCTTCTGTGTGCCAGTCAACTAACGTAACATTTTGATGTGCGTGCGCCTGTTGCTGCAAAGATTCATTTACCTTGCTTTCCCATTGGCGGGGAACTCGTGTATTGACAAGATAGATATGAGCTTTTGAGAAAGATTGAAGCAATTGTTCGATTTGGCTGTTTGTAAAGTAGCCATTGGTTCCCAGCTCAATGATGACAGCCTTGTTCGGCTGATTAAAAGACTTGTATTCATTTGCGAGTTCCAGAGCTTGAGACATTTGTCTCCCCACCTTTCCATCAATCGTAACATGTGAAAGTGACTGGCGGAGGTGTGAGGCAATATCAAGCATGACGGAATCTCCTATAGCTAACACTTCTTTATCAGAGTCTGCTGGTTCTTTCGCCTGCTGAGATTGCTTGTCTTTATTTTTACTAGTCTCTTGATCATTATTTTTGTTTTCCTTTTGATCTTGATTGGAGTCTGTTGTCTTTTGTTCAGGATTGTTTTCCCTGTCTTTATCAGCTTCAGCTTTCTTTCTATCCTCAGAAGCCTGGCTGGTATCAGCGTTTGTTTTTTGTGAGCTATACGTCCATTTGGTGGGGTGCTTTTGCTCTCCGGCTAGCCCAGACAGCCCTCCCGCAAAAATTAGTATAGCGAGAATGACGAAACCAATTGACGTTTTGCTGATGACAGATGTCGTTTTCCATTCTCTGATTCTATGTATAAAAATACGGCGGAAAAATGATCTAAATCCCTGTGTCCGTATCGGCTTCTCAATAAAATGATAGGAAAGCTCGGCGAGTATAAATGTAACAATGACCTTTAGCACAATATGCCAAAAAACAGGGTTTCCGATTTCTTGAACTGGCGTGCTTAACACAATAACAGGGTAGTGCCAAAGATAAATACCGTAAGACCTCGTTCCAAGCCAACGGAGCGGCCTCCATGAAAGCAGATTGCCTAAAAAGCTGCTCGGATGGCATACACATGCAATAAGGATTGCGGCAATCATGCTAATCAAAAGCATTCCGCCTCTGTAAAGAAAAGGCTCATATTCATCTGTGAAATAGACACACAACACTAAAATACAAAACGCCGAAAGTTCAGTAGCGTGCAAAGTGTGCTTCAGTTTGTTTGACAGCCTGTTGGAAGACAGTCTTTTCATCGGCCATACAAGAGCCAGGGCACACCCGATGAGAAGCGCAAACGAACGAGTATCTGTGCCGTAGTACACGCGGCTCGGATCTCCGCCGGGTTCATACAATATGCTCATCATCACGGCTGAACAAAGCGCTAGCAATGACACCGCCGCCGCCAATCTGGCGCGGTTTTTAAATATGTACATTCCAACAACCAAGAACATCGGCCATATCATATAAAATTGTTCTTCAATCGCCAGCGACCAAAGGTTTTTCAGAGGTGATGGGGAACCGAAACTATCAAAATATGATAGTTTGTGAAAAATAAACCACCAATTACTCATATAAAAAAGAGAGGAAATGGCATCTCCGCGTATAGTGTGCAATAGTTCCCTGTCAAACAATACAACCCAAATAACAGTAAAAAAGATCATGAGGTAAGCCGCTGGCAGAAGCCGCCGAATTCGGCGCACCCAAAAGTCCCGAAAATCAAGGCTGATATCATTTCCATGTGCCGGCAATAGAATGGATGTAATTAAATAGCCGGATAAAACAAAAAAGATATCAACTCCAATGAAGCCTCCGTTAGCCCAGCTGAAGTTTAGGTGATAAGCGATAACTGACAGGACGGCAAAAGCCCGAAGGCCATCGAGTCCAGGGATATATCGATGATGCTTTGTCTTGTGATACATGGGTATTCCTCCAATAGTGTGCAGAGATTCTCGTTGTTTTGGCAGCGAGGTTACGACCTCAAATAGAGAAGAGAGAAAACATCCATGATATGAGATGGATGTTTTTTATATTATCGAACATAACGTTCTCCCACGAGCAAGCTTGAAATGACGCTGGTTGGAATTTTAAACTCGGTAACGCCCATATAGCCGGGGGCAACTTCATATTCATCAAATGAGATCACAAGTTTATGGTCTTCAGTAATATAAAACGTTTGATCAGGCAGAATCGTTTTGAACGGTTCTGCATCTTCGTCAGTGAGCCAATATATTTTATTTGGATCTTCCTTCATTTGCTGTTTCATTTGTTCTTTGATGTTTTGGCTGATGACTTTAATATAGCTTTCATCTTTGAACAAGCTTTTTAATGTCAGTAAAATATCATTCTTTTTGTCAATCGTGATATAGCGGCTTTGTGTGTAAGATGATGCTTGTGTTTTTTCAATATCACGCCGAATAGAGAGTAAATCTGGCGTGTCTGTTACTGTCTCGTAATCACTGTAGATACTGAGATGTCCTTTTTTGTTTTTGGATGTAGACTGTATAAATTCTTTGTACAGCTGCTTGCTTTCTTTCAAGTATTTCTGGTTAATGCTGTTTTCAAGCTCTTTATTAGAGAGTCCGGACAGAGCAGGTGTTTTGACATCGATGCTCGATTGATCTTTCTCCTCTTTGATCTCAATAAAAGTGATGGCCTTGACAATCTTGCCGATGACAGGGATTCTTGACATCGCTTGAGCTGCGTCTGGGTTGATATTGACAAGTGCAGTGAATAAAATAGCCGCCGCGATAGCTGCTGATGTCGGCCACATGACGATTCTTTTCTTTTTTGGTTCTTGTTGAAGGGCTTTTTCAACAATGATATCAAGTTCCTTAGGAATCTGAACACTTTTATATTCTTCTCTTAATTGCTGCAATCTCTTATCCATTAAGAAAGATCCTCCTTCGTCAACTGAATGCGCATCAGCTTCAATGCTCTGTATAAGCGCGTTTTGACGGTATTCATGTTTTCCCCTGTAATTTCCGCAATTTCTTCTAACTTTAGGTCTTCAAAAAAGCGCAAAATAATAATGGTTTTATAACGGTACGGCAATGCATCAAGCGCCTCATGAAGATCAGTGTCCTTGTAATGGTCTTCCTTTCCGTTGCTTAAAAACTCTAACGTTTCGTCATCCATCACTTTTACCTTTTTTTGTTTGCGCAAAAAATCAATAGCTGTCCGTACTAAAATTTTATAAAACCAGCTTTTTATCGTCTCAGGGTTTCTGACCGTTTCAACTGAGCTCAGTGCTTTTTTTATAGATTCCTGAACAATATCTAATGCGTCATCTTGATTTTTTACATAACTGAAAGCCAACCTGTAGAAATCTTGCTTATGATCAGTTATGCATGTGACAAGCAACGCTTTTGTTGTTTGTTTTTTCTTCATTGCAATAAAGGGCTCCTTTTTGAATATACGTATATCATAGGCTGTTACCTAGGATAGACGCGGCAGGCTGAAAAATAGTTTGCGCAGAATCACATTTTTTTAAAGAAGTGATCAGAACGGGGGAAGATCGCAAAAACTTTGCAGAAAGGAATGCATATAAAAACATGGCTTGTTGATACAAGCCATGTTTTTATACTATTGCTCTATTCCAGATAATGTTTTTTGAAATCTGAGTGGATAGAAAATTTGCGGCGCAGCTGGATGAGATTTTTTCCAAAGCTTTCTTCTAAAAGCCCTCTATGCTTTTTCAAAATTTCCATGAGGTACAGATCATGAATGATCACTTCAGTAATAGGCATGACTAAACCTACATGCATCGTCCATGCAGCACGGCTGTCGTTACCAAGAGAGACGATGCCCGCTACAACTTCTGAATCATCTCCGCTATATACAAGCCACCGCCCGTCATACTCTTCTGTAATTTCACTGCTCATATCATGAAGGTACACAGTAGCAAAATCAGATGCGATATCTCCGTACGCAATGATGGTGACATTTACACCTTTAGTTGCCGCCTGTCTCAGCTCTGTTTCTATTTCTTCATAATCCTCTTTCCAGATTTCTAAAAGAATTCTTTTTTTTGCGGATAAAATACAAGCCTTCACCTTTTCAAGAATTTCACTGCGTCCGGTGATATTCCAGATATTTTCCCGGTCATTTGCGGTCTGCTCGAAGTTTTCAAAGTATTTCTCAGCCTGGTCAAAATGCTCTTCCGCTTTGAGCCGGCGGTTTTTAATCAGTTCTTTAGCGGGGACAGGCACATACTGAGGCGTATTTCCGTGACTTACAAAAACATCTCCCCTTAAGACAAGGCTTTCCAAAACTTCATAAATTTTTGAGCGGGGCACTCCGGAATTTTTGGCGACGGCATAGCCTGTTAAAGGCGATTCTTGCAATAAAGCAAGATATGCTTTCGATTCATATTCGGTAAAATTGAGGTTTTTTAAAATGTCTAACATATTTTCCTTCATATATCCTCCAATATAAAGAGCAGTCGCCTGCCTTTGTAATCGCTATTTTAACAAACCATATTGATTTATTCCAAACGTATTGATACAATTTTTTTAAGTAGTTACTTTCGTAGTCACTATATGTCGGAGAGATTTTTAAAGGGGGAGAAGAAATGCATAGCTTACTCGCATACATTCCGATCGCTGCCATGATGGTTATCATACCGGGAGCAGATACGATGCTTGTTATGAAGAATACCCTTAGATATGGCGCAAAGGCTGGGCGTTATAACATTCTCGGATTGGCAACAGGACTTTCCTTTTGGACGGTTATTGCCATTTTAGGATTATCAGTGGTGATTGCAAAGTCAGTGATTCTTTTCACAACGATTAAATATTTGGGAGCAGCATACCTAATTTATTTAGGTGTAAAAAGTTTTTTTGCCAAAAGTATGTTTTCTATAGATGACATGCAATCCCAAGTAAACACCACGGCAAATTCTCCGAAACGTTATTATAAAACTTCCTTTATGCAGGGATCACTTAGTAACATTCTCAATCCTAAAACTGTTTTGGTTTATGTTACAATCATGCCCCAATTTATCAATCTGAAGGGAAATATAAACCAGCAACTCATTATTTTAGCTTCAATCTTAACCTTAATAGCGGTGTTGTGGTTCCTCTTTCTCGTTTATATTATTGATTACGCAAAAAAATGGATGAAAAACTCGAAGTTTCAGAAAGCTTTTCAAAAAGTAACTGGCATTATATTAGTTGGTTTCGGCATCAAAACTGGTTTGAATTAATTTTCGGTTCCGTTGGTGTTGGAGACCAAAATGAATTTAGTGTTTGGCGCATACAAAAAAGACAAGGGAGTGAGTATCCCTTGTCTTTTTTGTTATTTTATCTTATGTCCCCTGATGGTTTGCACCTTATACAAAATAATCAATAAAACAAACCAGACCGGAGTGACAAACAAAGCAACACGTGTATCATTCGCCAGTGCCAATACGACAAGAATGAACGCGAGAAATGCAAGTGTTAAGTAGTTGGATAATGGGTAAAAAGGCATTTTAAATTTGCTTGCTTTCGCTTCATGCGGCCTTGTTTTTCGATATTTCAAATGGCAAATCACCGTAATGCCCCAAATGAAAATGAAGCATATTGTAGAAACACTAGTAATCAGTGTAAAGACTTGCTCCGGCATTATATAATTCAGGCTAACGCCAATCAGAATGGCGATGGTTGAGAAGAACAGCGCATTGCTTGGAACTTTAGATGAAGTCAGTTTCTTTAGCAAGCCAGGTGCGTGATGATCCTTGGCAAGAGAATAGACCATGCGGCTTGTGCTGAATAAAGCGCTATTGGCCGCTGATGCAGCTGATGTTAATACAACAAAATTGATCATACTGGCAGCGGCAACAATGCCTACAGCAGAGAACACTTGAACAAACGGGCTTTCATTTGGATTCAAAACATTCCAAGGATAGATACACATAATCACAAAAAGTGCGCCGACATAAAAAAGTAAAATCCGGGCAGGGATTTGATTGATGGCTTTAGGGATCACTTTTTGGGGATTTTCAGTTTCACCTGCTGTCAGTCCGACAAGTTCAATTCCCACAAAAGCGAAGACAACCATTTGGAATGAAAGAATAAATCCATGCCATCCATTTGGAAACATGCCGCCATGGCTCCAAAGATTCGTGAGGCTGGCTGAGCTGGAAGCTGCAGAAAAACCTTTCGCAATCAAGAAAATACCAGTTACGATAAGAGCCAGTATGGCAATGACTTTGATTAATGCAAACCAGAATTCTAATTCCCCGAAAAGTTTAACGGTGGCAAGGTTCATGATCAGCAGGATGATCAGCGCAAGAAGACCCGGCAGCCATTGAGGCACATCGGGAAGCCAATATTGCATATAAATACCGACCGCCGTTAAATCAGCCATCGCGAGAGAAATCCAGCAGAACCAGTAGGTCCAGCCAGTGATAAACGCTGCCATGTCGCCTAAATAGTCCCTTACAAAATCAACGAAAGAGTGATACCCCGCATTTGATAAGAGCAGTTCTCCGAGCGAACGCATAATGAAAAAGCAAAAGACTCCCGTGATCAAATAAGCAAATAAAATGGATGGTCCCGCAAAGTGGATGGATTTCCCTGAACCTAAGAATAAGCCTGTTCCGATTGCACCCCCAATCGCCATTAATTGTATATGCCTGTTTTTAAGGCCTCTAGACAATTTTTGCTGTTGTCCCAAATTGTCTTTGTTAGAATTGCCTGTCAATTTTATTTTCCTCCAATAATAAAAGATGAATAAAGTTTTATCGGATATTATACCATTTAAGAGAATATAATGTTTAATTTTTTAATTTTAAAAATAAATTTCCCTTGTTCGTAAAGCTGTTAAATGCCTTTTACTTTCTATTATTACTTGCCAGTTATATTGAATAGTAGAAAAACATGAAAATCATCAGTGTTGTGCATATGAAAAAAATGTAAAATATTCTTAGCCAGAAAAGGAGGAAACCAATCAAAAAGACATCGTTTTGATGGTGTCTTTTTTGTTTTGCTAGGATATATGATGACAGTATGCTTATGAGGGCCAGCTCATTTATAAGGATACAGGCGAAATGTATGACACGAGGCAGGGCGTAGAATGAAATTACAAACAGCACAGCTATTGACTATCTTATCTGAATACCAGTTTTTTGATTGGGAGCATCATGAGAATAATAAACATCGCATCATGATTGGTTTCCCGGAGAATATGCTTATCATAAAAGATTTTTATCAATCATTCGGTTTTGACTCAGTCGAGAATCCGTATTCAAACATAAAAATCTCAAAAAAACAGTGGGTCCATATGGAGGATCTATTTTTTCAATGGATATCTCCTTATCTATCAACTTTCAGACTAACGATTGTTACGCCATTTCTAAGTAATGACTGGGAGGGAGAATGTCATCTGGACGATATAATGGATGATGAGTTTGCTGATGCTTATAAAGCGTACAAGGCTTTTTTAATAGGTAACGGATTATATGGTCTTACGCCCACTTTGATTGAAAACTGCAGGGGATATCAAATCGATCATATCGGTGATTTTTCAATCCTGGGCAAGATGGCTGCAAGGAATTATCATTATTTATTCTTTGCTGATGGAGATAAAGTTTTTATGTTTACAGATTCATTGACCTTCCAGATGTATTGTAAGGATGGAGAAGTTTTGCACAATGAAAAGAGAAAGATCGAGCAGCTGCTGAATCCTGATTTTTTATTGTGAATCACTGTGGCGGACACATAAAGTGTCTGCCTTTTTTTGTTATTCAATTGATGTCATGGATGGGAATGTATTTTGGGAAGTTTGTCCTGGTTCATAAGTTTTGTTTTTTGTCATTCATGATTTTGCCATCATTACGTTCCTGAAGAATGATAAACTGTTTACTGATTATTACTTTGGAAGGGGCGCAGGCTTGAAGAACTGCGAATCTAAAATACTAATATGAAATATAAATGATTCGAAGTGATAAACACATAGGCATAAAAGGTCAGTATGTCAATCTGCTATAAAGACCTTTCTGGAAGTATATCAATAGATAATTTCAAGGCTGCTTGCCGTAAAAAATCGGAATATTCTTGTTAAGGCTTTATCTAATAAGGACAAAGGATGATAGACGTGAAAAGAATAGAGAAAATATACCTTCAGCTCATGCATAATTTTCATGACTCCAGCTTAGATCATCTTTTAAAAGTACAGGGGAATTCAGCAAAGGAAATTGCTGAGCAGCTGAAAATGGAGCGGTCTAATGTCAGTTTTGAATTGAACAATCTCGTTCGGTCCAAAAAGGTCATAAAAATTAAAACGTTTCCTGTACGATACATCCCAGTCGAAATAGCGGAAAGGTTATGTAACAAGAAATGGGATACAGAGATGATGGAAGTGAAAGACCTTGAGCCGTTTTCCGGGAATCCAAAACAGAATCATCAACATATTTCCACGAATCCTCTAGAACTTATGATTGGGGCAAAAGGCAGTTTGAAGAAAGCAATTTCCCAGGCAAAAGCAGCTGTCTTTTATCCGCCAAACGGTCTGCATATGCTCCTCTTAGGGCCTACAGGTTCCGGTAAATCCCTTTTTGCGAACCGGATTTACCAGTTTGCCATTTACTCTGACATTTTGAAGGCGGGCGCACCGTTTATTACATTTAACTGTGCAGATTACTACAACAATCCTCAATTATTACTTTCTCAATTATTCGGGCACAAAAAAGGTTCATTTACAGGCGCAGGGGAGGATAAGGCTGGTTTAGTCGAACAGGCTAATGGGGGCATTCTTTTTATGGATGAAATCCACCGTCTTCCTCCTGAGGGACAAGAAATGCTGTTTTATTTTATTGACAGCGGTTCTTATAACCGGCTTGGAGAATCTGAACATAAACGAACATCGAACGTATTGTTTATTTGCGCTACTACAGAAAATCCGAGTTCTGCACTATTGAAAACATTTTTGCGAAGAATCCCAATGACCATTCATATTCCTTCGCTTGAAGAACGATCGCTTAAAGAAAGAGTGGATCTGACGACGTTTTTATTAGGGAAAGAAGCAGAGCGAATTAAGAAAAATCTGAGTGTGCACATAGATGTCTATAATGCGCTTATTCATTCTGCAAAATTTGGGAATGTGGGGCAGCTGAAATCAAATGTCCAGTTAGTTTGCGCACACGGATTTTTGCACAACCTTGACCGAGATGAGGTTATTGAACTGACTGTCCGGGATCTGCCAGATGAAATCAAGCAAGAATGGATGTCCAGCAGCAAAAACATGCAAAGAAGCAAAGCCATTTCTGAATATGTCAATATTACAACGATCATATCTCCGATTGTAGAAGATGAAACAACAAAAATTGACGAAGACCTCTCATTTAACTTGTATCATTTGATCGAGGAAAAAGTGAAAACCCTCATGAAAGAAGGATTATCCAAAAAGGATATTAACCAATACATCTTGACTGATGTCCATTTGCATGTCAGAAGTTTTTTTCAACACCGGGCGTTTCAAAAGGACAGCCTGCTGACATTCGTTGAAGACGACGTGATTCAAATGACAAAACAATTAAAAGAAATAGCTGAACATGAGCTTGATTGCTCATTTGACCGTAAATTTATTTATTTCTTGAGTATGCATATTGACGCGTTTTTAAAGCGCGGAAAGCAAATTGATGTTTTAAATACACAGGAGACTGATGAAATCCGTGAGACTCATGTGAAAGAATATCGGGTGGCGATGATTTTTAAAGATAAAATTCAGGAATATTTTAAAGTCGCCATTCCGGAAATAGAAGTCATCTACTTAACGATGCTGATTCATTCCATCAAATCGTTAAAAGAGAACAAAAGAGTAGGGATTATCGTGGCTGCTCATGGAAACAGCACGGCGAGTTCAATGGTTGAAGTCGCAACAGAACTGTTAGGCAGCACTCCAATCGCAGCAGTTGATATGCCGCTTACTGTTTCACCTTCGGAAATTATCGAATGCTTGGCGGAAAAAATGAAACACGTTGATGAAGGCGAAGGTGTTTTAATGCTGGTAGACATGGGGTCACTTGCAATGCTGGAAAGCAAGCTGGAGGAAAAGACAGGCATTGCCGTCAAAACAATCAGCAATGTTACAACCTCAATGGTGCTGGATGCCGTCAGAAAGGTGAACTATTTGAATTTAAATTTGCATGCAATATATCAATCGGTCACGAAAGATTTTATCGAGTTATGGGAGCGGCAGCCAGCGGCATCCGGCAAACAGAAGGCATTGGTCTCCATCTGCACGACAGGCAGCGGAACGGCCAAAAAGCTGGAAGACATCCTGACAACGATCGTCAACAAGGCCTCCGATACCCCGATTCACATACTGACCGTTTCATCCATTAAATTGGCAAACAGCATTAAAGAAATTGAAAAAGAGTATGAGATCCTTGCGACAGTCGGAACAAAAGACCCTAAAATCAATGCTCCGCATGTATCTTTAGAAGTGTTAATTGAAGGGGAGGGAGAGAAGCTGATTCAACAGGCGATTACAAAAGGCAGCATTCCGTTAAGCCGCGGATTAAACAGAGCAAATATCATTGTCAGGGAGCTTTGCGAGGATAGCTTGAAAAAGTATCTTGTCTTCTTGAACCCTCACCATATTATTGAAATGTTATTAGAGTGGCTGCAAACCGTTCAGGATGAGCTGGGAGTCATTTTCAATAATGCAGTTTTGATCAAAGTCATCATGCATACGGCTTTCGCCTTTGAAAGGGTAATTAAGCAGAATCCGATTGCTTTCTCAGAGGAAGAAGAAATAAATGATCAGCTGAAAGAAATGTTTAACGTGACAGAGCGGACATTAGCCCCATATGAACAAAAGCTTGGACTTCGCATAAGTGATGATGAAAAATTATTTATTGCCGCCATATTCGCTGAAGAAGTGCATGGCCAGCTGTTTTAAAAGCGGTTTTTTCAAGTGAACCTGTATTAAATGGAACGCCATTTTAATACAGGTTTATTTTTTTGATCTCAAGTGTTTCAACAGCAGACTGTCATTGGCTGAAATTTAAATGAAAACGCTTAACACAACTTTGTTGGCACGATCCTTGCATTATAAATGGATGTACAAAACAAAGAAAGGAGCAATGGATATGATTTCAGTTATTATCAGTGGCCATGGAGATTTTCCCATAGCATTAAAAGAATCATCAGGGATGATATTCGGTGAAGAAAATAATCTAATCGCAGTGCCGTTTTTTAAAGGAGAAGGCATTCAAACGCTGCAAGAAAAATATCATCAGGCGCTCAAGGACATTCCGGAAGAAAATGAAGTGCTATTTTTAGTTGATATTTTTGGAGGGACCCCATATAACGCGGCAGCTTCCTTCATTGCTGAGGATCAAAGAATGGATATGGCAGCCGGCGTAAACCTGCCGATTCTGCTGGAGGTATTAAGCCTGAGAGAACGTGTGACTCTCAAAGATTTGCTGAACAACTTAAAAACAATGAGCCAGCAAAGCTTTCAAGTGTGCAGTGAACATTTAGAAAAAGTGAAAACAGCCAATCAAGAAACAAGAGAGGATGAATTGTGATGAACATTGTGTTAGCAAGAATTGATGACCGCTTTATTCACGGCCAAATCCTGACAAGGTGGATTAAAGTCCATGCGGCAGACCGAATCATCGTTGTCTCCGATGATGTTGCACAGGACGAAATGAGAAAAACGCTGATCCTTTCTGTTGCGCCTTCAAATGTAAAGGCGAGTGCCGTTTCGGTTTCAAAAATGGCAAAAGCGTTTCATAGTCCGCGATATGAAGGGGTAACGGCAATGCTCTTATTTGAAAATCCGTCCGATATTGTATCTCTTATAGAAGCAGGCGTGCCGATCAAAACCGTAAACGTCGGGGGAATGCGTTTTGAAAATCATCGCAGGCAAATCACAAAATCAGTCAGTGTCACAGAACAAGACATAAAGGCGTTTGAAACATTAAGTGACCTGGGTGTGAAACTGGAATTGAGGCAGCTGCCTTCAGATGCCAGCGAGGACTTTGTACAGATTTTACGGAACGTAACAAAATAATCAAGGGGATGAGAATATGTCTTCATTACAAATTATTTTGTTGTTAATCATTGCAGCAATCACCGGCATCGCAAGTGTATTGGATGAAGGGCAGACACACCGGCCGCTTGTGGCCTGCACGCTAGTCGGCTTGGTGCTTGGGGATTTAAAAACAGGAATTATTCTTGGAGGCACACTAGAGCTGATGGCGCTGGGCTGGATGAACGTCGGCCTTGCCATGGCGCCTGATACAGCGATCGCCTCTGTCATCTCTACCATTTTAGTCATTACCGCTGATCAGGGAATTGGCGAAGGCATTGCCGTCGCTGTTGCTTTGGCAGCTGCGGGTCAGGCGCTGACTATTTTTGTGCGGACGATCACTGTCTTTTTCATTCACCGCGCTGATCGATATGCAAAAGAAGGGAATATAAAAGGAATTGAAATTATGCATATTACCGCGATGGTGTTTCAAGCGCTGCGCGTCATGATTCCTACATTGATTGTAGCTTTGATTAGTGTCAGCGCTGTTCAGGCGTTCCTGGGAAATATTCCAGATGTCATTACAAAAGGGCTGCAAATAGGCGGAGGCATTATCGTTGTTGTCGGATATGCCATGGTGATCAATATGATGAATATTCCTTACTTAAAGCCATTTTTCTATATTGGATTTTTATTAGCGGCGTTTACTGATTTCAACTTAGTAGGATTTGGAGCACTTGGTCTCTGTCTGGCGCTTTTATACCAGCAGGTGATGCAAAGACATAACGCGCACGGAGCGGTGGCCGCCGCTTCAGACAGTGGGAATGTTGCTGTTTATGATGACGATGATGACGATCTTGATGCCTAAACAATGAGGGGTGATGAAAAGATGGAGAAAGAAAAACGATTAACGAAAAAAGAAATTTTCAGCATGTTTATTCGTTCAAATTTTTTGCTCGGCTCCTTTAACTTCGAACGTGTGCAGGCCATGGGATATTGCTATGTCATGATACCTGCGATCAAAAAATTGTACGGTCCCGGAGCGAAAAGAAATGAAGCATTGCAGCGGCATTTGGAATGGTTTAATACACATCCGTGGCTGACAGCGCCTATATTTGGCGTGACGGCAGCCATGGAAGAAGAAATGGCGAACAATAAAGGAATTGATGGAAAAGCAATAAGCGGAATGAAAATCGGTTTGATGGGCCCGATAGCGGGTGTAGGCGACCCGATTTTCTGGGGAACGATTCGCCCAGTCTTAGCTGCGTTAGGGGCATCGCTTGCTTTAGGAGGAAACATTGCCGGCCCTTTGCTGTTCTTTTTCTTGCTGAACGCCATTAGATTAAGCACAAAATATTATGGATTAAAGTATGGCTATGTAAAGGGAATGGAGATTCTTCAGGATTTAGCGGGGAATCGCATTCAAAAGCTTACAGAAGGCGCTTCGATTCTCGGATTATTTGTAATGGGAGCTCTCGTTTCCAAATGGACCACCATCAACATTCCAATCGTTGTGTCCAGGATTAAGGATGAAAGCGGAAAAGTGGATGTTCAAACCGTACAAAATATATTAGACAGCATCATGCCGGGTGCGCTGCCTCTAGGTTTAACGTTATTGGTGGCGTGGATGCTGCGCAAAGGGGTGAATCCTCTTCTCATTATATGCGGCATCTTTATCATCGGGATTCTTGGGTATTGGGCTGGATTCTTAGCATAAGCTGTGTGACGTAAGAAAGAAGAGGGAAACTGCAGCCGTCTTTTCATATATGAATCATTCAGATAGCAGCGAAACAGAGAAAGAGTGCCAGAAACGGATCAACTTGCGCAGCAGTCTCTCTTGAAATTGTTCAAACATGAAGAGAGGAGCGAAGAAACAAATGAAAAAAAGACTTATTCAAGTCGTCATCATGTTCACCCTGCTGTTCACTTTGGCATTTCCAGTTGAGGCAGCCGATTCAAGCTACTATGATGAGGATTATCGTCCTCAATATCATTTCACGCCGGAGGCAAACTGGATGAATGATCCAAACGGAATGGTCTATTATGCTGGAGAATATCATTTGTTCTACCAATACCATCCATACGGTATGCAGTGGGGCCCCATGCATTGGGGGCATGCCGTGAGCAAAGATTTGGTTACGTGGAAGCATCTTCCTGTTGCGCTGTATCCGGATGAAAAAGGCACGATCTTTTCCGGAAGCGCAGTTGTAGATAGGAATAATACAAGCGGTTTTCAGACAGGCGAAGAGAAGCCGCTTGTGGCCATTTATACACAGGATCGGGAAGGCCATCAAGTGCAAAGCATTGCTTATAGCAATGACAAAGGAAGAACATGGACGAAATACGCAGGCAACCCTGTCATTCCGAACCCGGGAAAAAAAGATTTTCGCGATCCAAAAGTCTTTTGGTATGAAAAAGAAAAAAAGTGGGTGATGCTGCTTGCGGCCGGTGACCGAATCCTTATTTATACATCCAAAAATCTGAAGCAGTGGACTTATGCAAGTGAGTTTGGCCAGGGGCAAGGAAGCCATGGGGGAGTATGGGAATGCCCAGATTTGTTTGAGCTTCCGGTAGACGGAAACCCGAATCAAAAAAAATGGGTGATGCAGGTCAGTGTAGGAAACGGAGCGGTCTCGGGAGGATCAGGCATGCAGTATTTCGTAGGGGACTTTGATGGAACACATTTTAAAAACGAAAATCCGTCAGACAAAGTTCTCTGGACAGATTACGGCAAAGACTTTTATGCGGCTGTATCCTGGTCCGATATTCCGTCCTCAGACGGCCGGCGGCTTTGGTTAGGCTGGATGAGCAATTGGCAATATGCGAATGATGTTCCTACATCCCCATGGAGAAGTGCAGCGTCCATTCCAAGAGAGTTAAAATTGAAAACGCTTACTGAGGGAGTTAGGGTCGTCCAAACACCAGTAAAAGAGCTGCAAACCATTCGCGGGACCTCTAAGAAGTGGAAGAATCAGACCATATCGCCCGCAAGCCAAAATGTGTTAGCAGACCTGTCTGGAGATGCGTATGAATTACATGCAGAATTTCAAGTATCTCCAGGTTCAGCTCCTGAATTTGGTTTTAAGGTTCGAACAGGCGAAAATCAATTCACGAAAGTCGGCTATGACCGAAAGAATACCAAACTGTTCGTTGACCGGAGCGAATCGGGAAACGTCACCTTTAATCCAACATTTAACACTGGGATACAAACAGCTCCGCTCAAGCCGGTAAATGGAAACATAAAGATGCGCATTTTTGTCGACCGCTCTTCAGTTGAGGTATTCGGGAATGACGGACAGCAGGTCATAACCGATATCATTCTCCCGGATAGATCAAGCAAAGGTCTTGAATTATATGCTGTAAATGGAGGTGTAAAGCTAAAATCTTTAACGATATATCCTTTAAAAAAGGTGTGGGGAACGTCGCCTTTTATCTCTAATTTGACTGGCTGGACGACTGTAAATGGCACGTGGGCCGACACAATTGAGGGGAAACAAGGGAGGTCGGACGGCGATTCCTTTATCTTGTCTTCAGCATCCGGATCAGACTTTACCTATGAAACTGATATCACCATTAAGGATGGAAACGGAAGAGGGGCAGGCGCGCTTATGTTTCGCTCTGACAAAGATGCCAAAAACGGTTATCTTGCCAACGTGGATGCGAAGCATGACCTAGTGAAATTCTTTAAATTTGAGAACGGTGTTGCTTCTGTCATTGCCGAATACAAAACGCCGATAGACGTAAATAAAAAGTATCATCTGAAAACTGAGGCCAAGGGCGATCACTTTAAAATCTATTTAGATGATCGTCTTGTGATTGATGAGAATGATTCCGCATTCTCAGAAGGTCAATTTGGCTTGAATGTGTGGGATGCGACTGCTGTCTTTCAGAATGTAAACAAGGGGTCCTAAAATAGCGGGATTTTCATGTGACATATCAAGTTCAATTCCCTGACCTGCAACATTTTCTCTTGCAAAAAGGCACAGACCCAAACGGTCTGTGCCTTCTCGTTATTTCAACAAATTCAATGATTCGCGGTTAAATGCTTCCAAATCATCAGGTGTTCTGCTTGTGACAATGTTGTGGCTGACGACTACTTCTGCATCTTTGTAGTTTGCGCCGGCATTGATTAAATCTTTGCGGATGCTGCGGTAGCCTGTGATATCTTTGCCTTTCAGAAGATCCGTATCAATCAATACTTGCGGGCCGTGGCAAATAGCGAAAACAGGTTTTTCATTTTCGACAAAGGCTTTAGCAAATTCACCCGGACGGTCATCTGCACGAAGCAAATCCGGAGAGAATCCCCCAGGAATTAAAAGTGCATCAAATTCACTAGCATCCACATCAGAGATTGCTTTGTCGATCTTTACTTTCTCGCCATGCTTCCCGGTAACTTCTTTTTCTGCTTCTAAATCGATAGCTACGACACTGTAGCCAGCTTCCTCGTATGCTTTTACCGGACTTGTATATTCGATATCTTCGAATTGGTCTGTAACGAGAACTGCAATTTTTTTGCTCATATAAAAACCCTCCTATAACCTCTCTATGCCTATAGGATAACAGGTAGATTGACCGGCCTTCAAAACATTTGCTTAAGGAGATCGTTTTTCCGTGAGGTCCATTAAATAAAAACGGGTCAGCCCATGGAAGGACTAACCCATTTTTTAGACTTATAATGTGGAAATATCAATCACAAATCGATATCTGACATCGCTTCGGAGGATACGTTCGTATGCTTCGTCCACTTGGTCAGCGCGGATCACTTCGATTTTAGGTGCGATGCCATGCTCAGCGGCGAAATCCAGCATCTCTTGAGTTTCTGAAATTCCGCCGACAAGAGAACCTGCTAGGCTGCGGCGGCCCATGATTAAGGAAAACACACTGTATGTGTCCTGCTCGGCAGGTGCACCGACATTTACAAGTGTTCCGTCTATACGAAGCATTGATAAATAGGCATCTACATCAAGATTCGCGGATACTGTATTTAAGATTACGTCAAACCGCCCGGCTAATGCAGTGAATGTAGCTGGGTCACTTGTTGCAAAGTAATGATCTGCCCCAAGTTCCAGAGCTTCCTCTTTCTTATTCATGGAACGGCTCAGGACGGTTACCTCTGCACCCATTGCATGTGCAAATTGAATTGCCAAATGTCCAAGACCGCCCACGCCTACGATGGCAACCTTTTTACCAGGCCCAACATTCCAGTGTTTCAGCGGGGAATAAGTTGTGATGCCTGCACACAATAGCGGACTGGCAACATCCATTTCCAAACTGTCTGGAATTCTAACAACAAATCTGTCAGTGACAACGATTTTTTGGCTGTACCCGCCATACGTCGGATTTCCATCGTAGTCTAGTGAGTTGTAAGTTTGAACAACACCCTTTGTGCAGAACTGTTCCTCACCGCTGAGACAGTATTCGCATTCTCCGCAGGAGTCAACAAAACAGCCGACACCGACGCGGTCCCCGACAGCAAACTTCGTCACTTCTGTCCCAACAGCTGCGACAACCCCGGCAATTTCATGTCCGGGCACCATTGGGAAGATGCCACCGCCCCATTCATCAAATGCACTATGGATGTCGGAATGGCAAATACCGCTAAATTGAATATCGATTAAGACGTCATGCGGCCGTAATTCTCTTCGCTCAATCGTTGTTTGTTCAAATTTAGCTTTTGCATGTGATACGCGTAATACACGGGTTTGATGTTGATTACACATATGAACCTATCCTTTCTTCATCATAAGTGGTGTAAATAAAAAACATGCACTTATTTATGTTTTATGGTGTCTTCAACATAACGATAAACCTTAAAGTCCGCTTTAAGGCAAGGGGTTTTTTGAAAAAACTTCATCTTAATTGCTGAACGCAAAACGAGAACAATTTTATAAGGTATGATACAGCTCATCATGAACAGGCTCTAACCAATCCGTTTCCCCCGGCGTAATGGCTAAGTGCACAAACCATCTGTCTTTCGTCGCCCCGTGCCAATGTTTTACACGGGGCGGAATATTGATGACATCTCCAGTTTTGAGTAATTGAGCTGATTTTCCTTCTTCTTGATACCAGCCTTCACCGCCTGTCACTAACAAAACTTGCCCAACTTTATGAGAATGCCAGTGATTGCGGGCTCCCGGAGCAAAAGTGACATTCCCGATTGAGGCATTGAGGGGCGTCTCATCGGTAAATATCATTTGTAAATATGCATCCCCGATAAAGTTCGCTTCAATTTTTTCACCTAACGGAAAGATTGTGCTGTTGCTTAATTGATCAAATGTCATCAGTTGACCTTCTTTCTTTTCATTTTTAAAGATTTCTTTTGCGATATGAAATGCTGACCAAGCTTTGGGCCATCCGGCATAGAACGAGAGGTGAGTGATGATTTCTGCAATTTCCTCTTTTGTTAATCCGTTTTCCTTCGCTTTTTGAAGGTGCGGAGTTAATTGTTCGATGTTTCCTCCAGCAATTAACGCAGAAACTGTAATCATGCTGCGATCGCGCGGAGACAATTCTTCCTCTCTTGCCCAAATGGCACCGAACAGGACATCATCGTTAAGTTCAGCAAACTTTGGCGCAAATTCTCCTAGTATATCTCGTCCAGCAGTTTGTTTTTTTGCCATACAATAATCCCTCCGTCTAAACTGTTTTTATTGCATGGAGAAGTATAGAGCTTAAAGTGTGCTTTAAGGCAAGTCCTGGTTTTTAAAAAAAGTTCAGCAGCTAAAACTTGTTTGATGCTTGACTTAAAGTTAACTTTAAGTGTTACCTTCAAAACATACAGGACAGTGAGGTGAAGAGTATGAATATTGCGCAGGTAGCCAAGCAGTTTGGCCTGACAGCGGCGACACTCAGATATTACGAACGTGTCGGGTTGATCCCGCCGGTAAAACGAAAAGAAAGCGGCATTCGCGATTATGATGAAGAAGATATCAAATGGATTGAATTCATTAAATGCATGCGAAATGCGGGCCTATCAATAGAAGCGTTAATTGAATATACAACGTTATTTACTGAAGGAGACCGTACGGTAGAAGCCCGCAAAAATATCCTGGCTGATGAAAGACAGCGGCTGATAGAGAAGCGGAAAGAAATTGATGAAACAATTAAAAGATTAGATACAAAAATTGAAGATTATGATGGGAAATTGCGTGAAAATGAGGCTCGGCTCAAAAGCAGGCCAAAAACGGAAAGTCTTCAGGATAAGTGACCCAAGATAGCATTCTTTGCGTCCGAGGGGGCAGGATAAAAATAAAAATTTACCCCGCAAGAAATCATACCAAAAGAGGTGGTTACGATTCCTTATTCCATTGGAGAATTTGCAAACATCATCGGTGTGACAACAAGTACCCTCAGGTATTATGAAAAGGAAGGGCTCCTGACTCCTCATCGAAATGAGAATAATATACGGGAATTTACGGATCATGATATCGGATGGGTGCGGTTTTTGCTCCATTTGAAAGATTCAGGAATGTCGATGACAGAGCTAAAACAATATACAACATGGCGAGCAATGGGTGATGAAACGATTCATGATAGGATCCATTTACTTGAAAAGCGTAAGCACTTTGTAGAATTAGAAATTCAAGCTTTACAGCAAAACCTGCATGTATTAAACCGTAAGATTGAATTCTACAAGGACCAGATAAAGGGGGGATCAATATGAGTTTGTCCTTTATCCAAATGAAGAGGGAAAGCCATAAAAACAAATGGTTTAAGGCTGAAGGTGATTTTTAAAAATAAAAAATCTCTTCAGCCTTTATTGTTTAGGAATGAGGAGGAAAGCAGCTTTTATATTTGACGTTAAGTCGAAAACTTACTTTAGCTATCAAAAAAATAGTTAGTATGGTTTTTAAAAATTATAAATCCCCGTTGCTCATTTAGTCAGATTTTCCCCTCAGCCGTTTAATATCTTCTTTAGGCGGAAAACCAAACATGCGGGAATATTCACGGCTGAATTGTGATGGGCTTTCATAGCCGACCCGGAATGCAGCATCTGCGGCATCTGTTGACTTCGTTAATAACAGGCGTCTGGCTTCCTGAAGTCTCAGCTGTTTTTGGAACTGAATCGGGCTCATAGCCGTCACAGCTTTAAAGTGCCTGTGCAGGGAGGAAACACTCATATTCGCTATATCTGCAAGTTCCTCAGTTCGAAGGGGCCGGTCAAATTCCCTCATGATGTGTTCGATGACATCTTTGATTCGATAGGTATAGCTCTCCTCAATCGCAATTTGCTCCAGAGTTCGTCCGTGCGGCCCTTGCAGAACCCTATAGAGAATTTCCTTTGTAAATATAGGGGCAAGTACCGGGATGTCTTTCGGGGTGTCCAGCAAAGAGGCTAACCTGAGAACTGCATCCAGCAAAGCCGGCTCTATTTTACTGACAAACATAGCCCTCTCCGTGTGTTTTTTCGGCCCTGCTTGAAAGTCAGAATCACTTAAAACCTCTAAGACTTGGCTGGGAGTAAATTCTAGCTTAAGGGCCAAATAAGGCTCATCACATGAGGCTTTTATCACTTGCCCGGCAACCGGCAAGTTAACAGATGCGACAAGGTAATCAGCAGGACTGTACCTCATGCGCTCCTTTGCAAGTAATACTTCTTTTTCACCTTGAACAATCACACAAAATGATGGCTTGTAAACGCTATAAACCGGTTCGGAAGCATGAGATTCACTGATGAAAAATAAAGACGGAACAGCAGTCTTGTGAACACCGTCCCGGCATGAATAACGTTCAATGAGTTTGGCAAGCTCTTCCTGTTGTTGGGCTATTCGTACAGACATACGTCGCTCTCCTTCACTTGATATTTATCATTATAATGCTTGTTTGCAAGTGGTGTCATTGGCTGTGAGAGGATTAGGCAATCATTTGATACAAATGGGATAACGGCTGCTTTTGCATTCATTGCATAATGAGAAGCAGATAAAAGGAAAGAGGGGACTCAAGAAATGGATTATGTAAAACTTGGACATTCCGGTTTAGATGTCTCCAGGCTTTGTCTGGGGTGTATGAGCTTTGGTGTAGCAGAAAAGTGGGTTCATCAATGGGTACTAGATGAAGAAAAGAGCCGCCCCATCATCAAAAAAGCGCTTGAGCTTGGCATCAATTTTTTTGATACGGCGAATGTGTATTCAATGGGAGCAAGTGAAGAAATACTTGGCAGAGCGTTAAAGGATTATGCCAATCGAGATGAAATCGTGCTTGCAACGAAGGTTCATCAGCGAATGCATGAGGGCCCAAATGGTGCCGGCCTCTCACGAAAGGCGATCATGAGTGAAATTGATAAAAGTCTTAAGAGACTGGGAACAGACTATGTAGACCTTTACATCATCCACCGCTGGGATTACCATACACCCATTGAAGAAACGATGGAAGCATTGCATGATGTGGTGAAGGCCGGGAAGGCAAGGTATATTGGCGCTTCTGCGATGTATGCGTGGCAGTTCCAGAAGGCGTTACATGTTGCAGAGAAGAATGGATGGACCAAATTTGTGTCGATGCAGAATCACTTAAACCTGATATACCGAGAAGAGGAGAGGGAAATGCTGCCGCTTTGCAAAGAAGAAAAAATGGGAGTGACTCCGTACAGCCCGCTCGCATCTGGAAGATTGACACGTGAATGGTCTGAAACAACGCATCGCTCCGAAACCGATCAAATCCAGAAATCCAAATACGATGCGACTGCTGATGCTGACTGGCTGGTCGTGGAGCGGCTTGCGGCAATCGCAGAAAAACACGGAGTTTCCCGAACCCATATCGCGATTGCTTGGCTGCTGCAGAAGGAACCAGTAACAGCTCCTATTATTGGTGCTACGAAAATGTCACACCTCGAAGATGCTGTCAGAGCTCTATCTGTTAAGTTAACATCTGAAGAAATCGCACTTTTGGAAGAACCATATGTACCCCATCCGATAGTCGGCCACCATTAAATGCCGTTACTATGGGGATAAGGAGCATGGGAGCATGATTGAAAAACAGTATACAATTATTGCAAGTACAGGGTTTGCCCGTGCAGCAACCTTGCTGGTTCGTGCAGCCTGCAAGTTTCATTCTCACGTATTTCTTCTACATCATAAGAAATGCGTTAATCTGAAAAATCCGCCCAAGGCCCTTATTGATGTGATGTCATTAGGCATTACACCTGGAACTCACATTCAAATCAGAGCTGAAGGGATTGACGAGGAACAGGCCTTGCAAGCGATTGAAGATCAGATGAGAAAAAGCGGGTTCATGAACAGCTCATGAATCGGGCGGAGAAGGAGAAGCGGAAGAAATCCAAAGGAAAAAGAATTATTATGATTCCTCATAGTCGCCCTCACTTCTATTCAGCTTTTTCTTAACATACAGAAGCTGAGGCACAGTTATGGTCAATCAAGACTGTTCCTCAGCAAATCAATCATTGTCCGTTAAAGGGTTGGCAATTGAATCGCCGTATCAATATTTTGTAAATTCAGCTTGACTTGTTCGTCTGTATTCCAAGGATGGTACCAGCCCTTTTCCATCATATAGCTTGAGATTTGTTCGTGCATATCGAGGGCTTCCTCTAAATGACGGATAAGGATCTCTTTCACTTCAGGCGTTCCCGCTTCCGTTGCGGCCATCGCATAATTTCTGACTCCGTTTTTTGCTGCAATCAATAAGTCCATGGCGATGATTTGGTCTGTTAGAACATTCATACCGGTCAGATATTCAATGATAGGATTCATTATTCACTCATCTCCTCATTCTTGCTTTGCATTAGATAAAATAGAGGCAAATTCCTGCAGCTGCCGTGTGGTGATGTCAACGTCTTGCTGCATGATTGCTTTAAGCTTCGGATCAGACACCAGCGCCTTCATTGTTTTGGATTTCGTTAAACAAAGTGTCTTAAATGCAGTCATTTCTTGGACTTCTAGCACTTCATGTAAGGCGTATTCCATTCCCGTCACCTCCGTTTTCTTAAGGTTTTAACACAACTTTTATACAATCATCCATTTTGGTATCAAAAATGTCATAGCCATGCTTGGCCTCACTGAGCGGCAGCACATGACTTACAACGTCTCCCGGATCAATTTTACCTGTCGACACTAATTCAAACATGTATGGCATATAGTGGATCACTGGGGCTTGTCCAGAGCGTATATTGACGTTTCGCTGCATAATATCACCTAATGGAAAACCGTTATATCTGCCGCCATACACACCTGTAATTTGTATCGTTCCTCCTTTGCGAACGGCCTGGGAAGCAATGACCAATGCACTCATCGTTCCGCCATGAAGCTTTAATCCGCTGGCAAGGAACTCGAGGTCGCTCATTTTCCCATCCATCCCAACAGCGTCAATAACTACATCCGCTCCGCCTTTGGTGATTTCCTTCAAGTAACTCCCTGTATTCTCATGGTCTTCAAAATTAACGATTTCTACTTTGTTTGTTCGTTTGGCATGCAGTAAGCGATAGTTTACATAGTCAACTGCTATGACGCGTTTTGCGCCCTTTAGCCAACAAAACTTTTGAGCAAACAGGCCGACTGGTCCGCAGCCGAGAACAATAACTGTATCGCCGTCTTTAACCCCGGCATTGTCAACACTCCAAAAGCCGGTGGTCATGGCATCCGCAATCACGCTTAATTTTTCATCGGGTTCCTCACAGGTTTCAGGAATTTTAAAATGGGTAAAATTCGCAAACGGCACTCTTAAATACTCAGCCTGCCCGCCTGGATAACCGCCGGTATGCCCTGAATAGCCGAAATAGGCGCCCATTTCTCCATTGTCATTAGATTGATCACATTGGCTTTCCAGTTGGTTTTTACAAAAAAAGCATTCACCGCAGGCGATAGTAAAAGGAATAATGACGCGGTCACCTTTTTTCACCTGTGTAACCCCTGGTCCAACTTCTTCCACGATTCCCATCGGTTCATGGCCGATGACATAGTCTTCTTGCAGATTAGGAATCAATCCATGGATTAAATGTAAATCTGATCCGCAAATGGCTGTACTTGTGACTTTTATAATCATGTCATCGGACTTTTCAATCTTTGGATCTGGCACATCTTTGACAACAACATTTTTAATGCCTTGATACGTTACTGCCTTCATGCTGTAAAACCTCCAGTGTTAGTGTTCATCAGGTGTCCGGTCAAACATCTCTTTTCGATTTGTGTCCTCAGGAAAGAGGTTCATGTTGCCGACCATGATCGTGTTTTTTGCAGAGAGCTGATCCAGCTTATACTGTTCGCTTAGTTCATATGGATGGAACCATTTTTTGCTTATCATCAGTTCCGTAATTTCTTGGTGCATTGCGATTCCTTGCATCAGCTGCTTCCGCAACAAAGCTCTTACATCTGGTGATGCGGTTTCAGTCAAGGCAACAGCAGTATTCCTCACGCCTTCTTTTGCTCGAATAAGAAAATCCATCGCAAATGTGGTATCTGCAAGTTCAGGCACATTTAGCGAATTAATTGGGTCTAAGTGATCATGATTCAAAGGGGCTTACCTTCCTTTCAATTGATGATTGGCGTTGGACGGCTTTGAGGGACGGGGGCTTGAAATGGCGCACGCTCATAAACCGCTTGTAAATCAGTAAGGTCTTGAATGGATTGCTGCACATCTTTTTGCATCAAGTCCTTAAGGTCTTGGTCAAACACAAGTCCCTGCATTAATTTCGATTTCGCTACACAAAGTGTTTTAAAGTTAACGATTTCATGTAAGTCTACAGCCTCGTGAGCAGCTAATGTTTGATGATCCATCTTTAATTACCCTCCTTTAATCAACGTTACATTTCCCGAAAATAAGATGAAGCATACAGAAAGAACTTTTCTCCGATAAAAATGGCATATTCGGAATGGTCACAAGTCGCTTTATTCTCATCAAACACACAAAGCGCTTTTACGCAGTGACGTTTATTCTCGTTTCTAATTAAACAGCTTCTGTTGCACAGTTAATGAAATGATCACAAAAAAGTGATTTACTGCCTTGTCTCATATAAAATGGATAGGTCATATTTGCAAATTTTGAAAATGCACGATGTCACGAGTTTTTTGTCGAAAACATAGGAATAATTCCACTTTTGAAAGATCTAGTTTATGGTACATTGATAAATATATGGCAGAGAGAGGGGGCGCGGTTTTTCCTTAACTGGATGTAAGAAAGTCAAACGCACGACATTAAAGGGGGAGGATATAAGGTGAAGAAATTAAAAACGCTAAGTACACTAACGGTGATGATTGCATCATTGCTCATTTTTTCTAGCCATGCACTTGCCGCTCAGTATTATACGGTCTCAACAAGCAGCGGTGCGCCTGTAAATATGCGCAGCGGCCCAGGTACAAGTTGGGGGATCGTAACGACTATTCCGAGCGGAACCCGCATCCCGATCTATTGCTACAAAACCGGTACAACTGTAACTGGAAAGTATGGAACGAGTAATATTTGGAATTACACAGAGCGGACGCTTGCCAGCGGGGAGATCATTCCTGGATTTGTCTCTGATACATATATGTATACAGGCTCAGACGGTCCGGTTGTTCCTAAATGCAGCTGGTAGCATATGTTCTATCATTCTTAAAATGAAGGAATTGAAGAAAGAGGGATGACATTGACTAAACTGAAAATGCTGAGTATGTTAACCGTTATGATTGCATCATTATTCATTTTTTCCAGTCAAGCACTTGCCGTTCAGTACTTTACTGTTTCAACAAGCAGCGGTGCGCCTGTAAATATGCGCAGCGGTCCAGGTACAAACTATCCTATTATGCTTTCCATTCCTAGCGGCTCGCGTGTTCCTTACTATTGTTACGCTTATGGAACGACTGTTACTGGGAAGTATGGAACGAGTAATATTTGGGACCAAATCCAGTGGAAAGATTCCCGGGGGATCGTGAATATTGGATATGTTTCTGACACATATGTGTACACAGGTTCAGACGGCCCTGTCGGTTACAAATGCAATTAACTTCGGATCAAAAGTAATATTGAGATAACCGGCCCTCTCTTAGGTGGCCTACTTAAAGAAACCATACCAAGTATTATCGGTATGGTTTTTTATGTTTATATATTTGGATTTGCCAGAACAGCTGAGACGTTTAATAAGCAGATCAAGGAGAGGCTTGAGCATAAAAAACATGTTATCGGTACTCTGAAAACTTGAATTAACTTGTATATACAAGTTAGAATATAGCAGTATGAATAGTGAAAAGGTTAAGGAGATTACATCATGAAAACTGAAAAACAAAAAATGTTAGATGGCGAACTTTACAACGCAGACGACCCTGAATTAAGAAGGGAAAGAATGAATGCTAGAAGATTAACTAGAATTTTTAATGATTCACTTGAAACGGATAGCAAGAAAAGAACCCGTTTATTAAAAGAATTGTTTGGTTCTACTGGGGAACATGTTTACGTAGAGCCGACATTTCGTTGTGATTATGGCTACAACATACACGTTGGAGAAAATTTCTTTGCTAATTTTGATTGTGTGTTTCTTGACGTTCATGAGATTCGAATAGGGGATAACTGTTTTATTGCACCAGGAGTTCATATTTATACTGCGACTCACCCGCTCCATGCACATACAAGAATATCGGGAGCGGAATACGGAATTCCAGTCATAATCGGTCATAATGTCTGGATTGGCGGGAGAGCTGTTATTAACCCAGGGGTAAAAATCGGCAATAATGTTGTAATCGCTTCGGGTGCAGTTGTCACAAAGGATATACCAGATAACGTCGTGGCGGGTGGAAATCCTGCGAAGATACTTAAGCGGATTGTAGAATAGCTGGATAGGGTATATCCTCAAAAAACTCATCATGTTTTAATGACAAAAAAACGTATAGAAGGTAAAAAATAATTACGAAGAAATTATGATTTAACTGGCAAGCAGATTCGTTAAATAATCAATATAAGATTCTCTCATTTACTTCATTACGTTTTTCTTTTAAACTATCAATACCTTCATTTTTTGACAGAGGTGAATAAACATGTTCTGGGCTCCATTATTTGAAAATGATGTACCAGTAGCACTTCTCCGCCCTTAGTGGAGTAAGGTGACTACTTCTCTCCGTTAGGGGCATTTATTGACCTAAATGAAAAACGGAGGGTGCAAAAATGAAAAACACTTTGTTAGGTTCTATATATTTGGCTTTAGCCGCCAGCATTTGGGGTGGTATGTACGTTGTCGTAAAGGTTGTCGTATCGGTTATACCCCCATTAGAGCTGGTATGGATGCGATATGCTGTAGCAATTCTCGCATTGCTCATTATCGGTTTGGTAAAAAGGCTATCCTGGCGAATTCACAGACGTGACCTTTTATTAATCATAGGCATTGGGATCATTGGTAATACAATTTCAATCGTTACACAGGAAGTTGGCACTAACCTATCTTCGGCACAAATGGGAGCCATTATTACTTCTTCCACACCTGCATTTATGGTGATCTTTGCTAGGCTTTTGCTAAAAGAACGGTTGAATGTAAAAAAGGGAATATCTGTGGCTTTGGCGACTATCGGCGTTTTAATGATTGTAGGGAACGGTCACATTGACATGACGAATCAAATGGGCGGAATTTCGCTGCTAATTGCTGCTTTAACATGGGCGCTGATGTCTGTTCTTTTAAAACGTGTTCCAAATCATTATTCTCCCATTGTGGTGACAACTTACTCAATCTTGGTTGCCATGATTATTTTGACTCCTTTTGTATGGATGAACGTAAATGAAGTTCATTTCTCGCAGCTGGCTCATCCGACAATATGGGGCGGGCTATTATACTTGGGGATTGTTTCAACAGCTTGTGCATTTATACTTTGGAATCGCGGATTACAAATGCTGAATGCATCAAGTGGAGGTTTATTTTTCTTTTTTCAGCCTCTCGTTGGAACATTGCTCGGATGGCTTTTGTTAGGAGAACGTATAGGCGGAACCTTCTGGGCAGGTTCAACTTTGATTCTAGTTGGTGTGCTATTAGTTATCCGGGAAAAAAAGTAGATGAATAAAAAAGAAACCTGCGGATTCACAAAGTCCAAAGGTTTCTTTTTTATTTTAAGATCATATAACAAAAATAGCTAAAGAGTAAAAAACGCTCCTGTGAAATTCTCCGATAATCTGAGTTAGTTGTACATGGTCCTATGTTTATTTTCTAACATATCGTGTAACCTCTCAGCGAATTCTTTATGATGAATTGTGTTATAACCTGCATGGTTTCCGGGAAATTCAACAATTTCTGTTTCCAAATGTTCCGCTAAGGCGTTTGCGCAACGATAAGGAAAAAAATCCCGTGAAGCACTTCCGCCAGCTGGGAGTACCTTCATCGGAGCAGATGTAAACACCATCTTTAATGCTTCGATATCTAATGTATAGTTGAGAATTCCCTGAATTTCATATTCAGTGAAATACGTTGAATTACCGAGAAGCCGCTCTGCCAGCACATCCTTTGATTGTTCGTTTGTTTCTAAACTTGACAATAATGTAATGACCTCATTTCGGTGATTTTTCTTAAGGTCTTCCATGAATTGGTTGGCTTGTTTCAGCTCATTTCCATTTAAAAACTGCAATAAGACTGGTTCGTGAGGGATCATGACACTTACCTGTTCGGGATGGCGTATGCACAGATCAAGCCCGATAACAGCGCCGGAGCTGCTTCCAAATACGTATGCCGGCTTGTTGGTGAGTTTGGCTAGAAGACGGTGGGCGTCATCACTGTGTGTTTCCACACGGTAATCCTCAGTCTGATTGGCGAGATTGCTGCGGGAATGGCCTCGGCGATCGTAAGTAACGACCGTGTACCAGTTAGCCAGATGGTCTGCAACATGATGGAACTTGTCGGCATCACCGCCTCCGCCATGAATCAAAAGAATGATTGGACCTGTGCCACGCAACTTATAGTGGATGTTCGCTCCAGGTACTTGCAATGTTCCATTGTTTACTATATTCATTTGTAAATCCTTCCTTTCTTCTCATCTCCCTTAACTCTACACAATTGGCCAATGATATCATATGCAGGAAATAACTAAGAAACAAACTCGCCATATCAAAAGCACTGATTACATTTCATCAGTGCTTCCGTTTTGTTTATTTAGAGTAGACAATTTTTTTTATTGTTTCAGTAGAGAGGTGATATTCATCAGATAATTGATTAATTGTTTTGCCGTTTTTAAATGCTTGTTTAATAGAAGTGTTTCTGTCATCGATTAGCTTTCTTGTTCCTGAACACGCACCCCATTTTTGATGAGAGGTTTCAGGCTTAGGGATATATATTGTTTTTCCTTGAACGTACTTTTGAATTTCCGATATCAGCTTTTCAGGTAAAATAGCGGTTGCTTTTACATATGCCATATCTGCCAGCTCCTTATTTTTTTATAGCCAAATAAGGTGCAAAGCCACTATATCAGAAAAGCTTACTTGGGCGATCTTTTAGAAAGTCTACCCCATGCAAAGTATCGCCTTTCCAATCATAGGCTTTGCATGGGACGTTGCGGAATCTAGCATTCTTATCTTACTTGCCATTTTCATCACCTCCCAACTATTCGATGATCATTTCCATTATAAAATAGATTAAAGCCTTATTGCATTTTGTTAAATAAAGTTGTAGCAAAAGGGCTTTTCCTAGAGAGAGGGGCTAAGGCTGATTGGCAATAAAAAAAGAGTAAGATTCAAGCCGAAAGCTTTTTATTATTACTTTAGATTCAAAATATTGACAAAACGATGTATTTTCAACAATAGAGCAGCTCCTTGATGTATACTGTGTCTGTATTTACAATATTTAGAAGGAGGTAATCGAATGAAAATCAGTTTGAAGAAAAATGCGGGTTTCTGGAAGAAAGCAGCGATTTCATCACTTGTTTTCATCATGTTTTTTACCCTGATGATGAGTGAAACGGTTTTTGCGGCGGGACTGAATAAGGATCAAAAACGCCGGGCAGAACAGCTGACCAGTATCTTTGAAAACGGCACGACGGAGATCCAATACGGATATGTCGAGCCATTGAATGATGGAAGAGGCTATACATGCGGACGGGCAGGCTTTACAACAGCTACCGGGGATGCATTGGAAGTAGTGGAAGTATACACAAAGGCGGTACCGAATAACAAACTGAAAAAGTACCTGCCTGAATTGCGTCGTCTGGCCAAGGAAGAAAGCGATGACATCAGCAATCTCAAGGGATTCGCTTCCGCCTGGGAGTCGCTTGGAAATGATAAGGACTTCCGCGCTGCTCAAGACGCAGTAAATGACAGCTTGTATTATCAGCCTGCCATGAAACGATCCGATCATGCCGGACTGAAAACGGCACTGGCAAGAGCTGTGATGTACGATACAGTTATTCAGCATGGCGATGGTGATGACCCCGACTCCTTTTATGCCTTGATCAAACGCACGAACAAAAAAGCGGGCGGTTCACCTAAAGACGGGATTGATGAGAAGAAATGGTTAAATAAATTCCTGGATGTGCGATATGACGACCTGATGAATCCGGCAGATCCTGACACCCGTGATGAGTGGAGAGAATCGGTTGCCCGTGTGGACGTGCTTCGCTCAATCGCCAAGGAGAACAACTATAATTTAAACGGACCGATTCATGTTCGCTCAAACGAATACGGTAATTTCGTAATCAAATAAGCATTGAGTGAATAAAGCGGCAGCGTTTCTTGTCGATGTTTAGTCAGAATTCTTCGCATGATTTGGAAAAGACAAGAGACAAACAAGCTCTTGTCTTTCCTATATATGATTGTTCAGCATAAAGATTTTAGAAAAATGTCAGTTATTGATCATGAAAGAATCACCAGGCATAAGCCTCAGGTGTCTCTCCTCCAGGTCCGGGAAAGATATCATTCAACATGTGGAGAATGTCCTCATCCAGACTGATTTCAACGGCTTTTATCGTATCACGCAGCTGCTCAACCGTTCTTGGTCCGATGATCGGCGCAGTTAAAACTGGATTTGCTAGCACCCATGCCAAAGCCACGTTTGCTTCTTTTTCTCCTAGTTCTTTGCATAAAGTTGAAAATTTCTCGAGTTGTGAGCGATGTTTTTCGATTAAATCTGCTCTTTTTGCTGTACGGGTTCCGGCATTGCTTTTCAGTGCCTTCCCGCCAAGAAGTCCTCCTGCAAGGGGACTCCACGCCACTACCCCTAAACCAAGATCCTGTGCAGCCGGCAGCACTTCCATCTCAGCTGTACGTTCTAATAAACTATACTTGTGCTGTTCGGTGACGAGTCCCATGAATCGCCGTTTTTCAGCTTCAGCTTGCGCTTTAACCAAATGCCAGCCTGCAAAGTTACTGGATCCAATATAGTCTACTTTGCCGGAGCGAACCTGAGCCTCAAAAGCTTCCCATACCTCATCCCACGGCGTCCGCCTATCGATATGATGCATTTGGTATAATTCTATATGATCTGTCTGAAGCCGCTTCAGCGATCCTTCCAGATGGCGTCTGATTTTGTATAGAGACAACCCCCTCCTATCATTTGGTCCGTCATTCGGATCAGAAATCGGTTCATATACTTTTGTCGCCAGAACGACTTTCTCGCGGCGCTGTCCTCCTTGTGCAAACCATTTTCCAATGATGCTCTCTGTCAAACCTGCATTTTCGCCCCAGCCGTAAATATTGGCAGTATCAAAAAACTGAATGCCGTTATCGAGCGCTTCATCCATGATACGGAACGCCGTCTTTTCATCTGTATCAACTCCAAAATTCATCGTGCCTAAACATAAACGGCTCACCCGCAATCCTGTTCTTCCTAAAAAGGTATATTCCATAACAAATCTCTCCTCATCATTTTTTTTTGCAACAGCTGCAATTCAATTGATTCAACAATTGTTTCATTCTCTGTTACGATTACAAAGACGATACAAACGTAAAGCAGACGCAAAAATAATAGGAGGTTTTTTCAAATGAATATTGAGGATCTATGGGATCAATTTCACCAGCCGTTAAAAACATTTATTTCGCATAGGGTTAACGATCAATCTATGGTTGACGACATATTGCAAATCGTATTTATGAAAATACAAGTTCATCTCCCAAATCTGATTGATGAACAAAAGATTCATAGCTGGATCTATCAGATTACTAGAAATACAATTATTGATTTTTACCGCACCAAAAAATCAAGCGAAATACTGCCTGATCCTCTGCATTTTGATGACAATGCAGAGGAAGAAAATTTCACTAAAGAAGCAGCGGGTTGTATTCGCTCGACCATCAAAAGGTTGCCGGAAAAGTATCGAGAGGCGCTCGAACTGACTGAATTTCAAGGGTTATCACAAAAGGAGTTAAGTGAAAAGCTCGGCATTTCTTACTCGGGCGCAAAATCAAGGGTACAACGCGGACGGGGAAAATTAAAACAACTGCTTGAAGGATGCTGTCATATTGAAGCCGATCGATATGGAAATATCGTAGACTTTCGTATTGTAAAGGAAACTGACTAACAAAGTCAGTTTTTTAATGAAATTGGCCATCCGCTGCCAGATACGATTCAGTAATATGAGGAGCATTTTCCCTTTGAATTTTCCAAGGGATATATGTATAATATAAATCGTAATGTTTTCGATTTAATGAAAAAGGAGTGTTGGAATGAAGATTTTATTTACAAAGAGGTTAGGTATATTAACTATTGGTTCATTACTCGTATTGGCAGGATGTCAGACTTCCGGTTCATCAAAAGGTGAGTCTAATAAAACAACGTCATCTTCGGCTGTTGCAGAAGACTCTTCCAAAACGCAAGAGCAAGCATCTGAAAGTCACACACACGAAAGTGCTCACGCTCATGATCATGAGCACGATCATAGTCATGCACATGATGAAGAAACAGAAAAAATTTATGAAGGCTATTTTAAAAACAGCCAAGTAAAGGATCGTTCACTTTCTAATTGGGAAGGAGACTGGCAATCTGTATATCCATACCTGCAAGATGGTACTCTTGACGAAGTATTTTCATATAAATCAGAACATGAAGGTGACAAGACAGCTGAAGAATATAAAGAGTACTATAAAAAAGGGTATAAAACAGATGTTGACCGTATCTTAATTCAAAAAGATGCTGTAACGTTCTTCAAAAATGGAAAAGAATATTCTGGTAAGTATACCTATGACGGGTACGAAATTTTAACATATGATGGGGGCAATAGAGGGGTAAGATACATATTCAAACTAGCTAAAGAAGCTGAAGGACTCCCTCAGTATATTCAGTTTAGTGATCATAGTATCTATCCGACTAAAGCTAGTCATTACCATCTGTATTGGGGTGATGACCGTGAAGCTTTACTTGATGAAGTCAAACACTGGCCTACCTACTACCCGTCAAAAATGGATGGACACGATATTGCCCATGATATGATGGCGCATTAAATGATGATTACCATGAAATATGGTGTTCTTTTATAATAAAGTTGTTCTGTAATTTATAGAATGCGGAAACACGCCTAGTCCTTTATGAATGCTTAGATGCCCCTGTGTTAGCTGCTGGCTCCTCGTCAGCAGCTTTTTGCTTCTGTAGTTTTCTTCCGTTTCTTTCTCTCAGCTTGTAGGTGACTTCTATTTCATTGACGCCTAGAAAAAATAAACAAAACATTAATAAAACAACGCTATTTCATTAATAAATGTAAGATACGATCAATAATAACTTGACGGTTGGGGAAAAGCTTTTTGAGATAAGAGTAAGGGAGAGTATGATGAAAAAATGAAATTACTAAGGATGAAGAAGCATTTAGTAGTGGCTTTATGTTCTCTGGTATTATTTCAGAGTTCTGTGAGTGAATGTTATGCGAGCACAACAACAAAAGCCAAAACTGTAACACTGCCGCCGCCCCCTCCTTCAGGATATTTCGTAGATCATTACAAAAATAACAGCTCTGCTAATACTACAGTGAATTCCAATCCCACGATCGGGGTACTTTCCGAATTTAATAAGCTTTGGACTCCCGGAAGTACTTGGGATAGTGATGCCAAACTGAACAGCAGCGTGTTGGATGCCAACATTCAAAAAGTTGTTGACATTGCTGAACGCCGTACGATTAGTGAGGAAAATGCCGCATATTTTGATGATCGCAGGAATCAGAGCTACAGTGTGATTGACGGTCTTGGTCCGCTTACTGATGTATATCGGTTAAATGCGGGCGCGACGACAACGATCAACAGTATCCCGGCAGATGCCACAATAAAAAAATATATTGACGAAGGAACCAATTCTGGCAGCACGAGTTCCAGTCTCGGCAGCATCGTGAGTTTGGTCAATACGTTACGCGGCCCCTATTCTTCAACGAACCCGGCTAAGGGATACTTCCTTTATCCCCGCCCGTTTCGCTGGGAAAGCAACTCTATTCTTGTTCCAACCCTTGTTCCCGCTATCAATCCTGATCCAAGCAAAGACGGGGGTTTTCCGAGTGGACATACGAATGCTGCATACCTCAGCGCTTTTGCTATGGCTTATGCCGTACCGGAGCGTTATCAGGAGCTCCTTACCCGGGCTTCGGAGCTCGGCAATAACCGCATTGTTGCCGGTATGCATTCCCCGCTTGATGTAATGGGAGGACGTGTCATGGCAACTGGCTTGGCGGCTGCAATTTTATCTGATCCAGCCAATAAAAGTTTGAAAAAGGCTGCTTATGATGAAGCCCACAGTAAGTTGTTAACGCAAACTGGTACAGCAGAAGATCGATTCAGCGATTATGACATGAATAAAAAACAATATATTCAACGATTGACATACGGATTTGGGCAAATCAATTCACCTGCTAAACCAATGATGGTTCCTAAGGGAGCTGAAGTCCTGCTGGAAACTCGTTTTCCTTACCTTGACAACACGCAGCGCCGTTGGATTTTAGCCACTACCGGTCTTCCTTCCGGCTATCCTGTTCTTGATGATCCTGAAGGGTGGGGACGGCTTGATCTCTATTCCGCCGCCGATGGATATGGCGCTTTTGCGAGAGACGTTACCGTGAGTATGGATTCTTCAAAAGGCGGTTTCCATGCATTGGATCGCTGGCGCAACGATATCTCCGGCACCGGAAAGCTGACTAAAAAGGGGACAGGCACATTAAAGCTGGAGGGGAATAATACATATTCCGGCGGTACACGGATTGATCAGGGAACACTTGAGGGTGACTCGAAGACAGCCTTTGGGAGAGGTGATGTTTCAAACAACGGAGGCACCCTGAAGGAAGAGGTATCAGGAAAACTGGTCATCGGAGGAGACTACAAACAATCTGCCAAAGGTATACTTGAGCTGAATCTCAGCGGAAAAAATGATCTGTTACACATTAAGGGCAAGGCAAAAATGAAAGGGACATTACGTCTCAACTTTTCGGACAATTATGCACCAGCTGACGGATCCACGATCATCACCTATGATAAGCGTCAAGGATCATTTTCTTCAATCGAGACCGTAGGATTGCCAAGCAAGTACAAAGTGAAGATCATCTATAAGTCCAACAGTATCCAATTAAAAGTCAAAGTAAATTAGGTTTGCGTCCCAAGCATCTGCTAGCTTAAAAAGCAGTTTATCATTGGGTGTGTTGCCGGGGAGTTCACTCTATAAAGAATATGTTTTCAAGCTGGTGCTAATTGCCGCCAGCTTGTTTTATGTTTAGCTGTTGGGTCGGTTGAGTGAGAATACAAGAAATATTATTAACCCTAGAGTTTTTTGCCTTACAAGGCTCTGTCATTGACAAGGTGTTTTTATTTGTTTAGACATGATTCGCAACGCAATTGTTTGGATCACTATTGTATAGGTTCTTATCCTGACAGGAATAGCGTCTTTTTACGTTTTGTTTACAAGTTGATCAAACTTTAGATACAACTGCCCGCTATATTGAATACAGTTAGGTCTCATCCAAATATAGGCAATGGAACAAGGGGAACATTGATCTTTTTAAGGAGGAATACAAGTTGTCAATCAGTATTAAACTGCCTAACGTATCTGTCAGAGAATACGAAAAGGAAGCAAACATCAAGGATGTCGAGGCTTCCATTAGCAGCGGGCTGGAAAATGAGGTTGCAGGTAAATTAAATCGAAAGCTGGTAGATTTATCAACTCCACTTCAGGACGGTGCATATGTTGAAATCGTTACCCGTGATTCAGCCGAAGGGCAGAAGATCGTTAAGAGGAATTCACGGGGGGCAGGTCGTCTTATTGCACTTGACGCAGCGCGGGGGCTGGCGGTTCTAGGAATGTATTTGCAGCACTTCGCCTTGAATGAGACGAATGCTTCCATCGTCTCCGGGAACACGACGTTGCTATTTGTGCTCTGCGGCGGCATCTCTTACTCAATTATGACTGGGCGCATGATGGATCGAGGAACGGAGCCGACTGCATTCCGGGCACGGATGCTCGCTCGCGCGGTGTTCGTCGATATCATTGGATATCTTCTCATCATGCTGAATACTCCGTACGGGGTGATCTTGCCCGCTTATGCGGCATTGTTCGTGCTGGCGTTAGTGCTGGTTCGCCGTTCGACTCGTGTACTGATTGCGACATCAGCAGCTCTAATGGTAGTGAGCCCGCCACTGATGATTCTCGGAGGGAGTGTCCTGCCAAAAGCATACTTACTTAGTGATATTGCAGGCGGCCCGCTGTCCGCGCTTGCACTTGCTCCCGCTTTCGTCGCCGGTATGGCGATCGGACGCTTCGACCTTACTAAGATCCGCACTGCACTTTCGCTTGCGGGCAGCGGTGCAATCATGCTCGCCGTCTCTAAATTGCTGGGTATTTTCGTTCTGCCGGGGCTGAGCCGTTCCTTCGAAGAATGGCTCGTAGGCGTTCAAGGCACCGCCAGCGCCCAGTCGGACCAGTATGCAATCTGGCCGCACAACGTGGAACCACCGCTGTGGCATAATCTTCTTTCGATAGCCCCGCACAGTGCGTCAACATTCCAGACACTGCTGGGGATGGGTGCTGCATTCATGGTGCTCGGATTGGTATGTCTCGTGCCGAAGAAGACCTCTGGCGTGTTAATGCCATTCGCAGCAGTTGGTCGCGTGGCGTTAACGATGTATGCAGCTCAGTTTGTCTTCATATGGGGTCTCGAAATAGCTGGGGTCACGTATGATCTCGGAGCGATTCCATTTGGTGATCTGCTCGTTGCAACAGTTGCGCTGGTGATGGGGTGGTTGATCGCACGATTCCCTACTGGTCCGCTTGAAACGTCGATGCGACGCTTCGACCGGATATTCAGTGCTTTGCGACCAGTCACGGAACCGGCATCGAAGTAGGCAGTGTCTTCAACATCTCGTAAGTATTGCCTGAAGGAAAATATCTGAGCTGAATATGGACAGTTTTCCGGCCTTTAGGCTTCAATCTCATAAGCAGAACTCCGAGATATAACAGAGCAGAGTGAGAAGTTTTCGAAATTGAATTTTTCCAAGGTTCTCCATATGTTAAACCCGATTTTGTTCGTCACAGTGTTTTATGGAAACGTGCAGTCTGGAGAAATTGTATGGGATCCTGGAAACCTTGGAAGGGCTTCATGGCTTGGTTAAATTTAATAGAATCCTCATTCATGGACGAAATCTATTAAAAGTACGAAGAGATTATGAGGAGCCTAATCCACCTTGCTATTTTCTCCTAATGAGGCATGAAAAACATTTTGTCGTTTAAACATAAAATAATAAACGGTTAGAGGGTGTAGAAAAAGAACCAATGGTTTAAAGCCAACGGTTCTTTTTCTATGTCATATTTAAAGCAGGAAAAATGGTTGAAATGCGGCATGTGTAGCCGTGAGTTGAAGGAATGTAACAGATCGCAGTCATCATTTGATGCAGTTAACGGTGCAACCGTTCTATTGATATCAGCACTCCATGCTTTGAACAACAAAAGACATGCCGTACTTGTTAAAGCAAATATCATGAAAAAACGATGTAACCGGGAATGCTATATCTACACGCGATTTTCTTATTGTAGCATCGTCCCTCTTCCTATCGAACGAAAGCGCGGGTGTTCTGCAAGTATGGAGCTTCTCATTTCTTTTACTGCTGGATGGTCTGATGCAAAGAACTGAGGTTTGGACTCGTAAAGCTCAACTAATTTTCCGTTATCCAGTACACCTAGTGTGTCACTCAATTGATAAGCGGCTTTCAAATCATGCGTAATAAAAAAATACGATAACCCAAACTCGTCTTTGAGCTCTTTTAACAAATCGAGTATAAGCGTTTGGGTAACCATGTCCAGACTGCTGACTGATTCATCTAATACGATCAGTTTCGGTTTGAGCGAGATTGCTCTGGCGATATTGATCCGCTGCAATTGACCGCCGCTGAATTGGTGCGGATATTTTGTTAAATCACTTTCGCTTAGGCCTACCCTTTCCAACAACTCGATAATAGTTCGTCTCTGTTCAGCCGTAGTGAGGGTTTCATAGTTTTCTAATGGTTCTGCAATAATCCGTTCCGCCGTCATTCGCGGGTTGACGGACGAGTATGAATCTTGAAAGACAGCTTGAAGGTCACGACGGATTTTTCGCCGGATCGATTTATCTGCGCTATACATATCATGGCCTTGAAAAAGGATTTGACCTGATTGTGGCCGTTCTAAACCAAGCAACACTTTTCCCAATGTACTTTTACCGGCTCCACTTGCCCCAATCAAGCCTAAGCATGTACCTTTCTCAATCGAAAAGCTGACATCGGATAGGACTTGTTTAGATTGAAATTTCCATTTGAACAATGAACGCTCCGCATAACGATGAGAGACTTCTTTCACTTGTAATAAACTCACTTGTTCACCTCATTAAAATGCCGCTCTTTTGTCAAATTGACCCAATGGCACGTTCATCAATTGGCAATGTCAAACGTGCACTTAATAGCTTTTTTGTATATTCATGCTTTGGTGCATCAAACAGCTGAAACACATCTGCTTTTTCTGCGATTCTCCCTTTCTGCATCACAGCGACTTCATCCGCCATTTCAGCAATGACGCCCAGATCATGAGATATAAGCAAAATCGCCGTTCCACATTCAGAGCGCATGGCGTCTAAATGTTTCAACACGGTCTTCTGATTATTTACGTCTAATGCAGTTGTGGGTTCATCCGCAATGAGAATGCTTGGATGTAAGCATACAGCGGTTGCAATCATCACCCGTTGAAGCATTCCGCCGCTTAATTGAAAAGGGTAAGATTTTAAAAGTTTAACAGGATTGGATAAGCTCACATTATGCAATGCTTCTATTGCAAGCTCCTTTGCCTGCTTTTTGTTAAAAGACGTATGAGAGCGAATCGTTTCAATCATTTGATGACCAATCGTAAAAGCGGGTGTAAAAGCGTTCATCGGATTTTGCATAATATAGGCAATATCTTTGCCGCGTATCTTGCGCATTTCTTTATCTGCCAATCCGTTTAATTCTCGGCCTAGTATTGAAATGCTTCCTTCCACCTTGGTTGTTTTCTGATGAAGCATCTGAAGAATGGACATACCTGTTACTGTTTTTCCGCATCCGCTCTCACCAATCAGGCCAAGGACTTGACCGCGCTTCAGTTCGAAATTGACGTGTTGCACTAGAGTTGAAACTCCTTTGTGCGTTTTGGCCTGTACATGCAAATCTCTAACTTGCAGCACCGGTGATTGTTCTGTTCCCAACTTCCTCATTCCTTTTATCATCGACGTTTGATTCCGTATTTTTCTGATAAGCTCTCGCCCAATAAATTGAACGTTACAACCACAATCATGATCATCATCCCTGGATAAATCATCAACTCAGGGTTCGTCCGGATATACGATTTACCTTCATGAATCATCGCTCCCCATTCCGCAGTCGGTGGCTGAACGCCTAATCCAAGAAACGACATAGCGGATATGTCCATAATGGCCCAGCCCATTTCCAATGTACCCATGACAACGAGGGGAGGGAGCACATTAGGTATGATATGTTTTTTCAGAATCTTCCATTGTGATGATCCATTGATTTTTGCGGCTTTAATAAAGTTTTCCTCTTTCAGACTAAGCACCATTCCTCTAAAGATTCTCGCATAGTAGACCCATTGCACAAGCATGAGGGCAAGAATGACTTGAGGAAGTCCAGGTCCGAATATGCCTACTAGACCAAGAACTAAAATTAAGTTCGGAAAGGCCATCACACCATCACAACATCTCATTAACAAATGATCAATCCATCCGCCTTTATATCCCGAAATCGTACCGACGATGAGACCGATCACAAGTGAGGAAATAAAAATGAGCACTGCAAATCCCAAAGAAATTCGTGTTCCGTACAAAAGGCGGGATAAGTTGCATCTTCCTAAATGATCAGTTCCTAAAGGGAACTCCATGGATGGAGGGTGCAGCTTATATGCCAAATGAACAGCAACAGGGTTATTCGGCGCAATCCAAGGGGCAAATACAGCGATGAGAAATAGGATTGATAATATGATGATACATGCCGTTATCACTTTTTGACTTTTATATATCATGCGTATGCTTGTGATCATCGATACTGCCCTTCTTTCCTGGAAATGCGCGGATCAATATACATTTGAATGAGATCAACGATTAAGCTGCTCAATATATAAAATGTGGCGGCTATGAACACATAACATTGAATGACAGGGATGTCACGATTGAAAATGGCCTCAATAAAATAACGGCCAAAGCCAGGCCAAGAAAAAACCACTTCAACAATAATTGTTCCGGTGAGAAGTTTGCCAAGATTCATTCCTAGGCCTGTAATCATCGGAGAAATGGCCATTTTCAATACATGCTTAGCCATAATGCTTTTATTCTTCAGTCCTCTGATTTTTGCGTATTGTACATACGGTTCTTGCAGGTTTTCTATAACACTGGCGCGCAAAAGCCTTGTATACATTGCAATTAAAGGAAGCGCCAGCGTCATTGACGGCAGTACGAGGTGCTGCCATGTTCCAATTCCTTCTACTGGAAAAAGATCTAATTGAACAGAAAAGAAAAAAACCAACATATACCCTAACCAAAAAGTTGGAATGGATGCCCCGAAAAAGGAAATGAAGCGACTGATATGATCAATTGCGCGATTTCTTTTGATTCCCGCAAAGAAGCCGAGAGGCACACTGACAAGCACCGCGATCAATAAACTCCCAAGAGCAAGTTCGATCGTTGCTGGCATTCGGAGTGTAACCTCGTCCCAAACCGGCTTATTCGAAACATAAGAAATGCCGAAATCCAATTGGCATATCTTCAAAATAGAGTTTACATATTGAATAAAGAATGGTTGATCTAAGCCAAACTCATGTCTTTTTTGCTCTAGAATGTCATCGGTTGGCTGGATATGCGCTGCGGCTACATATGCTTCAGCCGGGTCAACCGGTGAGAGTTGAATCATTCCTGTTGTCAGAAGCGTAGCTAAAAGAAACACTGGTATGATGGACATGATTCGTTTTAATATATAGATGCCCATAAAAGCCTCCTATTGCTTAATGCGAATACCTGTAAATGGATGTTCGTCACGGTTGGCAGGGAAAGTAAAGTCTGTAATATTCTTTTGGTAGATCGCTGTCTTTTTTATATAAGAGATAGGCACGATGGCTCCCTGATCTTGAAGGGATGTTAAAATAGATGAGTAAAGATGTTGACGCTCTTTTTTATCAGTTGTTTTGGGAACTCTTGCCATCTGCTTCAATAGCTCATCCTTGTTTGGATATGCCGAAATCGCTTCATTAAATCCAAATCCTTTTGACGCGACAATGTTTACAAATGTATGCGGGTCATAAGGCGCGCCATAGTTGCTAAAGAAGTTCATATCAAATTCATTCGCTTTGAACCGTTTAACCTGAGTTGCCAATTCTACTCCTTCAAGATTCAACTTCACCCCAATCGCTGCCCACTCTGCTTGCAGCGTTTCTGCCATTGCTTTTTGAATGGATTCCGCTGAATCATACATTAAACTAAATTCAAGAGGCTTTCCGTCTTTCTCACGCACCGTCTTGCCATTAGGAAGCTTCCAACCTGCTGCATCTAATAACGCTGCCGCTTTTTCCGCATCATATTTCACTGGCTTTACATCAATATCAGACGTGTATGGGAAGGTTGTCGGCAAAATATAATCTGCTTTTTCTTCTAACCTGGAGGTAATGCCTTCCACCATGGCGTCTTTATTAAAACCATAGTGCAGGGCTTGGCGAACACGTTCATCAGAAAGCTGTTCTTTTTTCGTATTCATGACAAGCTGTCTCGTCGCCACCGGTTCGGAAAGGCTTGTTTCATATTGTCCTGTCGATTGCAGCTGCTTATATGCATCCAAACTGATGACGCCTTCACCGTAAATTAAGTCCAGTTCACCTTTTTCAAATGCGAGTACTCTTGTTTCTGCGTCTGGGATGACTTTCACCTTGATTTTCTCGACTTTAGGCTTTTCACCCCAATAATTTTCATTGCGTTTAAAAATCGCATATTCATCGGTTTTATGCTCTTCCAATACCCATGGACCCGTCCCAACCGGTTTTGCTACACCTTTTGATGTATCGCCATCTTTAGGGAATCCAGCCTCTCCTAAAAACCGAACAGGCCGTACAACTGCCAGCTCCTGAATGGTTGGATAATATGATTCAGTCAGTGTCAATTGAAATGTATGATCATCGATCACTTTTGTTTGAGCTATTTTTGTAATAAATCCTAACCAGCTATGTAACTCAGGATGTTTTAAAATGGAGTCAAAATTCTTTTTCGCGATTTTTGCATTAAATGTTGTCCCATCAGAAAATGTTACATTCTTACGCAAATGAAACGTATACACTTTGCCGTCATTAGATATATCCCAAGACTCAGCTAAATGCGGTTTAAGCTTTCCGCCCGCTTCATAAGAGACCAAAGGCTCATACACCATTGACTGTGTAAACAATTGGGAAGGATTATAGACATGTGGGTTTATTTCTCCTATATCTCTAGGCCAAGCAATTGTGACCATATTGTTAGGATCTTTTTTCTCTGTTTGTCCTGCATTTGTACATCCTGCTAATAAAATAGAAAAGATGAGCATCGATAAGAAAGTAAATTTAATTTTCAAACGAATCTTCCCGCTATGCATCTGTATTTCCTCCTAAGTGATGTTGATAATCATTTTCATTTTATGGAGGCAGCATACCCTTGTCAATGTAAGAATATAGGTATTGATTTTGAACCCGATGTTCTGCCGACGGCTGCGGGTAGTAATCGCAACAAAAACAAGTAATTGATTTCGAAAAGGGTAACAAGTAATCCTTCGAATGATTAAGATGTAACCGACTAAGCATCACTAATCCCCCATCGTTCTTGAAGAGGTTTAATTAAGACGTTCCGATAATGTTGTAGTTGACGGTAATCCAGCCAAAATTATAAAACAAATAACCAGATGAGCTAACTGTGAGATTTAGTTCCCTTTTTGGAATTTTGGTGTGATTTTAATACTTATTCAGAGTCCAAACCTGACTCATATAAAAATACACTTTTGTTCCATTTTCATATAAAAAATTATATAACGTGTAAAACTGTCGAGCTTAAAGGAATTCTCACACATGACGGGCATTCTTATAAAGCGAAAAGTATAGAACATTGTAAAGAACTTTAAAGGCATTTACCAACAACCAACAAGCAGCTCAACCCGTTCGATAACAGCGGTACACTTGCAGAAGGCATTGCGATTGCCAAACGAATTAAAAGTGCTGAAAAAATAACAAACACTTGCCCCTATACTTGCTATAGGGTTTATAATTTGTGCATCATACTTATGAATATTTGAAAGGAAGGTGTATAAGATGACAAATAAAGAAGATAAGACGCTTCGATTACTCATGCCGCAATGGCAAGGCGGCAACAACCCTCCGTACGTACTCGGAGCACACTTATTAAACTGGCTTGCTCCTAAAACGAAAGGTCCATTTGAAGAAGTACCTGTCGATTTAGATGTGAGCCTTGAAAAAGAGCAGGGGATTGTTGGCAGGAGTGTTTTATTAAAGCAAGCTCGATCTGCCAAAAGCTTAATTCAAAAGCACAGGCCTGATCGTGTTATCGTTCTTGGCGGCGATTGCGGTGTAGAACTTGCTCCTTTTGCATACTTAAACGAAAAATACGATGGAGATACTGCTTTGTTATGGGTCGATTTACACCCTGATGTGTCCATTCCTGAGGATTGGCCAAACCACCATGCTCATGTACTTGCTAATTTAATGGGTATCGGTGATAAGGAATTCGTCGCTGAGGTACCTCGTCCATTTAAACCGGAACAGGTATTGTTTGTCGGGTTGAACGATATGATGGAAGCACTTCACTCTAAACCGTTGCAGAATATGAAATTCGATATTGCAACCCCAGATGATATTGAAGAAGACAGTTCCAAGGTACTTCAGTGGCTGGATTCACGCAAACTTTCTAAGGTTATCGTTCATTTTGATTTAGATGTACTGGACCTAAGGGAATACCGTTCTCTCTTAATTGCGAATCCTGATACTTACGATGAAATGGTTGGAAAAGCTCCAAAAGCATCCAGCATCAAAACAATTATACGGGTGCTTCAAGATGTAGCCAAAGCCCATGATGTTGCAGGATTAGGGATTACAGAACATTTTCCATGGGATGCGTATAACTTACAAAATATGTTGCAGCGACTTCCATTACTGGGGGATATCAATAAAAAGGATAAAGCCCCATTTAACTGGATCTTTTAAACATGATGAAAAAAACAACCTAGAATACTTAGAACCAACTAATTTCTACATGATCGTCAAGTGAAACGGGATTTTAAGTTTTCCGTTTCGCCGTTAATAAAGGGAAAAGGCTTTACCTGCCCAAAACGAGAATGATTTACATGACGCAGAAGGTTGTTGTTTACTTAAATATCTGTTCGTTGTGTCATTAATGGACGTAATGAATGAGAGAAGAAGTTATTTAACAGTTCACTGCTGTTAATAAAAGCCTAATTAAAGCACACCAGCTCTTGAAGTGACAAATTAGCTCAAAAGTATGGTGAAGGAAGATAGACTCCAGAACAATGAAGTTAATCATATTAGAGCTGTACGTGCTGCTTTAGCTTTTGATAGCGTTTACATTGAAACGCGTTTATCGTATCTCAAATTCTAATAAAAATGAAAACAAAAGGAGCGATGAATATGAGAGCACCGATAGATGAACCAATTTGGTACGCCTACCCTGGAATGGTAGCTGTAGTTACGGCTCAATATGAAGGTGAAAAAAACGCAATGGCTTCCGGTTGGCATACGTATATCGGATCTTCTCCTGGAATGTATGGGATATCAGTAAACAAAGAGACATATACTTACAAAATGATTGAGAAAAGTGGTGTTTTCGGTGTGAATTTCCTTCCAGGGAGATGTTCGGAATTCATCCAAGCATTAGGCACCCACAGTGGCAGAGATATAAATAAGTTTGAAGAATTTAATATTCAATACGAAGAAGGGCTAAAAGCTGAGATACCGATTTTAACTGATGCGTATTTTGCTTATGAGTGTAAAGTACACAGTATATCCACTTTGGGCGATCAAGAGTGGATTGTGGGAGAAGTTTTACAGAGATATCAAGATAAAGAGCTTTTCTTAAAAAATGGAATGCCAAATTTAGAAAAATTGGATATTCCGCTTCATATTGGAAAGTCTAGCTACCGAATATTAAATAGTAAAGCAGAGGAACGTCAACACGACTTTTATCCCAAAACTGATTGAAACATTCAGGTTCCTCCACATTCATTGTTACGTGGCATACATGCTCATAAAACCACTATGCCTTGGGGTGCAGTGGATTCCGCTGGAAATCCATTGACTTAAACTAAGCAAAAAGAAACCTTAAACCGCAAAGCTTCTTCAAGAAAGCTTTGCGGTTTATATTTCTAAGCCCCGATTCATCTCACTCTGAAAAGGTATTTCAACTTTCTCTTTCATCAACAAAGTCCATAAAGAACATTCCCTCACAAAATGAAAAGAAGGATCATGTAATGCGTTATTTCTCTTATCTATTAGCGTTTCTAGCAGGAACAGCTCTTAGCTTTGAAGGAGGCATATATTCCGAAAAACAATAGGGAAATTGGAAACTAGTTTTTACAACTTCTCTATGGAGTCCGAAAAAAGAGGGGAGAGATCCAGTATTTGATCCGGAAAAACTCGGGATAAAGAATGTACATTTTTGGGAGAAAGAGTATCAAGTAATAGAAAACGATGAAGAAGGAAGTAAGGTCAAGGAAATGCTTTAATATTCTAGGTGAACGAACGACATCGTTGGAATATTCTGGTTAGCTAAAGAACCAAGGGTTTTTAGCCATTGGTTCTTTTACTATTAGATGTTATTAATATGAGGACCAACAGATTATGGTTTTATTTCATAGTATCGTTCGACAAATTCCGTGAATTGTAGACAACTTCCCGATTATTTGGATAATTATCTGGATAGGAGGGGAAAAGTTGTCATATTTCATTATACTTATATTTGTTGCATTAATCGGAGCATTGGTAACAGCAGCAGTCGGTGTCATATCTTTAAAAGTGGAGATGATCTCTCCGAAAACTCCAATAGAGTCTAAAGAGGAAGAACAGAAAAGCTTTTATACGCTGAAATAAAGTAGAGAAAGAGCATCTCCTACGGGGTGCTTTTTAATACAGAGGAGTTGGGAAAACTGAATCAAACGAATTTACTTTTAAGATTCGCCCTTGAAACCGCTGCACTCATTTCCATAGGTGTGTTTGCATGGACCCACTTTAATGGTTTTTTTAAATATGTTCTAACATTAGTTTTACCGATTGCAGTTATGATCTGGTCCGTGTTTGCAGTGCCTAATGATCCTAGTCGAAGTGGACAAACTGTGATAGCTGTAAACGGGGTAACAAGATTAGTTATTGAATTATTGATCTTTGCAATGGCTGTTGCAGCGCTTTATTTTAGTCATGTAAAAGCGGTTGGTATTATGTTTTTATGTCTAATATTGCTACACTACATAATTTCAGCTGATCGTATAAAATGGCTTCTAAATCAATAGTAAATTAGCAAACACAGTGGACGATTTTTAAAAACATATAGCTCAATATACAGTAATTTCCTTGGTTCAGAAACTTTGCAGGGTGAGTTAGACACATAACAAAACAGACGCCATAAAGATTTCTTATGGCGTCTGATGGATATGGGGTAAGGTGAGTTCTTAACAGCTACCGAAGAAAGATGTCCCAACGATAATTAATAGGATGAATAGCACCACAATTAATGGAAATGACCGCATAACATCACCTTCCTTAAAAGAGGATAGTACATGATATGCTGATCGAGCTCATTCGATAGTGATGATAGTTTATTTGATTATTAAAATGAGTTTTTAGTCTAATCTGTACTACTAACTGATCATTGCATCATACGTATCTTTTTGAATTTGTTCCTTTTCAAAATGATGTGTTGTTTCCGACCAATCTCTTGTTAATCTTCCTGATGCAAGTGGGCTATATGAGGTCACCCCGATTTAGTAATGGAGATGAAGGAAGCATGTTCATCATAAACGCAGATGAAAAAAATGAGTAGATATGAATGAAATTAAAGCCGACTGGCTTTCTTCCTTTTCTCCTTCTCTGCCCGATAAAACTTATGAAACATCTTCATCAGCGCCCGCTTTTCAATCCGCGATACATAGTTGCACGAAATACTGAGTTCTTTGGCAATCTCCCGCTACGTTTTTTCCTTCTTTAAATCAAGTCCAAACCGCCCGACAATCCTATGATAGAGTATTATCATTGTATTATAAACAGCACCTTCTTATAATTGAGTGAAAAAGGATGCGTATCATGCCGATTAATTCTTTTGAAAACTATCCGATGAGCTGGAAGCCATCGATTGATAAAACGGAAAAGCCTATCTATAAAGCACTTGCAGGGCAATTGGAACAGGATATCGTAAACGGAGTTTTATTACCTGGAACAAAACTTCCTCCACAGAGAGAACTGGCTGATTATTTGGATTTAAACGTAAGTACCATTTCAAAAGCGTTTAAAGTTTGCGAGTTAAAGGGCTTGCTAAGTGCATCTGTAGGAAGCGGCACATTTGTATCATACGATGCGTTATCAAATGCGTATTTACTTGAGGATACAAAGCCGAAACATTTAATTGAAATGGGAGCTACACTGCCTGATAATGCTTCTTACGAGCCCCTGTTACTTCAACTAAAAAACATGCTGCAAGATGAAGATTACGGAAAATGGTTTGGTTATGGTCGGGCAGGCGAAAGCCTTTGGCAAAAGGATGCAGCTGTAAAGCTAATCCGAAGAGGCGGATTTGAAACAGCCGTTGATCACATTTTATTTGCAAATGGGGGGCAAAATGCGATTGCTGCTGCATTGGCTAGTCTTTGTAAGCCTGGAGATCGCATTGGTGTTGACCATCATACGTACCCTGGATTAAAAACTGTTGCATCAATGCTTAGTGTGCAAATCGTACCGATAAAATCAGAGAACTATGAAATGAGTCCGGAGTCACTTGAATATGCGTGTAAAAATGAAAATATTAAAGGCATTTATTTGATCCCAGATTATCATAATCCGACAGCTTCCTTTATGTCTGTTGAGAAACGAAGAATGATTGCAGAAATTGCAAAGAAATATAATCTGTTTGTTATTGAAGATGCATCGTACCATCTTCTCAACAAAAATCCACTTCCAGCACTTGCATCATTCGCGCCGGAACAGGTTATCCATATTGCAAGCTTATCAAAATCGTTAGCACCAGGGCTGCGACTGGCCTATGTAGCAGTGCCGAGTCAATTTAAGGAGCAAATGTCAAAGGCGCTCTATAATTTAAATATAACCGTTTCCCCGCTATTAGCTGAACTTACTGCACGCACGATTGTATCAAATCAATTTGAAGTCTTAATTGAGGGGCATCGGGAACAAACCATTCGCAGAAACCAAATCGTCAACCGATATTTTGCGGACTATACATGTTTAGGTGTGGAAACAGGCATTTTTCGTTGGTTGTTGTTGCCGGGTAAAATGACTGGTGCTGCATTTGAAGAATTAGCTGCACAGCATGGAGTGCAAGTGTATGCGGCTGAACGCTTTGTAGTGGGAAATAGTTGTCCGGAAAGGGCTGTAAGGGTTTCTGTATGTGCACCAAAAACAATCGAAGAGCTTGAGCAAGGATTAATGATCCTTAAACGTTTGATAAACGGTATTACCTAATATTGTTCGCCATACAATTATTATATTGTATGGCTTTTTTGTGCGTGTTATGATGATCCACATCTAGAGGGAGGTTTATATAATTAGGCTTTACGAAAGGCAGGTCAGAGTATGTTAAAAACAACAGACGTTCAAACAGCTTCATTACAAAGTTACATCAGTTCTCCAGATAAACAAAAAGCATTATACAAGCGTACATTATTCGTTGTAAGTATTTCACAAATTTTTGGTGGTGCAGGGCTTGCGGCAGGAGTTACTGTCGGAGCGCTTATAGCACAGCAAATGCTTGGTACAGATGCGTTTGCTGGTCTGCCTTCTGCTTTATTTACTTTAGGATCAGCAGGATCTGCATTATTTGTTGGGAGACTATCTCAACGCTATGGCCGCCGTACAGGTCTTTCAGCTGGCTTTGTGATTGGCGGACTTGGAGCAATAGGAGTCATCATTGCAGCCATCATAAATAGTATTTTCTTGTTATTTACTTCATTGCTTATTTACGGTGCTGGAACAGCGACAAATTTACAAGCTCGTTATGCAGGTACAGACTTAGCAAATAATAAACAGCGGGCGACTGCTGTTAGTATTACGATGGTTTTTACAACATTTGGCGCAGTTGCGGGTCCAAGTTTAGTGAATGTCATGGGGAATTTTGCTCTTTCTATTGGTATTCCATCACTTGCTGGCCCTTTCATTTTAGCAGCAGCAGCATATATCTTAGCTGGTGTTGTCCTTTTCATCATGCTTCGTCCAGATCCATTAGTGATAGCAAGAACAATCGAAGCGACCAACCCAGAACCTAGTGATAAAGGACATTTGGAAACAACCGAGCACACAGAAAACAAAAGAGGCATAATTGTTGGTGCTGCGATTATGGTTCTTACCCAAATTGTAATGGTGGCTATTATGACAATGACACCAGTCCATATGAGTCATCATGGACATGGCTTGGGTGCAGTCGGTCTTGTCATTGGTTTTCATATAGGTGCCATGTATCTCCCTTCACTGGTTACTGGTGTTCTTGTTGATAAGCTGGGACGTACTGCAATGGCGATTGCTTCTGGAACGACGTTGCTTCTGGCAGGCTTAATGGCAGCATTTGCACCAGGAGATTCTATGGTTCTTCTCGTCATTGCTCTTTCTTTACTTGGATTAGGATGGAATTTTGGTTTGATAAGTGGGACTGCACTTATTGTTGATTCAACTGAAACGGCCACACGTGCTAAAACTCAAGGTACAGTGGATGTTCTGATTGCGTTGTCAGGAGCTGCTGGCGGTGCATTGTCTGGAATGATTGTGGCAGGTTCAAGTTTCCTAGCATTATCATTTACTGGAGGGATTTTAGCCTTATTGCTCATTCCAGTGGTGGTATGGTCTCGTGGAGGTAAAAAATAAGCCCAAATTGTTTTGTGAACAGTAAAATTGTGGAACTGGTTGGCTGCGATAGTTGTTTAGGAATGGGGATTACATATTAGTCTTCTTAAATATGTAATCTCCTGTATAAGAAATAGAGAAAGCCAGAATACTAAATCTTTTTTTATTAATTTGCTTAATTTTGAAATGGCTTTATGGAAACCATCTAAGAACCTATAGTTCTTTTACCATTACCTTCTCGCCGTTAAAATCGAGTTCACCATTAAAGTGAAAACCAAACCTCTGATAAAGGCATAGAGCATGAATATTATTTTCAAATATACTTAAATAAATTCTCCTACATTTATATAGCTCAGCAAGGTGCTGAATAAGAGCTTTAAGCATTTTCTTTCCTAATCCCTTTCCCTGATAGTGTTCGTCAATAAAGAATCGATCAAGCCAGACTCTCCCATTCTCATTGTCTTCATCATACTCAGGAAACAATCCATACATTGCAAAACCGACTAGATCTCCTTCATAGTAAAGTCCGACAGGTTTATAATAGTGACATTCTTTTGCATCCTCTAAACATACTTTTGTTGATTCAATATATGATGCTTGATTCTCGCTGACATGCAAAGCAAGAATAGCGGCACGATTAACATCAGTTACTGCTTTTATTTCGATACTCATACTACACTCTCCTTATTTTTCTTATTCTGCAAAGGATAATATACATTCACGGGTTTATATGCATGTTGGAGTGAGTATGGAGACTTTCAGCGATTAATCCACTGGGTAGTCACCATGTTTGTAAAAATAGATGCGATGTTTAAAAATTAATTCGTGACTTTTATAAGAATGTCGTGATGCCATTTTTCCTTAGATAATTTTTGTTAAAGTATGTTCTTTTTAACTAAACGGGGCACTATAATTGAATTATAGGTTCATAGAAAAACAAAAAATTTATAAGGAGGGTTTTTGTGTTTCAAACCTTAGACCATTTTTTAAAATCTTGGGAGTTCGAAGCCGATGCTACACAAAAACTACTAAATAGTCTAACTGATGAATCGCTTAAACAAGAAATAACTTCACAAAATTGGACTTTAGGCCGTATAGCTTGGCATACTGTTGCTGCTATTCGCATCATTACCTCAAACACAAACTTAACGTTTCACGCTCCAGCTGAAGATTATCCTGTTCCTTCTTCAGCTCAGTTTATAGCTGACAGCTATCATCAAGCAAGTAATGCATTTGTACAGGCGTTAAAAGACCAGTGGACTGACCATACACTTCAAGAACGTATCAACTTTATTGGTCAACAATTGCCAAATGGTTCACTTTTGATGTTTTTAATTCAACATCAAAATCACCACCGAGGACAAATGACTGTTCTTATGAGACAAGCAGGTTTAACTGTTCCAGGTATTTATGGTCCAGCAAAAGAGGAATGGACAAAATTCGGTTTGGAAGCCCCGAAAATGTAATCAAACTTTTTTATAAAGAAGTTAAGCCATTACAACATGTTCTTTCCTTTTGTTCGTTTATTACTGTTATTAACATCATTTTGATTAATTTTTATTCGAAATACTTCAAATTCTTGAAATAACAGGCTTTTGTAACTGGAAATATACCTCAACTTTAAAGAGACTCGAACTAACAAAGAAGATACAAAACGATACTTTGTATCTTCTTTGTTTTTTCTTTAGAGTTATATACCCTTATATGGTATCCATGACATCGCACCAATTTCAAGTAAGAAGTAGTTAACTAGGGGTTTCAGGGATAGAAAAAGAACAAAGTTTCCTTAAGAATTAACGAGGCAAGATTATCAATATGAAGATAACTAGAGAAAAATTAGAAAAACAACAAATTTGGATATATGGTATATCTCTTATTTTCGTAGGAGATACCAGGAGTAGCATCAGCCATTTTAGTTAGACCAATGTTAGTTCCCATCGCCATCATTGCAGCGGGGTTTTGGTACTTAAAATGGATGAGTTTTTAGGGCTTTTGTTTAAAATAACCAAGTACCATAAACAGTCGTTTTTAGAACTTGCTAATTGAATGTATCTTATTGAAAAATTACAGTTGACCATAAAACCAATATCCGATATATTGGTTTTATGAAAAAAGATATTATTAAACCCATTAAACGTACGTCATTAAGAGATGAAGTATATCTAACTTTGAAAAAAGCAATTGTTACATTAGAGCTGCAACCGGAGCAACGCTTAAATGACAAAGAGTTAGCAGAAGAATTCGGAATTAGCCGTACTCCGGTTAGAGAGGCTCTAAAACGTCTTGAAGATGAAGGACTGGTTGAATCTATTCCTGGTTCAGTGACTCGCGTTGCACCATTAAATCCTGAGGAGGCAAAACACGCATTTACTGTGGTAGCAGCTTTACATTCATTAGCAGCTCGTTTAGCAGTACCATTACTCAAAGAGGCAGATATTCAAGAATTAGAGTTCAGTAATAAAGCCTTACTACTATCTATTGAGAAAAAAGATATTATAAAAGCAATTGAAGCCGATGAGTTATTCCACAATGTTTTTCTAGATGTGGCGGGAAATCCTGAAATCATTCGCGCGCTAGAACGAAGTATATCTAAGATTCAACGCCTTGAAATTTCTCAGTTCACTTCTATAAATGGTTTGAAATCAGTAGAACAACATCAGCACATTATAGAAGCATGCAAAAATAAAGATAAAGAAACAACAGCACATCTTGTAGAACAAAACTGGTTAAGTCTGGGTGAATTACTGACTTATGAGACAGATTGAGGTGAGAAATTTGCGCCCTATTTTTTTAGGTATATGTGCTGCTTTCTTTTTTGCTTTCACATTTATATTGAATCGAGCAATGGAATTATCAGGTGGTAGCTGGATATGGAGTGCCTCATTACGATTTGTTTTCATGCTTCCATTTCTTTTACTTCTTGTTATGAGTAGGAAAAAATTAAAAGTATTATTACAAGTTATGAGAGAGAATTTAAGAGCATGGTTTTTATGGAGTTTCGTAGGTTTTGGTCTATTTTACGCTCCATTATGCTTTGCCGCTGTACATGCACCAGGATGGATAATTGCTGGGACATGGCAAATTACTATTATATCAGGATCTTTGTTAGCTCCTCTTTTTATTCAAACCATTGAAACACCAGATGGAATTCTTAAGAAAAGAGGAAAAATCCCAATGAAAGGTATGGGGATGTCATTAATTATTCTTCTTGGTATTTTCTTTATGCAAATGGAACAAGCAAAATCGCTTGCTGTAAAAGATATTTTGTTAGGTATTATCCCTGTTATTGTAGCATCTTTCGCTTACCCGCTCGGGAATCGTAAGATGATGGAGGTTTGTGGAAATCGTCTAGATGCTTATCAACGTGTCCTTGGAATGACATTAGCTAGCTTACCATTTTGGTTTTTACTATCCCTGTATGGTCTTTTTACAGAAGGATTGCCTAGTAAAGAGCAAACTATGCAATCTATTTTAGTTGCTATTTGTTCGGGTGTAATTGCAACTATCTTATTTTTTAAAGCGACTGATATGGTTAAAGGAGATATGCAGAAACTTGCAACTGTTGAAGCAACACAATCCATGGAGGTACTTTTTGCTGTTATCGGAGAACTAATTTTATTACATTCTTCATTTCCTTCTATTTTATCTTGGTGTGGTATGTTTGTAATAATGCTAGGAATGATAGCACATAGTTATGTTTCCCATAAAGGTGAAACGGCGCATAACCCAAATATTAGTGCTTAATTGATATTTTAAAATGTATAGTATGAACCCTTTTCTAGTTAGTATAGGTAATTTTATTACTTTTTGAAAAATGTAGCACTCTAAGTTTTATGTCAAAATTTAATAACTAAGTAAAAGGATACGAACAAAAACCGATGTCCCGCACATATAGGAACATCGGTTTTTTCTTTATGAAATGAAATTTTGCTTTAGCGTACGAAATTCGCGTTTTGTTGGTGCTTCCCCATTGACATCCAATTCAAAAACGAAATTACATTACAGCAATGGGGAACAAATCATTCTATGCCGAGATCCTCTTGGACTATCAGGTATGTGTAGCTATACGAACTTGACACCAATGGCTAGTTGAACAGCTTATTAAAAAATTAGAAGGGAGCACCTTAAACAAGGACTTTATTTCAAATCGTAAAATAACCTTATCAATTAATTCCCATATGAATTTTTTTGTATGAGAATGGTGTCATATTCATAGCTTGTTGAAATTTACTTATGAAATAACTGGTACTGTTAAATCCAACTTGATAAGACACTTCTGTAACATTGGTTTCCGGGTGTTGCAGTAACAATAAGCTTTTTTGGATTCTATAATCCAGTACATAACGTAACGGCGTCTTATTCAGCATTCGTTTAAAATAACGGCAGCACTCAGATCGGCTCAATTGGCCAGCTTTTGCAATGTCCTCTAATGTAATTTTTTCAGCATAATGGAGATGTATCCAGTTTAACATTTGTTTCATTCGATGACTTTTTATCATTTCAAATTGATCATACTCTAATTGAAAACCATTAAAAATCAAATTTTTCCACATCAAAGTTAATTGCATGGTAATGTCAATTTCATAAAGCGATTTCTTTTGTTGAACCAATTGATTTATTGTTTTTACAGCTTTTAGAATGTTTTTTGCCCAATGCTGATTTCCATCCAAAAATAAATAGGATAAATTGGTTGAAAAAATATAGGGCTGAACATAGCTTGAAAACAGTTCTTGAGATAACACGAAATGGGGTGAAACATTTAAGCAAATATACGTACAATCTGAGCCATCCTTTTCTTCTGCCATGTGCAGGCAGCCACTATTGATAAATAATCCATCCCCTTCTGGAACCACTATTTTTTCTTCATTTATTTGAAAGACAGCTTCCCCTTTTCGTATCAAAACAAATTGAATTTCATCATGCCAATGAAGCGGAATATAGCCATTTATATTTTGATTGATTCTTGTCTCGTAACATGCAACTGGTAATTCTACCGTTCGGTGCTCTGTTAATTCTTTTAAGTTTTGATCAATCATAAAACTTTTCATTTGGGCATTCTCACCTCAATATATTTATATTTTTTCATTCAATTTGAGTATTTTTTATGTATATCTGCATTTATTATAACACTATTATTATATTTATTAGTGAGGAGTCATGTATGAATACTTCTAAAAGAAGAATGGGATTGTTCTATGTTATAACAGGAGCGACATGTTGGGGAATTGGGGGTACAGTAGCAAAAAAACTTTTTCAAGATGATCAAGTTGATGTAAATTGGCTTGTAACGATACGCTTGCTTACGGCAGGCATTTTACTCTTAATGCTCCAATTGTTCAGAAAGAATCGGTCTCAGGTTATTGAGGTTTGGAAAAACAAAGCGTCAGCTGGTCAGCTTCTAATTTTCGGGTTGTTTGGAATGCTTGCTGTGCAGTACACATATATGGCATCCATTCAACATGGGAATGCTGCTGTTGCTACGTTATTACAATATTTATCCCCAGTAATCGTCATTATCTACTCGGTTTTGCGAAAAAGAACTGTTCTGACCAAACAAGATATCATAACAGTATTGCTTGCGCTGGCGGGGTGCTTTTTTCTGCTAACAAATGGTTCCATTTCTCAACTTTCAGTACCGGAAATTGCAGTAGTATGGGGAGTTTTATCAGGATTCGCGGCAGCTTTTTATACTTTATATGCCGTTGGTTTATTAAATAAATTTGATTCCCTTGTTGTTGTAGGTTGGGCTATGGTTATTGGCGGTTTTGCATTAAGTTTTATTCATCCGCCATGGCAACTGGATTTTAAAAGCTTAACTTCTGAGGCATATGTATATATTTTATTTGTTACGATATTTGGAACAATGATTGCGTTCTGGTTCTTTATAAAAAGTTTGCAAAGCCTTTCACTCAAAGAGACAAGCCTGTTAGGCAGCTTAGAGCCTCTATCAGCAGTAGTAACAACTGTCGTTTGGCTAAAAGAACCATTTGGTTTTTTTCAATGGGTTGGTGCTTTCTGTATTATAGGTATAACTTTAATATTGGCTTTAAATAAAGAGCCTTCTATGCAGAGTGAAAAATCTATATTGAAGATTGGGGAATAATGCAAATAAGTTTCTGTCTATAAAAAGGTCGTCGTGATGTTGGTGTCAAGTCGTAAAAGTTGTTAGCTGCTATTGGGGAGTATTGTTTTTTTAAAATAATTTCGAAGTGATGATAAAAAAGAGAGTAAAAATCATCCACCTCTTTATATCGTAAATAATTTAACCAGATAAATAGGGGAAAAGTCTCCAATGTAAAAGGAACAGTTTATTTTATAGACTGTTAGGCATATGACAAAAATAGGAACACTGTCTGATGAAAGAAGGTAGTTTTCGGTTTAATATAATTAATGCCCAAAAAATGGAGAATCACGATGGGTAAATGTAAATATCTCGAAGGAAAGGTCTCTCTTATTTAAAACTGAAAGGGGAATGATACTCCAAACAACTAATAATTAGAAGAGGAGAGATAGATTAAAAAGGTAAATGACTTAATGGATTCTGTGCTTTATAAATTCTTAAGAGAACTAATGATTAGAATAATAAAAATAAAGAAGACGGAGAATATGAATGTTTAAAAAAACTAGTGTTTTTATATTACTTTCTTTATTAATCATTTCAGCTTTTTCACAGACGGCATCTGCACATACAGTTAACCCTGTGAATCCTAATGCTCAGGCGACAACGAAGGAGTTGATGAATTGGCTGGCTCATTTGCCAAACCGATCTGAAAATCGCATACTGTCAGGTGCATTCGGCGGATTCACAAATGCTTCGTTTTCCATGAAAGAAGCCAACCGAATAAAGACTGCTACAGGCCAGTTACCCGCAATTTATGGTTGTGACTATTCCAGTGGATGGTTGGAGAAGCCATATATTTCTGATATTACTGAGACGATCGACTATAGTTGTAACAGTGACTTAATCTCATATTGGAAAAGTGGTGGAATACCACAGATTAGCTTACATTTAGCTAATCCCGCATCAAGTATTTTTGGGAAAAATGCTTCCCATATCTCAAACAGTGAGTATGAAAAAATCTTAGACTCATCAACTACAGAGGGTAAGCGATTAGAGGCTGTTCTGAGCAAAGTTGCAGATGGTCTCGATCAGTTGAAAAATGAAGGTGTTCCTGTTCTATTCAGGCCTCTTCATGAAATGAATGGAGAATGGTTTTGGTGGGGACTAACCGAATATAACAAAAAAGACAGCCAGCGCTTCTCACTTTACAAACAACTTTATCAAAAAATCTATCATTATATGACTGATACAAGAGGTTTGGACAACCTGATGTGGGTTTACTCACCGGACGCCAATCGAGACTTTAAGACTGACTTTTATCCTGGATCTTCATATGTTGATATTGTTGGATTAGATGCGTATTTCTCAGACAATTTTACAATTCAAGGATATGATGAGTTAACAGCTCTTAATAAGCCATTTGCATTCACAGAAATCGGTACGCAAAAACAAGATGGTAATTTGGATTATTCTGCTTTTCTTAATACAGTCAAACAAAAATATCCGAAAACCGTTTACTTTCTAACTTGGGATGAAGTTCACAGCCCTTCGGTTAATAAAGGTGGTTCTAGTTTTTATAGTGATAGTTGGACACTCAATAAGGGAGAAATGTGGGAAGGAAGTTCACTTACACCAATAGTTGAATAAATAGAACTAAAAGCACCATGAAGATACAACTGTTTCTTCATGGTGCTTTTTTGAAAAACTTGTGAAATTTTATCGAGAAGCTTAATCATCAATGGAAAAATGAAGGAGCAGACCATGAGTTTCCTCTTTTTTCTGTGTGTATAAAATTTGGATAATAGTGTGCGAAATCCGCATGCTTAAAAGTTTTACATTGTATTATAGGAAAGCAGAGATGTGACTTCTCATTTATATGTAAGAAGCAGGGGAAAAATCTCTTCAAGACATACTCATATTTTTATGCTCAACAATAGTCTTAAGTAGGCTGCGCATCGAATTTGTCAGGTAAGCATCTTTGTGCCGTATAAAGACTGTTGAGATACAACTATATTTCTCAGGTAATGGGTGGCAATAAACCTTACCTGCGGTAGAAAGATGCCTAACAGCAGATTCCGGTACGACTGTTATGCCAAGACCGAGTGCAACACTATTTAAAATTGTCTCTAGAATGTTAAATTCCAAAATTCTGTTTGGAAGTAAGCCTTCATCCTGAAGCCAATGTTCCAACCTAGAACGATACCCGCATCCTCGATTAGAAACAAGAATGGGCGTTGTTAAAAAATCCTCTATATTAAACGTTTTGTTAGTCGTTACTAGTGTAAGCTTTTCGGTATAGACATCATATTGTTCAAGAATTGAATGTTTAATAGGCCCTGATATAAAAGCCCCGTCTAATTCCTGATTTGTTACCTTTTTAATAAGTTCCTCTGTTAAACCAGCCTGCAATGATAAATCCACGTTAGGATACTTTTTATAATAAGAGGCTAAGATGGTCGGTAGTATCCTCACTGTTTCTACTGTACCAATTTTTAATATTCCGGATGGTACATCACTATCAAGAAAGGCTTGTTTCAATTCTTCAACATCTTTCAAAATTTTGTTAACGTGTTCAATCATTTTTCGGCCCTCTGGGCTTAATGACACCCCTTTTTTATGGCGATTGAAAAGAGGTGTTTTGAGCTCATTCTCTAATTGCTTAATCCGTGCCGTTACATTAGATTGTACATAACTTAATTCCTTTGCAGCACCGGTTATACTTTTGTGATGTACAACGCTTTTGAAAATTTGTAAGTCTCGCAGTTCCATTTAGATCCCTCCTTCATTAAAGTATCATTATAAATGATGTTTTTCATCATTTTTGTTCATTTTACATGATGTATTCTTCTTTTTATAATTCTCATTGTAATGATAAAGAAAAGGAGGGGAATTCAATGAAAAAAGGTCAATTATTCATTGGTGTCCTCACATGTTTAGTAGCAAGTATGTCTTGGGGCGCAATGTTTCCAGTTGCAGATCATGCATTAGAATATGTTGATCCATTTTATTTTTCATTTATTCGCTACGGTGTGGTAGCAGTTATCTTAGTGTTTTTATTATTGGCGAGGGAAGGGAAGAAATCATTTCGTTTAGAGGGTAAAGCAAAATTGCTCATTTTATTTGGGGTGATGGCGTTTACGATATACAACGTTCTTATTTTTTTAGGTCAAAGGTTGATGGGGAAGTCTGGAATTATGACTGCGTCTATTGCGGAGGCACTCATGCCGATGCTTTCAATTGTTATTCTATGGGGATATAAACATGTGAAACCCAAAAAATATACAATTATAAGTATGTTGATTGCCTTTTTTGGAGCTTCGTTCGTTATTACGAAAGGTAATATGAACTTCTTTTTTTCATTGGGAGATAATCTATTCCCATTAACTTTTATATTGATTGGTGTTTTAGGGTGGGTAGTCTACACAATGGGAGGACAGATATTTCGAGAATGGTCTACACTTCGCTATTCAACTTTGACATGTTTATTCGGTACAGCTATAACAGGAGTCATTACAGCTATACTTACTGCGCAAGGATATGTGTCTATACCGAGTATAGAAGTGATTGCAGAAATTAAGTATGATTTTTTATTTATGATTACTTTACCAGGTATCATAGCTCTCCTTAGTTGGAACTATGGTATTAAAATCTTATCACCCATTAATGGGATTTTATTTATTAACTTTGTCCCCATTACTACATTGTTAATCATGATGATACAAGGATATAAAATAACTACTTTTGATGTAATAGGAACACTGTTTGTAATTACTGCACTTATTCTAAATAACATATATCAGCGTAAAGAAAGTTATAAGCAGGTTTTAAAAAATGAACAAACACATCTGACTATCTCTTAGACGTTGGAGGATAAGGTATGCTTGAAGGTTTATTGTTTTTCATTTCAGCCGGAATTGTCTGTGAACTTGCGGCAATTAATCGAAATGGCCGCAAAAATATAAAGCAACAGGAGGAATTGATTCAAGTTCTAAAAGAATTCCTTAACAAAGACATCAAATCCAAATAAGTTGAGGTTTGTTATTAGGCTAAAACAGTGCTCATTTTGTGTCCAAAATAGATATAAAATGATGCAAATGAGTGTAATGCATGACCTAAAATGCTTGAAATAACAGGATTTTTTAACTGAAGATATACTTTCATTTAATGAAGGGCTCGAATTAATTGAAAAAGATACCAACCTATTTTGGTATCTTTTTTTGCTTTGAAATTAATAATTTTTTCTAAGGTATGCATAACTTAGTCTAAAAGCCCTTATGAATTGAATAATTTTACTCTCTTGACAATCTATTGTTTTTTACCGCTGTGTTTTGTATTTAACATTAAAATCATCTAAATATTAAAATGGACGCATTCTATTGACGTTTGAGAAAAAGTTCAAATATAGTCAGAAAACTGTTTTGGATTATTTTTAAATGTAATGTAGCTTAAAATAGATAAAACATTATAGGTTGAAAATATATGATTTAAAAATCAAAGAGGAGAAGGAACGTGGAAAAAAGAGACTGGATCATTTTAAAAACTGTTTATGAAGAAAAAAATATTACAAAGGCAGCAGAACGGTTATTTATTGCACAGCCAACTTTAACGTACCGCCTTCAGCAAATTGAAAAAGAATTTAATATTAAAATTTTAAATAGAGGCAGAAGAGGTGTGGAATTCACGCAGCAAGGAGAATATCTTGTTACCTATGCAAAAGACATGCTAAGACAATTAAAAATAATGGAAGAGAACTTATGGAATATAGGGGACCATATTCACGGAACCATTCGTTTATGTGTATCCACGAGCTTTTGCTTTATATAAGCTGCCGCATATCGTAAAACAATTTACTGATATACATCCATTTGCGCAATTTTCCATCAAAACTGCATTAAACTTGGAGGTCATTAAAGCAGTTTATAAGCAAGATGCACATATTGGTTTTGTCAGAGGAGAACATCATTGGAGCAACGAAAAGAAAATGATCAGTCAGGAGACCATGTGTATTATTTCTAAAGAAGAGATAGAGTTTCATCAAATTCAAAGGCAAAACAGAATTACTTATAATACGGATCCAGCATTAAACATGGTGATCGATAATTGGTGGAATCAACATTTTAATAAACCTTCGAATGTCTTAGTTCATACCGATAATATGGAAGTGGCAAAAAAATTGGTTATGAAAGGTATTGGATACGCAATTGTTCCGAGTACCGTTTTAGAAGGTTGTGACTCACTGCACACAATCGTTTTAAAAGATAAAGAAGGCAACCCTTTAATGTGGCGGACTTGGATGCTCTATCTAAAAACAATTTAAATTTATCTATGGTAAATGAGTTTGTTATTCAAGTTGAAAGGTTTTCAAATATAGATTCTGTATAAATAATGGATATCTAAAGCCTCGGCAATCCGTTCAAAATTAATTTGTTCTGGTTCTGTAATATCAATCTTCCTGTATAAGTTTTCAATCCAATCCTCTAAATGACTGTTTGTATACCTCAAGATGAAAAACCTCCTTAAAGACGACAATCTAAAAATTGGATTCGTTAAATATTATAGGGAAAGCAAGACTTTTTTCATAGGAAAATGCGTCTAAGGAGATGGAAGATGAATCCGTTTAATAATGACTGTTTTCGTAAGTATTATGATTTTAACACGCATCTGGATTTCTCTAGAAAAGTAAAGGTCTTTAGGGATTTATGTCAAAATAATAGTAAGTACCTTATGCAACAAACAGGGAGTTTGGTTGCTTAATAAAGAGGGGGAAGTATGAAAAAAAATATTCACATATTGGGAGCCTCTGGTGTCGGAACTTCAACATTGGGTGCTGCATTGTCAAAGTGTTTGCCTCATACGCATCTTGATACTGATAATTACTATTGGTTAGATAAATTCACTAAAAAAAGAGAAATTCCTGAAAGAAGAAAGTTGCTTGAAAAAGACTTAACAATAAATGAGAAATGGATTCTTTCTGGTGCAGTGTGTGGCTGGGACGATAATCTAAAAAGTTATTTTGACCTTGTCGTCTTCTTATGGATTCCACAGGAAATACGGCTTGAGAGATTAAGGCATAGGGAATTTCAGCGTTATGGAAATGAAGTGTTAGCCGGTGGCAGTAAATATGAACAATCAAAAGCATTTTTAGAGTGGGCTTCTTTATATGATAATGCTGGAATGGAAGTTAGAAGTAAAGCTTTGCATGAACATTGGATGGAAGATTTATCTTGTCCAGTGTTAAAAATTGAAGGCGATTGCTCAGTCAATGAAAGAGTTGACCGTGTCTTGGATTTTTTGAATTCTAATTAAACTAACGGCTAGTGATTGAAAAAGAAGAACACGCAGCAGATTCGCTTGCTCTTGTTGGGGGCAAGTGTTGACAACCCTATTACTGGTTTAATTAAAGAAGGAGTATAAAACCTGTATCAAAGATGTTACTAGATATCTACGACACAGGTTTTATATTTAGGTAACTAATATTCTTATATTTAACTTTGCATTTTTTTATTCTGCAATAGTTGATTCTATTTCTGTTTTCAATTTTTCAAACCACTCTAAATTAACCAAGTGATGCGAACGGGAATTTTCGTTCATACGGCGAAAGTAATTGATTGTGCCGGGAGTTTCTTGAGTGATGGACAGATATTCATCAAGGAGCTCGATTCGAGTTTTAGTCTGATCGATTTGTGATTGGATCAGATCCAGTAATTTATTTTTGTCGAATTCATCGGCAAAGAGTAACGCCCCATAAAATTGCAGGTTCACATATTCCGATTTGGTGCCGTATTTGATCATTAATTTTTCGAATTCTGCCCTTCCCGATTCTGTGACTTTAAAGTTACGGATTTCACGCCCACTGGTTGAGGGTTTCTGCTGAATCTGTTCAATAAAACACTTTTCTTCAAGTTGCTGCAGATTGTAATAAAATGAACCTTTCGTGAAGTTAACAATGTATTTGTAATGACGTTTTTCCATTAAGGCCAAAAGTTCATAGCCGTGAGCTCCGGGGTTTTGGATTAGCAAGCCAAGGATAAGTAAGGGAATTATGGTTTCATCACCTTCGCCATCCGCGCCTCAAATTCCGCGTACGTGATTTTACCCGAAGCCAAATCCATACTATGAAGGTAAATCTGTTCTGTTTTAGAATAGTCACCATTCACTTTCAGTGATTGCTCCTCTCCCGAAATGGGTTTCAGGATATGGTGCTTTTTGGAAAAAGCCTCGAAATAGCGGTAACCGAATTTGCGTTGTGAAGCTGCGTCTAAATGAATGCCATCAGGATTCGCAGTCAAACCTGCTGCAGTAACAAAATAACAATTCTGTTGTTCATTAGCAAAACGCAGCAATTGTTCATTAACCTGTCGAAATTCAGTCGCGTGCTGTCCAAAACCGGTCTTCCCAAGAAAGTCACCAAGCCCTCCAATAATCAACGGTACCTCATCAAGTTTCAATTCGTTTCTTAGCGTCTCGATGATAAGGGTTAATTTCTCGTAATAAGTTTCATGTAGCGAACGATAACTGTCACTCTCACCCTGGTGCCAAAGGATTCCACAAATTTGGCTGGACCGGAGGGCGAAGCGGGCTTCGGACAAAGCATGCTGAAAAAGGATGCCTTCCGGATGCCAGTCATTCAATGAACTGCCACCTTCCGCACAAGGGATCAAGCCAATTTCTTCATCGGGATGAGCTTTCGACCATGCATCTGCAAAAGATGCCGCCAGGCCAACGCCGGAAACCGGACGGTCGTAATTAATCGGCTCTGTCATCATCTGCCACTGTCCATTGCGCAGCATTTTTATTTTTTCATTATAGATAGGGTCTACTTCATTCAAAAATCCACGGCCCGCCATATTCGACTGCCCCAACATTAAAAAAGACTTTATCATCTAATTTTCACTTCTTTACATCAATATTTTGGTCTAATTAGACTATAGTCAATTCAGTTTGTCTTGTAAAGCTTTAACAAGGTTTTATTTTTTTATTAGTATGTATGAAAAACAAACTAGCATTGAAAACTTGGTGGATGTATTTGAGAAATAGCAAGTTCTTTTGCTTTTTCTTATTCAACTATCGGGGGCGGGGGCTTTAGTTCAATAACGATCTTCCCCAATCGGGCGCGATTATTGAACAAGAACTAAAGGAGTTATACATATTAGTCATGTAAAAAATGTATAACTCCTTATTTTTTATGACTTTTTTTGATTTAGGTCTTGATAAATAATGAAAATATAAATGAGAAAAACAACAAAAACCCTTGTCTTGTAAGGGTTTCTAAGGGGTTCAAAAATCACATTATAAATGAGGATATGATTGAAATATAAATGAGAATCTAAATCTTATTAGTAAACAGAATTAAACATAATAAACAGAAATAAATAATAAACAAACGGCGTTTATTTATCTGATTTCCGTCTTTCTTTTAATTGCTCCGTTATAATCTCCAAAGCAGCCTGTAAGATCTCATCTGTTACCTCACCGTCTTTTGCTGCAAGGAAAGTTTCAGGATCGTTTAATACTTTTTTCGCTTGATCTTGGAATTCTTTTTCATTGCTTTCTCCTTTAAGAAGATAATCCAAAGAAACATCAAGTATGTTTGAAATATTAATTAAGGTTTTATAGTCAGGCTCACGACTACCTAGTTCATATCGGCTTTTTCGGCTGTCCAAGCATATATTATAAATTCCGCTGTGTTTAAGTGCGAAGCTTGTAACAGGTTTAAATGAAAGCCTGATATCTAATGACTCGGCAATACGTTCAAAATTAATTTGTTCAGGCTCTGTAATATCAATCTTCCTGTATAAGTTTTCAATCCAATCCTCTAAATGACTGTTTGTATACCTCAAAATGAAAAACCTCCTTAAAGACGATAATCTAAAAATTGGATTCGTTAAATATTATAGGAAAACCACGACTTTTTTCATAGGAAAATGCGTCTAAAGGTGATGGAATATAATAAAAGAGAGCCCACTGCCGTACTTAAAGAGCTGCACCATTGAGTGTAAAGCATTGCTAATCCTTTTTTTGCTGGTGTAATTATTTGTAAAGTATTAAAATTGCAAGTGAAAGGGGCATGTAAACCAAATGGACTTCAAAGGAGTTTAATCATGAAAATGAATGAAAAGATGAAAGAGGTTCAAAGAAAATATAGAGAAGAGATAAAAAAAAAGAAACAAGAGCATGAAGATGATAAAAATTATATTAAAGAAACAATTATTGTCGTAACGATAATTGTATTGTTTATTTTTTTCACTTACACCTTACAAGGTTTTTAACAAGAAGATCCCTTTTTCCTCACAATAAACGCTCTTTTTTTATATGAGAACATAAATAAAAATATAAATAAGAAAAACAACAAAAACCCTTGTCATGTAAGGGTTTCTATGAGGTTCAAAAATCATTTTTCATAGGAAGTACGTTCAAATGATGGGGGTGTATCCCAAATGAAATGTATTGTTAAACGGAGTTTTCTTGTTGGAGGGGTTTAATATCAATAAAAAATTACTAAAAAGGTTAATGATTGTGCCAATTTTATTCATCTGTTATGTTTTATTTTTAAATCCTGAAGTTATACTTGAAGAGCAATGTCCTAATAAGCCTTATAGTTTAACAATCGTAAAGCACGGGACAGGTATATTCGATAAGAAAATTGTTTTAATATATTACAAGATCAACGGAAAAACAGTAGCTGTTGGGAATTTGGTGTTTTTTGAGAATTTCGGCAGAGATATAGAGGTTACTTGGGATACGAATACCGATGATGGAACTTGGTGGATAGATAAAAGCGTACATTTAACCATGACTTTTGCTAAAAATTTTAAGGGGGATTTAGACAAGAAAGATATTGATTTTGATTATGGTACTGTCCAATAATAATGAATCAGTTTATTTAAAATAGGAATATACACTAAAAGAACCGCAAGTCGCGGTTCTTTTATGTTCAGGTTCAAACTGATTTAGGAGCGATTTTTTCTTTCCTTAGAAATACCATGATTCCAGGGATGGTCATAAGTATAGCTGGTATTAAGTAGAACTCAATGTATATAAGTCCTCCAATCCCTGAAATAAAAAGTAAAACACTGCTCAACTTTGGTTTGAATAAGACAACAATTGAAGCGGTAAAACCAACGCAGTCTCTTCATTGGTTGTTAAAGCAAATACACTTGGCGAGACTGAATGGGTTCATTTAACTAAACGCTATTTCCGTTTCAGATACGCAAATGGTAACCTGCAGCAATCTGAATTTTTACTATACCAGTCATTGGGCGCAGGTGAAGAGGATATAAACATTAACCACACTGTTCCTATTAAAGCAGTTGCTCCGTTCTCAGTCCAGTTAGATAAAAGTGGGTTAACTAATGATGGTCGTTTAAAAGTTCAAACTGAAGGCCTGAATCTTAGCTCATTAGACACTCAAGCAAAAACAATGGATATTGTCTTTCACGATAAAACAGAAACCATAGGTGAGGGTAACCAATTCACCGTTGGATCATTCAAAACGTTACTCATTGAGGTTTATGGAACGGCTGAGACAAGTGAGTTGGTGTTCTGGGGTAAATCCTTATCGGGAACAAAAAGAGCCCTTAAAGGGCAGAAAGTAGATGACGGAACATTTGCCACTAGCACAAAAGGGAAATCAGAAGCTTGGACTTTTAACATTACTGGTTTTAAAGAAATTGTTATGGAGCTAACAGCTTTAACAAATGGTAACTTTTCAGTTAGAGGGACGGCCGTCTCATAAGATCCGGCTGTCCCTTTTTATTTGCCTCTGAGGAGGTGATTAGAAATGGAGGAGACAAGTTTGTTTATCAATTTTGAAACATTAGATTTAGCAAGAGTATATTTATTTGGAGGGGTGAAGTACCTTGATTTACTTCTAGTACTTAGCATAATTGACGTTTTAACAGGAGTAATTAAGGCATGGAAATTCAAAAAACTGCGAAGCCGGAGCGCATGGTTTGGCTATGTCCGCAAGCTACCAATTTCTTTGCAGTCATTTTAGCAAACGTTGTTGATACAGTCCTCAATTTGAACGGTGTCCTAACCTTTGGTACCGTTCTTTTTTATATCGCTAATGAAGGTTTGTCAATAACTGAAAACTTAGTACAGATCGGTGTATAATCCCTTCAACGATAACAGATCGATTACAAACAATTGAGAACGAAAAAGAACAGAGTAAGAATAACGCAGACAAAGCTGCTGGCTAAGCCAGTGGCTTTTTTTATTATACAGACAGAAGGAGAGAGGGTATATGGCCATTAAAGTTGTTAAGAATCTAGTCTCTAAATCGAAATATGGATTGAAATGTCCTAACCCTATGAAAGCTGAATACATCACTATTCACAACACTGCGAATGATGCTTCAGCAGCCAATGAAATTTCATATATGAAGAATAACTCTAGCTCAACGAGCTTTCACTTTGCAGTAGACGATAAGTAAGTCATTCAAGGTATTCCAACGAATCGTAATGCTTGGCACACAGGAGATGGAACAAACGGTACAGGGAATCGTAAGTCGATTGGTGTCGAAATTTGTTATAGCAAGTCTGGAGGCGCACGATATAAGGCAGCGGAAAAACTCGCTATTAAGTTTGTGGCGCAGCTACTTAAAGAACGCGGCTGGGGCATTGATCGTGTCCGCAAGCATCAAGACGGGAACGGGAAGTACTGCCCACATCGTATTTTGTCAGAGACCAGGTGGAATGCGGTAAAAGCTGCAATTGAAAAAGAACTAAAGGCCTTGGGAGGGAAGACTAATAGTTCTTCAAGTAGCTCTTCAGGATCGACTTACACAGTCAAAAAAGGCGATACTCTTTCCGGAATTGCAAAGTCGGAAGGGGTAAGTGTGGCAAACCTCCAGAGCTGGAATAACATTAAGGATCCAAATAAAATCACAGTTGGCCAAAAGTTGAAACTGAAAGGCTCAAATTCTTCCAGCACTAAAACAAGCAGTAAAAAATCATCATACTCCTTGCCTTCTGGTGTCTTTAAAGTGACAAGCCCAATGATGAAAGGCTCGTCTGTTACAGAGATTCAGAAAGCGCTGGCAGCTCTATACTTCTACCCGGATAAAGGGGCAAAGAATAACGGTATAGATGGTGTTTATGGACCGAAAACAGCAAATCCGGTTGAACGGTTCCAGTCAGTAAATGGTCTGAAAGCGGACGGTATTTATGGACCTATGACGAGAGCGAAAATTGAATCTCTCTTGAAATAATTAAGAGGAAGAATAGGGCGGCAAAATACCATTTATACCTGTCTCCTTTTTCTTTATATGTCACTCCTGCTTGTATATTATGTTCTAAGTAGGAGGTGATTATTTTTTATATCTCCAATGCTATTACACTCCATAAAATAACCTTTTGACAATGAGAACTACATTACGAAGCCTAGGTATATTTGAAAACTTGTGTGTACGTTATTAATAAAATAATTCCTCACCAGTACCATGAGTTATTATATAAAAATCATTTGTACATAAATGTCATATCTATATAAATAGCCTAAGTGAGCAGTTATTTTATACAGTTTATTTTAATAAGAATCCCATGAGGCTTATTAGACCCAAGCCGCACGACCTACGAGTTAAAGCCTTGTTTGCTACTGTAGGCTCTTTTGTTATTCAATTAACGGGGCATGTTTGTGCAAGAAGCTTAGGATGGCAAAAATCGCACAAATAGTACACTATCTGGTCTGCTTTCTACTCTGAAACCTCACTCCAGATAATAGTCAACAAAACTAATAAAATGCGTATTAAATGATCTTTTGTAACCGTATTTAAAAGGACAACAAGTACAATTTTTAAAATTTGATTATCTTTACTTTGGATGATCACTAGAATGTCTAATAACGAAATAACAGTCCCAATAATATAATCCTCATATTGGTTATCTTTCATGATTTTTCCTCCATTTTTTATAAAGTATTACTTTACTGTTAAAATGGTGCGTGGATTTGTACAAAGTAATTTTTTTGCACAGTTCGAAACAAAAGCATTTAGGTGAAAATGATTGTTGAATAAGCGGGCGCACTGAGACGGCACAAACGGCACAGGGAACCGTAAGTCGATTGGTGTAAGAGGAACATGGAATTAAGTTAAAGCTACCATTGAAAAAGAATTAAAGGCGTAAGGTGGGAAAACAAGCTCAAGTAAAACAAGTGCAAGTGCAGCTAAAAAGAAAACAACAAACTCAAGCAGCAAAAAAACGTCTTACGCGCTGCCTGCTGGCGTCTATTAAAGTGACAAGCCCGATGCGAAAAGGAGACGACGTAAGGCAGATTCAGAAAGCGTTGGTGGCTCTTTATTTTTACCCAGACAAAGGGGCGAAGAATAACGGCATTGACGGTGTATATGGTCCGAAAACAGCAGATGCAGTTAGACGATTTCAGCTGATGAATGGTTTAAAAGCAGATGGCATTTATGGTCCTAAGACTAAAGCGAAAATTGAAGCGAAATTGAAGTAATATAAAAAGGCCCTCTCATAAAATGGGGGCCTTTCAGTGTTTCTTTTAAATAGCTTCTTTTAGTTGTTCTATTACACTTTTCAACCATTCTATAGGTGGTAATCCAATTGTCGGGAAATATATTTCTGCATTACACTTTATAATGTCTTCCTTTTCTTCTTTAGTTAGATCGCTATTTAGAAACTCTTCGCAGTACTTTACTGTAAATAGCAAACCTTCTTTACTAATTTCCTCAATAAATTCATCTAATGCGTGTTCAGGGGATCGGATATCTTGATGAAATGTTGCACCTAAAAAATTTTCTAATTCGTCTAAGAAATCATAACTTTCATCCATGATACTTCCTCTCTTTCTATTTGGTTGGATATCCTGTAAGAATAAAGTTACCGTTGTTATCTTTTTTGAGTATAATTTTTGCGTTTGTAACGTTTTCTACTAGTTCTGAATTTCTTGATACACTTCTGCCGATTATTTCTCCATCGCCCTTGTATCTTAACATTAATTTAGGTTTTTTAGGATCATCAATCCAATTTTCGATTTTCTTTATATTTTTTGGATCGTTTAAAACTGAATTAGCAATTCTCTCAGCCGTAGCCCTATCTTTAAAAGTAGATGAAGCTGTAATATGTGGGTTAGGATCAGTTCTCAGTCTTTCTATTAATTCTTCGTCTGTTTTCCCAACATGTCTTTCTATAAGATGCCCGCCTTTTGCCTCATGAGCAGCTAATCCTCCACCAGGTGCGAGAGGGGTACTATCACCTTGCTTGACATTACCTATACCCATGTTGTTAGAAGTCTCAGATTTTCTAAGTACACTCTCTTTTTTATCTTCAATAATACTTTTTAGTAGAGGAGTGTTTTTTGAGTTATACGTATTATCGATGTCTTGGGCAATCCCGACAAGTGCAAGATCATTCTTATTTCTCACAATAGAATTGATGTAAGCTTTGCCTTTGTTTATCCCTTTATTGACATGAGCAGCAGCTGTTCCACCTTCAACCACTTTACCTACTTTAGAAAGCTTAGTAGTGGTTTGCACTGCAGCACCTGCACCTTTTGGACCAACGATATTACCGACCGCATAACTGATATAATGTGCTCTTGTATATGCATCGCCATTTATCATTTTATCATTCCATGAATCGACGATGTTTGTCCAAATTATTTTAGGGTAGGAGGGGACACTTAAGACTGTTGTAATTGTTTTTGCAAGTTTTAGTTCCATAGGAAGCTGTGAAAATTCCCATGCGCCTACAACCAAGTCCTTGATGCCATATATCGTATCATCAATCGCATCGTTAAGCCCATCATTAACCCCATCGATGATATCCAATGCCGTTTTACCTGCATTGATTACACTTTCACCGACGGACTTCAGCTGTTTTGCTTGTTCTAGCTGCACCACATACTGTAACTGTGCAGGTTCAAGGTTCTCATATCCGATTTTCTTCGCAATTTCTAAATACTCATCCGGATCTGAGACACCATTCGCAAGCTTTTTCTTTAAGTCTTTTATCTCTCGTTCCTTCGCTTCTTCTTTCTTAATCTTCAAATAGGCTTCAGTCTGTTTCTCAATATCACCTTTTTTCTTATGTATATCACTCTCACGGTACGCCTTAGCGTTGTAGTGGATGGGCGTAGCATTTTTGCCTTTGCCCGTTGCTTCTTGGAGCTTTTGGAAATCTGACTTGATGAATTGTTCATTTGGTTCTGATAGGGCATATTCTGTCAGTAAATCTTCGTCAAGGTCACCTAGTTTTTCAATTGTTTTTTTGCGTTTGTCATTGGCATCCGCAAGCTCATCCTTGAAGGTTTCTGTTGAAAACAGGTCGAGCGGGAGGATGTCGTCAATATCGTTAAGGATATCTTTCATGGCCTTTTTCTGTTCAGACATGATGGACTTTGATTTTTTATGGGCGTTAGCCAGTTCATGTTCTAAAAAAGACTCTTCAATATAAGCATCAGAGAGACCTTTGTCCTCTACAGCTCCGGCAATGCTATTAAAAAATGCGATTTTCATATCAATGTAGTCGATCCATTGATCAGTGACACCAACATGATCGTGATAGAATGCTTTAATGTTATTAGCACCTTTACCTGAGAATTCGCTGTCGTCCAGTTCAGCGACGCTTTGTAAAGCTTTTCTCAAGTTGACCATTTGCGTCCTTAGATCTTTATATTCTTTGGCGCGGTCTGTAGCTTCAGACATAAGTGATTTAGCTTCAAAGACTTTCATAATCATACCCTCTCATTTAATCGTATAACAAAATATTACCATGGAAGAATGATGAAACTAACTGTTATGTGGATCAAATGGTGGAAATGAATCATTCGATCTGTGTCTTTTGATCTAGTTTTTGGGGTTTGACCAGCTTTTGTGAAATGCTTTTCATGGCTAAAATAAGAAAAAGCCGTTATTAAAACGGCTAAAGGGAATTACAACTAATGTTGTTTATCGAATCAAACAAGGAATTCATGAGTAGGTGCGGGAGTTACATTCCGGGATGCTTCCTCCATTTCGCCTTAGACATAGATCCGAAAAAGGCAAGTCCGATTAAAACGGCGGATAAATGATAAACAATTTAGATATTTGCTTTTTAGTATATACACTATCTTTTTGGAAGGATAGTCCTACTGCTGTTCGGTCTGCGCATATCATGTTGCATCTTTTATGATGAAAACATTTTCAGAATGTTTGTGAATAGTATTATACTATAAGTAATTCTTTAATGAGGATTATCACAGTAAGGTGCAACAGATAAAATGCGTGAATAGCCAATTTTATAAAAGTACTTGAATAACCTTCTTTACCGTTATAAAGAACGGGAAAACGAAAAATTGATAGTCATATAGAAACAACCTGGTAAAACAAGTCCGGTGCACCTAAATTGGTCAGTTAAAGGAACAAGCTGAACAAGATATAAGTGATAATTTTTTGGCCTTTGATTTATCTTAGAAGTAGAATTCATTATATCGGTGATTAAAAAGGTAAAGGAGATGTTCTAACATGAATAGTATGAAGTACATATTGTTTTTCCTGGTCTCTTTAATTTTACAAGCTATTTTGTTTTTTGGAATAAAAAGAGATTCTGGGATTACTATACTCGACATGTTAGTTATGTCCTTGTTATTCAGTTTATTTATGTTTTTAATTGATAGAGTCCTTACAAAAAAGCAGGCATAATGCCTGCTTTTTTATTATGAACGAACCGAATAAAAAGTTTGCGGTTTTTTTGCGGTTCAAACACTTTTTGGAAATGTTAGAATATTACATAAAAAGACATAAAAGGAGGGGTCCTGTGAATCCGGTTTTATCATCGTCAGAAGTTGGCGTAAAGATCAATGAATGGTATAAAATGATACGTCAATTTAGTGTCCCGGATGCAGAGATTTTAAAGGCAGAGGTGGAGCAAGAAATCCAACGGATGGAGGAAGATGAGTATTTACTCATTTACTTCTCCCTAATGAAATTCCGTCATCAACTCATGTTAGATTATTTGGAACCCGTAACAACACGCATAAGACCAACTATTGACGAACTTCTTGAAAAAATTGAGACTTCAAATAAAGGCATATCTGGTCTTTTGTCGTATTATTCTCTGTTTTTCAGAGGGATGTACGAGTTTGATAAGAAGCAATACATGAAAGCTATCTACTATTATAGAGAAGCCGAAAAGCAGCTTATACATGTCCCTGATGAGATCGAAAGGGCAGAGTTTCATTTTAAGTTAGCTGAAGCATATTATGGTATGAAGCAAAGTCATGTGTCTATGCATCACGTTAAACAAGCATTGGATATTTATAATCAATATGAACTTTATAAGGTGCGGAAAGTTCAATGTATGTTTGTTATTTCAGGGAATTATATAGATTTTAAACGTTATGAAAAAAGTCAGCCGCATCTTGAAAAAGCATTAGAGTTATCTAGGGAATTGAATAACAAGAGGTTGATTAGTTCTGCGTTATATAATTTAGGCACAAATTTTGCTGACAGTGGCGATTACGAGCAAGCGGAAGTATTCATGAAGCAAGCTGTGGAGATAACAGAAAAAGAAAAGCTCACAAACTTGCCACATTCTTTATTTTCTTATGCAAAAATCCTTTTTAAACAAGGAAAAATGAATGAAGCTATCCAAGTAAGTAAGAAAGGTTTGTCAGCAGCTCTTTATCAAGGTGATGAGCTTTTTGCAAAATTACAGGGTTATTTAAAAGCTCTTTACGTCGATGCGGTGGATCAACATGGAGTTAATCAAACCATAGAATACTTAGAGAAGAATAAGAACTATTCTTATGTTGAAGACATTGCCTGTGAGACCGCAGCTGCTTATGCAAACTCAAAAGAATTTGAAACATCTTATGTTTATCATCAGAAAATGGTTGAAACTCAAACACAAATTCAAAGGGGAGAATGCCTGTATGACTTTTAAAAAGAGGTTAAGCATTATCCTGGGTTTGTCATTTGTTTTAGTATGTGGTTTCGGTACCGACTTTACAGAGAACCAAACTCAAAACACATTTCATATTGCTTCAGATCGTCTTCAAACTTGATAATACTACCCTAAACCTCCTTCATAAATGGAGGTTTTTTTATTTGATATCAACAGAAACAATTGAATCAAATGCGATATAATTAGTATCCCCTTTTAAATACTTGAGGCATAACCTTATTTTTTTGGGAGAGGAAAAGGCAATAGGGCGGCACCGTAATTTAAATTTTCGGTGAGACCGCAATAACTTTTTGTTTCTCAGGGAAAATCTCTCGATGGAGGATTAAGTGCTTTTGGGGATTAGCTCATTATAGTAGATGAAGATAGTGCTTCAAATGGTGGTTTCAAAATTGCTGAAGATCGAGTTGGTGCATAAAAAGGAAGGGGATTAGGCCCTTCCTTTTTACGTTTAATATATTTACTTTATAATAGACAAAGTGTTTGTTTGAACACTAAAGCACTCTTTAGTTGAAGAAGAATTTTCTTTTTAAAAATAGGATGATTATTTATTTCTAAGCAGTTAAAGCATTGCGTTACTGTTCTCTTTGGTCATCATTTATTTATATTTCTAAATCTAACTAAACTCCAAATTGTTTCAAATGATGGTCAAGGTGCTTGTATATCCCTTTTCCCCATTGCTCAGAAGTCAGTTTACCGAAAAAAGGATGTGGATGAGTCGTACACTTCTCTGGACCATTATTTTGGAAAGTTATAATTTTTTGTTTCAGTATTTCCTTCTCTGTTTCAAATTCTTTTTCATCTACAATCAAAATGTCAGGAATCGTGGACATATTTTGGGCTAATGGCTTGTCATTATAAAAAATTGGTTTCACAAAGTTTCCTATTAATATTCCTAACCAACCTCTCGCTGGAAAAGAAAGTCCCATTGCAATGTCTTGAAAGGATGAGCAATGTGCTAACATTTGGGAAACATCCATTTTACCCCATTGGGGCTTGGAAATTGGGCTTAATTTGTCAATACGATTTAAAATTTCCTCTAAATGCAATTGATTAAAAATATTTTTCATTTATGCATCTCCCCCTATTCTACACCTGCTAATAAAATGATACCTAGTGTACCCAGCAAGCCCAAAATGAAATTTCGTACTGGAAAACCTTTTCCTCTTACTCATATGTATAATATATCCTAAAATTTCTGCCGATGTAATCACCTTGTTAAGTTAAACTTTTGAACCTTTTATCTGTCTGTGAAAATTTAAGAGACATAAGAGAGGGAAATGGAAATTCTGAGAGGATTTACCATGTGAGGACCTAATGAGTGTAGTGAAAAACCGTTAGCTTTTTTACTGCTTTTTTATACTCATTGAAAATCACTTTATTAGGACAAACAGTTATTACATAGCATTACCCAAGGGGTGATGCATTTTATGAAGGTGATAATCATCGAGGGACCGCAAGCTGACAAATGCATTAACGATTGCTATCATTATTTAATAAAACTTTATAGGAAGGAGATCCAGGGTGATAGCAAATATATGTAAGGGTATCGACCGAGGAACAAACGATCAAGGGATCGAGCATCGACAGCCAGCTCGAGGCCTCTAAGGATGTGCTGAAGTATGCCGATGAAGGATTTTCTGGAGAGCTTTTGGAACGTCCGGCTTTGAATCGCTTAAGGAAGGATTCAAAATTGCCGCAGTTCGAGTTGGTGCATAAAGAGGAAGAGTGTCAAAACTCTTCCTCTTTTATTTGGATTGCAAAAATATCTAATTTATTTTTTAGCAAATCCCTGTTTATTTAAATACTCAAGCATGAAGGGGAGTTTGCTTCTTTCGAGATGGTCCTCAATATGATCTTTCCATCCCTTTACTTTTTTCACTGTGAAAGGCGCTTTAACAGGACGATCTCGGTAGTACTCACGCATCCGTTGATCATAGGTTGCTAATTTTTCATTATCTAGTGGTTGATACTGATTATCAAACATGACCATTGATTGAGGCAAGCGTGGTTTTAGTCCAGGTTTCTCTTCAGCAGGATGACCTATGCATAGCCCTACTAAAGGAACCACATGTTTTGGTAAATGTAATACCTCAGTTAATTCTGTAATATTAAGTCTTATTCCGCCAATATATACACCACCGAGTCCCATTGATTCGGCTGCAGTCAAAGCATTTTGAGCCATTAGCCCAGCATCAAATGTACCTATTAAAAGGTATTCAATATACTCAAGATCTACATCGGGAGCGATTTGATGATTTCGGTTAAAATCTGCACAAAAAATCCAAAACTCTGCTGCCTCTTCAATATAAGGCTGGTTCGCAGAAAGCTCCATCACTTTTTTTCGAAGATCTGGATTTGTAATTCTAATGATAGAAACGGCCTGAAGAAGGCTGAAAGATGAAGTTTGATTAGCTGCCTTAAAGATTGCTTCTCGTTGCTCCTCTGTCAGTGGTTGATTTGTAAAAGAACGTATGGATGCATGATTACTAAGTAATTCAATTGTAGTATTCATATATTGATATTCTTCCTTTCTTTCTTAAAAATTAGATTCAAGGCTAATTTGTCATACTTATTTGAAAACTAAGTATGGCTTGCATAGATTATAATAAAATCATTACTCATAATTTATGAAGAGGGCAATTTAAATGTCCGTAGTACATTTTTTTGTACTTAATAGCAAAAAACAGGTAAAAAGATGGCAAGATTTTATTAAGACGGATTTGAAAAAGAATGTAAATGGAACAAACAAAAGAGTATTAAGCCGGCTAATGTCCTAAAAAAAGGAAGCTGTTGTTGTGTTATCCTGCTTAGTTAGTAAAAAAAAGCTGCCACATTCGACAGCTTCTGATCTTTTAACTCTTGCCCCGTTACTTTAATACATTTCTTCACAAACTCTTATCATATAATTAGTCTACCTGCTCCCCAAACTTCTTCCCGAACTCTTCCATCAAATCAATTATAGGAATGAATTCTTTCCCTTTTGAGGTTAGTGAATACTCTACACGTGGAGGTACCTCAGGAAAAACCTCTCGCTTAATTAATCCATCTGTTTCTAGTTCTCTCAACTGTTTTGTAAGAGAACCTTGTGAAATGTCCCATAAAAAAGCTTTAATTTCGCTATAACGACGTTCTTTTGTTTTTAAAAACCAAAGAATAATATACTTCCAGCGTCCTGAAAGCATATTTTGGGCATAGGCAATTCCATATACTTCTCTATGTTCCTTTATGCACTCTTTGTCAAATCCATCCTTACATATTCTAGACACCTTTTCACCTGCTTTCTACTGTTAAGTACAAAAAAATGTACTACGGCAATTATAATTGCCCGCTTTAAAAAGATGAGAAATGGTTTTATTCTAGTATATGTAAAAGAAATATTCAATACTCAATTCGTTTTTCATATCTAATGATTATAGGGTTACGATTTGGTAAACACATAATTGTGTAACTTTATGCAGAATTATTCTTATATACAAATTCTTTAGGAGGAAAAATAGTGAAATTCGGAATTATAGGTGCAGGAACAATTGGGTCAATTATTTCTAAAAAATTAGTTGAGAATGGGCATGATGTCAAAATTGCAGATGCAAGGGGAATTGAATATGTAGAAGGAAAAGAGCTTGCTGGAACACCTGTGCGCGTAGAGGATGCAATTAAAAATATTGATGTTCTTATAATATCTCTTCCTACAAAAGCAATGCCAAGCATTCGGAACATCATCGATCAAGTCGGAGAGGAAGTAATCATTGTAGATACTTCAAATTATTATCCTTTTAGAGACGACAAAATTGAAGAAATCGAGAACGGGATGGTTGAAAGTGTTTGGGTTTCAAATCAATTAGGCAGACCTGTCATTAAAGCGTTCAACAACTTATTAGCCTATACTTTAGAAAATGAAGGAACATCCGCAGATTCTAGTGAACGAATCGCGATGGCAGTTTCCGGTAATGACGCATCGCAAAAACAAGTAGTTATGAACGTAGTATCCGAGTTAGGCTTCGATGCAGTAGACAGTGGTTCTTTAAGTGACTCTTGGAGACAGCAGCCAGGAACTCCTGCTTATTGCACAGAGCTAACAAAAGATGAACTCACGAAAGCGTTGAAAAAGGCGAATAAAGAAAAAGCACCATTACTACGCGACAAAGTGATGGAAATATTTGCAGAGAAAAAGGATGTTGAATTTTTACACGAGGATGTTGTGAATCTAAACAGAGAAATATACAATTCATAAAAACAAGCTATCAAAGGAAGAAATTAAAAATTAATCATATAAAAGATGAAAGGTTAGACGTTTATTGTTTTGGCTCAACATTTTTTACCATAATTGATATAAACGTATAGAATTGATGACAAATGAGTAAAAAGAGTGTAATGAAAACAAGCTTTCATAACCAGTGATAAGGATTTACTATGTTGAGGGACTCGGTTTAGATGAAGATACCAAATCATATTGGTATCTTTTTTGTTTTTGCTTCAGAGATTATTAAATCTTCTTTGATTATTTTAAAGTTTTGCCTTAAGACTTAAAATACATAACATATGAATAAGTTCTAAATTCTTTACCGATCGTTCTCAAATTTGATATACTTGAGACAGGTTAGATCTAACTGTTTTGCTACTCAAATGAGAATGATCATTCTTTAATGATTTAAGAATGAGGGAGGGATGAATGCATCAATGATTCTCAGTCCTTTCTCAGTATAAAGAGGTAATACGTTCTAAGGTGGGATTACATGGCTAGAAATAAAGAATTTGATGAAAAAAAAGCATTAAGAAAAGCAATGGAGCTTTTCTGGGAACAGGGTTATGAAAAAACATCCATGCAAGACTTGGTGGACCGTATGGGCGTTCACCGCAGAAGTATCTATGATACATTTGGCGACAAACATACTTTATTTATGCGAGCCTTATGTCACTATGTAGAAATAATGGAAGTAAGAATGAAGAATGAAGTGAAAACAGAATTAACGGTTAAGCAGGCTATACGAAAATTATTTGAAATGGTTATTTACCCAAAAGAAAATCATCCAAAAGGATGTTTAGCTGTTAATGCAGCTGTTGAATTATCCCTAATAGATGAAGAAGTAGCTAAGAAAATTACAGAGATTTTTATAAATGCGGAAGCATTATTATTTGATCTGCTAAAACATGGTCAAGAACAAGGAGAAATTCCTAAACACTATGACATCAAAGGGCTTTCTCAATTTATTCATAATTCACTCGTAGGGATACGAGTATTAGCAAAAACGACAAATGATAAGGGAAAATTAGAAAACATTATTGATTTGACTTTGTCGACACTAGACTGAATCTATTTTGTTATACGGGTTAACTAATTAAAAAAATTTGTTTTCGAGGAGAGAATAATATGAAGTACACAGTTATTACAGGAGCAAGCTCAGGTATAGGATATGAGGCAGCATTAGCGTTTGCTGCTCGCGGCAAAAACTTAATTATTGTAGCTAGAAGATTAGATAAATTAGAAGAGCTTAAATCAACAATTCAGAATATTCATCCTGATTTGGATGTTATTATTCGTACAAGTGACTTATCTATCACAGCTCAGGCATATACACTGTATGACAATTTAAAGGAATATCAAATTGAGACTTGGATTAATAATGCCGGGCTTGGTGAATCTTCTTCTGTCACGGATCAGAATTTAGATAAAGTGGAAACCATGTTACGTGTCAACGTAGAATCCTTAACGATTCTTTCTACACTATTTGTACGTGATTATTCGGATGTAGAGGGAACTCAGTTAATTAACGTATCATCAGCACTCGGATATGCAATTGCTGTTGGCAGTATTACTTATTCTGCATCTAAATACTTTGTTAGTGCATTTACAGAAGGGCTTGCAAAAGAACTGGAACGCAAAGGTGCGAAAATGAAGGTGAAAGTTTTAGGACCAGCAATCACGGAAACAGAATTCATGAAAAATGCATCTGATACGAAAGAATTTGATTACAAAGCAAATATCCCGATGTACCACACAGTTGAGCAAGTGGCGAGTTTTATGATGAAGCTTTATGATAGTAATCAAGTAGTAGGAATTGTAGACGAAAACTATGAATTTCAATTAATAGATCAAATCTATCCGATTCTAGAGATGTAATATTTCAAGTTATTAAACCTATATAACGATGCTCTATATCACTAACATTAGGAAGATGAAAAACATTTATTTACAGTATCGGTTCTGAAAAATTTAATCATTTGAGAATGATCGTTCTAAAAATCACTAATGTTTAGGTGGCCGGTTAATCATAAAATAGGAAGTCAGACTTCGCTTAAAGTAAGATTCCCCTCCACCTAAACGATTATATAAAAAGGTAAAAACCTAATAAATGTAATATGATAGAGGATGCTGATAAAAAAATGAAAACACTCATGAAAGCAGCTCAGATCACCAAGTACTCTAAAGATCTCTATGCCCAAATCAATGACATTCCAATTCCTGAAATCGATGACAACGAAGTCTTGGTAAAGGTCAAAGCTGCGGCGGTCAATCCACTCGAAATGTTAATTATTGCAGGCAGCGTCAAACTGATTCAAGATTATGAATTCCCATTAACGCTTGGTAATGAATTGACAGGTGTTATCGAAAAAGTCGGAAAAAATGTGACAGAATTTCATGTAGGAGATGCCATCTATACACGTCTCCCTCTAGAAAATATTGGTGCTTTTGCGAAATATGCCGCAATTGACGCTGCCGCAGTTGCACCCATGCCAAAAAATTTGTCCTACGTGGAAGCCGCTGCTGCACCACTGGCTGGACTCACAGCGTATCAAGGTCTGCATGAAGAACTTGAGGCACAGTCAGGTAAATCTGTTTTCATTCCAGGTGGATCAGGCAGTTTTGGTCAAATGGCTGTACCAATCGCAAAGGCAATGGACCTAAATGTCATTGTTAGCGGTAGCTCAGAAGCGCGCGAACGCATTTTGGAAATGGGTGCAGATCAATATTTGGATTATTCAACAGAAAACTATGTTGACTTGTTGTTGAATGTGGATTACGTGATTGATACACTGGGACCTAAAGAATTTGACAGTGAATTGAGTATTATCAAACCGGGGGGAAGATTGCTCTCCCTCCGTACAGGACCAAATAAACGCTTTGGAAAGGACCGAAATTTTCCATTGTGGAAACAAATGCTATTTTCCCTTGCTGGCGCAAAGTATGACCGCAAAGCCAAGAAACAAAACGTGGAATACCATTTTATCTTCGTTCGTTCTGACGGCGCACAACTTAAAGAAATTACAAAAATCATTGAAGAAAACAACATTGTTCCAGCAATTCATCCAACACTATTTACCATAGACAACGTAAATGAAGCGCTAAAACTAGTCGCAAATGGGCGATCAAAAGGGAAAGTGATTATTAAATTTTAAGGGGAATATGAAGAAAGCAGTCAAAAAGTTGAGATCATTTATGTAAAGGATTTTGAAAGGCAATAATAAAGTTACAAACCGCGAGATCTGCTATTAAGAAATGGAAAAGATAAAGAGCTAGGTCAGATCATAGAAAAACTTCAGCAAGCCGGAGTCCTGTAGCAGTAATGATAAAACATGGAGAACTAGACATTTCAATTGTTTCTTATAGAAAATGTTGGAATGAAATTGAGACAGGTGCTTTCTCTAACAGACATGTCACTAGTGGCATGTTATTTACCTAGTTATAAAAGAAAACTCTTTATTGGGGACTTAGGCATTAGTAAATGTCAATAAAAACCGATGGTTTTAACTATCGGTTTTTTTTAGTGCATTTTTCACACTCATTGAAAATGATCTCATTAGGACAAACACTTATTACATAGCATTACCAAGGGGTGATGCATTTTATGAAGGTAATCATCATCGAGGGACCGCAAGCTGAAAAATGCATTAACGATTGCTATCATTATTTAATAAAACTTTATAGAAAGGAGATCCAGGGATCGAGCATCGACAGCCAGATCGAGGCCTGTATAAATAGGTGTGTTGAAGCATGCTATGAAGGGGTTTCTAGTGCGAGCTTTTATAACGTCCGGCTTTGGATTGCTTGAGAGAGGATGCAAGTAAAGGGCTTATAAGTAAAGTCATCTGTTTCTCGGAGAGCTTATCGGCGATGACAAAAAATGATTTTCATAACTCTTTCATATATTCTTTCTCTATTTTTTTTAAAAAGAAACTTTAATGAAATAGAGAAAGCCGGAATGTTAGATCCGGCCTCTGCCTGAAATAGGTAAAGCCATTAGCCAAGTAACATTTTTGTTACTAAATTCAAGTAGTTCTAAATCTTCCTCCCATAAAAATGGGGGAACGAACATAACATGTTTCATATCGGTTTCTTCTTTATTTGAGTTACTTTTAATCGAATTGGCATTAGCGAAATGTGAGTGTTTTTCAGTCTTTAGAGGTTAAAATTAATTAATAGCTCAAAGAAATTAGCTTTCACACTTGACTATATACCTATAAGGGTATATTATTGCGTTATGAATAACAAGGGATTAATAAGGTGGTGTGGTTAGTATCAATTATTTAGTTGTTGCATTTCTGCTTATTTTTGTTATTATCCATGCAACGTATAGACGTTATTATCCTATAACCGGAATCTCTTGTACCCATAAAGATAAATTAGAGACCATGGACATAACAATATTAGATATTCGCCATTATAACGATGTACCCAATTTTTCGGATGGTATTATTTTAAACATCCCATATGCGTATCTAAAACGTTTTTATTTAGAGATTCCACGTGATAAAATACACATAATAGCCCATGATAGGGTGGAATTAAATTTAGGAGTGCGTTTTCTGAAGAGCAAAGGTATCCATGTAAATAGTTATGAATTGGCAACATGTAAATGTAAAAATAAATTATAGAAAGGATTTCATCGATATATGGAGTATGATCAAAAGATTAAAAACCGCTTACGCCGAATAGAAGGACAAATTAAAGGTGTATTGACTATGATGGAACAAGGAAAAGATTGTAGAGAGGTTGTGACCCAACTAGCAGCTTCACGTAATGCTATCGATCGAGCAATGGGTTTAATTGTGAGCACAAACCTTGAACATTGTGTTCGTGAAAGTTTAGAAAAGGGCGAAGACACACAAAACTTAGTAAAAGAAGCAGTCGACTTATTGGTAAAGAGTCGATAAAAAATTCATCAACCTATATTTAAGGTTGACGAATTTTTATATGTGTTATATTATACCCCTGCCGGTATTTAATGAGTTGAATAATAGCAGATCTTTCGAAAAAATTTTTTGATCTCGATATACCCCCATGGGTAATTGGTTAGGAGAATAAACATGACAGAACAAACAAAACGCACAACAATTGTTTTATTTAGCGGGGATTATGATAAAGCAATGGCAGCCTATATTATTGCAAATGGTGCTGCTGCCTACGATCATGAAGTGACGATTTTCCACACTTTTTGGGGATTAAACGCTTTGCGTAAAGAAGAACCTGTTCCAGTGAAAAAAGGGTTTCTTGAAAAAATGTTTGGTAAAATGATGCCTCGCGGTGCTGATAAGATGGGTTTATCTAAAATGAACTTTGCAGGTATGGGTCCTAAAATGATTAAAAATGTGATGAAAAAGCATAATTCACTGACATTGCCTCAGTTAATTGAGACGGCTCAAGAACAGGATGTAAAGCTTGTAGCTTGTACGATGACAATGGATCTTCTTGGTTTACAGGAAAAAGAACTATTAGATGATATCGACTATGCTGGAGTAGCAGCTTATTTGGCAGATGCTGAAGAAGGCAGTGTCAACTTATTTATCTAACGTTACCCATTGCAAATTCAATAAATGAAAGGGGGGGGACACTATGGACAGTGGCGTACTTATCAATACCTTACTTATTTTATTTTTACTTTGGATTGTATTTCGACGTTTTTTACCAGTGCAAGGTGTTAAACAAATAACAACTGCTGATTTAAAGTCAGAGCTTAAAAATAAAGGCAAACAGTTTATCGATGTACGAACACCTCATGAATTTCGTACAAGACATATTCAAGGGTTTAAAAACATTCCCTTGTCAAATCTGCTTCGTCAAACCAATCAACTTTCGAAAGATAAAGAAGTTTTTATTATTTGTCAAAGTGGAATGAGAAGTCTAAAGGCGAGCAAGGTATTGAAAAAACAAGGATTTAAAAATATCACAAATATTAAAGGTGGTATGAATACATGGTCATAAAACCTTAGATAGTATTTTTTTTGTATATTTATATACCCCCACCCCTATTTAAAAAGGAGGAAAAAAATGGTGAAGGCAAATATTGTGTTAGACGCTAAAGGTTTGACGTGTCCAATGCCCATTGTAAAAACGAAGAAGAAAATTAAGGATTTAAAAGCTGGTGAGATACTAGAAATTGAAGCAACAGATAAAGGCTCTACGGCAGATTTGCAAGCATGGGCAAATAGCACAGGTCATGAATATCTAGGTACTGAAACAGAGGGAGAAATACTTCATCATTTTCTTCGTAAAGGAGGAGAACATTCATCAGAAAGCACACCTTCTATTCCTGAGGTTTCACTAGAAGCTTTCAAACAGAAAGTTGAAAGTGAGGAGTCTCTTAACATTTTAGATGTCCGGGAGTTAGATGAGTATGAAGAAGCTCATATCCCGGGAGTTGTGCATATCCCTCTTGGGGAAGTGGAAAAGCGCTCTAACGAGTTAAACAAAGATGATGAAATTTATATCATTTGCCATTCTGGAAGAAGAAGTGAAATGGCAGCCCAAACGATGAAAAAACAAGGTTTTAAAAAGGTTATTAATGTTGTCCCTGGTATGCGTGATTGGACAGGTAAAACAGAATAAATAAGAAAAGGGTGATAACAAATGAGTACAAGAGTAGCAATTATTGCGGCAAATGGTGGTCTATTTGATGCCTATAAAGTTTTTAATATTGCGACTGCCGCAGCAGCAAGTGATCAAGAAGTATCTATCTTCTTTACATTCGAGGGATTAAATCTGATTCATAAGCAAGCACATCAAGAATTAGAAATGCCGAAAGGAAAAGAACACTTTGCGGAAGGATTTAAGAAAGCAAGCGTGCCGTCTATTCCTGAACTGATTGAAATGGCACAAGAAATGGGAGTTACATTTATTGGTTGTCAAATGACGATGGACGTTATGGGTTTAACAAAAGATGATTTTGTAGAAGGAATTGAAGTAGGCGGGGCTGTTACCTTTTTAGATTTTGCTAAAGATGCTGATGTATCCTTAACATTTTAGTCTCGTTAAAAATAGATTCGATATAGGAGGTATTTAAACATGACCGTAAAGGCACTGACCCCAAAAGAAGTGACAAAAAAAATCTTTAACAAAGAACCTTTATTTATTTTGGATGTGCGTAATGAAAATGATTTTAGTGATTGGAAGATTGAAGGGCATGACTTTGACCATTTGAATGTTCCTTATTTCGATCTTTTAGATGGAGTAGAAGATATATTGGAGAAAATTCCTTCTGATAAAGAAGTGCTAGTCGTTTGCGCAAAAGAAGGTTCATCCGTAATGGTATCCGAGATGCTTTCAGAAGCAGGTCTTTCTGTATCCTATCTTAAAGGCGGAATGAAAGCATGGAGTGAACATTTAGAGCCGGTAAAAGTCGGAGATTTAAAAGATGGTGGTGAAATTTATCAGTTTGTTCGAATTGGGAAAGGTTGCCTATCATACATGATATTCTCCAATGGAGAAGCAGCCATAGTAGACGCTACGCGTATGGCAGAAGTGTTTATAGATTTTGCAAAGGAGAAAGGTGTAACGATTACTCACGTATTTGATACACATCTTCACGCAGACCATATTTCAGGTGGGAGAGTAATTGCCGAAAAAACAAAAGCAACCTACTGGTTACCGCCTAAAGATGCTGAAGAAGTGGTATTCGATTATCAGCCGTTGGAAGAAGGAAATGATATTATCATTGGAAATATAAAGATTAGAATTCAACCGATTTATTCTCCAGGGCATACCATTGGCTCCACTTCTTTCATTGTCGATGATCAGTATCTTCTTTCAGGTGATATCTTATTTATCGATTCAATCGGCAGACCGGATTTAGCCGGTATGGCAGGAGATTGGGTAGGAGATTTAAGAAAAACTCTTTATAGCCGTTACAACGCGTTATCAAAGGATTTAATTGTATTACCGGCACACTTTATGATCATTGATGAGCTAAATGATGATGGAAGTGTTGGTAAAAAACTAAGTACATTATTTGCCGAGAACCATGGTTTGAACATTGCTGATGAAGCAGAATTTAGGCACTTAGTGACAGGTAATTTACCTCCACAACCCAATGCATATCAAGAGATTCGCGAAACAAATATGGGGAAAATCAACCCAGATGAAGAAAAACAGCGTGAAATGGAGATTGGGCCAAATCGTTGTGCAATTCGATAAAAGATGATTATTACCAAACAGAGGAGAGATGAACATGAAATCAGATAAAGTATTAGATGCTAAAGGGCTGGCATGTCCAATGCCAATCGTCAAAACAAAGAAAGCTATGAATGAAATAGAATCAGGTCAAATATTAGAAGTGCATGCAACCGATAAAGGATTCAAAAGTGACCTAGCGGCTTGGTCTAAATCAGGTGGGCATGACATCTTAGAGCAAGCTCAAGAAGGAGATGTACTGAAATTCTGGATTGAAAAAGGCTAATGAATGTGAAAGGGTATCGAATAAAAAGATACCCTTTTCCTTTGAAAAGGAGGAAAACCAAATTGGATATTGCCTTTATCACAACTCTTTTCATTATAGGGTTTATTGGTGCCTTTCTTTCCGGATTGATTGGTATTGGCGGTTCAGTAATTAATTATCCAATGTTATTGTACATTCCTTCTTTAGTAGGGGTGATGTCATTAACTGCCCATGAAGTTTCAGGGATAGGGGCTATTCAAGTTTTCTTTGCGACACTTGGCGGTGTTTGGGCTTATCGTAAGAGTGGTCTTTTAAATAAAGCATTAATTATTTACATGGGAAGCAGCATCCTTTTAGGGAGTGTATTGGGGAGTTATTTTTCTCATCACTTATCTGAAAAAGGAATTAACTTTATATACGGAATTCTGGCTATTATAGCTGTTATTCTAATGTTTATACCTAAAAAAGGACAAGCACATAGAGACGGCAAAGAAGTGATATTTAATAAATGGTTGGCTTCGTCCCTAGCGTTTATCATTGGTGGCCTATCAGGTATTTTAGGAGCTGGCGGCGCCTTTATCCTAGTCCCCATTATGTTATCGATTTTAAATATTCCTGTTAGAATCACCGTCGCTTCATCTCTTGCGATTACACTTCTTTCATCTATTGGAGCAACAGTTGGAAAGGTGATTACAGGTCAGGTACTTTTTTTACCTTCTTTGATTCTTATTATCTCAAGTTTAATCGCTTCGCCTCTAGGAGCAAAACTGGGACAAAAAGTAAATGAAAAAATCCTGCGGTGGATCTTAGCTTTACTGATTTTGGTGACGGCTGTTAAAATTTGGTTGGATATTCTGTAACAGATCACTTTCTTACGTATGATTAAAAGAAAGACCAACAGAGTGTTTCAAATGTTGGCCTTTCTTTTTTATGTTAAGACATTTACATAATGTTCAATAAATGTTTGTACAGGATGAAATTCTTTTTGATAATGGATGACTCGTACCAATCTATATGATAGCCCATAAAAAGTATTTGAATTAGTATTGTCTACTGTCGATTAGCATTTTTATACACGGATAGTGAAGAATTTGAGTATTTTAAAAGAAGGATAAAGCTACGAGGAATACGAACTCACATAACTCGACTTCTAAAGTTGCTCCATTCTTTATTCAAACAACTCATCCACAACATGTTTTAAAATCTCGTAAGACTGAATTTCCTTGCTCAATTCGTAAATATTAGATAATACAATTAATTCATCTACTTGATACATTTGTTGGAATTCAATTAGTTCGCGACGAATTGTTTCTGAATCACCCATGATTGTATACCCCAGTCGACTATGGAGAATTTCTAATTCAAACTGTGATAACGATTCTAGGAAGTTTTCAGTGGGTGGAATAAGCTTACTTAAATTATTTGTGTAAATATCAATATACACCTGCAAATGACTTGCAGAAATAAAAGATGCCTCTTCCATAGATTCTGCTGCAATCACATTAATACAAGCAATCACATAAGGCTCTTGTAAATAAGAAGACGGTTGGAAATTTTCTCGATAAATAGCGAGCGCTTCTTCCATCGCATGAGGTGAAAATTGAGCGCCAAATGCATAGGGTAAACCAAGCTTTGCAGCAATTTTCGCTGAATCCGTTGAGGATCCTAACACAAATACAGGCACATGCGTTCCAATACCTGGATAAGCGCGAACCTCTCTCTGCACACTCTTATCCCCAACAAAACGCAAAATATCATTTACTTCTCTTTCAAAGAAAAACACTCCATTATGGTTGGAACGACGAATCACATCGGCCGTTTTTTGATCCGTTCCCGGTGCGCGTCCTAATGCCAAATCTACACGATTTGGATATAATGTTTCAAGTGTTCCAAATTGCTCCGCTACGACTAATGGGGAATGATTTGGCAACATAATACCCCCTGAACCTACGCGAATGTCCTTTGTATTTGCTAATATATGTTGTACAATTGATACGGTTGCTGCACTTGCATAAGCGTCGTGATTATGATGCTCTGCAAACCAAATCCGTTTATAGCCCATATTATCTACAGCTTTAGCCAATGAAACTGCAGAATCAATCCCTTGTTTCATTGTTTCTCCTTGTCTTAATGGAGCAACTGATAAAACAGATATATCAAATTTTTTCATAATTTCACCTCTAAAAATAATGAACTTATACAAAATCAATGGAAAAACCATTTTAAATAAATGTCTCATATTAAATGGTGTACATTCCTCTTTTGTTTTGTATGCAAATAAATATATACTTTCTCAATCGATCAATACATAGGGAAAATAAAGTTATTTCACAATTTCACTTTATTTTTAAAGTTTTAAGCATACATAAAAAATTGCACAGCGAACAGACTATGTAAAATACATCTTATTTTTTCAGAAAGGATACTAGAAAATGATTGATGAAATAGATAAAAAAATACTTGATGAGCTGTCTAAAAATAGTCGCCTTACAATGAAAAAATTAGGGGAAAAAGTACATCTCACTGCACCAGCAACCGCATCAAGAGTAGTAAAGTTATTAGACAATGGCATAATAAAAGGATGTAGTATTGAAGTGAATCAAGTGAAATTAGGCTTCTCTATACATGCTTTTCTTAATATTTATATCGAAAAAATCCATCATCAACCCTATTTAGCTTTTATAGAAACACAAGGTAACTATGTAATAAACAATTATAAAGTTAGTGGAGACGGTTGTTATTTGCTTGAATGTAAATTTCCTTCAAACGAGGTATTAGATCAATTTTTAAATGACTTAAACAAACATGCAAACTATAAAGTGTCGATTGTTATTGGTAAATAGTTAACTTTATAAAACGGAGATGTGTGGTCATATAACATGATATATATCTGCTCTAAAAAAGCCCTAGTTTGGATATGAAATTTACCAAGCTAGAGCTTTTTTTATACATGATTTAACACTTATACATTATGATAACAAGCACATTATTCATCAGACATTAATGACGTATTATAATGATTTTTTACTTCCTTAATAGACAAATAAAGCTGATAGTTTCCATATTTCAATAAATCATTCAAAAGGTGATTTAAAACTTCTTGTGAATGAACCTTTACCTTCAGAAGATAACATGCGTCTCCTGAAATACGATGTGCTTCGCTAATTTCATTACGAGTAGCAATAAATTTCAATAAATCATTATGCTTATATGCATTCATGAAAAAGATGACAAAGGCTGTAAAAGAAAGCCCCACCCTCAATTCATCAATCACAATCGAATATGCCTTAATGATACCGTTATCCTCCATTTTTTGATGCGATTGCCTACCGCTTGTCCTGTCATATGAATTTTTTCACCGATTTCTTTCCATTGTATCCGAGCATTTTTATTTAATAATTGGAGAATTTGAAAATCAATTGAATCAATTTGCATAGTAACTACTTTCACAGTGAAAAAGTTTTACATAATAGTATTTCATGAGACCATCGAAAATTCAATGGAAATTATATATCCTTATACAGTATAAAAATTTTAAGAGGTGAAAAAAATGACAACAGCTTTATTAGTGATTGATATTCAAAATGATTACTTTCCAAATGGGAAGATGGCTTTAACAAACCCTGAGAAAGCAGCACAAAATGCGGCTAAACTACTTTCACACTTCAGAAACACAGGCGCACCAGTCTTTCATGTACAGCATATCACAGAAGGTAACATGGCTCATTTTTTCCATCCAAATACAGAAGGTGTCGAAATTTATGAGTCAGTACGTCCATTAGAGAAAGAGACAGTTATTGTAAAATATATGCCGAATAGCTTTTTCAATACAGATTTACATGAAAAGCTACAAGAACAAGGGGTTAAAGAATTAGTTGTTTGCGGTATGATGTCCCATATGTGTATTGATGCAACAGTTCGTTCTGCAGTTGAACATGGTTATGTATGCCAAGTGGTAGAAGATGCTTGCGCAACAACAACATTGCAAATTGAAGATAAAATCGTTCCTGCTGAACATGTCCATTACGCATTTATGGCCGCATTAAATGGTGTCTATGCAACAGTGAAAACCACAGAGGCATTTTTAAAATAAAAGAATTTCCTTTGCGAACATAACGTCTTTCTTTTCACAAGAAAGATGATTCAACAACTTAAAAAAGGATGTTCAGAAAAATAACTTCTGGACATCCTTTATTCATTATCTTTATTTTGTTTTTCGGTATCATTATTCCCATCTGATAAAAGATCAAGATGTCCTGTTTTTGATCCATAGTAAGACCATGTACAGGAATTGTTTTTGCCATATAGATATTGATGAAGGTTTACATAAAGCACCTAATTGCTTGATTTACTTTAATGTTAGATCCCTCAATAACTCCATTCTCTTCTAATTTCTCTACTCTAGCTGTAGCTGCTGGCCATGTTAAATGTACTCTCTCCCAGATCTTTCATTGTAATTCGGCTATTATACATAATTTCTCTATGATTTTTTATCTGTTTGATCTATTTGAACGTTAATTCCTTTCGAAAATAAAGTCAAAGAGTTAAAACACTTTTTTTTATCTATGTATTTGAACACTGCTGATATTATACACTTAACTCTGTCGAACTAAGACAAATAAAAAAAAGAAAGTGAGTTGTAAATATGAATATTACACAAATTCGAAATGCAACAATTGTTGTAAAATACGCAAATAAAAAATTTTTAATAGATCCTATGTTAGCAGAGAAAGGTACGTACGCTACTTTCCCTGAAACGATCAGACAAGATCTATTTAATCCTTTGGTGAGTTTGCCAACGTCAATTGATAACATTCTGGATGGCGTAGATGCAGTCATTGTTACTCATCTACACCTAGATCACTTTGATGATGTGGCAAGAAACGTATTGCCGAAAAATATCAAAATGTTTGTTCAAAATGAAGCAGATGCAAAAGAAGTAAAATCAAGTGGTTTCAAAAATGTAGAAGTACTACAACAAGACACAGTTTTTGAAGGGATCCAATTAGTAAAAACAAAAGGTGAACATGGTAGAGGAGAAGAGTTATTAAACTTAATGGGTGAAGTTTGTGGATTAGTATTCAAGCACCCAAGTGAAAAAGTTTTATATGTAGCTGGTGATACAGTTTGGTATGATGCTATCGAAGACGAGATTCATACACATCAACCAGAAATCATTGTTGTTAATGGTGGAGACAATCAAAGATTAGAATTAGGTTCACTCATCATGGGAAAAGAAGACATCTATGAAGTTCACAAGGCTGCTCCTAATGCTAAGATTATATCTGTTCATATGGAAGCTGTTAACCATTGGACACTATCTAGAAAAGAATTAAAAAACTTTAGTAAGGAAAAAGGATTCTCAAGTAATATTTTAGTACCAGAAGATGGCGAGTCTTACACATTTTAATATGAACACCGACAAACAATATTGTCTTGTTCATATTAAAAAATAAGAAATAGAAGAAGCTCATAATATAAAAACTAATCATGAGCTTCTTCTAATGATGAATATAAAGAAATTTTAAATATATCGAAAATCCTAAATATATGGAATAACAAAAATGGAATTTCCAATGATGACAAAAAAACTTGAACAGCAACAGAGATATGTCGTTAGGAGGTAGAGATAATGACAAAAAAAGATACAAATATATCAACACAGCAGCCTGTTTGGTTACAAGGTTATATTGATTCACCAGAAAAACAAAACCAACTTTATAAAAAAACATTAAAAATCTTGATGGTTTCACAAATTTTTGGGGGAGCAGGACTTGGTGCTGGGATAACAGTTGGGGCGCTTCTTGCACAAGATATGATAGGATCGGAAAATGTAGCAGGAATTCCAACTGCCCTCTTTACTTTTGGATCTGCCGTAGCTGCCCTACTTATAGGAGCATCCTCACAACGTTTTGGTCGTAGAGCCGGACTTGCAGGTGGTTTCCTTATAGGTGGATTAGGTGCTATAGGTGTTATAATTGCGGCTTTAATCAACAGCGTTGCCCTATTATTTGTTTCCCTTCTTATTTATGGAGCAGGTATGGCTTCTAATCTTCAAGTTCGGTATGCTGGGACAGACCTTGCAAATGAGAAACAACGGGCAACTGCTGCAAGTATGGCCTTAGTTTCTACTACTTTAGGAGCTGTAGTGGGTCCTAACTTAGTTAATACGATGGGGGAATTTGCAGATTCAATTGGTGTTCCCAATTTAGCTGGTCCGTTTATCATGTCAGGAGCAGCTTTTATAATTGCTGGATTTATTCTCTTAATTTTTCTTCGTCCAGATCCGCTGTTTGTATCAACAGCTATTGCGAATGCTGAGAAAAAAGACGATAAAGTACAGATAGGAGGATGTCTAAAAAATCCTGCTATAAACAAAAAAGGAATAATGGTAGGAGCTGTAATTATGATTTTAGCTCAACTAATCATGACAGCTATTATGACAATGACACCAGTTCACATGGGTCATCACGGTCATGGTTTAAGCGAAGTGGGATTAGTTATAGGGCTCCATATTGCAGCGATGTATCTTCCTTCACCATTGACTGGTTTATTAGTAGATAAGTTTGGTCGCACTACTATGGCTATTGCTTCAGGTGCTACACTTCTTGCCGCTGGATTGGTGGCAGCTATTGCACCGGCAGACTCATTATCATTACTAATCCTAGCACTAGTATTACTAGGGGTAGGTTGGAACTTTGGTTTACTAACGGGAACTGCCCTCATTATAGATTCAACACATCCATCTCTACGTGCAAAAACACAAGGAACATTCGATGTCTTAGTAGCACTATCAGGAGCAGCGGGTGGAGCCTTGTCAGGAATGGTTGTTGCACATTCTAGTTATACAATACTATCAATTTCTGGAGCCGTTTTATCATTGTTACTCATTCCAGTAGTTATTTGGTATTTTAAAGGGATTCAGGAAAAAGCATAAGCTTATATAACTTTCCTATACATTTGAAGAACCTAAGTAGACATTACTCTAAGGTGTCTTGGGTGTTATGTAACTTCAAGGTATAAGCGGAGATGTAACAAAACTTCGACTTAGGTGTAGTCGATTCCATTGTTGTGCTGGATACGGTAATGATGAAAAACGCCTGAGTGATAAATTAGAAGTCTCTTGGACATTATTTTGGAGAGGCACTGTAGATCAATGATTATATAGAAAGGGGTGTTTATATATGAAGAAAACAATTAAAGAACAAAAGTTGGTATTAATTATACTTCTTAGCAATATATTCATTGCATTTCTAGGTATAGGTCTCATCGTCCCCGTTATGCCGTCTTTTATGAATATCATGCATTTATCGGGAAAAACGATGGGCTATCTTGTCGCCGTACTTGCGGTAGCACAACTGCTTATATCACCGCTCGCAGGACGATGGGTTGACCATTATGGCAGAAAGAAAATCATCATAAGCGGTTTGTTTCTTTTTGGTGTTTCAGAACTTATCTTTAGTTTAGGCACGACTGTATCAGTGCTTTATATATCAAGGATTCTAGGGGGGATTAGTGCTGCCTTTATTATGACAGGCGTTACTGCATTTGTTGCAGATATTACATCCGTTCAGGAACGTCCAAAAGCGATAGGCTATATTTCTGCCGCCATTAGTACTGGCTTTATTATCGGACCTGGCATCGGTGGCTTTATTGCAGAATACGGTATACGTATGCCCTTCTTCTTTGCGGCAGGCATTGCCTTTTTAGCATGCATTTCATCCATATTTATTTTAAAAGAGCCGCTAACAAAGGAGCAGATTGCAGAAATTTCTGCAAATACAAAGCAAACAAACTTAATAGGCGATTTCAAAAGATCACTTAATCCACGTTACTTTACTGCCTTTATCATTGTATTTGTACTTGCTTTCGGATTATCAGCATATGAAACAGTTTTCAGCCTATTTTCTGATCATAAATTTGGCTTCACGCCGAAGGAAATTGCAACTATTATTACAATCAGCTCAATCTTCGGAGTTGTTATTCAATTATTTATGTTTGGAAAAATGGTAGATATACTTGGTGAAAAGAAACTAATTCAATTATTGTTAATTATAGGTGCAATATTGGCAGTGGCATCTACTGTAATCTCTAGCTTTTTAGCAGTGCTAGCGGTAACTTGCTTCATCTTCCTCGCATTTGACTTGCTTCGCCCGGCATTGACGACTTTTTTATCAAAAGCTGCCGAGAAAGAGCAAGGATTTGTTGCTGGAATGAACTCAACCTATACGAGCTTAGGTAATATCGGAGGGCCAGCCATGGGTGGAATATTATTTGACGTAAACATCCACTATCCTTATCTTTTCGCTGCTGTCATTATGGTCATTGGCTTCGGTATTACAATTATGTGGAAAGAAAACCGGTTGGGAGAAAGCTTAGCGAAAAACTTGAGATCCTAGTGGGGATAGTAAAAAAAACCGATGATTTAAACCTCGGTTTTTTTATTTGTTTTCATATTCTTTGAAAATGACCTCATTTGGACAAACAGCTGTCACATAGCATTACCCAAGGGGTGATGCATTTTATGAAGGTAATCATCATCGAGGGACCGCAAGCTGACAAATGCATTAACGATGTCTATCATTATTTAATAAAACTTTATAGAAAGGAGATCCAGGGTGATCGCAATATATGTAAGGGTATCAACCGAGGAACAAGCGATCAAGGGATCGAGCATCGACAGCCAGATCGAGGCCTGCATAAATAGGTGTGTTGAAGTATGCTATGAAGGGGTTTCTAGTGCGAGCTTTTATAACGTCCGGCTTTGGATTGCTTGAGAGAGGATGCAAGTAAGCAAGTAAAGGGCTTATAAGCAAAGTCATCTGTTTCTCGGAGAGCTTATTAGCGATGACAAAAAATGATTATCATAACTCTTTCATATATTCTTTCTCTATTTCTTTTAAAAGAAACTTTAATGAAATAGAGAAAGCCGGAATTTTAGATCCGGCCTCTGCTAAATTATTTCCCCTTCGCCTTTTTCCGCTTTTCCTTCTCCGCCCGATAAAACTCATGAAACATCTTCATCAGCGCCCGTTTTTCAATCCGCGATACATAGCTGCGCGAGATACCGAGTTCTTTGGCAATCTCACGCTGCGTTTTTTCCTTCTTCAAATCAAGCCCAAACCGTCCGACAATCACTTCCTTCTCACGGTCATCTAAAATATCAATGTATTGCTTCACTTTTTCAAGCTCCATATTGAGCTGGATCGTATCAATCACGTCTTCATTTTCTGATTTTAGTACATCGATCAGGCTTATTTCATTCCCTTCCTTATCCTGCCCGATCGGATCATGAAGGGAAACGTCTTTTTTTGTTTTTTTCAATGCGCGTAAATGCATGAGAATCTCATTATTAATTACAAAAGGGGGGTGCACAGATTTCCCGTCACTGATTGATTAAATAAATGTTGAGTCAGCTTCCTGTAATAAATGCTCAAACGTTTCTTCGCAAACGAAGGGGATACCTTAAATAACCAAGCTACATTTTCAATTGCATGTGATTGTATGTACGAAAGATTAATATTACGCAACATGAAAGTTGGAATGCAAAAGTGATATGTAAAATAATTAGACTGCCACTCTAAATAATCAGTCCAAGTTGCAGGCATTGTTTTTTTATCGCCTTCATGTCTATATATATGGCAAAATTCATGAGCGAAATCATACCATTGTTCAGTTCGGCTTTTTCGGCTGTCCAAGCATATATTATAAATTCCGCTGTGTTTTAATGCGAAGCTTGTAACAGGTTTAAATGAAAGCCTGATATCTAAAGCCTCGGCAATCCGTTCAAAATTAATTTGTTCAGGCTCTGTAATATCAATCTTCCTGTATAAGCTTTCAATCCAATCCTCTAAATGACTGTTTGTATACCTCAAGATGAAAAACCTCCTTAAAGACGACAATCTAAAAATTGGATCTGTTAAATATTATAGGGAAACCGAGACTATTTTCATAGGAAAATGCGTCTATGTGAGGGGGTATCCTGTTGCATGGATACTTGCAAATGATGGTTTGTTTCTAGGGGATTATCTACAAAAAGTTTATTTAAAGTATGAATTGCAACATAAAAAAGAACCGCGACTGGCGGTTCTTTTGTTTTCAAATTCAAACTGATTTAAGAGCAGATTTTTCTTTCCTTACAAATACCATGATCCCGGGGATGATCATAAGTATAGCTGGTATTAAATAGAGCCAATCAATACATATAAGTCCTCCCCCTGAGACAAATAGTAGAACACTGCTCAACTTTGGCTTAAATAAGACAACAATTGAAGCTGTAAACCCAATACATGAAAGGATCAAAGATACCCATGCCTCAACAAGAAGGTCGCTTGTCATTTCAAAGTATCTAATTAAATGAAAAAATAAATCAAGATAGGCGATAATTAAAGCAAAAATAGATGCTACAACACCCAATAGGCTCCCTGTCAAACTTAAAAAAAACTCAATGGTTCTCTTCACAATAAACGCTCCTTATGTAATCAGGCCACTTCATTTTTATATATGAAAATGTAAAAGAAACATAAATGAAAATATAAATGAGAAAAACAACAAAAACCCTTGCCACGTAAGGGTTTGTATGGGATTCAAAAGTCAATTTATAAATGAGGGTATGATTGAGATATGAATGAGAATCTAAATCTTATTAGTAAACAGAATTAAACATAATAAACAGAAATAAATAATAATAAACTAACTGCGTTTATTTATCTGATTTCCGTCTTTCCTTTAATTGCTCCGTTATAATCTCCAAAGCAGCCTGTAGAATTTCATCAGTTACTTCACCGTCTTTAGCTGCAAGGAATGTTTCAGGATCGTTTAACACTTTTTTTGCATCGTCAGTAATTATAGTGGATGATTTATCTTTTCCTCTTAAAAGGTAGTCTGTAGATACATCAAAAAAGTCGGCTATTTTGATTAATGTTTCGTAATCAGGTTCGCGAGTGCCTTGTTCATAATTAGCAAGTTTTCCTCTTGAAAAGCCTAATCTATCTGCGAGTTCATATTGGCTTAGACCTTTTTCTTTTCTTAAAGCTGCTATCCTTTTACCTAACATATACACTCACTCCTTGTTATTAATTATAACTTGGAAACTAAGCGTTTCTACATTTAGAAACAAAAAGTTTCTAAAAACACTTGACGGACACGTTTTGTGTCCTGTATATTATAAATCGTAAAAGGAAACAAAACGTTTCTAAGGGGGTGTTATGAGTGGAAAGGGAAGTTTTGTTTTCCTTACGTGGAAACACGTCAAGAACAGTTGTTGCTAATGACTTAAACATAACTCCACAGATGCTAGGGGCTATTGAAAGAGGGGATAGAACTCCCTCCTTAAGTCTGGCCAAAAAGATTGCAGACTATTATGGAACAACTGTAGATGAAATTTTTTTTACTCAAAGTAGACACAAAATGTGTCCTAAATATAAGACAAGGACAGATAAGGGGGCTTAATTATGAAAGTCATCTTGAAAAAAGGACCGCTGTTTGAACAGGCAGAGGCCAAAGCTTACAAATACCTCAGTGGCATACTTGTTCAGCGAATGAATGAACATCAAGAAAAATTAGCACAACAAAAGAAAAAGGAATCAGCTTAACTCATTAATAAACAGTATGATCTTTTAACTCAATTTTAAAACGGCAAATCCAATATATCAGGAGGCAAACATATGGAGAACAACCCATACAACATGCGGAATTTACCGCAGATTATGCGTAGTGCCAGAAAGGCAGCAGGTCTTTCCCAATACCAAATCGGAAAGCTAATCGGAGGTAAGGATCAAAGGTATGTTTCAGATGTTGAAAATGGACTTGCCAAGCTTACTCCGGAGTTATGTATTAAATGGTTTGAGAAGTGCGATGCCTATGAACATATTGATCTTGTCCATTACTTATTCAAACTTCACCCAACAGCCGCTGCTCCAATAGATCCGGCACTTAATGAATGTGCAAGTAATGCGGTGATTAATATGGTTCACCAATTGGAGGAAGCACTGCAAGCAACCAAACATTTAGCCCGTTGGCTTACGGATAACCGACCAGGTAAAACAGAGGAGCTGCCGATGGCCGATATTAAGCAGATTTTTGATTTGATTGCGGCTAACAAAACATTGATTTATTCACTTGTTCGTACTCACGGGTTGAAAATGCAGGAGCTTGCAGATAGGTGGACGCGGAAAGCTCTAGTTGATCAAGTTGCTATGGCAAAACAAGAAGGAAGGCAGGCGGTTTCAGTATGAATACTAATCATTTCTTGAAGTCAGATGTTCCTATCGCAAAAAGAAAAATCGAATCAGCAGAAGAGCTATCAATCATGCTGTCAGAGGCATTACGTGATGGTGATTATGAAGAAGCGATTAGTCTTGCTGGAAGCATCAAGGTTCTTACTGAGGATATTAGCCGGCTTGCAAACAAAGGACGTCTTTATGAAACGGCATTGAAAATGCAACAGCAAGGTATCAACTTAACTGTAGTGAGCAGGTGTATAGGATGATGGTTCATTTTGTTCATAAACCGGCAACTGTTCTGGAAGTTCGTAAATGGTGTGCGATGATTCGTAACAATAGTGAATTCCATCTGTTATGGGATAGACGTGCAGACAAATTCAGAGAGGAGAATATGAATGGTCGAAAACCCAATGGTCATAAACAACTGGCACGATAAGCTGACTGAAACGGATGTGCAAATAGACTTTTACGGTGATGAAGTAACACCAGTTGATGATTATGTAATTGATTGCGGCGAAATCATTCTGAAAGAGAACTTGGAAAGATATCTAAGGGAGCAACTTGGTTTTGAGTTTAAAAATGCACAATAGAAAAGCCCACTGGGCAGAGTGAGCTTTTCGGGGTGTTACACAACAAGTATTGTGCCCTCATTATAACAAGTTACAAACAAAATACAATAATCTAGCTTGTAATTAAGAAGAAATTAAGCAGGAGTTAAGAAAGGGAGATTTTTGTTGAAACCAAAGGTTCTTGCTAAGACTTCTGAAATGAGCCGTGATGAATGGCTTATTGAAAGGAGAAAAGGAATTGGTGGCTCAGATGCATCTGTTATCTTGGGGTTAAACAAGTGGAAGACACCTTTTGAATTATGGTTAGACAAAACAGGACAGGTCCCTGTTAGTGAATCGCAAAGTGAAGCTGCTTACTTTGGATCATTGCTTGAAGACATTGTTGCAAAAGAATTTGAAATACGTAGTGGCAAGAAGGTTAGACGTAAAAAAGCAATACTCAGACATCCGGAATATGGTTTCATTTTGGCTAATGTTGATCGAATGATTGTTGGTGAAAAAGCGATCCTTGAGTGTAAAACTACATCCGCCTACAACTTAAAGGAATGGGAAGACGAAGAAATCCCCGAGAGCTATATCGTTCAGGTCCAGCATTATCTGGGTGTGCTTGGACCTGAATATCAGAAAGCTTACTTTGCTGTGTTGATCGGCGGAAACAAATTTGTCTGGAAAGAGATTGAGAGAGACGACGAGTTAATTGACATGATCTTTGAAGCAGAGATTGAGTTCTGGAATGACAAGGTCTTAGGCGGTCAAGCTCCTGCTTTAGATGGTTCAAGTGCTGCGGAGGCATACCTCAAAAAACGATATGTCGAAACGGAAAATAACAAAGCTATTGACTTAACTGCGGCTAATCGAGAACGTATTCAACAATATTTGCAACTTAAAGAGCAGATCTCAGAGCTACAAAGCCAGGCAAAAGAATTAGAGAACCAAATCAAACATGAAATGAAGGAGGCAGAGTATGGGTTTATCGGAAACTATCAAGCTTGTTGGAAGCCAGTTGTCTCAAATCGAGTTGATACGAAAAAACTGAAAGAGCAGTTTCCGGATATTTACGAGAAGGTCAAAAAGGAAACTCATTTCAGACGTTTTGGAATCAAGGAGGTTAGCTGATTATGGCTACTAATCAATCAATTAAAAACAACATCCAAAAAAAACAAAAAAGCGCTCCTGTTCAGCAACAAGGAGCAACCATGAAAGGCTTGCTTTCCTCACCATCCGTTATTAAGCGATTTGAGGAAGTGTTAGGGAAGAGGGCTACACAGTTTACTGCTTCTATACTGAGCCTTTATAACAGTGAGCAGATGCTACAGAAAACAGATCCTATGAGCGTCATTTCATCTGCGATGGTGGCAGCTACACTCGATCTGCCTATAGATAAAAACTTAGGGTATGCCTGGATAGTTCCTTATGGAGGAAAGGCTCAATTCCAGCTAGGATACAAAGGATATATCCAGCTTGCCTTGCGAACAGGCCAATATAAGTCCATCAATTGCATACCGATCCATGAAGGCGAATTGCAGAAGTGGAATCCGCTGACTGAGGAAATTGAAATCGATTTTGAAAAACGAGAATCAGATGCAGTGATTGGTTATGCAGCTTATTTTGAGTTGATAAATGGCTTCCGAAAAACAGTGTACTGGACAAAGGCACAAGTAGAGAAGCACAAAAAGAAATTCAGTAAATCTGATTTTGGATGGAAAAATGATTGGGATGCGATGGCTCTTAAGACTGTATTAAAAGCAGTTTTGAGTAAGTGGGGGATTCTCTCTGTGGAAATGCAAAAAGCCGTTATTGAAGAAGATGAAACAAGGGAACGGATTGACATTACCAATGAAGCAGACAGTTCAGAAATTATCGATTCCGAGCCTTCAGATAAAGAAGAAACAGAAAAAACAACCTCGCAGGAAGCTGATCCTTTTGACGGCAAGCCTGTAGATATAAAAGAAGATGAACTTCCGTTCGATTGAGGTCGGCATCCGTGACATAACTGCATTCTGTGAAAGGAAGTAGGTGAGTGACTTGGACATAAAAGCAATGGGGTATGTGGTCATACCCCGACTACCATTCAAAGAGTTTAGGGATGAAAAAATTTATGACCACTTGTTCAAAAGAGCTGAATACAGGACAAATCAAGAGCTAGAACTTGGGCAGACCATTATCAAAGTTGTGGAACTTGCAAAAGATTTTAACTGGTCAGCTGCACAGATCAAATACTCACTAGACCGAATGGAGAAACAGGGATATATCAAATTGCACCGTCTTCCACAAAAAAGAGGGTTCATCGTCACCATACTTCATTATGCAGACTACATACAACTAGGAAATTACATGAAGAAAAAAGCTTTGGAACCAGCTGAGATTGAACATCAGGAGGTCGATGACAAAATGAAAAATGCCTTTGAGCTATATGAAAACAAAGTTGCTCGGTCAGTCGGCCCGATGGAGGCACAGCGGATCAGCTACATGGTCGACGATTATGGTGAAGAAAAAGTGATGGAGGCTATCAAGACAGCGTTTCAGCTAAAGGGGAATTCAGCAAGTTTGTCATATGTTCAAGCCATCTTATCAAATCCATTCACTCAAAAGAGAAAGGAGAAACAATATGGCTATAAACAAAGCAGTCAGTATAGACACCGCATTTCAAACGATCATGCAGGAACTTCGGGAAAAGTCAGCCCGCTTTTCGGGAACAAAACAGGCCGTATCCGGAGAAAAGGCTGAATTTGATTGTCCTTATTGTAAGGATCGTGGAATTGTCGTTTATCGGGTACATAAGGACACTCCTTGGCATTTGGATGATCAGTTAGACCTTATGGTTCCAGACGATATGGTAACGGAAGATGATTTTCTGTTAGGTAAGATTTGCACGCCGGACAAAGCTAGTGAATGGAAAGATACTTATTCAAAACAGTGTGAATGTGTGAGACGAAAGAAAATTGCCAGACTCATGGCAGCTAGTGGCATTACAGAAGAATTTGAAAAGCTTCTCTTTGGTAACTTCATTACAGACGGTAAGCCAGACATGATCAAAGATGCTTATGAATGTGCAGTGGAATACTATAAAGATTTTCAAAAAATCAAAGGAGAACGGCAAAACAGTATCGCATTACTTGGACAGCCAGGTAGCGGTAAAACTCATTTGCTCACGGCGATAATGAATAATCTGATCAAGAAAAAATCAGTACACTGCATGTATTTCCCTTATGTAGAGGGCATGGGTGATTTGAAAGCTGACTTTGACAATTTAGAAGCAAAACTCGATGCCATGAGAAAGGTCCAAGTTCTATTCATTGATGACTTATTCAAACCAATAAACGGGCAGCCAAGGGCAACCGATTGGCAGGTTGAACAAATCCAGTCAGTCTTGAACTATCGGTATTTAAATCACAAACCTTTGCTGATTTCTTCGGAGTTAACAATCGATGAGATTTTGGATATAGACGAGGCTCTTGGTTCACGAATTCACCAGATGTGCCGTGATTACATAGTGATTATTAGAGGCGATCGAATGCAATTAAATCATAGGTTAGGTGATTGGGAATGAAAAAGAAAACTGATATAAAAGCAGCTGATGGACTTTATATATTCGGACCTCTAAGTCCTACAGAAGGTAAAGATCTTACGCCAACTATCCGTTTACTTGAGGAAAAAATAAAGCAAATGGAGCGGATGCTGAGTGCTTAAAGCAGTCGTGTCTCTGCTGGCAATTTTACACTCGGTATCGAGAATAGAAAAAGAAATTCAGCTATGGGAACAGCTTGACGGGAGGTAAGAGCAGTTGGATTGCATTAAGTTCACTGTTTATGGTGAGCCAGTCGCACAAGGGCGGCCGCGTGGATCAATACGAAATGGGAAGGTGCATATGCGAGATCCAGCGAAATCAAAGTACTTTAAGCAGTATGTGGCATTAGTTGCGTCTCAGCATCGGCCAAAAACAGTTATTACTGGTCCTGTCTCAATGGATGTCAAAGTGTACAGACCAATGCCAAAATCAGTTTCAAACTCAAAAAAGAAGAAAGAAAAAGCTGAAAAGGGTCTTCTGCGACCGATTACAAAGCCCGACGTTGATAATTATGTAAAAGGCGTGAAAGATGCTTTGAATCATCTTATTTACAAAGATGATAGCCAGGTAGTGGACCTAAAAGTTAGCAAGTTTTATAGCGAAGAGCCGAGGGTGGAGATCAAGATAAAAGAGGTTTCTGCCTAAAAATAAAAAACACCGAAGCGCTTAGCCTCAGTGTTCTTGATATGAACTGGTACTTCTATCATAACACAGGGGGCGCTTTGAGTGTACAATCCAAGAGAAATAAACATCAAAAAAGACTTCACTATTCAGCAGAAAATTGACCCAGGAAAAGTTCAGATCATTGTTTTAGATGGGAATCAAGGTACTGCCCATGTCTTAGATGCTCCTGAGCACGGTAAAACTGTTATTCAAACTGTAAAGGGGAGCTTTGCGCGGGTTGATCATGAGATAGGATATAAAATTTAATTGAGTCTGTAATATTAAAAATACGCCAAATGAAAAATTTGACTTTAATTCCATATCAAGTACAATTATCCTTATATGACTACAAAATATATTTGAAAATTGGGGCGACAAAATGAGAGATTCTTTTAGAGAATTTTATTTAGAAAAAGATGATGATAAGATTTGGGAAAATTCAATCATTGTGTTAGATACTAATGTTCTTCTAAATTTGTATAGATATTCTAGAGCTACAACAGATCAAATATTAACATTGTTAAAAAAATATAAAGATCAACTTTGGTTACCTCATCAAGTAGCTCTTGAATATCAATACAATAGAAAAAATGTGATAATTGAACAAAAAGATTCATATAAAAAGGTTTGTGAATCCTTCAATAAAATTCCGGATATTATTAGAGATAGTTTGAACGAGGAACTAAAAGATTTTAAGAAAAGACATAAGGAAGATATAGAATTATTTATTAACAATTTGAGAAAAGTAAGTGAGAAACAAGTTAAAGAACTTGAAGAAAAAATTAAACATGAGCCAGATCTGTTAGAAAAAGATTTTATAAAGGAAAATATCACTGAACTTTTTGAGGGCAAGGTTGGTCAACATTACGATAAAGACAAAATTCAAGAACTTGAAAAGCAAGCGGAAACACGTTTTAAGAACAACATACCACCAGGGTATGAGGACTTTGAAAATAAGAATGGTCGTAAGTTTTTTAACGAAATTATTTTACAAGATAAATATGGAGATTTTATATTATGGAAACAAATTATGGACTATGCAAAAGAAGAGCAAGTCAATGTAATTTTTTTAACTGATGAGCAGAAAGTAGATTGGTGGTATAAATTAAAGGGGAAGGTTATAGGTCCTCGTATAGAGTTACTTAATGAGTTTTATTTTAATACTAAAAAACAATTTTACATGTTTAGCTCTATCGGATTCATCGAAAGGAATAAAGATATCGTCAATGATATTGCTGCTTCTGAAGTAAGAGAGCTAAATGAAGAATTTAATCTAAAAAAGCAGAAAAAAGAAAAAAGAAATTTTGTTAATACGATGTTAAAGGAACAAAGTCAAAATAAGATTTATGTATTTACAATCAAGTCATTTAATCCGATTGATATATTGAATATACAAAGTTCAATACTCTTGAATAGAGATTATTTGTTAGAATGGACACTAGTAAATGAGTATTCTATAAGTGAAGAGGTTTTCTATTCTGCATTTCTTATAGAATTAGACAATAATGAAAGAAACAAGATGGAAATTTACAAATATTTACTAAAAGAATTTAATGAAATATTGGATGTGAAAGTAAGAGAATTAAATGTATCTAAACGTAATAAAAATTGAATTGATTTTATATTTGAAAAATAATTTTATAAGGGTTAGTCTAAGACGGAAAGCCTGCGGACACTGAACTTACAGCATTTAAGCTGTATGTTTGGTGTCCGTTTTTTATTTTGAAAAGGAGGATACTTTCATGAATCGAAAAGAAATTGAAAATCTAATCAATAGCTATCACTGGATGGTGAAAGAGGTTCGTCGATTGCAAAGGGTACTCTATGGTTCAGTAATTCCCATGAAGAATTGGGGTGTTGCTCAATATGGATTAGAAGCTACTATGCCAAAAGGAAGTCCTGGGAAGAGTCAGGCAGAGCTTCGTCAAATGGATATGCGAGAGGAACGTCTTTTCAAACGCCTTAAGTATTATGAAGAACGAGTATATGCGGTGGAGGTAGGTGCCGAAAAGATCAAAGGTGAGCAGCACAAAGTTATTTATGATTGCATGATGGAGGGGATGAGCTACCGTGCTATTGCTCTTCACTTAGGTATCTCACGGGAAACTGTACGCAAAATGAAAGACGAGTTGATTAGCCAATTATGCCAAGATTGTCACTTCGAGCGTTTGTTGAATCTGAAAAAATTTGTAGTGTAAAATGGGAGGCAGGTCGGTGCGGCAGAATTATTATTGAGCCACCTCAAAAATATAGTCTCACGGGATAATAAATCATTCGACAAATTTTGCAAATGGTTCCTTTGTCAACCGCCTTAACCGATAATAAGGTGGGAGGTGAGGAAATGGATCGCAGGAAATTAGTTTATAGTATTTTAAAAGAAATTGATCAAGGCAATGAGCCAAAATATACTGATTATGATGTAGAACTTCAATTTTTCGGTGAAGTTCTAGAAATGATGAAAGGAAAAAATTTAATTGAAAATGCAACTGTCATCAGAGGTGGAATGGGGAACCCAGTAAAGATGACATTGCTAAATCATGCAAAAGTTACTTTTGATGGTATGGAGTATCTCGAACAAAATAATGCTTGGGCTAAAACGTATAAAACAGTTAAAGAATTAAGAGATTGGATTAAATAAAATTGAGCATCCTATCCTAAGGGATGCTTTTTTGTTCGACAAATTCTGCAAAATGTTCTTTGTCAAAATATCTTGCCGATATTAAGGTAGGAGGTGAAAGCATGACAAGAACAATTAATGTTAATCAACAACATTTGTTAGAACAGTTGGCAGGCGGATCGGTAAACCGTCAATGCACTTTAGAAGCTCTAATTGATATTCTCATCGATAAAAAGGTGTTTACTGAAGAAGAATTCGTTAAGTACCAAATACATCATTTAGAACAGTCGGCTGATGAGCATTCTGCGGAGCTTTTAGGAATCAGTAAAGAGGATTATATAAAAAGCAGAAAATAAATAGCATGCTATAGGAGTGTTTTGAGGAAGGGGATTTATGAAAAAACTCCAATGCAATTTGTTTTCACTGTTATTAGTTTTGGAGGTGGTGATTTTATGAACGAAGCAAACGAAATAATTGAATTTGGTGAAATTAAAAGCGTCCTAGATTATTTGGAACAAATTAAAAGTGACTTACATAATAAAACTTTATCTGAACAAAGTAAATTCAAAGAAGAATTAAAAAATAAACTTGATAAAAGACAAATACAAATGCTTCTAGGGAGGCTTGAAGATCAGTTCGAAATTAGAAAAGCTTTAAGTTATTTAGTTACAGCTCTTTTTGCAATTGTATCTTTTGCTATAGGAAGTCTTACGAAATTTTTTGTGAGTAACCTAGCGGAGACAGGATTGAAGTCTTATACAGCCCCTGTAATAATATTTCTATTTTATATACTTGCCTTGGTAGCATGGATTGTTCTATCCTATGCCGAATCAAATAGATTAAGGAAAATAAGTCGTTACAAAAGATTATTACAAGAGTGTTTAGATGAAATGCCAGACAAAAAATATTTTAGAAGAAGAGTATAAAAAAGCTCCAGACACCTTACTAAATAAGGTGTTTTTTTATTGGAGGAGATAAATCATGGATATTAGAACTTTACCAGAAGAAAAGATTAACTCCGCTACAAACAATCCTCGTATTGATCTTCAGCCGAGCGATCTGGAATATGATGCCCTGAAAAATCACAGATCAATTCGATACATTGACCCCACTTTATCTGTAAAGAAGATCAGTAAAAAGCTCATAGAGCTTGATATAGAACTTCATGAAATTTAAACCATTATTCCCTAATTAAGGACTTTGATGCATAATATTATTAAAAAGCTGTAAGGGAGAGAATAATGGTTAATTTAATTGACAATAGAGAAAAGTTTCTCAAAAAGTATAGAATTAAAGAGGAAGAATTTGAGGATACAGGACTTGATTGGAGTACCTTAAAAGAAATATATGATGATTATCTCGGAAGTTTCAATTTACTCAAAAGTACAGGGGAAACAATAGCTGGAATTCTGAGAACTCACCCAAATGTTCATTCTGTAAGGATGAGAATAAAAGATCCTGAACATCTAATTGAAAAATTAATTAGAAAAAGTAAAAATAAAGAGTTCTCTTTTAATATAAATGATTATAAAGAGAAAATCACAGATCTTATTGGGCTAAGAGTTTTGCATCTGTCTAAAGGAGATGCTTATTTAATTGATCCATTTATAAAGAAAAATTGGGATCTACATGAACCAGTTACGATCTATTATAGAAAAGGAGATTTTAGTAAAGAAGACATAGCTACAGAAGAACTAGAAGATATTCAGAATTTTGTTTTGAAAGAACACCCTGCTGGTTATCGATCATGGCATTATTTGATTGAAACTAACCTAACCAAAGAAAGGTATATTGCAGAAATTCAGGTTAGGACCATATTTGAAGAAGGTTGGAGTGAAATAGATCACTGGCTCCGTTATCCTTACAATTTAGATGATGAGATTTTAAATAACCAATTGATGGTGTTAAATAGGCTGGCAGGTAGTGCGGATGAAATGGTTAACTCGATTATAGAGACTGTTGAACAGCTCAATAAATTGAGTGAAGAAAACGAAAAATCGAAAAATGAAATTTTTCAATTGCGCAAAAAAATACAAGAAATGGATGTTGAGCAGAAGGAGAAAGACTCTTTAATTGAAAGCTTAGATAAAATTGAAGATAAAACAGTTTCAGTGTCTAGCTCAGGTTCAATGAATAAATGTGCACCTTACATAAGCCCAACGCCAAGTTCCATAGCATCGATGGTGAGTCGATATCAAAATCAAGTTCCTAGCTCCATAGCATCGATGGTGAGCCGATATCAAAATCAAGTTCCTAGCTCCATAGCATCGATGGTGAGTCGATACCAAAATCAAGTTCCTAGTTCAATTGCGACAATGGTGAGGGGATTACATAACCCTGTGGCTGGTACAATAATTAATGATACAAAATTGTCATCGGATCCTAATAAACTTAGCAATGAAAATGAAACGAATCAGAAAGTAAAGGAAGAAGAGTAAAACAAACACAAACTCAAACATGACATCCGGAGGTGGGTGAGATGTAATGCCAAGACCACGAGATCCACGCAGAGACAAAGCTTTTCATTTGTGGGAAGAGAGTGGCGGGAGCAAGAAGTTAAAAGACATTGCTGAGCAATTAAACGTAACAAGCAGCACTGTCCGCAAATGGAAAGCAAACGATAAATGGGAAGAAAAAATTAATGAGAGCGCTCCTATATCGAAAGGGAGCGCTCCTTTTCGTCCAGGCGCTCCGAAAGGTAACAAAAATGCAAAAGGGAACAAGGGAGGAAGGGCACCGCTTGGTAATAAAAATGCAATAGGGAATAAAGGCGGTGCTGCTCCACTAAGAAATCAAAACGCTGTGACTCATGGATTCTTCTCAAAGTTCCTGCCAGAAGAAACGCTATCCATCATGGAAGGGATTCAAGAACGTTCGCCTGTAGATATGATATGGGATCAGATACAGATCCAATATGCTGCAATTATAAGAGCACAAAAAATCATGTTCGTTTCTGATAAGCAGGAAATGATTAAAGAACTGAAAAAGAAAAAGTCTGTTCTATCTGAGACAAACGAAGTCGAAGAGGAAGAATACGAATTCCAATTTTCTTGGGAACGTCATGCCACGTTCTTGAACGCTCAATCTCGGGCCATGGCAGAACTCAGAAACCTTATAAAGCAGTTTGACGAATTAGCCCATTCGGAAGATGAACGACGCCTTAAATTGGAGGATATGCGTTTAAATATAAATAAGAAAAAATTAGAGATTGAAGAACTTACAGAAGAAGATAAACCTTTTGAGATCACCATTGTGAACAAAGGTGATGACAGTGATTAAACAAGTAAATCCTCATTTTAAAGAATTTCTTTTTGACTGGAATCAAAAGTTTCAGTTTCTCGTTGGTGGTTATGGATCATCCAAAAGCTATCATGTTGCTTTGAAGATTGTTCTGAAATTGCTCAAAGAAAAGCGTACTGCACTCGTTATCAGAGAGGTATACGACACACATAGGGACTCAACATTTTCTCTTTTTGATGAAATTGTAAGTGATCTGAAATTAGATCATATCATTAGGTGTGTATCTTCTCCTATGCAGATTCGATTTTCAAATGGCAGCCGCATCATCTTTAAAGGTATGGATAAGCCAGCTAAACTGAAATCAATCAATAATATTTCTCTCATTTGGATTGAAGAGTGTTCTGAAGTGAAGTATGAGGGATTCAAGGAGCTGTTAGGACGCCTTCGTCATCCGTCATTGCCGCTTCACATGATACTTTCGACAAATCCAGTCGGAGAGGACAATTGGACTTTTAAGCATTTCTTCAAGGATGATAGGGAAAAGCGTTTTGTACTGGATGATAAGGAACTTTATGAAAAGCGGATAATTGTTAGCAACGACACCTATTATCATCACTCAACGGCAGATGATAATCTTTTTCTGCCAGAAAGCTATGTCCAGCAACTTGAAGAATTGAAGGAATATGACCCTGACCTTTACCGAATTGCTCGGAAAGGTCATTTTGGCGTGAATGGAATTCGGGTACTACCGCAGTTTGAAGAATGGCCTCATGAAGAGGTTTTGAAGGCTATCACAGATATTAACCGCCCGCTTAGACGAGTTGGCATGGACTTTGGTTTTGTGGAGTCGTATAACGCTGTTGTTAGGGTTGCTGTGGATCATGAAAAGAAATATCTCTATATCTACTGGGAGTATTACAAAAATGGACTAACGGACGATAAGACGGCCGAAGAACTCAAGGAATTTGCAGAGACTAAGGAATTAATCAAAGCGGATTCTGCGGAGCCTAAGACAATCCGATATTTTCAGCAACACGGTTTCAATATGGTGGGTGCCCGTAAGTATCAGGGTTCACGCCTCCAATACACAAAGAAGGTCAAACGATTCAGGAAGATCATTTGCTCTGATCGTTGCGAGAACACGATTTATGAGCTTAAGCCGCTCACTTATGCTACTGATAAGCTGGGGAACATCATAGAAGACGAGTTTACTATAGACCCGCATACACTATCAGCTATCTGGTACGCTCTCGATGATTATGAGGTAACTGATTTGAAAGAAGAATCTAAAGAGAGACCGCAAAGATTAAGACCAGGAAGGAGGTAAAGCATGTCAAAACAATCTGTTAAAGCGCAAGTAATCAAAGCTTCTCCACCTACTGAATCAACGAAACAAATTTATGAAGATGAATTTGCTGACAGCTATGACAGCAATATTTTGCCTCCTCCGTATAACCTAAAGGAATTAAAAATGATTGCTGAGTATTCAACAATCTTACAGCAATGTGTTGATGCCTACAGGACAAATATTGTGGGCTTTGGATTTGATTTTGAGTATTCGTTTGATGTAAATTCGCCAGATGTGACAAACAATGAAAAAACAGAAGCTGAAAGTGAATGGACAAAGCTTGAAGAGTTCGTTAAATATCTTCACTTTGATGAGTCAGCTGAGACTTTACTCGGCTTTGTTATTGAAGACCGAGAAAAGACCGGTAATGGATTTATTGAGGTTATCCGAAACGGTGAAAATAAGCCAGCCGGCATTGAATACATGGATGTTCAAAATGTACGAGTTTGCAAACTGTCTGAACCAATCGAAGTTGATTTTACATACTTCGAACAAGGACAAATGAAATCAATCAAAAGAGAAAAACGATTTCGTAAGTATGTTCAGATGATTGACGGCCGTATGGTTTACTTTAAGGAGTATGGTGATCCTCGTACTTTAAATCTGGAGACAGGCCAATATGATGAGCAGACTCCATTCGAGAAACGAGCTAATGAAGTGGTGCATTTCAAAATAGGAAGCGGTACTTATGGAAAACCACGATGGATTGGCCATATTGTTAATCTGTATGGAGCTCGTAAAGCAGAAGAGCTGAACTTCATGTATTTCAAACAAGGAAGACATATTCCCGCTGCCATTACAATTGAAAACGGAATGTTGTCAGAGGATTCATACACACAATTGCAGGATTACATGAATGGGCTTGAAGGAGTGGAGAACGCACATAAGTTTCTTTTACTTGAAGCGGAAGGCATAGCGAAGGGGAAAAACATTCATGGTGATGAAGAGATTGCTCCCGTGAAAGTCGATATTAAATCACTTGCTGAGATCCTTCAAGAAGATGCCTTGTTTCTTGAATATGACCAAAAGAGCCGAGACAAAATTAGATCGGCTTTTCGTTTGCCTCCACTTTATACAGGTGAAGCTCAAGATTACAACAGAGCGACTGCAGATACAGCAAGGAAGATTACTGAGGAACAAGTCTTTCAGCCAGAAAGAAAATTAATCACAGGTAAACTAAATGCTTTATTTCTAAATGACCTTGAAATTCATAAGGTTCGTCTTATGTTGAAAGGGCCAGACTTTAGAGATCCTTTAGAAATTGCTAAGGTTCTAACACCGTTTATAACAGCAGGTGCAGTTTCTCCGAATGACCTACGTGATTTGGCTGGAAGGGTACTCGGTAAGACACTTGAAGAATGGCCAGAAGAAGAATACAACAGGCCGCTTGATAAAACTAACGAGTCGTCCGCTTCCGATCCTTTGGCTGCGCTGTTTAAATCTAAGAACGGTACTCCTGATATGATCGGGTTATTAAAAGATATGCGGGATGTTCTGGAGGATTTGAAGAGATGAACAAAACGGATAAGCTATTGGACAGTCTGAACGCATTTATTCAAAAAGCCGAGGAAAATCAGTATAAGCAATTGGGGGAGATGGTACCTGACTTTCCTGGCAAATCTAATATACCCAAGTATGTGGAGGAATATGAAAAAGGCATCGCTAGATTACTCAGGTGCCAGCGTAAGGAGTTTTTAGATGGTCTTAAAGGTTTTGTAAGCAAAGATTCGAAAGAGACGTTAGAAGCCCTTTTGATGTTTTTTACTAAGAACCTTTTTGCGGAGGATGACTTCGAGGAAGAATTTCAGGAACTGACTGAGGGATTCCTGCAACAAACCATTGAAGAACTGGCCGAAGTGATCATGGACTCTATAGATCCAGAAGTGCCTTTTAAAGTCTTATCCAATCGTACGATTAATTGGATTAAGGGTTGGTCAAAGAAGCTGGCTGAGATCATGAAGTTAAACACACATGAAGCGGTGGAAAACGTACTGACAGATGCTATTGAAAACGGCTCTTCCATTCAGGACATTGAGCTGACGCTCAAAGACATGCCGCAGTTTGATAGGGACCGTGCCCGGACAACGGCCATCACTGAAGTGCTTGCCGCTTCCTCTGCCGCACAGCATGAATCTTATGCACAATCGCCGGTAGTAAAGAAAAAGAAATGGCGGCACAGCGGCGGGAAGAAGAACAACCCGCGTAAAAATCACATCGATCTTGACGGCACAGTCATTGGAGTGGATGAAGAATTTCAGATACCAGGTAGCAGTGAGACCTGCATGTTTCCAAGGGATCCTAAACTATCACCAGGCGAGCGGGTTCATTGCCATTGTGTTCTATCGCCTGTGGTAGATAACGAGATCTTAGATTTGTCAGCCGAGGAAAAAGAAAAGATTAGAAGAGAAGCCTTAGAAAAATTAAAATAGTTTTGTTATGGTGGGATAGCGAACTGGATATAATAGGGTTATAGAACATCTATTATATGAGAGGGAGATGGATAATGTGGGCCAAGCGAAAAAAGAATTAGCAGAGCAAGAAGCAAATGAGTACAGACAGCGTGCAGCAATGAAAGGAAAGGGTTATAGCTTTTGCCAACACTGTGACCTACCTTTTAAGGCAATAGATGGTGAACTATTGTGTAAAGGTTGTTGGAATGAAGTAACAAAAGGATGACACGAAAGACCTTCTAACATGAAGGTCTTTTTATTTTGAAAGGAGGTGAACAACATGCCAAGAGAATTGGTAAACGCAAAAATCACGCATGTTTCATACGTAGACAAGGCTGCTAATCAAAAGCAGTTCTTTTTTATGAAATCAGAAAAACAGCCAGACTTTTACAAGGAAGTAAAGGTTCTTGCGAAAGAAGCGGACGAGCAAAAACTTGTTTATGGAATCGTATATGAACCAGATACAGTGGACGCCCACGGGGATTTCATGACAGCTGCAGAAATCGAAAAGGCCGCTCATGGATTCTTGAAAGATGCCCGTGAAATTGATAAGCAGCATGACTTTCAGGGCGGTGTCGGGGCAGTGGTAGAATCCTATGTTGCACCTGCTGACTTTGACATGAATGGGGAAACCATCAAAAAAGGTTCATGGGTCCTCGTTACCAAAGCTTCTGATGAAGTTTGGGAACAAATAAAAAAAGGTGAAATTACAGGTTATTCAATGGCTGGTACCGCTGAGACAATTGAAAAACAAGAAGAAAAGCCCAGTTCTCAAGAGAAAACAGATGAGAAAGGGCTTTTTAATTTGCTCAAAAACTTTTTTGTTGGAAAACAACAGCAATCATATGAAGAGCCAGTTGAAAAGGCGGGCAGAAAGTTTTCTGCTTCAAACCTACAAGAAATTAAAAATGCTCATACTGCTCTCGGTAACTTGCTGAGTCAGGTTGAGACAGAAGAGGAGGAAAAAGAAATGACTTCGGAGGAAGTAACGAAATCCATTCAAGCCGCTTTAGAGCCAATTGAGAAGCGGCTGGCAGATCTAGAAAAAGAAGAAGATCCTAAAAAGAAAGATAAAGAAAAAACAGAAGAAGCGGCTGAAAAAGAAGCTGAGAAGTTGAAAAAAGCTATTACTGATGCTGTTCAACCGCTCGCTGATCGTATTGAAGCAATCGAAAAAAGTCGCGGAACATCTAAGCAAACTGAAGAATCAGGTTCTGAACAAGTTCAAAAATCAATCTGGTCAGGGTTGTTTTAATGTATAAGGAGGATACGAATGAGAAATCAAGAGGTTATTAATAAAGCAGAAATGACGCTTTCTACTTTAGAGAGCGGTGGGATTATGAATCCTACTCAAGCTTCAACTTTTATTCGAATGGTTCAAGATACGCCAACTATTTTAAGAGATGCGCGAGTTATTCAAATGGATCATGACACACAGAAAATCGAGAAGATCGGCTTTGGTCAGCGTATTTTAAGAGCAGCCCAAGAGGGAGTGGCGCTAACTAAGGATCAAAAGTCAGTTCCATCAACTAGTACAGTTAACTTAAGCACAAAAGAAGTAATTGCTGAAGTTAACATCACTTATGACACACTTGAAAACAACATCGAAAAAGATGGACTTCAAAATACAATCATGCAAATGATAGCTGAGCGTGCTGCGGTTGATATTGAAGAGTTGCTAGTAAACGGAGATACCAGTTCGTCAGATTCATACTTAGCTCAGCTTGACGGTATCCGTAAACAAGCTACATCTCATATTGTCGATGCTGCAGGTGAGGAACTGACACGCCAAACGTTCAAGCGAGGATACAAAGCTGTACCTCCAAAATATTTGCGAATTCCACAGGAGTTCCGTTTCTATACATCGCCTGGTATTGAGGTTGAATGGAAAGATCGTGTAGCTGACCGTCAAACAAATTTAGGGGATGCAGCTGTTCAAGGTGGCCTTTCATCTGCTTTTGGTGTTCCGATCAAAGGTATTGCAAATTTACAGCCTTATACGATTGGAGAGGGAGATACTGCAGCCGATGTTTCTGATATCATCCTAACTCATCCGAAGAATATTATTCTCGGATTCTCTCGTAACATTCGAATTGAAGTAGATAAGGACATTCGTCGCCGTATGTTTATCATTGTTCTGACAGCGAAATTGGATAGTGTTTTTGAAGAAGAGGACGCCGTAGCCAAGATCGTGAAAGTGAAGGAGTAGGTGGTCTGGCGTGTATACTGCAAAGCTTATTAAAGGCAAAACGTACAATGTTATGGGAATAACCTTTCGAGCAGGTGTCAGTCAAACAGTATCGAAAAAGCTCTATGAGTATTTAAATGAAAATCCATATTTTGTGCTGGATAAAGATCTTAAGAATCAAAAAGATGATCCGATAAATTATACTGAATCGGAATTGAAAGGTATGAATAAAGCAGAGCATGAATCCATTATTTCTAATCTTGGTGGCAATCCGTCTGACTTCAAAAACGCAGATGAAAGAATTGCCTACATCCTTAAGCAATTAGATAACAAAGGGGAGTGACCTATGCTGTTAATCACTCCCGATGAATTAAAGAATTATTCAGTTTTTGAGTCTGTAAAGACCAGACCTGACGAGTTGTTAAAACAGGATATACTTGAGGCAACTGCCGATATCATTCTTAAAGTTGGACATGATTTTTCAGATGCAGAGTATATTCCTTTGCCTGAAACGGTTCGACTGGCCCTATTAAAGTTGTCTCAGTTTTATGCTCTTATAAATGGCGACGAGTCAATTATTAAAGGATATACAACTGAAAAAATTGGTGATTATTCTTATACTCTAGGGGATGGCAGTTCTCTTCAAAAACCTGATGTGTATGCATTAATAAAAGATTATGTAAAACCGGCTGACCCTGATTTAGAAGGGGTTGAAGCGAAAGTGCGGATGAGATCAATATGAGTTATCGATCTTTACTGACTCACAGATGTGACATTTACCATCTGCAGGAGAAAAAAGAAAATAGAAAGCAAAAATTCGGGGTGCCGGTTGAAGATGTTCAACCGGTTTTTTCGTACCCTGATGAGCCGGACATAGAAAATCAGCCGTGTTATTTTACAGAAAAGAGTCAGTCCATTATCCAACAGGAACCGAATGTAGCTATTTATCAATCATTCCTTGTGCATTTCCCTGCTACTGCTGATATTCGAGTAAATGACAGGGTGGTTTGGGATGGTACTGCTTATAAATTACAGAAGCCCAGCAAAATCAGGAACCACCATTGGGAGGTTACAGCAGTGCGGGAGGTTGAATATTTGTGAAGATCAAAGGTCTTGATCAGTTCATTCAGTCATTAAACCATGCTTCTCGTGGAGGATTGAAAGGGAAATACGAAGAGTGGCTTGAAGCTATGGGTTTTGAGTTCCTAGACATTATCCAAGATGAAATTATCAGGACGAAGACGGTGGACACACGCCGCTTGCTTAACTCTTTTCAACGAGGTGACCAGGATAATATCTTTTCAATGACAAAAGGCAGCTTAAAGTTGGATGTTGGAACAAATCTGGAATACGCCTCATACGTCAATGACGGGCACTTTACTATCGATCCGTCTAAAAATCAGGATAGACGGTGGGTCCCGGGGCGTTGGAAAGGCGACCGTTTCGAATATGACCCTGCCGAAAGAAATTTCGGTATGCTACTGAAGTTCCAATGGGTCGACGGTTCTGGCTTTTGGGATAACGCCATGGCTATATTTCAGTTGATGTTTGAGAGAAGCCTTGAGCGGAAGCTGCAGCAATGGATTGATGAAGAATTTTAAGGCGGTGTTGCCATGAATCAAGAATTAGGTTCAATTATGGGCTATCTATACAAACTGTATCCTGTTCAAGTGTATGAAGAAGAAATACCGCAGGACTTTGCTGTTCCGTCCCTTTACTTTCCACCGGCTTCCACGGTCGATGGGGTGGATACAGTATCCACGTTTCAGAAAGCCTATATTTTAAACGTAAAACTCTTTCACGAAAACGCACAGAAGGCTCATAACGAAGCAGAAAGGATTGCAGATACACTTAGAAGCAAAAGGAGCATGATTCCGCTTATACAAGAATCTGGCGAGGATACGGGGGATTTTATTCGCCTATCTCGAATAGAAACGCGGGTATCAGATGATTACGCGACCATTGTCTTAAACTGGACGAGCCGCTATTGGTATGAGCGGGAAGAACAGCGTTCAATGGATGGTTTTAAATTTAAAAGTGGGGTGAAATGATGGCCACTAAAAAAGAGAAAGCAGAAAATGCTTTTTATATTAAGGATTTGCGAGAGCACAGTCGAGAGCTCTTTGGGGTAAAACCCGAGGTGTTTGACGGTGCTCTTTTTCATGTTCATAAAACGAGTATTACAAAATCGGAAGCGAAGAAGTTAATTAATCAGTTTCTTCAAAAGGAGGTCAAATAGATGAACGGCGGAACATTCACACCCGGCAAGGAAAAAGAGCGTGCCGGTATTTACTTTAACTTCAAAACGACCGCGGAGAACCGTGTTTCTGCCGGAGAACGTGGAACAGTTGCGCTGCCGATAGCGTCCAGCTGGGGTGAGGTTAAGAAATTCATTTCTATTTCTTCAATCGAGGACCTGAATAAAAAAGTGGGGTTGAACATTGATGATCCTTCGCTGTTGCTTTTACGTGAAGCAATGAAAAAGGCAAGTACAGTCTTGCTTTATCGTCTGACGGAAGGTCTTCGTGCTTCAGCAGACATTAGCGAAGGTGTAAAGGCTACTGCTCTTTATGGCGGTACTAAAGGAAATGACATCATTATCAGCATTACAGAAAACGTTATTGACTCTTCAAAAGTGGATGTCACTACCTACCTTGATCAGTCAGAAGTTGATAAACAAACAGTTTCTAAAGCTGAAGAGCTTAAACAAAATAACTATGTCACGTTTACAGGGAAAGGGGATTTAACAGTCACTATTCCGTTAACTGGTACGGCCCCTGAAGACGTCAGCGGTGCTCTTCCGGCAACTTCCGGAATCCGCTTGTCAGGTGGAACAGACAAAACACCGACCAATGCTGATTATACAGCTTTCTTGGAAGCGGCTGAAACGGAATACTTTGACACAATCGCTTTACCTGTAGAGGATAACGAGCAATTAAAAGCAACGTTTGTTGCGTTTATCAAACGGCTGAGAGACAACCAAGGGCAAAAGGTTCAAGGTGTTCTATCAAATTATAAGGGAGACCATGAGGGTATTATCAATGTAACTGGTGGTGTCCTACTTGAAGATGGAACGGAAATCACTCCTGAAAAAGCTACTGCTTGGGTTGCAGGTGCAAGTGCTGGGGCTACATTTAATCAATCACTTACATTTGTAGAATACGAGGGAGCTGTAGATGTCCTTAACCGAATTGACAACGACGAAATCGTTGAACGATTGTCAAATGGGGAATTCTTGTTTACTTATGATTCTCGTGATAAATCAGTATCGGTTGAAAAGGACATTAATTCACTCACAAGCTTAACAGCAGAGAAAAATAAGATGTTCCAGAAAAACAAAATTGTCCGTGTACTTGATGCAATCAATAACGATCTGACAACTCAACTGAAAGCATTGATCAAGTCTCGAAAAGCGAGTGGCAGTGATGTTCCCGCTACAAATGACGGACTGCAGTTTGTAAAAACGCTAATTACTCAATACTTGAGTGTTCTTCAAGATAACGGGGGCATTACTGATTTTGATTCAGAGAATGACATTACAATTGCTCTGAATAATGATCGTGACGGCTTCCTGATTGATCTTGCAGTTCAACCGGTGGATGCAGCTGAAAAATTCTACTTTAATGTTGAGGTGAAATAGGAATGGCATTAAAAGCTCAAAACACCATTTCCGGTAAAGAGGGTAGGCTGTTTCTTGATGGAGAAGAAATGGCTCATATCAAAACTTTTGAAGCCAATGTGGAGAAAAATAAATCCGAGGTAAATATCATGGGGCGTCGGATGACAGGGCATAAAACGACTGGAGCAAACGGAACAGGGACAGCCACTTTTTATAAAGTGACTTCTCAATTTGTTCTTATTATGATGGACTATGTGAAAAAGGGAAGTGATCCTTACTTCACCTTACAAGCTGTTCTGGATGACGCCTCTTCAGGCCGCGGCACTGAACGAGTCACCTTGTATGATGTGAACTTTGACTCTGCGAAAATCGCTGGACTTGATGTTGATTCTGAAGCATTGGAAGAAGAAGTGCCGTTTACCTTTGAGGATTTTGATGTTTCTGAGAAGTTGAAATCAACTTTTTAATTAATATCTAAAGGCATATAGCTTTTATGCGCCTTTTATTTTATTTTGTAATTTTACTTTTTTTATTTTGTTACTTTTTTTATCAGTTTTCTGTTTGCATTGCAAACAGGACCAATGTATACTGAATATATATTTACAACGGTAAACTATAATATTACTAACGTCAAAAGGGCCGCGGCCACGATTAACAGCTTAGATTTTTGCATATAATATGAAAAAGCCAGAGTGTGGGGCACTCTAGCTTTTTCAAAGAATGATGAAGCTACCGGTTACTATACGGACGAATCTTCCGTTTATATCTACGTTTAATTCTTTTATACGGTTGACTCCTTCGTCCCTTTTGTTGACACAAACATACTTTAGACACGGTAATGTCTTTTGATACGTTTGTGTCTTTCTTTCTTAAATATCTATCTGCAAGATATTTTAATGCTATCGGTGCTAAAACTCGCAGAAAGTGATCAGTGATCATTGTTTTCACCTCCCCTCTGGAGGTGTTTACATGAACTCATTATCTACCACCTTCCTAATATTGTAGTTAGGAAAAGGTAGCTTCAAGAATATTATACATGAATATTATGGTAAGCACATCCCCTAAATAAATTGATCTTTTCTTTCAATTTATTTGCTCAGGAGAATGTGCTTTTTTTATTGTCAAAAACTTTAAATCGAAAATAGAAGGAGCTAATAAAATGAGCGAAAAAACATACGATCTTTCATTCTTTATGCCAGGACAAACAAACGAAGTTGAAGAAGTAAAAGTGCCGATTTCTAAACGTTTTGTAGACAAAGAAGGCAATATTGTTCCATTCATTTTCAAAGCAATCACGACTGAACGCATTGACGAGCTGGAGAAAGAGAATACGACTTACAAAAATGTAAAAGGCCGCGGTCGCGTAAAGGAGTTGGACAACCAACGTTTTTATGCTCGTATTGCGGTTGAAACGACTGTTTACCCGAACTTTAAAGCTAAGGAACTACGTGAGGCTTACAAAACAGAAGATCCAGTGGAAGTTGCAAAACGTGTTCTTTCAGTCGGCGGTGAGTATGCGAACTGGCTAAACAAAGCAATTGAAATCAACGGTTTTGATGATGATCTCGAAGACCTTGAAGAAGCGGCAAAAAACTAGTAAAGGACGGGGACAAAGAGGCTGTATATCTTTATTACGCGATGCATGAGCTCAAATACGCCCCGTCAGAATTAAGAGAACTATATGAGGCTCCGAAAGAATTCAAGGCGCTCTTATATGGGTTAATCGGTTATAAGCTTGAGCTGTTAGAAAAAGAAGCGAAGAAGGGAGGTAATTAACTATGGCTAAACTAACAGCCACGTTTGAATTACATGATAAGATTTCCCGCAAGCTTCGAATGATACAAGGCAATGCTGAAAGACTTAAGAGGGCCGCTAATGGCCCTCTTATTTTTGAGGCTGAAGACCGGACTGAGAGAGTTATGCGGCGGATTGACCGATCGGCCAACCGTTTGACCGGACGGGCTCGATCGCTTGAAGTGGATTTAGATGATCGTGCTTCGAATGGCTTACATTCTATACGTCAGCAAGCTGAGGATCTTACCGAGGGCAGGCATGAGGTGACGGTTTCCGTAAATGATCAAGCTACACCGCGTTTCCGCTTAATCCGTGGAGGTCTTTCTGATTTAAGTCGCTCGCACGCTGAGCCAACTGTTTCAGTTCGTGATCATGCTTCAAACCAATTAGATGAGATCCGTCGTCATGTGTCCGATGTAGACAGCGAACATGCTGAGCCAACCGTCTCTATTAAGGACAGAGCTTCAGCTGCTCTGGATGCTATTGAAGCGAAAATAGACAGCTTGAAGAATGCTACCATTACTCTGGCAGTTGCAGGTGGTTTTTCTGCAGGTTCAATTATGGGTTCTGGTAAAAGTACAATGTCTCAGGATGCCTATGTGTCAGCAACTTCAAACGTTAATAAGAAAGATGTTGCAAGAATGACGGATCAGATCTATTTCAACAATAAAGTGGGCAGTTCTCGGGAAGAAGTCAGTTTATCTTTGAGAAACTTATCGCAACAGACAGGGGCGTCTAAAAAAACTCTTGCTGAATTGACTGAGTCGTCAAGTAAGATTGCCCAGCTTATGAATGCTGATCAGGCAGAGGTAGATCGTGCTTTTAGTTCAATGTATAACAACTTGAAATTGTCTGGGAAACAAAGCGGAGACTTAATTGCTTATGTATATCGGAATGCCGGTGACCAAGCTGACGATTTATTGGACACGATGAATGAATACAGTTCCACCTTTAAAGACTTGAAGCTCACAGGCGGCCAAATTGCAAACGCCATGATAAAAGGAACAAAGGGTGGCGCCAGAAACTTCGATAACCTAGCCGATAGTATGCGTGAGTTTAACATCCGCCGAACCGAAATGTCTGATAGCCAAGTGGACGCATTTAAAACGCTGTTCGGGGTCAAGGAAACTAAGAAAATGTTCAAGGGCTTCAAAGATGGTTCAATAAGTGGAGAGGAAAGTTTATTTAGGGTGGCAAAAGCCCTTTCTAAAGTGAAAGACAAAACAAAGCGGGCTGCCATTGCGACTGAGCTTATCGGTACACAATATGAAGACCTTAAGCAGCCTATTTTAGATATGGCTGAGGGAATTGGTACAAGTGCCAAAACAAGCGGTGAATTGGAACGAAGCTTTACGAAACTTCGGGATAATAACCCGATGACACCGGTTAATGATGCCATGAGAGATTTTGAAAGCATATCTAAGGATATGGGAACCTCTCTGCTAACTGGATTAGGGCCAGCCTTTGATAAAATCAGCTCGTTCATTAACAGTAAGGAAGGTCAGGAAAAACTTAAAGAGATCAAAAAAGATATTGCCGATCTTGGTGAGGAGATAGGTGATAAGTTAAACGTAGCCATTGAGTGGAGCGTTAACCATTGGGATGATTTGAAAACAGCGATTAAGGTTGTGATCCCTTCTTTAATTGGGTTGATTGGTTATTTGAAAATACTACGTCCATTGTTAAAAGGTATAGGTACTGTCGGAAGTGATGCAGCAGGCGTAATCCGAAAATTAATTCCAAAACGTACTCCTAAAGCTGCCACTAATACGCAAAGTGAAAGGAGGAACAGAAACAGTAATCGTAATGCCAGCACAAGAACATCCAAAACTGCCACAGGTCCAACGAGTTTACCTCTAAGCGGCAGCTTAACATGTTGCTGTTGTAGCGATGGAGGTAAAAATGATCGCATTCGTAAAAGACGAGGGAAAAGAGTTTTAGGTCGACGTGGTAATCCAAACCGAATGAACCCTTCTGACAGATCAATTACTGTGTCATCTGGACGATTAGAGAGAAGGCGTTCCAGTAGAACTGTAGGTACTAATCCAACCAGAGGATCAAGACCAGCAATAACCACAACGAGATCGGAGTTATACTCACCTGGTAGAGCTGCAGGCCGAGCATCGAAGTTCGGGAAAGTCTTAAGTCCTCTGAAAAGTGTTGGCAAGTTTGCAAAGGGAGTCCCTCTTTTAGGAACAGCGTTAGCGGCAACAGATTTAATTGGTATGAATAAAGACAATGTTGGTGAAAAAATTGGATCAGCTGGCGGTGGTCTTGCTGGAGCGGCTACAGGAGCAGCTATTGGCAGCGTAGTTCCTGGAGTGGGAACAGCCATTGGGGGAATAGTTGGTGGTATAGCAGGCACCATGGGTGGTTCAAGTTTAGGTAAAGCGTTTGATGGTTCAGAAATAAAGAAGAAACTAAACAGTACATTATTTGATCAAAAATGGTGGTCTGAAAAATGGTCCGGCATTAAGAGTAATGCGAAGACTTCTCTCAATGGGTTAAGTGATACATGGTCTCATGTAAAAGAAAAGGTGAAGTCTACTTTATTTAATAGTGAATGGTGGTCTGAAAAGTGGTCTGGTGTTAAAAGCTGGGCACAGGACAAATGGAATAGTGCATCATCTGTTTGGGAGTCAGTAAAGGGAAAAATAAAATCCACTTTATTTAGTGAGAAGTGGTGGTCAGGAAAGTGGGAAGGCGTAAAAAGTTGGGCTCAAAGTAAGTGGGACAGCGCGTCTTCTGTTTGGCAATCTGTTAAAGGAAAGCTGAAATCCACTTTATTTAGCGAGAAATGGTGGTCAGGAAAATGGGAAAGTGTAAAGAGCTGGTCAAAAAATAAATGGGACAATGCTAAATCAATATGGAAAAGTGTTAAGAGTTCCATTTCAGAAACCCTTTTTAGTAAGAAGTGGTGGTCTGAAAAGTGGCAGAGTGTAAAGGAATTGGGAAGCAGTATTTTAGGCGGAGTAAAAGAAGTTGGTGGTAAAGTAGCTTCAAGTGCGAAAAAAACTGCTGGTAAAGCGTGGGGATATGTGAAGAGTGGCGTAAATTATTTATTTGGTTCGGGAAAAGAAAAGCCAAAGAAACATGCTACTGGTGGTTACATTACGAAGCCAACAATATCTTGGATTGGTGAAGCTGGTAAAGAATTCGTTATCCCTGTTGAGAATAATAAAGGTCGCGGCAAAATGCTCCTTTCTCAAGCTGCTTCGAAATTAGGGATGAGTGTGGTTGATGATATAGCGTCTGCTTCATCTGCAGGAGGTGAACCAGCAACTTCCCCGCTAATCAGTAGAGCGGCGGTGACTGCTTCTGTATCTCCTATCATTGACACATCCAGTCTGGATGAACAAGCGACTTCATTTGGTCAACAGTTCACTAAAGGCTTTAATCAAGGAATTGGAGATCATGTTGTTTCTATTGACGCTTGGAAACAGAAAAACGTTGGCCAGCCAATGAACAATTTAATCTCTTATTCTCCGAATTATGGAAAGCAAGTGGTTAATGGCTATGCTAAAGGTCAGAACAGTACTTTAACTGGTACAGATGGCTTCTTGCAGAAGAAGGTTAAAACACCATTCCAGAACACCGTAAATAAATCCTCTTCATGGGGAAGTGGAACGGTCAAAGGTTTTGCTTCAGGACAAAATAGTACTCAAACTGGTACTGATCAATATGTCAGCACTCATATTAACAAACCGTTTATCCGCTCTAAAGAATCATCAAACGGATGGGGAAGCGGTATGATCGGTAATTTTGTTTCAGGCATGACTTCTAAGGCAAGTGAAGTCCATGAGACTGCCAAGGAACTGGCGAAAAAAGTTGAGAAGGCATTTCGTGAAGAGCTGGATATTCATTCACCTTCCCGTGTCATGATGAGTCTCGGTCGTTTTGCCTCTATTGGTATTGTAAAAGGTCTGGATTCTGTGGATGTGAAAAAGTTTGCTGAAAAACAAGCAGGTTCACTGGCTGCTGCTTATTCCGGAATGGGAGCAGTTAGCGGAAATGTGAAGCAATGGCTTATGGCAGCTATCATGGCAACAAAGACACCAATGAGCTGGCTCCCAGGGCTGATGACAATTGCTCAGCATGAGTCAGGCGGTAATCCAAAGGCAATTAACTTATGGGATAGTAATGCGAAAGCAGGGCATCCATCTCAGGGACTCATGCAAACAATCCCAAGTACCTTCAACGCACACAAATTGCCGGGCATGAATAACATTCTTAACCCGATTCACAACGCTGCTGCTGCGATTGGCTATATCAAAAGCAGATATGGATCAATTAATAATGTACCAGGCATTAGAAGCATGAGACACGGAGGTCCATATGTTGGCTACGCTAACGGCGGACTTATTACCAAAGAGCAGATTGCACGTGTCGGTGAAGGAAACAAAAGGGAATGGATCATTCCGGAGGAGCGAGGCATCCGTGGACGTTATTTATTAGCCCAAGCAGCTAAGGCACTCGGAATGGAAGTCACAGACCCATCTCAAAAAGGTCAAACTGAATTATCTTCCGGTCAGGTAACAGCAGCTACAACAGGTAGTCAGCAAACAACTGTTACAGCATCAGGAGGTAAAGAGGTTATTATTCAATTTAATGGCGATCAGCATTTTCACAATGACAAAGACATGAACAGCCTTGTAGCTAAGATTAAGCAGGCCCTTGTCGATGAGCTTGAACAGGATATCAACATTGGAACGAAGGGAGTCGTTGCTTTTGACTAAATCCATATATGAATTCTGGATTTCGCAAGGGAAGGACAAGCTGCGGCTTCCTGTCCTTCCTGAACAAATTGATATTTCAAACACAATTCAAAATGAATCAGTAAAAGTGGCTAGTTTTGGGGAGATCACTTTTATTGATAAACCGGGAGCGAAAGAAATTTCGTTCTCTTCTTTTTTTCCAAAGAAACACAGTCCGCTTGCTGAGTATAAAGGATTTCCTTCTCCTGAAAATGCTATTGCAAAGATCGAGAAATGGGTGAAATCTAAAAAGCCGGTTCAATTCTTAATTACTGGAACGAAAATTAATTTAACTTGCAGTATCGAGGTTTTTTCTTATAGCGAGGGCCAAAAAGATATAGGTGATCGTGATTATGAAATAAAGCTGAAGGAATACAAAACTGCTTCGCCGCGGAAGATCAAGCAGAAGAAAAAGACGAAGAAGAAACGGCCATCTAAATCAGCTCCTAAAACGTACACCGTTAAGAAAGGCGATACACTGTGGGACCTTGCCGGCAAATTTTATGGAGACAGCACAAAATGGCGCAAGATCTGGAACGTCAATAAAAAGGCTATGATCAAACGAAGCAAACGGAATATCAGGCAGCCAGGGCACTGGATCTTTCCTGGTCAAAAATTAAAGATACCGCAGTAAGCAGGTGATGACATGATAGAACTTTTCGTCATTAAAGAAACGGAGTGGCTTGAGCTGGTAACTGAAAGTGTTTCTCTTGAGGGACAAAGGTATCAGGCACCTCGATCGATCACAGCAAAGATCATAACGAAACAAGGAACCCATTCATATTACAGCGTATCAGAAGGGGATACGGTTCTGTTTAAGTGGAAAGGGAAAGAGCTGTTTCGAGGTATTGTGTTTTCTCGCAATCCGGAAGAACATGGGCTGACCTTTACGGCTTATGACATGCTGCAATATCTGGTTAAGAACAAAGATGTTTATGTGTTCTCCAATAATCGTGCAGACGAGATTATTAAGCGCCTGGCAAGAGATTTTCAAATTCCAACGACATCCATTGCAAATACAGGTTACACCATTAAATCATTAGTGTTTAAAGATGATACGAGCCTTTATGACATGATTCTGAAAGCCTTGAAACAAACGAAGAGCCAAACCGGAAGGAATTATCAATTATATTCGGCGAAGGGGAAGCTCGGCCTTCGCGCTTGGCCTGATCCGTCAGAAGTATGGGTGCTAGAATCGGGTGTGAACATTACTGGTTATCAATACAGCACTTCCATTAATGACACAGCCACAAGAGTAAAGCTGCGGCGTCAGAAAGACAATAAAACTTATACGGCTACCGTAAGTGACAACACGGGTATCAGCAAATACGGCGTGCTTCAGTATGTTGAAACAATATCAGATAACATTAACCAAGCACAGCTTCAGCAGCGTGCGAAAGTTAAACAGGCACAGAAGAAAGGCGTCAAAAAAGAACTCAAAAGTATTCAAGCAATTGGGATTCCAGATCTTCAGAGCGGTTTGCCCGTCTATATTTCAATTCCGGAAGTCGGGGTTAAGAAAACATACTGGATTGATACAGATAAACACGAATTTAAAGGATCGACACACACGATGACCATTGATGTGGTTGAGAAAAATTCTATCCCTGATGGTGTTTCCTCATGAGATTAAGTGAAGCAATCAAACATTTGGCTGTCGGTGCAGTTGATTCTGAGTCACCAGTGGATATTATGCCGGCTGAAGTGGTTTCCGTTTCACCTATTGAAATAAAGCTTAATGAAAGTGACAAATTAATAATACCTGCCGATTTGATTATTGTTCCAAAGCGGCTGCGGGCCGGTGAAGAAGAAGCATTGAATACAGGTGAGCGTGTGATGATTGTCTCCTTAAAAGGCGGGCAATCATTTTTTATTCTCGACAAAATATAGGAGGTGTTTGGAATGGCTTTGTCTCCGGAAATCGAGTTTGAGGATATAGAGGATGACAGCGAGGTCATAGAGACCTCGCAAACCTACAAAATAGATTTTGAAAATGGCTGTATCACAAATGAAATTATCACAGGCCTTGAAGCGATTAAGCAGTTTGTATATCTGTCTCTCCATACTGAGCGATATGCCTATTCTGTTTACAGTCATGACATTGGAAATGAGCTTCAAGACGTGCTGGCAGATAACGAAACAACAGACGCATATAAGAAAATGGAGATCCCTCGGCTGATAGAGGAAGCACTGATCTATGACGACCGAATTTCTGCTGTTACAGATTTTGAAATAGATAAACAAGGCGAATCGTTCCGTGTCTCCTTTACAGTCGAAACTGACGAAGGAACATTGGAGATCGAGGAGGTGCTTGGCGAAGATGTTTGAAGATCAAACCTTTGAAGTGATTATGGATCGTATGTTGAACAGCATTTCAGCGGACATTGATACAAGGGAAGGCAGCGTGATTTATAATGCCTTAGCTCCTGCAGCCGCAGAATTGGCCAAGTCTTACATTTGGCTCGATACGGTGCTGGAACTTGTCTTCTCGGACACAGCACAAGGAGAATTCTTAGATCGTCGTGCTACTGAAGCCGGCATCGAGCGAACGGCTGCCACAAAAGCAGTCCGGGCAGCGGAGTTTACTGAAGGTGTGACCATTCCTGTAGGCTCTCGCTTTTATGTTGATAATCTTTATTTTCAATACACAGTTGACGGGACGTTGGAATGTGAAACAGCCGGAGAAGCGGGGAACGCAAATATTTCCGGCCAGAATCTATTGTCATTAGACACCGTACCAGGACTCCAAAAAGCGATTGTGAAAGAGATTTTAATCCCTGGAAGAGAAGAAGAGGATGATGACAGTTTAAGAGCTAGATATTTTACCCGCGTGCGTCGGGAAGCTGTCAGTGCCAATAAAGCTCACTATAAACAATGGGCTGAAGAAGTAGACGGAGTAGGAAAGGTAAAGGTCTTTCCGCTTTGGAACGGGGACGGCACAGTCAAAATTGTCGTGACCAATGCTAACTTGGAACCTGCTTCCGATATTTTAATATCAAAGGTGAAAAACTATATTGATCCTGAACCCGGACAAGGTGAGGGACAAGCGCCAATAGGTGCCTTTGTCACAGTGGAGAGTGCGGTATGGAAAGAGGTTGAGATTTCAGCCGAGGTACTTCCCGAGATCAATAACTCTATCGATCAGGTAAAGCAAGAAATCGAATCAGGTGTTTTAAATCTTTTTAAAAAGATTGCTTTTGAAGATAACGTCATCCGTTTATCGCAGATTAATAATATCGTCTACAATTCACCTTCAGTAAGTGATTACGCAGATATTAAAATCAATGGCGTAGCCGAAAATTTGGTTCTGAGTGACGTCGAAATCCCTAAATTGGGGCAGGTGAACATCATTGAGCAAACTCGATGAAATGGCTGCTTACCTGCCGCCGTTCCTTATCAAGTTAAAGGAAATGGCTGAACTTCTTAAAGCGGAAGCTCCGGAATTTGAGAAGCAAAATAACAGCATCTTTGATCTGACAGATCAGCTGTTTGTTACTACAGCAACCTGGGGGCTTGAACGATGGGAAAAGATTTTGAACGTACCGCGGGAATCAGGTGACACCGATGAGATCCGCCGATTGCGCATAATCTCTAAAATGTCCAATATACCGCCGGCAACATATAAGGCTATTGAACAGGCATTAAATCGGTTCCTGAAAAATCCGTCTGCTCAGGTCAGGCTACTTCAAGGACAGTACCGTTTTAATGTTGATATTGATATAGATGATATGCAGCATATGAGCGAGCTCATAGAGACACTGGAGAACATGAAACCGGCTCACTTGGCGTATACTTTGCGAGCTGCTTTAAATGAGCCGCTCCAGATAAAAGATACTGTCATTTTGAATAACAGACGATATCGAAAGGTAAGTGAGCTGATGGTGGGTTATTCCGTCACGCTCAATAATAACGAGGTGGTTTTACCATGATTACGCAAGTTTATAGAGAGCGTACAGCTGCAGATTTGAAAAGTAGAATATCGAAAGTGCTGCTGAATGGGAATGAAACAAAGATTGTGGAAATAACCATTCAGGGCGCAGTTGTTACAGTGCTTACCCATCGGGAAGAAGATATCAAACACATTGAAAGTGTTCAGGTCCTTGATGAACAGAACAACGTGATTACGGAAAGAACTACAGATTTAGATGTAAGTAACAATAGAACGCTGGACTTTAGATTTACTTTTGAGGTGGTGTAATAAATGGCATATGAAGCAAAAACAGACTGGCTGCCGGACGATCCGATTAATGAAGATGATGTGAACCGTTGGGAGAAAGGTATTCAAGATTCGCATAAAGATTTAGCTGTACATAAAAATGACATGAACAACCCTCACAATACAACAAAGGCGCAAATTGGGCTAGGGAACGTAGATAATGTACAGCAAGCTTCAAAAAAAGAATTTGAAGAGCATCATAATGATTTACAACGGCACATAACACCAGTAGAGCGGGAGAATTGGAATGCGAAAGAAACAACTGTCGGAGCCCAGGAAAAAGCTGATAAGGCTTTATCGGATGCAAAACATTACGTGGATACCAACTACAAAAATAACAATCTAACATTAATTTCTGGAGACAATGCTATTCAAGATGCAAGAACAGGAGGGGAAGAATATCCGTTAGGACTGACATTAATGGACATTGGTCAGGGCAATAATACGGGCTATCCTTTGGGTTATGGCATTGTCAAAAATGAAAAATATAATAATTACCGATTTACGCAATACTTTTATGGGACAGGAAATGAGTCTGGGACTTACTACAACAGTACAGGAGTTTGGATTAGACACTGGTGGAGTGGTTCAGGCTGGACAAAATGGGAGAAAATATCGGGTTTTGCCCATGCAAATGTGGGAACTACAGGTATTCAATACTTAAAAAAAGTTGACCATACTAAAATAGCCTTCAATAGAATAATCAAGGACAGTCACAATGCTTTTGACATTAAAAATAACCGGTTTATTGCACCGAATGATGGGATGTATTTAGTTGGTTCAGGAATTTATGTGATAAACTCTCCTTCTTATATTAACCTTCATTTAAAAGTTTATTTAAATGGAAAAAAATACAAAACTCTACATCATATTCGAGGGTACTATGAAAATAGAGATAATGAAATGTACCTTGGTTTAAATGGTAATGCAACTGTCCCAATGAACAAAGGTGATTACTTAGAAATCTGGTGTTATTGTAATTACGTAGGAAATGATCAAAGGGGCGTGGACGATAAGGATGGATCGTTTAACTTTATTGACATACAGGAATTAGGCGGGAGAAATTATCCAAGATTTTAGGAGGTAACGATGAATATAGGCGAAGCTATCCTTTTTAAATACCCAACAGCTGATCCCACAAAGGATTTTATTGTCCAGAATAATGGTGATGGAACTCCCTCATATATAGCGGAGTGGAGTATTAGGGCACCTATACCAACTGAAGCAGAGTTAAAATCTTGGTGGGAAGAGCTTCAGAATACATCTGCATATGAACCACCAGTTCAAGTGGATCTACTCGCGAAAGAGTTATCTCAGGAGAAGCTAGCTCGTAAACAGCTTGAAGAATTAAACCAAACTTTGGGAAGCGAGCTCTCAAAAATAAAGTTGCAACTGCTTACTCTACAAGGAGGGAAAGATTCATGAATTATTGGGTGCTGGCTTTGCATTATAACTGGGCTTCTTTTGAAATGGTGAAACAGGCAATTCATTATAAAGATTGCTCGCCTGAGGATTTACAAAAAGGGGTAGAGAAAAAACTCATTACAGCTGAGCAGTATAAAGAGATCACAGGAGAAGCCATTTAGGGCTTTTTTATTTTGCCTTAAAGGGGGTGGTTCCGTTGTAAACCCATGCTCACCACTAATGATCTACTATAGCAAGGAGGATTTTCTATGGCATCATATAGTTTTCAATTCCCAACAGATGCAACGGGTAAGCCAGGAGCGGCTAAACCGTACAGAGAAGGGAACCAGGATTTTATAGTACCCGTGGCTACTATTTCAGGTAATGCGGAGCTGCTAACGAACGCAGTTTTAAAAGCGACTGAAGCATACACGCAATATGGCCAAGATCGATTAGGTCAGGTTTTAATTTCAAAAGTGAAAGGTCATGCTTATTCTGATCGTGAAGGCACCTTATTCATTGAAGAAAGTAACGATATGAATTCATGGACCACAGTCTCTTCATTGGTCGTTAAAGCAAATACGCTAGGCGAGACTGAATGGATTCATTTAACTAAACGCTATTTCCGTTTCAGATACGCAAATGGTAACCTACAGCAATCTGAATTTTTACTGTACCAGTCATTGGGCGCAGGTGAAGAGGATATAAATATTAAACAAGCTGTTCCTATTACAGCAGTTGCTCCGCTGTCAGTCGAGTTAGATAAAAGCGGCTTAACTGATGATGGTCGTTTAAAAGTTCAGACTGAAGGCCTGAACTTTAGCTCATTAGACACTCAATCAAAAACAATGGATATTGTCTTTCACGATAAAACAGAAACCATAGGTGAGGGTAACCCATTCACCGTTGGATCATTCAAAACGTTACTCATTGAGGTTTATGGGACGGCTGAGACAAGTGAATTGAAGTTCTGGGGTAAATCCTTATCGGGAACAAAAAGAGCCCTTAGAGGGCAGAAAGTGGATGACGGAACGTTTGCCACTAGCACAAAAGGAAAATCTGAAGCCTGGTCTTTTGACATTACCGGTTTTAAAGAAATTGTTATGGAGCTTACAGCTTTAACAAATGGAAACTTTTCAGTTAGAGGGACGGCCGTCTCATAAGATCCGGCTGTCCTATTTTTATTTGCCTCGGAGGAGGTGATTAGAAATGGAGGAGACAAGTTTGTTTATCAATTTTGAAACATTAGATTTAGCAAGAGTATATTTATTTGGAGGGGTGAAGTACCTTGATTTACTTCTAGTTCTTAGCATAATTGACGTTTTAACAGGAGTAATTAAGGCATGGAAATTCAAGAAGCTGCGAAGCCGGAGCGCATGGTTTGGATATGTCCGCAAACTACTCAATTTCTTTGCGGTCATTTTAGCAAACGTTATTGATACAGTCCTCAATTTAAACGGTGTCCTAACTTTTGGTACCGTTCTTTTTTATATTGCTAATGAAGGCTTGTCAATAACTGAAAACTTAGCACAGATCGGTGTTAAAATTCCTTCAACAATAACAGATCGATTACAAACAATTGAGAACGAAAAAGAACAGAGTAAGGATAACGCAGACAAAGCTGCTGGCTAAGCCAGTGGCTTTTTTTATTACACAGACAGAGGGGGAGAGGATATATGGCCATTAAAGTTGTAAAGAATTTAGTCTCTAAATCAAAGTATGGATTGAAATGTCCTAATCCAATGAAAGCTGAATATATCACTATTCACAACACTGCGAATGATGCTTCAGCAGCCAATGAGATTTCTTACATGAAGAATAACTCTAGCTCAACGAGTTTTCACTTTGCAGTAGACGATAAACAAGTCATTCAAGGAATTCCAACAAATCGTAACGCTTGGCACACAGGAGATGGAACAAACGGTACAGGGAATCGTAAGTCAATTGGTGTCGAAATTTGTTATAGTAAGTCAGGAGGGGCGCGATATAAGGCAGCGGAAAAGCTTGCTATTAAGTTTGTGGCGCAGCTGCTTAAAGAACGCGGCTGGGGCATTGATCGTGTCCGTAAGCATCAAGACTGGAACGGTAAGTATTGCCCGCACCGTATTTTGTCAGAGGGAAGATGGGACGAGGTTAAGGCTGCCATTGAAAAAGAATTGAAGGCGCTAGGTGGGAAAACAAGCACAAGTAAAACAAGCACAGCCAAAAAGAAAACAACAAGCTCAAACAGTAAAAAATCGTCCTACCAGCTCCCGCCCGGTATTTTCAAAGTGAAGAGCCCAATGATGAGAGGGGAAAAGGTAACTCAGATTCAGAAAGCTCTAGCGGCTCTTTATTTCTACCCGGATAAAGGAGCGAAAAATAACGGCATAGACGGCTTTTATGGTCCGAAAACAGCAGATGCAGTTAGACGATTCCAGTTAATGCATGGCCTTTCTGCTGATGGAATTTATGGACCTAAGACTAGAGAGAAAATTGAAGCGTTAATGAAATAAAAAAGGCTCTCTTTTCAAGAGGCCTTTTTTATAATATTAATCCTCAATATTTTCGATTACCTGTCTAACCATCTCATGTATTTGGTCAAACTGCCATTCTATATCACCTATTACTAAATGTAACTGTAGTAATTCAGAAGTTAGTTTTTCTTTATCTTCAATTTGACTTAAATTAGCTAAAATTTTATTCATTCTTTCATCTATTTGCGGAAGTTCTTTAATATTTTCCTCTTCCTCTAAAAGTTCTTCTGTTGAAATTAATGTACTATTATATTTTTCATTTAATTCTTTTAAAGCACTAAAGATTTTATCAATATTTTTCATCTATTTTAACCACCTATTTTAATTTTCTTCCAATGGCATTCTTAGTCTTAACTTCGTTCAATGTTCCATCCAAATTCAACACTACTCTTAAATTTCCTCTTTTATCGAAAACTTCTAAATGATCCTTGTGCAAATTATCTAAATAAAATCTATCGCCTTTTTTCAGATACGGATTATCCAATTTTTTATTAACTTCATAGATTGATTGGCCTTGGAATTGATTTTTTGTTTTTGTAACATTGTTTTTTATAGTCTTTCCAAATCCATCATTAAAAAATTCTTTCATATTCGATACGGATTTAGCTTCACTGGTTATCTTACTACTATTAGCATTCCCCTTAGAACCATGATCAACATCAAAAGACTTTTTAATTTGTTGAATTGTATCTTGTCCAGATTTTTGTAAGTTTAGCACATTTATAGGAACATCACTAGCTAACAGAAGTTCTTTAGCAAAAGGATTTGGTATTGACTCTAAACCTTTTTTTAAAAGTTTCCCAAAGTCTTTGGTGTCTTTTACTACTTTTTTTGATGCAGATTTACCAACATTTCCGGCACTGTTTACCCCTTTTTTACCCGACTTGCTGATTCCCTTCTCTGCGACTTTCCCGACCTTTGAAACGACGGATCCACTCTTTGTAACAGCACCACCGCCGCCTGATATGAATAGGCTGGCTACATTCAAAGTGAAATATGTGGTGTAGTGCGATTGTGAATACATATCTCCGTGTACAAAGTTTTTGTCCCAGCTTTCTTTTACCTCATCCCAAGTAGAATCCCAGGCTTTTTTATAGTCGAATTCAAAAACGGACTTTATCGTTCCTTTTGGATCTAAACCGAGATCGATCCCGAATTTTGCAATTCCTAAAAGTCCTTTACCAGTTTCCTTCGAAAAATCATAATATGCCATTTGTTTGCCTTTATAGTATTCATATACTGGACCTAGATATTTTTTACCCGCTGCATCTATAGGGGCTAAATATTCTTTAACCGTCTTCTCTGTATCATCTATACCGGCTAATAAACCTTCATATACACCGTCAATCTGTTCTTTCAAAATATCCTTGGTCGCTCGAAGAGGATTATCCCAAAACTCGAGGGATTTAACATACTCCTGTTGTTCAGTGGTGAGGTTGTCGTATCCAATCTCTTTAGCAACTTTTAGATACTCGTCAGGATCATCAACCAACGTATTGAGCTTTTTCTGTAATTCTTTGATTTCCCGTTCTTGTTCTTCTTTCTTCTTAATCGTCAAATAAGCTTCCGTTCGCTTCTCAATATCGCCTTTTTTCTTATGTATATCACTCTCACGGTACGCCTTGGCGTTGTAGTGAATGGGTGTAGCGTTTTTGCCTTTGCCCGTTACTTCTTGGAGCTTTTGGAAGTCTGACTTGATGAATTGTTCATTTGGTTCTGACATAGCATATTCTGTCAGTAAATCTTCGTCAAGGTCACCTAGTTTTTCAATTGTTTTTTTGCGTTTATCATTGGCATCTGCAAGCTCATCCTTGAAGGTTTCTGTTGAAAACAAGTCGAGCGGGAGGATGTCGTCGATATCGTTTAGAATATCTTTCATGGCTTTTTTCTGTTCAGACATGATGGACTTTGATTTTTTATGGGCGTTAGCCAGTTCATGTTCTAAAAAAGATTCTTCAATATAAGCATCAGAGAGACCTTTGTCCTCGACAGCCCCGGCAATGCTATTAAAAAACGCGATCTTCATGTCAATGTAGTCGATCCATTGATCAGTTACACCAACATGATCGTGATAGAATGCTTTAATGTTATTAGCGCCTTTACCTGAGAATTCGCTGTCGTCAAGTTCAGCAACGCTTTGTAAAGCTTTTCTCAAGTTGACCATTTGCGTCCTTAGTTCTTTATATTCTTTGGCGCGGTCTGTAGCTTCAGACATAAGTGTTTTAGCTTCAAAGACTTTCATAATCATACCCTCTCATTTAATCATATAACAAAATATTACCATGGAAGAAAGATGAAACTAACTGTTATGTGGATCAAATGGTGGAAATGAATCATTCGATCTGTGTCTTTTGACCTATTTCGGGGGATTGGGATAATTGGTCGAGAGTTTCTTGATGTCTCCTGAAACTCGCTTTCTCTACTTAAATTAAAAGAAAAAGATCAAACTTGTTGGTATTCAAAGTCAAGTCATTACCTATGAATTATTTGTGGTATACCTATTGATTAATAAAAAACTTCATATTAAAAAAGAAGAAGGAACAAAAAAATACGCATTTAAAAGGGTTCTGGTGCAAAAAATTAAGTGGGCCCACACTATTGAAATATGAAAAGAAGTTCCGACATAGTCAGATAACTTTTAGATTATGAAATATAATGTGAATCTTTAAAATATTTGATTGAAAAATCAAAGAGGAGAAGGAAAGTGGAAAAAAGAGATTGGATCATTTTACAAACCGTTTACGAAGAAAAAAACATTACAAAGGCAGCAGAACGTTTATTTATTTCACAGCCAACTTTAACTTACCGCCTTCAGCAACTTGAAAAAGAATTTAATATTAAAATTTTAAATAGAGGTAGAAGAGGTGTGGAATTTACTCAGCAAGGAGAATATCTTGTTACCTATGCAAAAGACATGCTAAGCCAATTGAAAATAATGGAAGAGAACTTATGGAATATAGGGGACCATATTCATGGAACCATTCGTTTAAGTGTCTCCAGAGCTTTTGCTTTATATAAGCTGCCGCATATCGTGAAAAAATTTACTGATATACATCCATTTGCGCAATTTTCCATCAAAACTGCATTAAACTTAGAGGTCATTAAAGCAGTTTATAAGCAAGATGCACATATTGGTTTTGTCAGGGGAGAGCATCATTGGAGCAACGAAAAGAAAATGATCAGCCAGGAGACCATGTGTATTATTTCTAAAGAAGAAATAAAGTTTCATCAAATTCAAAGGCTAAACAGAATTACTTATAATACGGATCCAGCATTAAACATGGTGATCGATAATTGGTGGAATCAACATTTTAATAAACCTTCGAATGTCTTAGTTCATACAGATAATATGGAAGTTGCAAAAAAATTGGTTATGAAAGGTATTGGATACGCAATTGTTCCGAGTACAGTTTTAGAAGGTCGTGACTCACTGCACACAATCGTTTTAAAAGATAAAGAAGGCAACCCTTTAATGTGGCGGACTTGGATGCTCTATCTAAAAGACAATTTAAATTTATCTATGGTAAATGAGTTTGTTAATCAAGTTGAAAGGTTTTCAAATATAGATTCTGTTTAGAAACGAACTTAGCTTCAGCAAAAGCAGTAGGCTATAACAGCACTATTATTGCGTCAGACAGAGGTCAAATTGAAAACCCTCTTTGGAAGGATTATATTAATGAGTATATACAATACTTTAAAGACAATGGTGTCTCTTAACAAGATATTGATGCCATGACAAACAAACCTAGAAAAACTATTAGGGTATGCTAACGAATAATGCAGTAACCATCGAAAAATTCTATCGGATTTCATTATAAAGTGATATTTTATCTATTTCATAGTTTGTCTTACAGTAAAGATAATAGGGTGGCTTATATAAATTTCAATAACGTACACTCTGTTTTTTAAGGAATTGTAAGCGTTATATAAAAATGAATGCTGTGGGACACAAAAGGAGGGACATCATTGACAAAACTTCGCATTGGATTAATCCATGCCACAATGAATTCAGTTGCTCCAATCCATCGGGCTTTCTCCATGCATTCAGAAGACGTAGATCTCATCAATTTTATGGATGAAGGATTGATTTACGAGCTGAATACAACAAATAAAATTACAACACGGATGATCTTGCGGCTTTGTGAATTAGCTGGAAAAGCAGTAGAAAGTAACGTGGACGCTATACTATTTACATGTTCATCTTTTACGCCTTACATAAGCAGAATAGCGTCTTTGCTTCCTGTTCCTGTTCTGCCATCTGATATTAGTATGCTTCAGGAAGCAGTGAAAAGAAGTGCAAATATAAGTATTGTGGCAACTGTTCAGACTGCAGCCCCGACAACAAAAGAAATGCTGTTCGAACTGGCAAAAATGCACAAGAAAAAGATAAAGGTTAACACGTATTTCATTCCTAAGGCATTTCATGAGCTTCAGAAAGGTAATGAATCAGGTCATGATAAACTCATTCAAGAAAAAATTGACGAAATAGACGCCTCCAGCGAAGTGATTATTCTAGCTCAATATTCAATGGCTCGTGCAGTTGAGAAAATAGAAAATCAAAAGGTTTTAACGGGACCACGAATAGGTGCTGATCACGTTATTCGATTGGCAAAAGAATTTAAATCAGGTTCATAGTTAGTGGGACGGTTAAAGAGCCGTCTAAACTGTTTACAGCTTTTTATTTTATATTTTGTAAGCGAATTAGTATCAAGGAGATGGTTATATGACAACATATCGCATTGGAGTTTTACATGGAGATGGAATTGGACCGGAAATTGTAAAAGCGACAACTTTGGTGCTGAAGGCCGCAACTCAAAAAGCAGATATGTCTTTGGATTTGGTTGATTTACCAATGGGATGGGATGCAATAAAAAAATATAATGATCCAATGCCAGATGTAACCGTAAAAGAATTAGAGAAGTGTCATGGATGGATATTAGGCCCACATGATTCTGCTGCTTATCCAGAAGAACACAAAGAAAAACGTAACCCAAGCGGAGAACTTCGTCACCATTTTGACCTTTATGCAAATATAAGGCCGGCAAAGACAATACCTGGAACGAAAAGTGTTGTAGGGGAAGCAGATTTGGTCATTTACCGTGAAAATACTGAAGGCTTCTATGCTGACAGAAATATGTATATTGGTGTAGGAGAATGGCAAATTACGCCGGAGGTGGCTGTATCAACAGGGGTTTTTACTAAAAAAGCTATTTCACGTATCGCACATGTAGCATTTCAAAGTGCGATGGAGCGCCGTAAGAAAGTTACCATCGTCCACAAAGCGAATGTAATAAGACTTGGATCGGGTCTCTTTTTGAATACGTGTCGTGAAGTCGCAGAACAATACCCGGAAGTAGAAGTAGATGATTATCATATTGATGCAATGACCGCGCATTTAGTTCGTCGTGCAAAAGATTTTGATGTTATTGTGACGGAAAATATGTTTGGGGATATTCTTTCGGATTTAGCAGGCGAGTTAGTTGGCAGCTTAGGACTTGCACCGTCAATTAATTCAAACGCAAAGCAGGCAATGGCACAGGCTGCTCACGGTTCGGCACCTGATATTGCAGGGAAAAACATCGCAAACCCTATTGGAATGATGCTTTCAACAGCTATGTTGTTTGAATGGCTTAATACTCAACACCATGATAAAAAACTGAAAGAAGTTGCAGAACTAATAGAAAATTCACTTTTTGAAACCGTTAGGGCTGGAATCAAAACAGGAGATCTTGGTGGTAAATCTTCAACATCAGAGTTTGCAGAAGCAATTGTAGAGCGGTTCAGCCTTTAAGATGGGAAAAATGATAGTTTAGTAAGAGATTTAGTAGATTATTATCAAAACACCAATGGTTTGAGGCTATTGGTGTTTTTTTAAATCAAGTTTAATATTCTTTAAACAATTTAACATCATGTATTTAAATATTTTGGACAAACAGCTGTTACATAGCATTACTCAAGGGGTGATGCATTTTATGAAGGTGATAATCATCGAGGGACCTCAAACTGACAAATGCATTAACGATTGCTATACATAGGAATAGAATTTCTGCTGTTTTTTATTTGCTCGGGCAGAGGAGACAATAGTGAAAAATTTATACTATTGTATGTAGGTCAACAATTAGCTTATCTTTCTTAGAAATAAGAAAAAGCCGTTATGAAACGGCTAAAGGGAATTAGAACTAATGTTGTTTATCGAATCAAACAAGGAATTCATGAGTAGGTGCTAGAGTTACATTCCGGGATGCTTCCTTCATTTCGCCATTAGACATAGATCCGAAAAAGGCAAGTCCAATTAAAACGGCGGATAAACTGATAAACAATTTAGATTTCATACATGCATTCCCCTTTCGATATTTGCTTTTGAGCATATACCATCTTCTTGAAACAGATGATACTATCCTCTATTTTTCCATTATAATCGAAAAGGTTTCCTCCTAACAATGCCAGCTCTTCCAGATAAGGGTATCCTTTGCCGTTCTCTAAACGAGAAAAAATGTTGAGGAGTTTAGGTGTATCGCCATTTCTTATATAAAGAACGTCTAATGCTTCAAATAAGTTCATAAAAAGTTCGTCTTTAAAATCTACAGCACTTCTGATTCCTTTGCGGAAACACTCTAATGCCTGTTCTTTTTTGCCTTGTTTAAAATAAATCAACGCTAGATCATGATAGGCCTGTGGAAGTACGTCAGAGTTTATTTTTCTGTATTGTACCAAGGCTTGTTCGATGTAACGTGCAGCCTTATTTAAGTTGTCCATTTTGTGATAGCAGTTACCGAGATTGAAAAATGCGGTGGCATAGATGTGAGTATTTTTACTTTTAAGCAGCTCAGCACCTTTTAAAGCTTCTTGAAGGTGGGGGAGAGCTTTTTCATGGTTTTTCAAGGTCATCGTAGTTACCGGCAATGACAAAATGGCACTGAATACGCCGAACAGAATAAAGTTCATGTTTTTTATAGATGTTGTATGAAAGTTCAGCGTAGTGCATTGAGATATGAGTCATTTTCATATGATAATAGACTTCGGATAACTTAAAATAAAACTCAGCTTTTTCAATCTTGTCGGAGATCGTTGGAATTTTACGTTCAGCTTTTTTGTAATATGTAATGGCCTTCGTGTATTCACCGTTTCTAAACTCATACATCCCGCGGAAGAAGTTATAATAATATGCCCGCATATTGTCTAGCTTCTTCTTATGCCCTTCAATTTTCTTTAAATATTCTGAAAGTTCCATTCGATTTTCATCAGATGGCAGCGTGTATTCCAACATAATTTTATGGCGAAAGGCCATTAATTGATAATAAATAAGCAAATCTTGATCTTCTTCCATAACCTCTATATCACGTTCGATTTCAGCTTTTAACATTTCAGCATCAGTAACGTTGAATTTTTGAATATGCCTATGCCATTCATTAATCTTCATTCCCACTTCAGCTGATGTGATTGATATCAAGATATTCACCCTTCCCTTATGACTACTAGTAATGTAAATATTAACAAGTTTTCTTTCGCGGAAAAAGGCAATAGGGCACCGCAATTTAAATTTTCGGTGAGACCGCAAGAACTTTTTAGTCTCAGTTAAATCAAAATAGTTATGGAGATGGCTCATTAAAAATAACCTCTTTTTCTGAGAGATAGGGGCAGATTTCAGAATAATAGTTAGAAAGGAGAGATTATTAATGACAATCTGCCGAATTCTATTTACAATAATGGTATTAAGTAGCATCGTAACATTTACTCACTTTGTAGATGAAGATAGTGCTTCAAATGGTGGTCAAAATTGCCGCAGATCGAGTTGGTGCATAAAAAAGAGGAAGAGCGTCAAAACTCTTTCTCTTTTATTTGGAGTGGATTGCAAAAATATCTAATTTATTTTTTGCAAATCCCTGTTTATTTAAATACTCAGCAAGTGGGGGAGTTTGCTTCTTTCGAGATGGTCCTCAATATGATCTATCCATCCCTTTACTTTTTTCACTGTGAAAGGCGCTTTAACAGGACGATCTCGGAATACTCACGCATCTGTTGATCATAGGTTGCTAACTTTTCTTCATCTAGCGATTGATACTGATTACCAAACATGACCATTGATTGAGGCAAACGTGGTTTTAGTCCAGGTTTCTCTTCAGCAGGGTGACCTATACATAGCCAGACGTCTTTAGTAATTTATAAAATGTTGTACTCTTCAAAGTTTATATTGTTAATTTTTTAAAAGAGTTAAGTTGACAACCTCCTTTCTTATTTATCATCAAAGACGTTCGTAAATGTGTATGTATTTATAGAGTGTCCTAAAAGTATCTTCTAACTTTTTTGTTGGTGTTCACTTTGTACGGAATATAAAGGTGTTTAAGGGATCTGGAAACTACATTCGTTCATATAAAAAAAGCGCCAAACTCGTTGTTATTAAACAGGTTTGCGCTTTTTTACTTTTTAGATATATTTATTGACTTATTTCTGGTAGATGTAAGTATTTAAACTCGTATGCCATTTTTCTATTTTTATTTTGAATTCTTAGGAAATGTATCCTTGTATTATTTTGTTTTGGATTATCTGTCTCCAGAATTTTTAAGGATTTGTTCTTACTAAGGGTAAAGAATTCATCCCTCTAAACGCTAAATTCTCTCTCCAATCTATTTCTTTCTGAGGTTCTTTAAAGCTTATTGTTGGAAGTTCTTCAATGAAATGCTCTAATGCTGTTTTACCTTCCATGCGTGCTAAGGGAGCTCCTAAACAATAATGAATCCCCTTTCCAAAAGCAAGGTGTTTGTTTGATTCCCTATGAAAATTCACTTGATCTGGATTTTTAAAGACATCGGGATCACGATTTGCTGATCCGAGAGAAAGTAACAGTAGATCACCTTTTTCAAAATGAAAACCTTTGTAAATATGATTTTCTACTACAAAACGAGAATCCATTGAAACTGGACTTTCATACCTTAGTAATTCTTCCACAGCAGCATCTAATAATTCAGGGTTATGTCTAAGTTCTTCTATTTTTTCTGGATTTTTTAATAATGTAAGCAACCCATTACCTATTAGATTAACTGTTGTTTCATGGCCAGCAACTATTAAAAGAACAACCATTGAAAAGAGTTCACTTTCAGAAAGCGAATCTCCTTCCTCCTCTACTTTTACAAGTTTGCTAATTAAATCTTCTCGGGGGTTTGAACGCCTTTTATCAAATAATTCTGATAGATAATCGGTGAATTCTTTTGCTGTAATCTGAATTTCTTGGTAAACAGAAGTATCCTGGTAGGGAAGTATACTATCAAATTTAATTAATGTATTTGACCAAACTCGGAATTTTTGATGGTCCTCATACGGTATCCCTAAAATCTCACTTATTACTATAATTGGGAGAGGGAAAGCATAGTCGTTAATTAAGTCAAATTCTTTTTTATTTTTAATTTCTCTTATTAACTTAAGAGAAACTTCCTTTATTCTAGAATCCATTTGTTTAATTATTTTAGGAGTAAAGGCTTTATGAACTAACTTTCTGAGTCTACCATGATCAGGAGGGTCAACTTCTAACATATTATTACCATATAGTAAATCTATTTCTTTACTAATAAAAAATGATGCTTTTTCTTCTGGAGACATGAATTTTCTTGTGTCACTTGAGTACTTTTTAGGATTAGTAAGAATATAGTCAATATCTTTATATTTAGTTAAAAGCCATGTTTTCTGCCCTTTATGTTCTTCTAACATGTATATAGGGGAGCTTTCTCTCTTTTCTGTTAAATAGGGATACGGATTTTGAAAAAAGTCTTCTGACAATTTATATTCCATGTTTATACACCTCGTATATCTAGAATAAAAAATTCAAAATTTATCTATCTTACTCTTATTGCACGTCTTTCATTTACCTTCGTGCATGATTAATTATAAAGTTTATTTATTAAACTAAGCTGAGTATATGGAGACTTTAAGTTCAATTTCCCTCACCTTTTTTCATAATGCACTTCAATGTCTCTATTATAGACTTTGTCTAAAGCGCTCATTAAATAAGAGCTAGCTACGTAAAACATAGAATGTTTTCATCAATAAAATAACTTGAAGACATGAGGGAACCCTTCATACTTCATCTCTTAATAGCCTTTGTTTCCTAACTATCTTGAAGAACCCTATCTCTTATCCCTAACTGTTCCAACATTCTGGTTGCACTAGCATTAAGTAAAAAGGTTGCTCCGCATTTTCCCATCACGGATAGCTCTGCTAAACAGACCTTTGTTTTAAGAAAATGACCAATGATACTTGCAATGTCTACGCCTATTATAACTTGACTCCCTGTCCCCACCCCCTTTTTGAAAAAATACAGACCGTCCGGTTTATTATACAGTTAATTCTGAATGATTTCAACCCTCGATCCAAGTTGAGTATATGTTTACTTATTCAATATATTCACAGTTAAAAAATCAGTAGAACAAATTAGAATGGTGGAAATTCAGTAATATATGTCGATCCCTCAATTCTCAACGTTACGAATAAAAATACTTATTATTAACAATATAAAAAAGGATGAATAGCGATACAATATTGAAATAACTGGTTAAGTAGAGGGGGTTTTCCTGTTGCCCAAGTGGTAGGGCATTTGATCCCACATAAGGTAAGCGAGCGTTACCAATATGATAATAATCACTAAGATGAACAGAAACGTTCTGAGCTTTTTTATTTTTCCTTCTCTTAGGGGAATAGAATAAAGTGCTCCCTCATTATTTTAATCTTGAGTGCAAGGGAATAAAACACATAGTAAATGGGGATGATCATGTTGAGTAGCTAGCCCTTTTGTCCATAGCACATGGCTGACAAATAAACTATGTTCATAAAACATTCCTATTGCAGAGGTAATTAAATACGGAAAAATAGTGGGATGGAATTCTCACTTTATCTAATAGTGAAATTATTTTTATCTCTATTTGATTGTGTGCTAAACTTTTTTTCGTTACAATAAGCAGCATAAAGTATATGGTTACTATATAGTAAGGAGGTGTTCACGATTGAAGGTAAAAAAAGATATTTTAAAACAGGGGAATTTGCATACCTCTGTCGCGCAAAGAAACAAACGCTCTTTCATTATGACGGGATTGGCCTTCTATACCCCGAAATTAAAAAAGTGAACGGATATAGGTATTATTCTTATATAATCAATTAGAGCTCTTTCAAATTATTGTGTCATTCAAAGAAGTTGGTATTCCATTAAAGGAAATAAAGTTATTTTTAAATGGAAAAACAGCAGGAACTATGATTAATCTTCTTAAAGAAAAATCTATTGAAATTGAAAATAAAATCAAGGAACTTCAACAACTTAAAACGATTATACAAACGAAAGTAGGACTAGCAGAAGAAGCTATGCAAACTGATTTTTCTTCAATTTCTCTTCAGTATTTAGAGGAGAAGGAATTCATGATAGGAGAAAAGGTGTTAAATTTTCCTGAACGAAAATACATTACAGCTATTTCAGATCTTATCCATTATGCTCAATCACATAAAGTTGATATAGGATATTCAGTTGGTGCCATTTTTGCACGTGAACAAATATTAAAAAAGGACTTCTATAATTACAGACATTTTCATCTCAAAATAAAAGGTGGAAGAGAAAATGCGTATTCTCATATAAGACCCAAAGGTCTGTATGTTGTCGGATATCAAAAAGGTGAGGAAGCTGAAGTAGCTTATAATAGAATTATTGAATTTATTAAGAATAAGGGACTAAAGGTGGGTGAATATGCATGAGGACTATATAATTAATGAAATAATGGTAAGTGGCTTCAACAATCAAATCACTAAAATTCACCTACAGGTTCAATCCGAGTAAAATTAAAACTACAGGGATATAGATGAATGGAACGAACTATTTATTTCGAAATAATCGTAATACCTACATATAAAAAACTTTAGAATTTTATGAAGATACAGTTGCTGAATACCACGATATAATAAAAAGCATTTACTGCGAATAACATTCTTCAATTAGATAGGAAGTGAAGAGCAACCATGGCACGGCAGGCAGAGGCGAGTAAAAAAACAAAAGATAAGATAGTAAAGGTAGCACGAGAATTATTTATTAAAAAAGGATACTCGGAGACATCTCTACAAGAGATTCTAACGGCTGGAAAGATAAGTAAGGGTAATCTTTACCATCATTTTAAAGGAAAAGAATTTCTTTATTTATATATTATTGAACAAGATTATCTTGAATGGGAACTTCAGTGGAAAAAAAGAGAGAGTCATTGTAAGAATGCTATTGAAAAGCTATATGATCTCACTGATTTCTCACTTCAGATGAATTTTAACTCTCCCCTTATTCATGTGGCTGAAGAATTTTTTGCTAGTGCTTTTAAATCGAAAGAAGTAATTGAAAGAATCCTTGAAATTGATAGCAAGTATTCTAAGATGATAAGAAACATTTTAGAAGAAGGAAACCACGATGGTAGTTGGTCAATTTCTAATTTAGATTTAACTACTCAAATAGTGAGTTCACTATTCTATGGTTTGGAGATTACAGCTCAGGGCAGTTTAGATGAAGAAAAGGAAAAACTCTATCGAGAGTCTGCAAGGGTACTTATTGAGGGCTTAAAATAATCTTTAGTTCGATATCATGAGGAATCCTATTTATTGTAAATGCATAGAAATTTTCAGGCTTCTAGATCTATAAACGAGGTGAATCTGGGAGAAGGATTAAATTATATAAAACAACTATTGATAAAAAGATCATGCATTTATATTTCAAGGGTATTTACTTCTGTTAACTTGATCACGAAGTGATAACTTGATATATCTAAGCCCCTTAAGTATAAACTTCCAAAAAATTAGATAATTTATATTTAAGCAACCTCCAATTGGTTAGTTTATGTCTAACAATTGGGGCACAGTTCAGTATAAAGGGGGGTTGGTTACTCTAAAATTCTTAAAATATTTTTAGAATAAATGTCTTGTATATGATGAAGCTAATTAAGTTTTATTTTTCTTATGTTAAGACAAACCCTTATCGATTATTCGCTTTTACTTACTGCATTTTAATAAATGCAGTAATATTCAAGATAATCGTCTTTACAACTGTCCACTTAAACCATCTTAATCTCACTAGTTTATTGATGAATTCATCATTTGTTTTAAATAAACAAGGGAGTTCTTCTGCAAAATAGTTAATTTGTTTAATAATGATGGTACTCATGTTCCAATTAGAAGACCAAACAATTCAATAAAAACAAGATAAATAATGAGAATGGCCGTAATCTTTGGTGCTTTTCTTTTAAAATTAAAAATGTAACAACAGGTTTTAGTAAATAAAAAAGAAAGTTTGATGTAAAAATTGGAAAAAACAATTTAAAAACAAAAGTTACAACAGGATTAAATAAAAATGCAATCTTTGTACTAACATAGATAAGGATACCAATTAATAAAAACGATTTTGATTTAAACAAAATATCTCCTCTTAAAAAATAAACGGGACAGTGTGAAACATTAAACATAAATAATGGGATTCAAAAATGGCTTTTTAAATTAGGTAATCCTCCTATCTCAACATCACCCTCCTATATGAAATAATCTTTTGTTTAATCCTTATTTCAAGGTTGCGAGGACTTAATTATTTAAAAACTTTCTTATTTAGTTTATAATAAACCGTACGGTCTGTTTATTTTTTAAAAAGGAAATTTTATAATATTATTAAGTATTTAATTAGAAAGGAAGTTGAATATATTTGATTTATATACCTAATATAATTACAATTGGTAATTTAATTTGTGGACTTCTGGCTATTTACTCATTATTAGTTCAGGATATTTATTCTGCAGCAACTCTTATTTTTATAGGTCTGTTTTTTGATTTCTTTGATGGTATGATTGCCCGGAAACTTAATGCTGTTTCGGATATAGGTAGAGAATTGGATTCGATGGCTGATATGGTAACCTTTGGCGTAGCCCCATCCATATTTGCCTATTATACATGTCTTTATGAATTATCCATCACCGGAGTTTTATGCATGATAATTTACAGTATTTGTAGTTTACTTCGTCTCGCTAAATTTAATGTTAAACAAAGTAAGCTCTCTACATTTGTTGGAATGCCTACGCCACTTGCAGGAATTTGTCTTGTCACATTGAGTACAATGCATAACCAAATACTCTTGGTAGTAGGGATAGGTATTATTTCTTGTTTAATGGTAAGTAACATCAAATTCCCACAATTTAAAAAAAATACAATGGAAAGTTTGGGGTCAAAAAATGGAGCAAATTGAAGAATTTATTACGAGTTATGGATACATCGCTATTTTTTTGATGTTAGTTCTTGGAATTGTAGGATTACCCATACCTGATGAAGTGATGATGACAATCGTTGGTTTCTTCACTCATACTGGAGTATTGAATTATCCCCTTGCTATTATAGTAAGCTTTTTGGGGGCGTTGTCAGGTATGATGATTAGTTATCTCATCGGTAGAAAAGCAGGGCGTCCTTTTATTGATAAATTCGGGAAATGGATTGGGCTGAAAGAAAAGAGAATGCTGAAAGTAGAAAATTGGCTAAAAAAGTATGGACCATATTCTCTGATATTTGGATATTTCATTCCAGGAATCAGACATGTAACGTGTTACTTTTCAGGTATTGGCAAGATGGAATTGAAGACATATACACTATTCGCTGCAATTGGTGCCTTTATATGGTGCTTTATTTTTATTACGATTGGAAGAATGGTGGGAATTCTTTATTAAAGAAAGAGTACACGTCCGTTGTAACTTAACGGGTTTGTGCTTCTGATATCCTTATGTGAAGGAGAAAGATTTAAAATATCTTTTTTTATCTTTGATCTTAAATACCTCCTTGACTATACGGTAACTGTATACTTTAAGATATTGATTATATTCCTAAAAAAATTTAATTAACGAATAAGAAATACAGTAGTTACTGTATATTTCCTGGTTTAGTTGAGTTAACTGATTTGAAAGTTAACAGGTGAAATTTATGGAAACTTTGTTGCAGGACTGAGAATATCAACAACATTACCTTTTGTGTAAGTTTTTTTAGGTAGGTTATGGTTAACACTTTTCTGGTACGTAGTTGATAATCACAATACTTGGTTTGATTATTGTAGCCACCTCTAACCGAAGGATGATTATGATAATAATTAAGGGCATGCTAGCTAATCGATATAATCAGTGGATCAGAAATGTAAGGTAAGGAGGTCTATCTATTGAATCAACTTTTAAGAAATAGGGTTTTTGTAATTGTTGCAACAGCCGATTTATTACAGCAAGCCGGCATATGGATTCGGAATATGGCCTTGCTGTTTTATATTATGAACCAAACCAATAATGATCCAACAGCTGTTTCATTACTTACGGCACTTGAATACCTTCCGATTTTCGTATTTTCCTTACTAGGTGGAACATTTGCTGACCGTTGGAATCCAAAAAAAACTGTAATATTAGGGGATACATTGAGTGCAATATCGATGTTGATAATATTAGCTCTCGTATCATTAGGTTTATGGCAGGCTGTATTTGCTGCTACCGTAGTCTCAGCAATTGTTAGCCAATTTTCTCAGCCTTCTTCCTCTGTATTATTTAGGAAACATGTACCAGCCGAACAAGTTGGGGCAGCTATTGGTATTACCCAAAGCCTTATGTCTGTATTTACGATATTTGGTCCGATTGCTGGCACATTTATATATACCCAGTTAGGGCTTAAGTTCTCTCTCATTATATTGTTTGTAATTTTTCTGCTGGCAGCTTTTATTCAGTTATTTTTACCTCCTTCATCAAGAGAAGAAACAGTTAAAAAAAGACCAGCTATGGAGGATCTCAAAGACGGAATTCAGTATGTAATTAAACATTCAAACTTGCGTCTTATCGCTGGGATGTTTCTTCTTACAGGGATGGCAATAGGATTAACCCAACCGTTAGATGTATTTGTCACAATGGAGCGTTTGGGATTACCTAAAGAAGCCGTACAATGGTTTGCAGCTTGCGAAGGTGTGGGCATGCTAGTTGGTGGGATTTTGGCAGCTACCTCTTCAAAATGGGTGGATCGACATCGTAATAATGTCATAACAAGCACGTTAATCCTATGGTCAATCATAACCATTATCGAGGTATTATCCATATTTCCTCTTTTAACAGCTGGGGTTCGCATCATTTCTGGGATTACGACAGCCTTCTTTCAAGTTGTCTTTAATACCCTTATGATAAAAGAAGTACAGGTAGAATACATTGGGAGAACGAATGGAGTTATTACTCCTTTGTTAATGGGAGGCATATTAGTCGGGACACTTGTTTCTGGTTTTATAGTTAATTCTCTTACACTGTTTGGAGTTTACGGACTATCTGCAGTTTTAATTATGTTGTGTACGATTTTAACAGCGAAATTAAAAGTTTACGATGAAGGGGACAATACAAGAGAATCTGAAATTAAGTAGGAAATTTTGCTATAGAAGAGTTTGAATAAACGAAAAAGGTTATCAAATTATTTTATTTATAATTTGATAACCTTCTGGTTGGAAGTACAATAACCACTATATTAGAAAGTAAAGAAACAGTAAAATGAATAACCCTGAATTTAAAAGATACCCCTTGGTATCTTTTTATCTAATCGTGATAATCCGATTTTTTTTGAATCCAAATTTATTTTTAGAAATTACTTTTTTTAAAAGGAAAGGACATAGAATACTTCCGGCTAACCCGATGCATTCGTAAAAAACATTATTTTTATATTTAAAAATCCAATATGCTGTCGACCCTATGATCATTTCGAAAATCAAAAATTCTTTTAATTGTTTTTTTGATAAAGAGATGATTAAAATTCTTGTTAGTTTCAGTTTATTCATGGTGATCACCGCCTCATTGAACAAATATATTCAGGAATTTTATAATAAATTACAAGTATGAACCAACTGGTCGGTTCTGTTGGCAGAAAGTCACTGAATGTATTTTTTGGCTACTCTAACAGACATTGCACCAGTGGCATTTTATTTGCCTAGTTAAAAAAACTCTTTATTGGGGACACTTAGGCATTAGTAAATGTCGGATAAAAACCGATGGTTTCAAACTATTGTTTTTTTATAATGTTTTCATACTCATTGAAAATGATCTCATTAGGACAAACACTTGCTACATAGCATTACCCAAGGGGTGATGCATTTTTATGAAGGTAATAATCATCGAAGGACCGCAAGCTGACAAATGCATTAACGATTGCTATCATTATTTAATAAAACTTTATAGGAAGGAGATTAAGGGTGATAGCAATATATGTAAGGGTATCCACAGAGGAACAAGCGATCAAGGGATCGAGCATCGACAGCCAGATCGAGGCCTGCATAAAGAAAGCAGGGACTAAGGATGTACTGAAGTATGCCGATGAAGGATTTTCTGGAGAACTTTTAGAACGTCCGGCTTTGAATCGCTTGAGGGAGGATGCAAGCAAGGGACTTATAAGTCAAGTCATCTGCTACGATCCTGACCGTCTTTCTCGGAAATTAATGAATCAGCTTATCATTGATGATGAACTGCGAAAGCGAAACATACCCTTGATTTTTGTAAATGGTGAGTACGCCAATTCTCCTGAAGGTCAATTATTTTTCGCTATGCGTGGAGCAATCTCAGAATTTGAGAAAGCCAAAATCAAAGAACGGACATCAAGCGGCCGACTTCAAAAAATGAAAAAAGGCATGATTATTAAAGATTCCAAACTATATGGCTATAAATTTGTTAAAGAGAAAAGAACTCTTGAGATATTAGAAGAGGAAGCAAAAATCATTCGGATGATTTTCAACTATTTCACCGATCATAAAAGTCCTTTTTTCGGCAGAGTAAACGGTATTGCTCTACATTTAACTCAGATGGGGGTTAAAACAAAAAAAGGCGCCAAAGTTTGGCACAGGCAGGTTGTTCGTCAGATATTGATGAACTCTTCTTATAAGGGTGAACACAAGCAGTATAAATATGACACTGAGGGTTCTTATGTTTCAAAGCAAGCAGGAAACAAATCTATTATTAAAATAAGACCTGAAGAGGAGCAAATCACTGTTGCAATTCCAGCGATTATTCCAGCGGAACAATGGGATTATGCTCAAGAACTCTTAGGTCAAAGTAAAAGAAAACACTTGAGTATCAGCCCTCACAACTACTTGTTATCGGGTTTGGTTAGATGCGGGAAATGTGGAAATACCATGACAGGAAAGAAAAGAAAATCACACGGTAAAGACTACTATGTGTATACATGTCGGAAAAATTATTCTGGAGCAAAGGACCGCGGCTGCGGAAAAGAAATGTCTGAGAATAAACTAAACCGTCATGTATGGGGGGAGATTTTTAAATTCATCACAAATCCCCAAAAGTATGCTTCTTTTAAAGAGATTGAACAATCAAATCACCTATCTGACGAATTAGAACTTATTCAAAAAGAGATAGAGAAAACAAAAAAAGGCCGTAAGCGTCTTTTAACGCTAATCAGCCTAAGCGATGACGATGATTTAGATATTGATGAAATCAAAGCACAAATTATTGATCTGCAAAAAAAGCAAAACCAGCTTACTGAAAAGTGTATCGAAATTCAATCAAAAATGAAAGTCCTGGATGATACAAGCTCAAGTGAAAATGCTCTAAAGAGAGCCATCGACTATTTTCAATCAATCGGTGCAGATAACTTAACTCTTGAAGATAAAAAAACAATTGTTAACTTTATCGTGAAAGAAGTTACCGTTGTGAATTCTGACACCGTATATATTGAAACGTATTAAAGAGGGGGGTATGCACCCCCCTTTTGTAATTACAATCTCATTTTCAATACACCGCGCAGCATACGTCGCCAGCTTTGTCCCTTTTCCGGCGGAATAGCTTTCAATTCCTTTGATCAGCCCGATTGTTCCGATGGAGATTAAGTCCTCTGCATCCTCACCTGTATTTTCGAACTTTTTCACAATATGGGCGACCAAGCGAAGATTATGCTCAATCAGCATGTTTCTGGCATGTTCATCTCCTTTAGCCATGAGCTCTAAGTATTTTTTTTCCTCGCTGCTTGAGAGCGGTTGTGGAAAGGCATTGTTTTTCACGTAAGATACTAAAAAGACAAGCTCTTTAACAACAAAGCCGAACGCTGCGAAAACACCTGTCACCATCGTCACCTCCACAAAAGTATGTAGGCAAAAGCCTATATGTAAATGTATGTGAGCAGGAGGCTGTCTGTGTCTGTACCGGGAAATTTCTCGCAGGGGAGCCTGGCTTTCGTGAGCAGCAGGCCAACTTCAAATTTTAAAAATAATCTTTATCATGCGCCCATACATTGAAATGAACGATGTATGGGGGGATGGGAATGAAAAAATGGATGGCAGGCCTGCTTCTTGCTGCAGCAGTTTTTCTTTGTTTAGTGGTTCCGCAGCCGATCAAGAGCGCTTCTTTGTATGACAAAGTGTTGTATTTTCCGCTGTCTCGTTATCCGGAAACAGGGGATCATATTAGAGATGCGATAGCAGAGGGACATTCTGATATTTGTACCATCGACAGGGATGGAGCGGACAAAAGGCGAGAGGAATCATTAAAAGGAATTCCGACGAAGCCGGGCTATGACCGGGATGAGTGGCCAATGGCGGTTTGCGAGGAAGGCGGCGCAGGAGCTGACGTCCGATATGTAACGCCTTCTGATAATCGCGGGGCCGGCTCGTGGGTAGGGAATCAAATGAGTGGTTATCCTGACGGCACCAGAGTGCGGTTTATTGTGCAGTAATCAAGAAGAGGCTCTTTCTTGAGCCTCTGTGGTTACGATCCTTCGCGATGCTGAATGTTCGGAGGATAGGTTTCTGCTTTTCGCCAATACTGGCGTGTGCCTTCGTCTCGAACAACGATGCCCAGCTGTGCAAGCTCGAGACGGAATTCTTCCACATCGTCTGTTTCCTCGTCTTTCAGTGCTTTGTGACGAGCTTTCAATAATGCATGGGCACCAGGAGAGAGTTCTGGTGCATCAGGTATCCACCGGCGAAATTGATCTTTAAACGGATCACCATCTGCTGCCCAATCGTAATTGTGCTTTCTAAAGGCCTTCTCGACCTTTTCAGGTTTTTCATCAATTTCTTCTCGTGCCAATTCATATCCGGCTGTTCCTAGGAGGACAAGCCGTTTGTGATCGATAAACACAAGAGCGATGTCGTCGGAACGAATCGTTTGTACTTTCTTTCCTTTGATTAATTCCACTGTGTCATCTGTAATTTTTACAGACAGCAGCATTGCAATAATAGAATGAGCGAACCAAATCCCTGCACACATGCCAAGCAGCGCAGTGATGAATGCAGCTGGTGATCCCTGAAAAGAGGTGACGAGCCGAAGCGGTCCTTCAAAAGGAATCCACGGAAGGGATAATGCCCATTTCGCAAACTGCGGGATAAAATACCCGATCGTAAGTCCGATGATTGCAAGTGCGGTGTATAAAAGAGATGCAGCGGTTTTCGTAACTCCAATGAGAGTATGAGATTGATCCTGCAATATGCCACCTTCTTTTACTGAATAAATCGAATTCTCCCCCATATTTTAACTTAAATAGATGGTAAATCAAGGATAAAATGATGGTTTTTGATATAAAGGGAGAGTCGGTTATGGGGGAACAAAAAACATAAGCAACGCACCTGATTTTACAGTCGTGCAATTAGAGCTGTTTCGAAAAAAACAAGCGGAAGAACATACAAATCACAAAGGAGAGGGGACAGTTAAATCCTTTCGGCCTCATTTTATACGTATCACAATACAGTTCACAGGGAACATAAAGAATAAAGGCTTTTTAAACAACCGGGAGGAACAGACATGAAAATCGGATTAATCGGCTTAGGGAAAATGGGCATAAACATAGGAAAGCAATTCATTGACCGCAGTCATCAAGCGGTCGGATATGATGTAAATCAAGCGGCTGTCGATGAACTGAAAGCATATGGGGCCGAGGGGACAACGAATCTAAATGAGTTGATTTCTTTATTAGACACGCCGCGTATACTATGGGTTATGGTACCGCATGGCGTTGTCGATGCTGTTTTGCGTGATGTGACACCTTTATTAAGCAAAGGCGATATTATCATTGAAGCCGGAAACTCTCATTATAAAGAATCGATTCGCCGCTACAATCAAATGAAAGAAGCGGGTATATATTATTTCGATGCCGGAACGTCGGGCGGAATGGAAGGCGCGCGCCATGGAGCCTGTTTTATGGTGGGAGGTGACCCCGAGGCATGGGAGATTGTAGAGCCGCTGTTTCGAGACACTGCCGTCAGAAACGGATATCTTTACGCTGGTGAAGCGGGGAGCGGACATTTCTTGAAAATGATTCATAATGGCATTGAGTACGGAATGATGGCGGCAATCGGTGAAGGATTCGAAGTGCTGGAAAACAGCCAATTTGATTTTGACTACGAAAAGGTTGCCAGAGTGTGGAATCATGGCTCTGTCATTCGCTCTTGGCTTATGGGGCTGACTGAGCGTGCTTTCTCTAAAGATGCGAAGCTGGATCAGATCAAAGGCATTATGCATTCCTCAGGTGAAGGAAAATGGACGGTGGAAACAGCGCTTGATCTGCAGACCGCAACTCCGGTAATCGCCATGTCGCTACTGATGAGATACCGTTCTTTAACAGACGATACGTTTACAGGAAAGGTTGTCGCTGCGCTTCGAAATGAATTTGGAGGCCATGCGACAGAAAAAAAGTAAGGGGGCGAACAGGCCACCTTATTTTTTTTGCACGTTCAGCAGATGAGGGAACTTTTTATAAATGATCAGCATAATGATCAGAATGTAGGCTCCGTAAATGCTGAAAGACAGTAATTTATTGCTGGTAAAATTGGCACCTGCAATGGTGACAACGACAATATTCGGGATTTTCCCTATGAAAGACGCGAAGAAAAAAACATGCCAGCGAACCTGACTCAGCCCGCATATCACATTCATTACAAGAGAAGGAATGACCGGGATGAGCCTTCCTAATAAAACAGCGGTAAAAGCATTTTTGTGAAAGGAAGCCTCGTAGCTTTGGATGGCAGGATAGGCCTGAACTTTTTTTCTGGCCCAATCTCTAAGGCTGTACCTGGCGAGAAAAAACAGCATCATCGTACCAAGCATTGAGCCGGTCAGTGTAATCCAGATCCCATTTGCCATTCCGAACACAGCGCCATTTAAAGCCGCAACCAAAGCAAACGGCACAATTGGGAAAAAAACATCGGCAGCAATCAGCAGCATACTGAATAAAACAGAAAACATTCCTCCTGCTTTAATCGCATCAAGCCAAGCTTCTTTCTGAAAAAAACCGACTGCAATGATAGTAATAATTATGATGATACCTAGTATCTTTTTTAACATTTCTATGGTCACTCCCAACTAAGATGATGTCAGGAGCCAAAACCTCCGTCATCTAGAGTTAGTATAACTGGTGTCATTTCAGCGGTTCAACTGAAAACCATGTTTAGGTTGAGAACACAATTCTTTTTTATCTTGTAAAATAGGCTGTCCATCTTTCTGTTTTCTGCATTTTTTAATAGTAGGGAGGGATGGAAATGGTAACGATAAAAAAGGATTTTATACCGACATCGAACGATAATCGTCCTGGCTATGCGATGAGTCCTGCTTACATTACGGTGCATAATACAGCAAATACCGAAAAAGGCGCGAATGCGAAAATGCACGCCAATTATGTGAAAAATCCAAGCACATCTGTCAGCTGGCATTTTACAGTTGATGATTCAGTCATCTATCAGCATCTTCCGATAGATGAAAATGGCTGGCATGCGGGCGACGGCACAAATGGGACAGGGAATCGCAAATCGATCGGGATTGAGATCTGCGAAAATGCTAACGGCGATTTTGAAAAAGCAACAGCAAATGCCCAGTGGCTGATCCGGAAACTAATGAAGGAAAACAATATTCCGCTGAAACATGTCGTTCCCCACAAAAAATGGTCCGGAAAAGAATGTCCGCGCAAACTCTTGGATCGCTGGAATTCTTTTGTAAACGGAATTTCTTCTTCCGATACACCTCCAAAAGAGTCGTCTCCAACATATCCGCTGCCGTCAGGTATTATCAAACTCACTTTGCCTTATCGTAAGGGCACGAAAGTCCTGCAGCTGCAAAAGGCTTTAGCCGCGCTTCATTTTTATCCTGATAAAGGTGCCAAAAATAATGGGATAGACGGAGTTTACGGACCGAAAACTGCAAATGCCGTCAAGCGTTTTCAGCTCATGAACGGATTAACTGCTGACGGCATCTATGGACCAAAAACAAAGGCCAAGCTTAAATCGAAGTTAAAGTGAATGCAGGGGTAAGGATAACCTGTTTCCAGTGCGGATACAGGTTATTTTCTTTCCTATTGCTTGCGGGTTTTTTCGATTGAGAAGAAGGGAATTTTAAAAGAATCACCTGATATGCAGAAATGAAAGCAGAATGATTTTCACTAAGGGGGACACGTTAACAATAGGAAAAAAACAGTGATAACGAAAAAACTCTTCGTTGAACGAAGGGGAACAGAGGTATAACATTAAGATGAGGCTTTTGGGGGTGTAAAGATGAAGCATTTTTTCATCCTTTTCCTTCTGCTGTTCGTTACAGCAGGATGCGATGGAAAGGGATACGAAGACGTTGTAGCATTTGGAGACAGCAACACGCGAGGCTCAAATTGGGATTATCGCGATTATCCAAAAGCACAGCAGTGGGTCAATATATTAAAAACGGCTGAACGCGGAAAGCTTGATATACTCAATGCGGGAATTGGCGGACAGACGACAGAGGATGCCCGTTTGCGGTTTCAGACAGATGTGCTGGATCAAAAACCGAAGTATTTGTTTATTATGTTCGGTACGAATGACGCAGCGATACTGACTGAGGGGAAACCGAGAGTGTCAAAGCAGCGTTTTAGAGAAAATCTGATTTATTTTATTAAAGAAAGCAGAAAACACGGTATCAAGCCAATCTTGATGACGTGTATCCCAATTATTGAAGGAAACGGGAAGCACCACCTGTTTTACTATTCCAGATATAAAGCAGCTGCTTTTGAATCGAAAGGCGGGGCGAGGAAATGGCACAACTCATACAATGATATTACAAGAGATGTGTCGAAGCGCCTGGACGTCCCTCTTGTAGACAACTGGCAGCATTTTGTAGAAGAAGACGGCGGAAAAGCAACTGATGAAGCGCTTATCCAATCCGGTCTGATAGATCCTTCAGGCAATCATATGACACCTAAAGGGGCAAGGATTATATATGAAGGAATACAAGATGGGCAGGTTCTGAAGCGCTGAGCCTGACAACGGCCTAAGCCGTTTTATTTCACCTACATAGGCTGTTAAAAAACCTTATTAAAGGAGGCACTTCACATGTGCAGCGGTTATTCCTATTCGTATCCTTTCGGCAGCTGGCCATACGCCAGTCGGACATATGGATACGCTTTTATCGTTGTTTTAGTTGTTGTTCTCCTGGTTGTGGGCGGCATATATTGGTTAGCATAGTAACCGTCCCTTTAAAACACCTCTTTTTAGGGGTGTTTTTTGCTGAAAACAGTAGTAAAGCGCGTAACCGAAGTGATATAATATCAGTCATCTGAGTAAAAAAAGGAAATACGCCCGGAAAAAATAGACAAATTCCTATTAAGAAGATACGGAAATAATATGTCCGAGCGATCTTCTTTTTATTTCGTTTTCAATTAACTCGATAAAGTCACGGTTTAAATTCATTTCGGTGGCTTTGAAATAAGACTCTATTAGTAATTCATCAGACAGTTTTCTCATGCTAGGAACCCAATTAATGGGAGAGACACCTCCTTAAAAGTTGGAATCATTCATGATTTTAACGCATACATTGATAAGTTGCGTTCCTCTGAGGCTGAAGTTATCTTTAATCTACCATGAATTTCATATAAGAACAATCGTTCTGTTATCCACACCAGAAAGTGGATAACTTGTGAGTATCGTGTTTATAATTTGTCTAAAGAGTGATGTAATAAGAGTGGATAGTGTGTGTAATTTTATCCACACCTGGTGAAGAAACCCAATTTTTGTCGAAATTTTTTTGCTCAGTTTTTCTTTAGGCGCAAGTTCGATTTTTTTCGACAATCATTTTAAAGAGAAAGAAAAGGGAAGGGTGCGGGTTTTGTTAAAAAAGTTTTTTTTACCTGACGAGTTTGTAAAAAATATTTTTCATATTACACCTGAGAAATTAAAGGAACGAAATGTAAAAGGAATTATAACTGACCTGGATAATACGCTTGTTGAGTGGGACAGACCGAATGCGACGCCGCGTTTGATCGAGTGGTTCGAAGAAATGAAGGAGCACGGCATTAAAGTGACGATTGTCTCTAATAATAATGAAAGAAGAGTAAAACTTTTCTCAGAACCGCTTGGAATCCCATTCATCTATAAAGCAAGAAAACCGATGGGCAAAGCCTTTAACAGAGCGGTGCGCAATATGGAGCTGAAAAAAGAGGACTGCGTTGTTATCGGAGACCAGCTTCTGACCGATGTACTCGGGGGAAACCGAAACGGCTACCATACGATTTTGGTCGTACCTGTCGCTTCCTCTGACGGATTCATTACGCGCTTTAACCGCCAGGTCGAACGCAGAATACTGAGTGCTCTCAAACGAAAAGGGCACATTCAGTGGGAGGAGTAAGAAATGGAAAAGGTTGTTTGTATCGGCTGCGGAGTTGCAATCCAAACCGAGGACAAAACAGGTCTGGGATACGCGCCGCCTGCATCGCTTACGAAAGAAAATGTGATTTGCCAGCGCTGTTTCAGACTGAAAAACTATAATGAAATACAAGACGTCTCCTTAACGGATGATGATTTTTTAAACATTCTTCATGGAATTGGGGAAACAGATTCTCTCGTTGTTAAAATTGTTGATATTTTTGATTTTAACGGCAGCTGGATCAATGGGCTGCAGCGCTTGGTGGGAGGAAACCCTATCTTATTGGTTGGCAATAAAGCCGATATTTTGCCTAAGTCACTGAAAAGAGAACGTCTGATCCAGTGGATGAAGCGTGAAGCGAAAGAGCTTGGCTTAAAACCGGTTGACGTATTCTTAGTCAGTGCTGGACGCGGCCAGGGGATCAAAGAAGTCATTGATGCAATTGAGCATTACCGCAACGGCAAAGACGTCTATGTTGTCGGGTGTACCAATGTAGGGAAGTCAACCTTTATTAACCGGATTATTAAAGAAGTGTCAGGTGAAGAAGATATTATTACGACATCCCAATTTCCGGGCACAACCCTTGATGCAATTGAGATCCCGCTGGACGATGGCTCAGCGCTTTATGATACGCCGGGAATTATCAACCACCATCAAATGGCGCATTATGTTAATAAAAAGGATTTAAAAATATTATCTCCTAAAAAGGAGCTGAAGCCTCGCACATTCCAGCTTAATGATCAGCAAACACTGTATTTTGGCGGACTTGCAAGGTTTGATTATGTGTCCGGGGAAAGATCTCCTTTTATTTGCTATATGCCAAATGAGCTGATGATTCATAGAACAAAGCTGGAAAATGCAGACGCGCTTTATGAAAAGCATGCAGGGGAATTGCTCACACCTCCGGGAAAAGACGAAATGGATGAGTTTCCGGAATTAGTGGCCCATACGTTTACGATCAAAGACAAAAAGACAGATATCGTTTTCTCTGGGTTAGGCTGGGTAACAGTGCATGATGCCGATAAAAAAGTAACTGCTTACGCGCCAAAAGGCGTTCACGTATTTGTTCGGCGCTCATTAATTTAATGAAAAGGGGAGAGGAGTATGAAAAAGCTGTACGGGGTTATCGGAAATCCGATTGGCCATTCCATGTCACCTGATATTCATAATGCATCATTGAAAGATCTCGGTTTAGACGGACATTACCATGCCTTCAAAGTAGAAGAAGATGATCTGGAAGATGCGGTAAAAGGAATAAGAGCACTTGGTATACAAGGAATCAATGTGACTGTTCCGCATAAGGTTTCCATTATGGATTATCTGGATCATATTGATGAAAGTGCAAAAGTGATCGGTGCCGTAAACACGGTCAGAAGAGAGGGAGACAAGCTTGTCGGATACAATACCGACGGGGAAGGCTTTGTAAAGTCATTAATGAAGGTATTGGACAAGCCCATCTCTGAACTGTCATTCTTAATGATCGGTGCGGGCGGAGCGGCAAGAGCCATCTTTACAACAATCGCCCGTAATATCCCAAAAAAGTTTGACATCTGCAATCGGACGTTAGAAAAAGCAAAGCAGCTTACAGAATCCACTCCCTCGTTCCATAATAAAGAAGTGTTAAGCATAAAAGAAGCAGAAGAGCGGCTTGAACAGTATGATGTTATTATCCATACAACGTCTGTGGGCATGTACCCGAACGTGGACGATGTGCCGCTTTCATTACAGCGTGCTGCAAGCAGTGCCGTTGTTTGTGATATCGTGTATAATCCAATTCAGACGGCCCTTTTAAAACAAGCAAACCAAAAAGGCCTGAAAACACTCGATGGAGTGGGCATGTTTGTTGAACAGGCGGCATTGTCTTTTCAATTGTGGACTGGGCGAGAGCCTGATATTGAAAAAATGAGATCAATTGTAATAGGAAAATTAGGAGGAAAAGAATGTTAACAGGTAAACAAAAACGTTTTTTGCGTTCAAAAGCGCATCATTTAACGCCGATTTTTCAAGTAGGTAAAGGCGGAGTAAACGACAACATGATTAAACAAATTGCCGAGGCGCTTGAAGCGAGAGAGCTGATTAAAGTCAGTGTTCTTCAGAATTGTGAAGAGGATAAAAACGATGTTGCGGAAGCTCTCGTAAAAGGAAGCCGCTCTCAATTGGTGCAGACAATCGGCAATACAATTGTATTATATAAGGAATCAAAGGATAATAAACAAATCGAGCTTCCTTAAAGGTGGTTGAAATGAAGAAAATCGGAATTTTTGGAGGCACGTTTGATCCTCCGCATAACGGTCACCTCTTAATGGCGAATGAGGTGCTGTATCAGGCGGGGCTTGATGAAATTTGGTTTATGCCTAATCAAATTCCGCCCCATAAACAGGATGAAGACTATACGGACAGCTTTCACCGAGTGGAGATGCTGAAGCTTGCAATTCAGTCTAATCCGTCCTTTAAGCTGGAGCTGGCTGAAATGGAAAGAGAAGGGCCTTCATATACCTTTGATACCGTTTCTTTACTGAAGCAGCGTTATCCGAATGATCAGCTGTTCTTTATTATCGGTGCTGATATGATTGAATATTTGCCGAAATGGTATAAGCTGGACGAGCTGCTGAACCTCATTCAATTTATTGGAGTAAAGCGCCCCTGTTTTCATGTTGAAACCCCTTATCCGCTTCTCTTTGCAGACGTTCCGGAATTTGAGGTATCATCAACTATGATAAGGGAACGGTTTAAAAGCAAGAAGCCCACTGACTACTTAATCCCTGATAAAGTGAAGAAGTATGTAGAGGAGAATGGTTTGTATGAATCGTGAGGAGGCACTTGCCTGCGTTAAGCAGCAATTGACCGAACACCGATATATCCACACAATTGGCGTGATGAACACGGCGATCGAACTTGCGGAGCGTTTTGGAGCCGACTCTAAAAAAGCGGAAACAGCGGCTATCTTTCATGATTACGCTAAATTCCGCCCGAAAGAAGAAATGAAACAAATTATTGCACGGGAAAAAATGCCTTCGCAATTATTGGACCATAATCCGGAGCTGTGGCACGCTCCGGTCGGCGCTTATTTGGTCCAAAGAGAAGCGGGGATACAAGATGAAGACATTCTTGACGCCATCAGGTATCATACCTCTGGACGGCCTGGCATGACACTTTTAGAAAAAGTCATTTACGTTGCCGATTACATTGAGCCCAACCGGGCATTTCCCGGTGTCGATGAGGTGCGTAAGCTTGCTGAGACAGATTTGAATCAAGCGCTGATTCAATCCATCAAAAATACAATGGTTTTTCTTATGAAAAAAAATCAACCGGTTTTTCCAGACACATTTTTAACGTATAACTGGCTTGTGTCTGGCAACTGAACAGGAGGAATTTGTGAATGAACCAAAAGTCCATTTTAAAGATCGCAGCTGCGGCTTGCGATGATAAACGGGCAGAGGATATTTTAGCACTGGATATGGAAGGTATATCTCTGGTTGCTGATTATTTTCTGATCTGCCACGGAAATTCAGATAAACAGGTGCAGGCGATTGCCCGTGAAATCAAGGATCAGGCTGAAGAAAACGGCATTCAAGTCAAAAAGATGGAAGGCTTCGATGAAGCAAGATGGGTGCTCGTTGACCTTGGCGATGTGATTGTCCATGTCTTCCACAAGGATGAAAGAAGCTACTACAACCTAGAAAAGCTGTGGGGAGACGCTCCGCTCGCGGATCTTGAGCTTGGAATGAACCAATGATTTACCAAGGCTTTGCAAGCGTGTATGACGAGTTAATGTCTCACGCACCTTACGATCAATGGACAAAGTGGATTGAAGCATCTCTCCCGGAAAAAGGCCGTATCCTTGATCTGGCATGCGGTACGGGAGAAATCTCAATCCGGCTTGCCGAAAAAGGCTTCGAGGTCACGGGCATTGATCTCAGTGAGGAAATGCTTTCTTACGCCCAGCAAAAGGTCTCTGGTAACCAGCCGATTCTTTTTCTTCAGCAGGATATGAGAGAGATTGCCGGCTTTGATGGCCAGTTTGACGCTGTTGCGATATGCTGTGACTCATTAAATTATTTAAAAACGAAAAATGATGTGATCGAAACCTTTAAAAGTGTATTTCGGGTGTTGAAGCCTGAAGGCATTTTGCTGTTTGATGTTCATTCATCTTATAAAATTGCTGAAGTCTTTCCGGATAGCACATTTGCTGACCAGGACGAAGATATCAGCTATATTTGGCAGAGCTTTGCCGGAAGTGAAGAGCTTTCTGTCATTCATGACATGTCGTTTTTTGTGTGGAACGGAGAAGCGTATGACCGTTTTGATGAGACGCACGAACAAAGGACGTTCCCAGTGGATGAATACGAAGAAATGCTGAAGAGCTGCGGCTTTCAGCTTCACCATGTGACAGCTGATTTTACGGATTCAGAGCCATCAGGACAATCAGAACGCCTATTTTTCAAGGCGCAGAAGTCAAAAACCATCGTTTCCTAAAACGATGGTTTTTTAAAATGCTTTTTTAAGCTTTTGCAGTACAGACAAAAGCATGACATACTCGTTTACACATGAAACTGCTTCTTCACTGCAGAAATATCCTCTTCGTACTTCAAATGAGTATTTTGAAATACCCGGTGAAACATATCCTGCACACCGCTTTCCAGCGCTTTAATGCCTTCTCCTGTCACACCGCCTTTAACGCAAACCTTTTCCTGTAACGCAGGCAGGGTATACAATTCGGTTTCTAACAGTTTTCCCATTCCGACAAGCATTTCCTTACACATCAGAATAGCGTCCTGTTTAGACACTGACGTTTCCGAAACGGCTGCATCTATAAACCGCTGAATCAGATAGCTCATAAAAGCGGGACCGCAGCTTACAATATCTGATGCCACCCTCGTGATATCACTTTCAATTTCTAGCGGTTGAGAGATGTGCTCCATCAGCTCATTGATTTTCATTTTTGCAGATTCTTCGCAGCTTGTGCCGAAAGTGACGAGAGAAACGCCTGCCAGCGCTCTGTTCGTAATACTTGGGATCACTCGCGCCACTTGACACGGCACATACTGTTCGAGCTGTTCAGTTTGAACTGGGCTTGTAATTGAAATGAGAATATGATCCTTTCTTAAATAAGGCACCGCTCTTGCCAGTAAAGGATATATATCAAGCGGCTTAACACAAATAAAAATCATCTCGTTTTCAGAAACAAGCTTTTCCAGACTTTCTGTTACGTTTATGCTGTTGTATCGGTTTTTTATGTGCAACGCTTTTTCAATTGTGCGGTTTGTGATTGTTATGTTTGAGGGATCGGCTGCTTTTGATTCAATAAATGATTCTATAAGGATCGTACCCATATTTCCTGTGCCGATAAAGCCTATCTTCAATGATTTCCCCTCCTTTGAGCTATTATCCTCTAAACCATATGTGTTATCGAAATAAAATATGACGAAAGCGGGGAACATGCGCGATGAATTGGTTGAATCAGTATAAAAAAACAATAATTTTAGCGGCTTCTGCGGCTGTTTTCATAGCGGCTATTTTCATCTTTGCCAGCGGAAAAAACAAAGGGCCGGTGAAGCAGGCTGTATCAACTGAGACAGAAAATGCGGAGGTAAAGCAGGAAGCAGTCAAAGACGAGTCAAACAAAACAATAGTGATAGACATTAAAGGTGCTGTTCTGCATCCTGGCGTTTATGAAATGCGAACAGGGGACAGAGTATCTCAGGCAATTGAGAAAGCGGGCGGGGCCAGTGAACAAGCAGACGAAATGCAAGTGAACTTGGCGGAGCTGCTTCAGGACGGGACAGTGGTGTACATCCCGAAAAAGGGAGAGGAGACGGCGGTGCAGCAAGGAGCCGTAGGCGCTGTTCAAAGCGATGGAGGGAAGGGAGCGCTCGTAAATATCAATACAGCCACCTTAGACGAATTACAAGGCATCTCAGGGGTGGGACCGTCAAAAGCTGAAGCTATTATTGCATACCGGGAGGAAAACGGGCGTTTCCAGACAATTGAAGATATCACTAAGGTTTCAGGAATAGGTGAAAAGTCGTTTGAGAAAATAAAGTCTTCCATTACAGTAAAGTGATTTGACGGTCATGCATAATGATAGGTAAACTAAAGGTCAGGCAACACAACATTTGGAGGGAACGACGTGGAACGAATTTCATGGAATCAATACTTTATGGCTCAAAGCCATTTACTGGCGCTGCGCAGCACCTGTCCGAGATTGTCTGTCGGCGCTACTATAGTCAGAGACAAACGCATGATTGCAGGAGGCTATAACGGGTCAATCGCGGGCGGCGTGCATTGTGCAGACGAAGGATGCCTGATGATAGATGATCATTGCGCAAGAACGATTCACGCTGAAATGAATGCAATTCTCCAATGCTCTAAGTTCGGGGTGCCGACTGATGGAGCGGAGATTTATGTGACGCATTATCCGTGCATTCAATGCTGTAAATCTATCATTCAAGCTGGTATCAAAACGGTTTATTATGCTGAGGACTACAAAACAAATCCGTATGCACAGGAATTATTTGAACAGGCGGGTGTAACTGTTGAACAGGTTGAACTCGATGAAATGATCGTTGATTTGAAAAACAGGGAAAAGCTTTCATTTGTAGCTGGTCTTTTAGAGAAACTAGCGGATGCTGGTCTTGCAGAGGAAGATTTGAAGAAAATACATGAACAGGCGAATACACTTTTTACGAGCTACGTGTGATTGATGCGTAATTCGCGTTTGTTATTGCCTTTGGCGGCAGCTTCGGCAACGGCTGGAATTACTGCCGCCGCTTATTTCTCCGCTGTTTTTCTTTTCTTCCTCTTTCTCCTCATCATTTTCATCAAAACGAGACACGCTTTTCTCATTTTTGTTTGTTTCTTCTCTTTTATATTGTTTTTTGCACTGTATACGGTCACAGATTCCCGGAATGTCTCTTCATATCAGCAGGGCACTTATAAATCCAAGGCAGTGATTGACAGTATTCCTAAAATTGACGGAGACCGTATGTCTATGGTGATTAAGACACCTGATAGCGAAAAATGGGCCGCTTCATATCGCATTCAGTCTTCTGATGAAAAAGATCAGCTGTCATACATAGAACCAGGAATGTCATGTGAGTTGACGGGTACACTGGAAGAGCCCAAACACGCAACTGTGCCGGGCACATTTGATTATAACGAGTATCTTTACCGGCAGCATATTCACTGGAATTATTCTGTCACATCTATCCATAATTGCAGCGAACCTGTAAATTTCAAGGATAAACTGCTCAGTTTGAGAAAATACATCGTATCATTCACAAACAGCCTGTTGCCTCCTGATTCGGCAGGAATTGTACAGGCACTTACAGTCGGTGACAGATTTTATGTAGAAGACGAGGTGCTTAACGCATATCAAAAGCTTGGTGTCGTCCATCTCTTGGCGATTTCAGGACTCCATGTCGGCATTTTGACAGCCGGGTTGTTTTATATCATGATTCGTCTAGGCATAACAAGAGAAAAGGCGTCACTCCTGTTGCTGTTATTTCTGCCGCTCTATGTAATTTTGACAGGGGCTGCTCCTTCAGTGCTTCGCGCCGCTCTGATGTCGGGTATTTACTTAGCTGGAAGTCTTGTTAAATGGCGGGTACATTCTGCAGGTGCAATCTGCCTTTCATACATCGTCCTCTTGCTCTTCAATCCTTACCATCTCTTTGAAGTTGGTTTTCAACTGTCATTCGCCGTCAGTTTTTCTTTAATTCTATCCTCTTCTATTTTTCAACAACTCAAAACCTCCCTGGGCCAGCTGACAATGGTATCAATAATCGCTCAGCTGGGATCACTTCCTATTCTCTTGTATCATTTCCAGCAGTTTTCGATAATCAGCATACCGATGAACATCTTGATGGTTCCTTTTTATACATTCTGTGTTTTGCCGGGGGCTATAGCAGGTGTTTTTCTATTAAGCCTTTCCGCTTCGGCTGGTCGATTTTTCTTCTGTTGGTTTGATTTCTTGATGAGCTGGACCAACAGGCTGATCACAAGAATTGCAGATATTGATGTATTCACGATCATCATTGCACGTCCCGCACCTGCTCTGCTCTTTTTATTCACGGTTACAATCATCCTATTGCTTATGGCGATTGAAAAACGTTCCTTTTCGCAGCTGGCGATTACTGGGGGTCTTTGCTGCGCGGTGCTCTGTCTTCTTCTTATTTATCCGCGTCTTAGCTCCGAGGGAGAAGTCGATATGATTGATATTGGGCAGGGTGACAGCATGTATGTCGGTGCTCCGCATCAGCAGGGACGTGTCTTAATTGATACAGGCGGCACTTTGTCTTACTCGTCAGAGCCTTGGCAGGAAAAACAGCACCCGTTTTCACTTGGGGAAAAGGTGCTGATGCCGTTTTTAACCGCCAAGGGAATCAAACAGCTTGATGCTTTAATTCTGACGCACGCTGACCAAGATCATATCGGAGAGGCGGAGACTCTGCTGAAGCACCATAAAGTGAAGCGCCTTGTGATTCCGAAAGGGTTCGTTTCTGAGCCTAAAGACGAGAAAGTGCTGCGGGCAGCCAGAGAAGAGGGCGTGACAATAGAGGAGGTGAAGCGAGGCGATGTATTGCAAATAAAGGATTTGCAGTTTCAAGTACTGTCACCGGAAACACCTGATCCGGCAAGCAAAAATAACTCTTCTCTCGTTCTGTGGATGAAAACGGGCGGTATGAGCTGGATCTTGACGGGTGATCTGGAGAAAGAAGGGGAACAGGAGGTGATGAACGTGTTTCCGAATATAAAAGCAGACGTGTTAAAGGTGGGGCACCATGGAAGCAAAGGCTCTACCGGTGAAGAATTCATCAAACAGCTTCAGCCGAAAACGGCCATTATCTCAGCGGGAGAAAACAATCGGTACCATCATCCCCATCAAGAGGTTCTGCAAATATTACAGAGACATTCCATCCGCGTACTGCGTACCGATCAAAGCGGAACGATCCAATATCGATATAAAAACAGAGTTGGAACCTTTTCTGTCTATCCTCCATATGATACATCAGATATAACAGAGACGAACTAAAAAAGACTGCCGAGAAATCAGCAGCCCGGGCAGTCGCTGTTATGAACCAACCAGGTGAATAACCGTTGCCATAACAAACAAGAAGGCGAAAAATCCGAAGGACACAACAAAACCAACAGCTGAATCTACAGCATCATTTCGTTTGCTTTGAACGTTTTTTTCAAAATCATTCAACTTTATCCCTCCTGACTGCTTTAAGTATAATGGAATCGTTTTGAAAAATCTAGAAGCGAAGGTAACGTTTTCTGTTCTGGTGATTATCGCCTTTTTACAAGCTGTCCCGGGGGCTTGCGAACAGGCGTTTAATATAAATGGGGAAGCAGCAGTCAGGCTTCCTCTTTACTATTTTGCAAACTCAATTTAGGATAGAAGGGGATGACGAAAGAGAGGAAGTCGTACAACAATGGTATTTGATGTGTGGAAAAGCCTGAAAAAAGGAGATGTCCATCCGGTTTATTGTTTATACGGAAAAGAGACGTATCTGCTGCAAGAAACCGTCAGCAGGATCAGACAGACGGTCGTTGATCAGGAGACAAAGGATTTCAATCTATCCGTTTTTGATCTGGAAGAGGACCCGCTGGATCAAGCGATTGCAGATGCTGAAACGTTTCCGTTTATGGGGGAGCGACGTCTTGTCATTGTGAAAAATCCATATTTTTTAACAGGTGAGAAGAAAAAAGAAAAAATTGAGCACAACGTCAGTGCGCTTGAAACATATATACAATCGCCTGCGCCTTACACGGTCTTTGTCCTGCTTGCCCCGTATGAAAAGCTGGATGAGCGGAAAAAACTGACGAAAGCGCTAAAGAAGCACGCGTTTATGATGGAGGCGAAGGAATTAAACGCAAAGGAGACCACAGACTTTACTGTTAACCTTGCAAAAACCGAGCAGAAAACAATCGGCACTGAAGCGGCGGAACATTTGGTTCTGCTTGTGAATGGACATCTTTCATCGATTTTTCAGGAGATTCAAAAGCTCTGCACGTTTATTGGAGATCGTGAAGAAATTACGCTTGATGATGTGAAAATGCTTGTTGCGAGAAGCTTGGAGCAAAATATTTTTGAGCTGATCAATAAAATCGTCAACCGCAAACGGACAGAGAGCCTGCAAATTTTTTATGATTTGCTCAAACAAAATGAAGAACCGATCAAAATCATGGCGCTTATTTCGAACCAGTTCCGGCTGATTCTGCAGACAAAATACTTCGCGGAGCAAGGATACGGACAAAAACAAATCGCTTCTAATTTAAAAGTTCACCCATTTCGGGTAAAGCTGGCGATGGATCAAGCAAGGCTTTTTTCAGAGGCGGAGCTCCGGTCAATTATTGAACAGCTTGCCGTAATGGACTATGAGATGAAAACAGGGAAAAAGGACAAGCAGCTCCTGCTCGAACTGTTCCTTTTACAGCTGTTAAAGAGAAACGAAAAAAACGATCCCCATCATTGAGGATCGTTTTTATATTATGCAGAAAGTCCGTTCACTTTTTTCGCTAGTCTTGATTTGTATCGAGCTGCGGTATTTTTGTGTACAAGACCTGTTTTCACTGCTTTATCAATACGTTTAGCTGCTTCAGTAAGAGCAGTTTTCGCTTTGTCAGCTTCGTTGTTAGCAACAGAAGCTTCAACTTGTTTGATTGCAGTACGCATAGCAGATTTGATTGTCGCGTTATGAACGCGGCGTTCGTTGTTTGTTTTTGTACGTTTAATCGCTGATTTAATGTTTGGCATGTGTTTCACCTCCTAAGATACAACCTGTAGCACAGTGTCTTAAGGTTAAATCTTCTTCACAATAGAACAAATTTTATTCTATCAAACACATCTTTAGATTGCAATATAAATGTAAAGTATTTTTCATTGAAGGATCTCTTTTTAGCATGATTCATACACCAAATGGCAACAATATAGGTACTGAATGTGAAGGAGGCCCCTGATGAAAAAGAGTGAACTGGATGTTAATCAGTATTTGATACGTACCGATTTGGCAGTGGAAACGAAGGAAGCAATGGCCAATCAGCAGGCTGTGCCGACAAAAGAAATTAAAGGTTTTATCGAAAAAGAACGAGATCGCGGCGGCATTAAAATCCGCACTGTTGATATTACAAAGGAAGGCGCGGAGCTATCGGGAAAAAAAGAAGGGCGCTATTTAACGCTTGAGGCGCAAGGAATCAGAGAGAATGATTCGGAAATGCAGGAAAAAGTCTCTGCTGTCTTTGCGGAGGAATTCTCGGCTTTTCTTGAAAGCCTTAATATCTCAAAAGATGCGAGCTGTTTGATCGTCGGGCTCGGCAACTGGAACGTGACACCTGACGCGCTGGGACCGATGGCTGTAGAAAATCTATTGGTAACAAGGCACTTGTTCAAGCTTCAGCCGGAAAACGTCCAGGAAGGGTACAGGCCTGTCAGTGCGTTTGCACCTGGTGTGATGGGGATTACGGGAATCGAAACAAGCGACATTATTAAAGGCGTGATAGAGCAATCGAAGCCTGATTTTGTCATTGCCATTGATGCACTGGCGGCGCGGGCCGTGGAAAGGGTCAACACAACCATTCAAATATCGGATACAGGCATTCACCCGGGATCAGGTGTGGGAAATAAACGAAAAGATTTAAGCAAAGACACGCTTGGCGTACCGGTGATCGCCATCGGAGTTCCGACGGTTGTTGACGCGGTGACGATTGCCAGCGACACGGTGGACTACATATTAAAACATTTTGGCAGAGAAATGAAGGATGACAGGCCGTCAAGATCGCTTGTTCCGGCTGGCATGACGTTTGGGAAAAAGAAAGTGCTCACTGAAGAAGATCTTCCTGATCAAAAGCAGCGTCAATCGTTCCTCGGCATCGTCGGAACCCTTCAAGAAGATGAAAAACGGCAGCTCATTCACGAGGTGTTGTCGCCTTTAGGCCACAATTTAATGGTCACGCCGAAGGAAGTTGATTCTTTTATCGACGATATGGCTAATGTGCTGGCGAATGGATTAAACACAGCGCTTCATGAAAAAGTGTCACAAGAAAACAAAGGCTCCTATAATCACTAAACGGTTCTACTTCCTCTAGCTTGTTCATAGAGTAATTACTAGACAAGCGCTGGAGGGATTCAATGAGAAATAAACGCAGAAACAGACAAATTGTTGTTGCGGTAAATGGCGGGAAAGCGGTAAAAGCCATCTTTCTATTTATCGCAAGCCTTATCGTGATTTTTGTTCTATCCGGTGTGCTGACGTCTCTCCGGCCGGAACTCAGGCCGTCGTCTGACTCTTTTTACGGGATTGCTGAAGAATTGCCGGGAGACATGTTTGCACACTTGCTTCGGATGGAAAACCATTATTTCGCTTCTGACCTTTCTCAAACCGACAGCTCATTCCATCTTTCACGTCTTTCTTTGAAGCTGGCGACAAGCATTAACCTCGAAGATCCGCGGAGTTTTCTCGGCCGGGAGCTGCCGGGGTTTGCACAATTTGATACCGAGATCCTGTTAGCTGGACAAGGCACGGATTATACGAATATGCCGGCGGAATCGCCGCCGCCGTCAAAGGTGATGGAGGAAGAAAGAGAAGCGAATTTGGCAGAGATTGAAAAACAGCAAACACAATCAGATCATGCGCAAAAAGATCCGCCGAAACAAACAACCGGTGATAAAAAGGTCGTCTTTATCTATCACACACACAATACGGAATCATATCTCCCTCTATTAAAAGGCGAGACCGATCCTGATATGGCGCGCCATTCTAAAGCCAACGTCACGCTCGTAGGAGATATGTTCGGAAAAGCGCTTGAATCCCAAGGCATCGGAGCCACAGTGAATAAAACCGATATACAGGCAAAACTGAACAAAAAAGGCTTAAACTATGCCAGATCCTATGATGAATCAAGGCCGGTTGTCAAAGATGCGCTCACCTCAAACAAAAATCTGCAATATATCATTGACATCCACAGAGACTCACGGCGCAAAAAAGATACGACAGCAACGATTAATGGGAAAAGCTATGCCCGGGTCGCCTTTGTCGTCGGCAAAAAAAGCAAGAATTTCGAAGAAAACTATAAAATTGCAAGCGAGCTTCATAAGCTGATGGAGAAAAAATACCCCGGACTCAGCACAGGTGTCTTTTCAAAAGGCTCGCCAGGCGATAACGGTGTTTACAATCAGGATTTAACCGACAGAGCGCTTTTGCTCGAATTTGGCGGAGTAGATAATAACCTCGAGGAGCTGCAGCGTGCAGCTGACGCAGCCGCAGACGTATTCAGCGAAATATACTGGGATGCTGAAAAGGTCAACGCAGAGAGCGGCGAGACGAAAAAACAATAAGAAATAGGTGGTTGATTTGATTGCATACTTTGGCAAATGCTTACTGCTTGTCACGATCATGTTTTTAGGCGTACTGTTCGGCATGCAGCAGGCGAATAACGGGATGCTGAGTATGAAAGGCTATCATGACCCTTCACTTAAGGGAGCGTTTACGCTAACCGACGGAAAAAATAATGAAAAAGAAGCCTCGATCTTAGGAGAAACAGTTACGGCGAAAGATTTAGAAGAAAAACAAAAAGAGCTGGAACAGGTGGAAACGTTCAATATGTTCTCTAAAGCCGGAAAAGCGCTTTCGGACACCGTAACCAACACTGCCCAGTCAATGTATGAATGGATACGGGATCTGAATCAATAGTGCGTGAAAGAGAAAAGCAGCCCAGGTTTGACAGGGAACTTTTCTCTTTCTTGTTTTACATTGAATCTTTACAATCCTATTGATATAATCTAAGCTAGTGTATTTTGCGTTTAATAGTAGGAGTGATAGATTGTGACAGATAAAGAAAAGCGTTTAGAGAGGCAGTCGAGAATACGGAATTTCTCTATCATTGCCCATATTGACCACGGAAAATCGACCTTAGCGGATCGTATTTTAGAAAAAACGTCGGCAATCACTCAACGAGAAATGAAAGAACAATTGCTCGATTCTATGGATCTTGAACGTGAACGGGGCATAACGATTAAGTTAAACTCTGTTCAGCTTAAATACAAAGCAAAAGACGGAGAGGAATATATTTTCCATCTGATTGATACGCCGGGACACGTCGACTTCACGTACGAAGTATCCCGAAGCCTTGCTGCCTGCGAAGGAGCGATTCTTGTCGTGGATGCAGCACAGGGAATTGAAGCGCAGACGCTCGCCAATGTCTACTTAGCGCTTGATAACGATCTTGAAATACTTCCAGTCATCAATAAAATCGATCTACCGAGCGCCGAGCCTGAACGTGTGCGCCAAGAGGTAGAGGACGTCATCGGCCTTGACGCATCAGAAGCCGTGCTTGCGTCAGCAAAAGCCGGTATCGGGATTGAGGAGATTTTAGAACAGATCGTAGAAAAGGTGCCCGCTCCGACAGGAGATCCAGAGGCGCCGCTCAAAGCACTGATCTTCGACTCGCTTTATGATGCCTATCGCGGTGTCGTGGCGTATATCAGAGTCGTTGAAGGAACGGTAAAACCGGGACAAAAAATCAAAATGATGGCAACCGGCAAAGAATTCGAAGTAACAGAAGTCGGCGTATTCACGCCGAAAGCGACTCCGACAAATGAACTGACGGTCGGTGATGTAGGCTTCCTGACTGCCTCTATCAAAAATGTCGGTGACACGCGAGTCGGTGATACAATAACGAGCGCTGCCAATCCTGCAGACGAAGCACTGCCGGGATACCGAAAGCTCAACCCGATGGTGTACTGCGGATTGTACCCAATTGATACAGCAAAATATAATGATTTAAGGGAAGCCCTTGAAAAACTTGAGCTGAATGATTCCGCGCTTCAATATGAAGCGGAAACTTCACAAGCGCTTGGATTCGGGTTCCGCTGCGGATTTTTAGGCATGCTCCACATGGAGATCATTCAGGAGCGGATTGAGCGTGAGTTCAACATCGACCTGATTACGACAGCGCCAAGCGTTATCTATGATGTGTATATGACAGACGGCGAAAAGGTCGTTGTCGACAACCCGTCCAACATGCCGGACCCTCAAAAGATCGAACGGATTGAGGAGCCGTACGTAAAAGCGACAATGATGGTGCCGAATGACTACGTCGGCGCTGTAATGGAGCTTTGCCAAGGCAAGCGCGGCAATTTCATTGATATGCAATATTTGGACGCAAACCGTGTCAGCATCATTTATGACATGCCGTTAGCGGAAATCGTATACGAGTTTTTTGACCAGCTGAAATCAAGCACAAAAGGCTATGCGTCCTTTGATTATGAACTGATCGGCTACAAACCGTCTAAGCTTGTGAAAATGGACATTATGCTGAACGGTGAAAAAATCGATGCTCTGTCCTTTATCGTGCATCGTGATTACGCATATGAACGCGGAAAAGTGATCGTTGAAAAACTGAAAGAGCTCATTCCGCGCCAGCAGTTCGAGGTTCCGGTCCAAGCCGCAATCGGCCAGAAAATCGTGGCCCGCTCTACCATAAAAGCAATGCGTAAAAACGTATTGGCTAAATGTTACGGAGGGGACATCTCGCGTAAACGGAAACTTCTTGAAAAACAAAAAGAAGGAAAACGCCGAATGAAGCAGGTAGGCTCAGTTGAGGTGCCGCAAGAAGCATTCATGGCAGTTCTGAAAATGGACGACAGTCCGAAAAAACAATAGAAGCCGCCGCAGTCCTGTACTGCGGCTTCTTTCTGTAAAGAAGGTGAATTCGTTGAAATCAGCTTATATCCATATCCCATTTTGTGAGCACATTTGCCACTACTGCGATTTCAATAAATATTTTATTCAAAGCCAGCCTGTCGATGAGTATTTAAACGCGCTCGAACAGGAAATGATAAATACAATTGCAAAAACAGGGCAGCCTGACCTTAAAACGATCTTTATCGGAGGAGGCACGCCGACCTCCCTGTCAGAGGAACAGCTCAAAAAGCTGATGGACACGATCATCCGAGTGCTGAAGCCCTCAAGCGCCTTGTCGGAATTTGCGGTTGAAGCAAATCCGGACGACTTGTCCGCAGGGAAATTAAAAATTTTAAAAGAAGCAGGCGTAAATCGCCTCAGCTTCGGTGTCCAAACATTCGAAGACGATCTGTTAGAAAAAATCGGCCGAGTGCACAAACAAAAAGATGTATTTGCCTCTTTTGAAAGGGCGCGGGAAATCGGATTTGACAATATCAGTCTTGATTTAATGTTCGGACTTCCGGGACAAACCCTCAAGCATCTGGATCATTCTTTAAATACTGCTTTATCGCTGGACGCCGAGCATTATTCCGTGTACTCACTCATTGTAGAACCGAAAACGGTATTTTATAATCTGATGCAAAAAGGTCGTCTGCATCTGCCGCCACAGGAGCAGGAAGCTGAAATGTATGAAATGGTGATGAGCCGGATGGAAGCTCACGGCATTCATCAATATGAAATCAGCAACTTTGCCAAGGCAGGCATGGAATCTAAGCACAATCTGACGTATTGGAGCAACGAGGAATATTTCGGTTTCGGAGCAGGGGCCCACGGATATATCAGCGGTACACGGACAGTAAACGTCGGACCTGTCAAACATTACATTGATCTGATAGCAGAAAAAGGCTTTCCGTACAGAGATACACATGAAGTGACAATAGAAGAACAAATTGAAGAAGAAATGTTTTTAGGCCTGAGAAAAACAGCCGGTGTCAGTAAAAAACGATTTGCAGAAAAATACGGGCGTTCCCTGGATGAACTTTTCCCAAGTGTATTAAAAGACCTTGCTGAAAAAGGACTGATTCACAATTCGGAGTCTGCCGTTTGTTTGACTCATCAGGGGAAATTATTAGGTAATGAAGTTTTTGGCGCTTTTTTGGGTGAGTTATAATTGACATTTTTCTTGTGGTTTGATACTTTTGTTATAGAATTAGCACTCGCTTATCGAGAGTGCTAACAGAGGTGATGATGATGTTAACAAATCGTCAGCTGCTGATCCTTCAGGTCATAATCAACGATTTTATTAAATCGGCGCAGCCGGTAGGGTCAAGAACTCTTTCGAAAAAAGATGAAATCACATTTAGCTCTGCAACAATAAGAAACGAGATGGCTGACTTGGAAGAATTGGGCTTCATTGAAAAAACCCATTCATCCTCAGGACGTGTTCCGTCAGAAAAAGGGTACCGGTACTATGTTGACCATTTGCTGTCACCCGTCAAACTGACAAAAAGCGATCTGGACCAAATCCACTCGATCTTCAAAGAGAAAATTTTCGAGCTGGAGAAGACAGTTCAAAAATCAGCGCAAATTTTGTCCGATCTGACGAATTATACATCCATCGTACTCGGGCCGAAGCTGAGTGAGAATTACCTTAAACAGATTCAAATCATACCGATTCAGCCCGATATGGCAGTAGCGATTCTCGTTACCAATACGGGGCATGTGGAAAACAAAACGATTAATTTTCCAGCCAAAATGGATCTGTCTGATATTGAAAAACTGGTAAATATACTAAACGACCGTTTAAGCGGCGTTCCAATGGATGAACTGAATGAGCGCATATTTAAGGAAGTCGTCATGTACCTAAGACAGCACATTACGAACTATGACAATATTCTTGACGCGCTTCGTTCAACCTTTCATTCCACAAGCCACGTCGAAAAATTGTTTTTCGGCGGAAAAATCAACATGCTGAACCAGCCGGAGTTCCATGATATTACTAGAGTTCGGTCGCTGCTCTCATTAATCGAAAAAGAACAGGACGTTTTAAAGCTTGTTCAATCCCCACACACGGGAATTTCGATTAAAATCGGGAAAGAAAACGACTATGAAGAGATGGAAAACTGCAGTCTGATTACGGCTTCTTATTCTGTCGATCAGAAGCAGATCGGCTCAATTGCGATCATCGGCCCGACCCGCATGAATTATTCCAGGGTTGTCAGCCTGCTTCAGCATGTGACTTCGGACTTGTCAAAAGCATTAACAAGTTTGTATGATGAATAAGGGAATTTTGGCAAATTTTATCGAAGGGCAGCACCCGCCCTTCTCCTTACACTTTGAGGGAGGTGAACACAATGTCAGAAGAAAAACAAACCGTTGAACAAAACGAAACAGAAGAGCAAGAAGTCATTGAAGAACAAGCAGCCGCTGAAGAACAGCAGGAAGAAACAAATGAAAGCGAACTTCTTCAAAATCAAATTAACGAATTGCAAGGTTTGCTTGAGGAAAAAGAAAACAAACTTTTGCGTGTTCAAGCAGACTTTGAAAACTATAAACGACGCAGCCGTTTAGAGATGGAAGCGTCCCAAAAATACCGTTCTCAAAACATCGTGGCTGATTTGCTGCCGGCTCTTGACAGCTTTGAAAGAGCGCTTCAGGTTGAAGCCGACAATGAACAGACGAAAAGTTTGCTCCAAGGAATGGAAATGGTCCACCGTCAGCTCGTAGAAGCCTTGAAAAAAGAAGGCGTGGAAGCCATTGAAGCTGTAGGGCAGGAATTTGATCCTAATCTGCACCAAGCCGTTATGCAGGCTGAAGATGAAAACTACGGCTCCAACATTGTTGTTGAGGAAATGCAAAAAGGCTATAAGCTGAAGGATCGCGTCATTCGCCCTTCCATGGTCAAAGTGAATCAATAATTACATAGCAGGAGGTTATTCAAGTGAGTAAAGTTATCGGAATCGACTTAGGTACAACAAACTCATGTGTGGCAGTGCTTGAAGGCGGAGAGCCTAAAGTTATTGCTAACGCTGAAGGAAACCGCACAACGCCATCAGTTGTTGCGTTCAAAAACGGCGAACGCCAAGTAGGGGAAGTGGCTAAACGCCAATCTATCACAAACCCTAACACAATCATGTCTGTTAAACGCCATATGGGTACAGATTATAAAGTTGAAATTGAAGGAAAAGATTACACTCCTCAAGAAGTGTCTGCTATCATCCTTCAACATCTTAAATCATACGCTGAGAGCTATCTTGGCGAAACAGTATCAAAAGCAGTTATCACAGTTCCTGCATACTTTAACGATGCTGAGCGTCAAGCAACAAAAGACGCTGGTAAAATTGCAGGTCTTGAAGTAGAACGTATCATCAACGAGCCGACTGCAGCAGCGCTTGCATACGGACTTGATAAAACAGATGAAGATCAAACGATCCTAGTATATGACCTTGGCGGCGGTACATTCGACGTTTCAATCCTTGAACTTGGCGACGGTGTATTCGAAGTTCGTTCAACTGCCGGCGACAACCGTCTTGGCGGGGACGATTTTGACCAAGTCATCATCGATCATCTTGTGTCTGAATTCAAAAAAGAAAACGGCATTGATCTGTCAAAAGACAAAATGGCGCTCCAGCGTTTGAAAGACGCAGCTGAAAAAGCGAAAAAAGATCTTTCCGGCGTTTCTTCTACACAAATTTCTTTACCGTTTATCACAGCTGGAGAAGCAGGACCGCTTCACCTTGAACTTACATTAACCCGCGCTAAATTCGAAGAGCTTTCTTCTCATTTAGTAGAGCGCACAATGGGTCCTGTCCGTCAAGCGCTTCAAGATGCAGGACTTTCTGCAAGCGAAATCGACAAAGTCATCCTTGTCGGCGGATCAACTCGTATCCCTGCTGTACAAGAAGCAATCAAAAAAGAAACTGGAAAAGAAGCGCATAAAGGCGTAAACCCAGATGAAGTTGTAGCGCTTGGTGCTGCGATTCAGGGCGGCGTTATCACTGGTGACGTAAAAGACGTAGTTCTTCTTGACGTTACACCGCTTTCTCTCGGTATCGAAACAATGGGCGGCGTGTTCACAAAACTGATCGACCGCAACACGACGATCCCGACAAGCAAATCTCAAGTGTTCTCAACTGCTGCTGATAACCAAACAGCTGTTGATATCCATGTTCTTCAAGGTGAGCGCCCAATGTCTGCCGACAACAAAACACTCGGCCGCTTCCAGCTTACTGATATCCCGCCAGCACCGCGCGGCGTGCCTCAAATCGAAGTTTCTTTCGATATTGACAAAAACGGTATCGTAAACGTAAGAGCAAAAGACTTAGGAACAGGAAAAGAACAAAACATTACTATCAAATCTTCTTCAGGTCTTTCTGATGATGAGATCGAACGCATGGTAAAAGAAGCGGAAGAAAATGCTGATGCTGATGCGAAGAAAAAAGAAGAAATTGAAGTCCGCAACGAAGCAGATCAGCTTGTTTTCCAAACTGAGAAAACATTAAAAGATCTTGAAGGCAAAGTGGACGAAGAACAAGTGAAAAAAGCCAACGATGCCAAAGACGCTTTAAAAGCAGCGATTGAGAAAAACGAATTTGAAGAAATCAAAGCGAAAAAAGATGAGCTTCAAACAATCGTTCAAGAGCTTTCTATGAAGCTTTATGAAGAAGCTGCTAAAGCACAGCAATCTCAAGGCGGAGCAAACGCTGAAGGCAAAGCGGATGACAACGTTGTCGACGCTGAATACGAAGAAGTAAACGACGACCAAAACAAAAAATAAGTTCCTTTCCGAGTCAGTCCCGCTTCTGGGGCTGACCGAAAAGAACACATTTCATAATCTGATTCAATGATTAGAAAGTCAAAGTCAGGCATCTCTTGGCTTTGACTTTTTTTCTTGCCCGGGATAAAAGGAATTGAAAAATCATAATTCAAAATGATACAATCTAATTTATGTGAGAAATTCGGGAGAGTGAAGCGAGATGAGTAAGCGTGATCACTATGAAGTGCTGGGAGTAAGTAAGAGTGCTTCAAAGGATGAAATTAAAAAAGCTTATCGGAAGCTGTCAAAAAAATATCATCCTGATATTAACAAAGAAGCCGGATCGGATGAAAAATTTAAAGAGGTAAAAGAAGCGTACGAAACCCTGTCAGATGACCAAAAACGTGCGCATTACGACCAATTTGGGCATACTGATCCTAATCAGGGCTTCGGCGGCGGAGGTTTTGGCGGCGGCGATTTCGGCGGTTTTGGTTTCGATGATATTTTCTCAAGTATTTTCGGCGGAGGCACAAGACGAAGAGATCCTAACGCACCGCGCCAAGGTGCCGATTTGCAGTATACGATGACCTTGTCGTTTGAGGATGCCGCTTTCGGTAAAGAAACGACCATCGAAATTCCGCGTGAGGAAACGTGCGACACATGTAAAGGTTCAGGTGCGAAACCTGGAACAACTCCTGAAACGTGCTCCCACTGCGGAGGCTCCGGCCAGTTAAACGTGGAGCAAAATACGCCGTTTGGAAAAGTTGTTAACAGACGTGTCTGCCACCACTGTGAAGGTACGGGCAAAATTATTAAAGACAAATGTGCGGATTGCGGCGGCAAAGGGAAAATCAAAAAACGCAAAAAAATTAACGTGACAATTCCAGCTGGTGTAGATGACGGGCAGCAGCTTCGTCTCTCGGGACAGGGTGAACCAGGAGTAAACGGCGGCCCTGCCGGGGATTTATTTGTCGTGTTCCACGTGCGCGCCCACGAGTTCTTCGAGCGTGACGGTGATGATATTTACTGTGAAATGCCGTTAACGTTTGCTCAGGCTGCTCTCGGTGATGAAGTGGAAGTTCCGACGCTGCATGGAAAAGTGAAATTGAAAATTCCAGCCGGTACACAAACAGGAACGAAATTCAGATTAAGAGGCAAAGGCGTTCAAAATGTCAGAGGCTATGGACAGGGTGACCAGCATATCGTCGTCCGCGTCGTTACGCCGACAAACCTGACAGATAAACAAAAAGACATTATACGCGAATTTGCCGAGGTTAGCGGAAACCTGCCTGACGAACAGGAAATGAGTTTCTTTGACAAGGTAAAACGCGCGTTTAAAGGCGATTAATTATTGGATGAGGAGTTGGTAGTTTTGAAATGGTCCGAATTAAGCATTCACACAACACATGAAGCGGTCGAACCTATCTCAAATATATTGCATGAAGCTGGTGCAAGTGGGGTTGTGATAGAGGACCCGCTTGATTTAATTAAAGAACGTGAGAATGTGTACGGGGAAATCTACCAGCTCGACCCCAATGATTATCCAGACGAGGGTGTCATTGTTAAAGCATACCTGCCGGTTAACAGTTTTCTAGGCGAAACGGTGGATGGCATTAAAGAAACGATTAATAATCTGCTTCTTTACAATATTGATTTGGGCAGAAATCACATCACGATTTCTGAAGTGAATGAAGAAGAGTGGGCCACTGCCTGGAAAAAGTATTATCATCCTGTGAAAATTTCTGAAAAGTTTACAATTGTGCCGACGTGGGAGGAATATACGCCGGTCCATACAGATGAACTGATTATTGAGATGGACCCGGGAATGGCATTCGGTACAGGAACACACCCAACAACCGTACTGTGCATTCAGGCGCTTGAACGCTTTGTGCAAAAGGGCGATAAGGTGATTGATGTCGGTACAGGTTCCGGAATTTTAAGTATTGCGGCTGCAATGCTTGAGGCGGAATCGGTTCATGCCTACGATCTTGATCCCGTAGCTGTAGAAAGTGCACGCCTCAATCTCAAGCTGAACAAAGTGAGCGATACTGCTCAAGTGAAGCAAAATAATTTGTTAGACGGGATTGAAGGGGAACATGATGTGATTGTTGCCAACATTTTGGCTGAAGTCATTCTTCGCTTTACTTCACAAGCGTACAGCCTGTTAAAAGAAGGCGGCCATTTTATTACGTCAGGAATCATCGGCCATAAAAAACAAGAAGTAAAAGAAGCACTGGAACAAGCTGGCTTTACCATTGTAGAAATCCTTTCAATGGAAGATTGGGTCAGCATTATTGCGAAAAAATAACAGTTAGTAGGTGTCACAGCGTATGCAACGATATTTTATCGAGCTCACGAAGCAGCAAATGGAGGAAGCGCCGGCTTTTTCGATTACCGGCGAAGATGTTCATCATATTGTGAACGTGATGAGAATGAATGAGGGAGATCAGATTATCTGCTGCTCTCAGGACGGCTTCGAGGCAAAATGTGAGCTTCAATCTGTTTCCAAAGATAATGTGTCCTGTCTTGTGGTAGAATGGACGAATGAAAACAGAGAGCTTCCGATAAAGGTTTATATTGCGAGCGGCCTCCCGAAAGGAGATAAGCTTGAATGGATTATCCAAAAGGGCACTGAGCTCGGAGCTCATGCTTTTATTCCTTTCCAAGCCGCTCGTTCTGTTGTCAAGCTGGATGACAAAAAGGCAAAGAAAAAGCGGGAAAGATGGACGAAAATCGCGAAGGAAGCGGCTGAACAATCGTACCGTAACGAAGTGCCGCAAGTGATGGATGTCCATTCTTTTCAGCAGCTTCTTCAAAGGATGCAGGATTTCGATAAATGTGTCGTTGCATACGAGGAGTCATCGAAGCAAGGGGAAATAAGCGCATTCAGCGCGGTTGTAAGCAGCCTTCCGAAAGGATCATCCCTTTTGATCGTTTTTGGTCCCGAAGGCGGTTTAACAGAAGCGGAGGTTGAACGGCTCACAGAGAAAGACGGTGTTTCGTGCGGCCTTGGACCGAGAATTTTAAGGACAGAAACAGCTCCGCTATACGCGTTGAGTGCGATTTCTTATCAAACAGAGTTATTAAGAGGTGATCAATAATGGCAACTGTTGCTTTCCATACGCTTGGCTGTAAAGTCAACCATTATGAAACAGAAGCAATCTGGCAGCTTTTCAAAGAAGCGGGCTATGAAAGAAGAGACTTTGAACAAACAGCTGATGTATATGTCATTAATACATGTACGGTAACAAATACGGGAGATAAAAAAAGCCGCCAAGTGATCAGACGCGCCATTCGTCAAAATCCTGACGGTGTCATCTGTGTCACAGGCTGCTATGCGCAAACCTCGCCTGCTGAGATTATGGCGATCCCTGGTGTCGATATTGTAGTCGGAACACAGGACCGGGAAAAAATGCTCGGCTACATCGACCAATACCGAGAAGAACGCCAGCCGATTAACGGTGTCAGCAATATCATGAAAGCAAGAGTGTATGAGGAGCTTGATGTACCTGCTTTCACGGACCGGACAAGAGCGTCATTGAAAATACAGGAAGGCTGCAATAATTTCTGCACATTCTGTATCATTCCGTGGGCTCGCGGCTTGCTTCGCTCCCGCGATCCTGAAGAAGTCATTAAACAGGCGCAGCAGCTTGTCGATGCCGGATATAAAGAAATTGTTCTAACCGGTATTCATACAGGCGGCTACGGCGAAGATATGAAAGATTACAACTTCGCTAAGCTCTTGAGAGAATTAGACACTCGTGTTGAAGGCGTTAAAAGGATCAGAATTTCTTCAATCGAGGCTAGCCAGATCACAGACGAAGTGATCGAGGTCTTAGACCGCTCAGATAAGATTGTGAATCATTTGCATATTCCTATCCAATCCGGATCAAACACAGTGCTTAAACGGATGAGACGTAAATATACAATGGAGTTTTTTGCAGACCGTTTAAACAAATTGAAAAAAGCATTGCCAGGCTTAGCTGTAACTTCTGACGTTATTGTAGGGTTCCCTGGCGAAACAGAAGAAGAATTTATGGAAACCTATAACTTTATTAAAGAACATAAATTCTCTGAACTGCATGTTTTCCCTTACAGTAAGCGCACAGGAACGCCAGCTGCGCGAATGGAAGACCAAGTGGATGAAAACGTAAAAAATGAACGTGTACACCGCCTGATTGCTCTTTCTGATCAACTTGCGAAGGAATACGCTTCTCAGTATGAAAATGAAGTGCTTGAGATTATCCCTGAGGAAGCGTATAAGGAAACAGAAGAAGAGAACATGTTTGTCGGTTACACAGACAACTATATGAAGGTTGTTTTCAAAGGAACGGAAGATATGATCGGCAAAATCGTGAAGGTCAAAATCCAAAAAGCAGGTTATCCATACAACGAAGGGCAATTTGTCCGTGTTGTTGACGACGAAATAACTGAACATATGCGTTTGTCTTCTTAACCTAAAAACCGGTGCATTTACATGCACTGGTTTTTTATTTAGCTGGAATAAGGAAGTGAATCAAGCGATAAAACAAGTTTGTAAGCGGAAGAAATAAAAGAGCTGTTACCACATTAAATAAAAGGCTGAAATGCGCGATCCTTTGTGCGGGATCAGGTGATAACTGTTCAACAAAGCCGGTCGCTGCTGTCAGAAAAGGAAATACAATAGCCACGCCCAGCACGTTAAATACCACATGGGCATACGCTGTCTGTTTCGCCGCATATCCGCCGGATACAGCAGCCATGACAGCTGTAATGCATGTCCCGATATTTGACCCGAGCACGACGCTCATCGCCTGTGTCAGTCCGATAATGCCTTCATTCATAAAGCTCATCAAAATGCCGATGCAGACGGAGCTTGAGTGAATGATGGCAGTTAACACCATACCGATGAGCAATGCGGACCAGTTTGAATCGTTAACGTGGTATAGAACGTCGGCTCCCGTTTTCAGCTTTGTAAGCGGTCCTGCAAGGTGGCTAAACCCGCTGATGCAAAAAAAGATGATGCCCAGTCCGAGGAAGCTTGTTCCCAGCTGTCTTAAGGGATACCTGCCAGTCAGAAAAAACAATAAACCGCCTATCAAAAGAATCCAAATCAACACATCCATTTTGATGGCAATAAATTCAGTTGTAAAGGTCGACCCGACATTTGTTCCCAGAATCATCGGTATCGTTCTCTTAAAAGAAAGAACGCCTGCACTAACAAAGCCAATGACAATAACCATAAAGGCTGAACTGCTCTGAAGAATCCCCGTAAATACAATACTGATAAGAAACGCTTTTAACGGATGGTTCGTAAATAAAAGCAAACGTTCTTCAATTTTTGAGTACGCCATTGAAATTAAGCCTTTTCGAAGCATGTTCATGCCTGCGAGAAAGAATAATATAAGAGCAGTAAAACTGATCAGAATCAACATCTTATTCACCAACCCCTTTCCATCATTATATAGACAGGCAGTCGCGCTCATGACGGAAAAGTGAACTCACTTAGTTGACCTGACTGATGGCTTATATTATAATGTCAAAGTACATGTTTATATGTGTAACTTAAAGGTAGTCGATTGGTGTATTCGGAGGGAGGGAAAGAGAATGTCAAAAACGGTCGTTAGAAAAAACGAATCGCTTGAAGATGCTCTTCGTCGCTTCAAACGCAGTGTATCAAAGACAGGTACTTTGCAAGAAGCAAGAAAGCGTGAATTTTATGAAAAACCTAGCGTAAAGCGCAAGAAAAAGTCTGAAGCTGCTAGAAAACGCAAATTCTAAAAGAGGGTGGATTTATGAGTCTTCTTGAGCGTCTTAACCAGGATATGAAGCTATATATGAAAAACCGTGAGAAAGACAAACTGACTGTCGTTCGAATGGTTAAGGCTTCACTTCAAAATGAAGCAATTAAGCTTAAGAAAGACAGTTTGACCGAGGATGAGGAACTCACTGTCCTTTCTCGTGAACTTAAGCAACGTAAAGACTCCCTCCAGGAATTTTCAAACGCTAATCGTTTAGATTTAGTAGATAAAGTTCAAAAAGAGCTGGACATTTTAGAAGTTTATTTACCTGAGCAGCTGTCAGAAGAAGAGCTGCGTACAATCGTAAATGAAACCATCGCGGAGGTCGGTGCGAGCTCAAAAGCGGACATGGGCAAAGTGATGGGGGCAATTATGCCTAAAGTAAAAGGTAAAGCTGACGGAAGTTTAATTAATAAACTTGTGAGCAGTCAACTGTCTTAAATGGCAAAGAAAAGGACATCTTTCTAAGAGAGATGTCTTTTTTTATACATAAAAAAATGAAACCTTTGATACATTTGTTACGTATGAAGAGAAGGCACTTATTATAAAAGGAAGGAGGGATACACCGCCCTTGCTTCACATCAAAGGATTCCGTGTTGCTCTATTGAGCATATTTTTACTTTCTTTATTAGGCGTACAGCTGAACGCAAAAGCAGAAAAACAAACGGTTTATGTGATCCCGATTGAAAAAAATGTCGAACAGGGTCTCGCCTCGTTTTTGTCCCGTTCATTACAGGATGCAAAAGAAGCCCATGCAGATCATATTATTCTTGATATCAATACGCCGGGAGGATTGGTCAAATCAGCTATTGATATAGCGGATTTGATAACCGAAAGCGAGATCCCTGTAACTGCATATGTAAACAAACGCGCGTTGTCAGCTGGTGCATATATTGCCCTGCAAGCCGATAACATTTATATGGCGCCCGGCGGAAAAATGGGAGCGGCCGCGATTATTGACGGTAAAGGCAATGCCGCTGACCAAAAAGCTGAATCGCTTTGGCTTGCAGAGATGGAAGATGCCGCAGTGAAAAATAATCGCGATCCAAAATATGCGCTCGCTATGGCTGACCCGGATATAGATGCCAAGGAAGTCGGCGCGCCGAAGGGTGATCTGCTGACACTTAATGCTGATAAGGCGATTGATGTTGGCTATTCAGAAGGCAATGCTGACAATTTATCCGTGCTCGTAAAGAAGCTTGGGTTTGAAAAAGCACACATCAGCTATGCAAAGGAAAGCTTTGCGGAAAAGACAGCAAGATGGCTGACGAACCCGGTCATTGTTCCTATTCTGCTGACAATCGCTTTTTTAGGTCTGACGGTGGAGCTTTTTTCTCCGGGTGTCGGCATCCCTGGAACGATTGGATTCATTGCTTTGCTGCTGTTCTTTTACGGACATCTCGCAGCCGGCCTTGCAGGATACGAAACGGTTCTCCTCTTTATAGCAGGGGTGATCCTTATCCTGCTTGAGATTTTCCTTCCCGGGGGAATCATTGGATTACTGGGCTTAGGAGCGATTATTGCGAGCCTGTTTTTAGCTGCGGGAAGCTTTACTGTCATGGCGGTTTCTCTCTTGATCGCCTCAGCTGTTTCTATTACAGCTTTCATTTTACTGACAAGGGTGTTGGGAAAGCGTATGAAATTCTTTAAGAAATTGATATTAAATGATTCTACAAATACGGAGAGCGGCTACGTATCAAATCAAACACGCACGGACTTAATGGGCAAAGTGGGTGTAACCTTTACACCGCTGCGTCCCGCCGGTACCGTCATTATTGATGATGAACGTCTTGACGTCGTTTCAGAGGGATCGTTTACAGAAAAAGATAAGAAAGTAAAAGTGATTAAAGTAGAAGGCTCACGCATTGTCGTGCGAGAAATTTAAACAGAAACGAGGAGAATAGATATGGATCCATCAACACTCATGATTCTGGCTATTATCGTAGTAGGAATCATTGTTTTAGCTGTATTTTTTACATTTGTGCCTGTGATGCTTTGGATTTCAGCGTTAGCAGCCGGAGTTAGAATCAGCATTTTCACTCTAATAGGGATGAGGCTTCGCCGCGTTATACCAAACCGAGTTGTGAACCCATTGATTAAAGCGCATAAGGCTGGGCTTAATGTTGCTACCAATCAGCTTGAAAGCCACTATCTTGCAGGAGGAAACGTTGACAGAGTTGTCAATGCCCTGATCGCTGCTCAACGAGCCAACATTGAACTCACATTCGAACGCTGTGCTGCTATTGATCTTGCCGGCCGTGACGTATTGGAAGCCGTGCAGATGAGTGTTAACCCTAAGGTGATTGAAACACCATTTATTGCCGGTGTTGCCATGGACGGGATTGAAATGAAAGCGAAAGCGAGAATCACAGTAAGAGCGAATATCGAACGCCTCGTCGGGGGAGCAGGGGAAGAAACCATTGTAGCCCGTGTCGGCGAAGGGATTGTCTCTACAATCGGTTCATCAGATAATCATAAAAAAGTGCTTGAAAACCCTGATATGATTTCTCAGACAGTCCTTGGAAAGGGATTGGACTCAGGAACTGCGTTTGAAATTCTCTCGATTGATATTGCTGATGTTGACATCGGCAAAAATATCGGTGCGATCTTACAAACCGATCAGGCTGAGGCTGATAAAAACATCGCGCAAGCAAAAGCGGAAGAACGCCGTGCGATGGCTGTCGCTCAGGAACAGGAAATGCGCGCCCGCGTAGAAGAAATGCGCGCGAAAGTGGTAGAAGCCGAAGCGGAAGTGCCGCTTGCGATGGCAGAAGCTTTACGTGAAGGGAATATTGGCGTCATGGACTACATGAATATCAAAAACATCGATGCTGACACAGAAATGCGTGATTCATTCGGCAAGCTGACGAAAGATTCGTCTGATGAAGACCGCAAATCATAATCTCTCTAAGAAGGGAGAACTCTGATGGAAGATATACTGACCAATCCGCTTATTATTGCAGCGATTATCGGAATCATTTCTGCGATTTTCGGCAAAAAGAACAAAGAAGAAAAGAAAAGCAGCCAAAACAGAAAAAAGCCTCAGCAGATGCAAACTGCTTCTCCTCAAAAGAAGCAGGCAGAAGAAGTATCTGTCCCTATTCCTAACCGCATGGAACAGGTAAGACGGGAAGCGGAAGAAAGACGCAGGGAAACAGAAAGAAACCTGAAAGGGCTGGAACGTGATCTTACTGCAGGTAAACAAAAAGCAGTATACACAAAACAAAAAATGCTCCAGGTTAATAAAGACACTGTGGTACAGGGGATCGTCTTAGGAGAGGTATTCGGGCCTCCAAGGGCGAAAAAACCTCACCATACGATGCGCTCGGCCCGTAAAAATTAAAGTGTTAGAACCTCCTTTCAAATCATACATATGAGATGAAAGGGGGTTCTTTTTGTATGGGGCAAAGAAAGAATCGTGTGAAAGCTTGGCTGACAAGAGCATTGGAAATTCCCCCGGACGTTATGATGGATCTGCCGCGGATTACAATGGTTGGCAGACTTCATATCTACATAGAAAACCATAGAGGTCTTTTGCTTTTCAGTGAGAATGAAGTGAGGCTGATGCTGAAGCAGGGCCAGTGCATCATATCAGGAAAAAACTTTGTCATCAAGGCGATTCTTCCGGAAGAAATTCTTTTGGAGGGTACGATTGATGTCGTTCGATATGTTGAGTCATAAAGCCGAGGGGGAAATGTTGTGAAAAATAAATGGCTGTCTTTTTTTTCGGGTAAGGTCCAGCTTGAATTGACGGGAAGAGGGATTGAACGGCTTCTTAATGAATGCACAAGACAGGGGATTCCGGTCTTTCATGTCAAAAAAAAGAAAGAAGCCGTATCGTTATATATACAGCTTCAGGATGTACATGCCTTTCGGCGGGTGAGAAGAAAATTTAAATGTAAAGCCCGATTTATTAATAGGAAGGGATTCCCTTTCCTGTTACTGAAATCAAAGCTGAATATAGGGTTTACGATCGGTTTTGCAATGTTTTTCATCCTTTTGTTTTTGCTTTCCAATATGGTGTGGAAAATTGATGTGACAGGCGCTAAGCCGGAAACGGAACACCAAATGATGCAGCATCTTAATGAAATCGGCGTCAAAAAGGGGCGTCTGCAGTTTTTAATGATGTCGCCCGAAAAAATACAAAAATCGTTAACCAATGGAATAGACAATATCACCTGGGTCGGTGTTGATCTGAAGGGGACGACCATTCATATGAAAGTCGTGGAGAAAAATGAGCCCGAAAAAGAAAAGTATGTAAGCCCGCGCGATATTGTCGCCAAAAAGAAAGCAACCATTACAAGAATGTTTGTACAAAAAGGACAGCCGATGGCCGCAATCCACGATCATGTGGAAAAGGGACAGCTGCTTGTTTCAGGACTCATCGGCAGCGAAGAGCAACAGCAGGAAGTCGCCTCAAAAGCAGAAATCTACGGAGAAACCTGGTACAAATCTGAAGTGACAGTCCCGCTTGAAACATTATTTAACGTCTATACGGGCAAAGTAAGGACAAAGCACAAGCTTTCTTTTGGCTCTTTGGCCATCCCGATCTGGGGTATGACATTTAAAAAAGAGGAATTGAAGCACCCAAAAACAGAACAAGAAAAGCATTCGCTGAATTTTCTCGGATTTAAGCTCCCTATATCTTATATCAAAGAGCAAACGAGAGAAAGTGAAGAAGCTTTGCGAAAATATACGAAAGAAGAAGCAGTTCAAGAAGGCATAAAAATGGGTAAACTGGATGTAGAGGATAAAATAGGCGAAAACGGCGAGGTGAAAAGTGAAAAAGTTTTGCACCAGACTGTTGAGAATGGTAAAGTAAAGTTGATTATTCTCTACCAAGTTATAGAAGATATCGTTCAAACCACACCTATTGTCAGGGAGACTGAAGAATGACAGAACATTTACTTGCGATGAATCAAAAACTGAAAAGCCCGGACGAGGCGCTTTCACTGTTCGGGAACCAAGATTCTTTTTTGAAATTGATGGAGAAAGATCTGAATGTAAATATCATTACGCGCGGCGAAACGATTTATGTTTCAGGCGATGAAGAATCGTTTCAGATTGCAGATAAGCTGCTGGGATCGCTCCTCGCTTTAATTCGCAAGGGGATAGAGATCTCTGAACGTGATGTGATTTACGCCGTCAAAATGGCAAAGAAGAATGAACTTGAATACTTTGAAAGCATGTACGAAGAAGAAATTACAAAAAACGCAAAAGGCAAATCAATCCGTGTAAAAACGATAGGACAGCGGGAATACGTGGCCGCCATGAAGCGGAATGACCTTGTATTCGGCATCGGCCCGGCGGGAACCGGGAAAACGTACCTGGCTGTCGTAAAAGCAGTCCATGCTTTAAAAAACGGACATATCAAAAAAATCATTTTAACAAGACCTGCCGTGGAAGCCGGTGAAAGCCTCGGTTTTCTGCCAGGTGACCTCAAAGAGAAAGTAGATCCTTATTTGCGCCCGCTGTATGACGCTCTTCATGATGTGCTTGGGGCAGATCATACAGAACGTCTAATGGAAAGAGGCATCATTGAAATTGCTCCGCTTGCATATATGAGGGGACGGACGCTTGATGATGCTTATGTTATACTTGATGAAGCACAGAATACCACGCCTGCTCAAATGAAAATGTTTTTGACGAGACTGGGCTTTGGCTCTAAAATGATCATTACAGGTGACGTTAGCCAAATTGATCTGCCGAAAGGCGTCAAATCGGGACTTGCAGTAGCGAAGGAGATGCTGAGAGGAATAGACGGCATTTCTATGATTGAGCTAGACCAGACAGACGTGGTCAGACATCCGCTTGTTGCGAAAATTATTGAAGCATACGATAAGCAAAATTAATGCTGAATGACCCGATCGCGCGTTATCGGGTCATTTTTATGATTGCTTATGGGCTTGATGTTTCAAGAGGAGGTTCTTGTGTTGAAAAAGAAGGGGAAGACCAAAAGCAGACCAAACAAATGGAGCAGCTTTAAAAATGCCCGCTCCATGCATGTCCTGCTGTATCTTCTGCTGGCTGCCATTATGTTTGCTTTGCTCTTTGTACATGTTAAGCCGGAAACACTTGATTTAGACCTGTTTTCAGTCAGCGACAAGACCATTTATGCTCCGGCAACCGTGGAAGATCAAAAAGCCACAGAGGAAAAAAAGCAATCCGCTGAGGACGCGGTTGAAGATCAATATACATTGAAAAAAGAATATACAGACAATCGGATTGACCTTGTGTCATCTATATTCGACAGTATCAGCGAAGTGAAAAAATCGGCGGAAGAAGACAGCAAATCACCGTCGGAAAAATCAATGGTTAAGTCTGTGAAGAACAAACTGACGTCAGATGTGAATGATTCTATTTCAGAGGATTCCATCAAGACATTGCTGAAAGCAGACAGTGAAGACTTTTCTTTCGTCAGAGATACGGTCATTACGGCAGTGAATACGGTCATGAGCAGTGAAATCCCGTCGGATAAACTATCTGATGCAAAGGATAAAGTAGAAAAAGAGCTAAAGAGCAATTCTATCCCGTCTAAATACTTAGGAGCTGCGACAGAAATCGGGCGTTTTGCTATTATTCCGAATTACGTCTTCGATCCGAAAGCGACAGAGGCAAAGCGTCAGGAAGCGTCAGACAATGTTCAGCAGGTTCAGATCAAACAGGGGCAGGTGCTCGTAGAAGAAAATGACCTCATTGATCGGGAAGTGTACAGAAAACTCGAGCTGACCGGGTTGTTAAATAACTCAAATCTCTTTAAGCCGATCAGCGGCCTATTGATTATGATCGGACTTTTCATTGCAACACTTGTATATTATTTTGAAAAACAGAAACAAAACCTGAAGGTTAAAAACCAATCCATCCTGCTTTTCTCCATTATCACAACGCTTTTGCTTGTTATCATGGAGGTTGTCAGTTTATTTCAGAAGATGGAATATAATAATATCGGTTATCTTGTTCCTATTGCGGCCGGCGCGATTCTAATCAAACTGCTGATGAATGAACGCATCGCCATTTTGGGAAGTATCATTCTTGCGATTTGTGGAAGTATGATGTTTAATCAGGGTGTGACAGGTACATTTAATTATGTCATCGGAATTTATTATTTGATCAGCGGGATTTCAGGTGTTTTATTTTTAGGAAAACACAATGCCAGATCAAAGATTTTGCAGACAGGGCTTTTCGTGGCGTTTATCAATATGGTTGTCGTTCTTTCCTTATTATTGATCCAAAACACTGCGCTGTCGGGTCTTGAAATCGGCACGTTAATGCTGATGGGGGTTGTATCGGGATTTGCTTCGTCTGTATTGATCATCGGGCTGATGCCGTTTTTTGAGACAGGCTTTGGCATTTTATCCACTATGAGGCTGATCGAGCTGTCTAATCCTAACCATCCGCTGCTGCGTAAAATACTAACAGAAACACCAGGTACATATCATCACAGTGTAATGGTCGCCAATTTGTCAGAGGCAGCCTGTGAGGCGGTTGGGGCTAATGGCTTGCTTGCAAGAGTCGGCGCGTATTACCACGATCTCGGAAAAACAAAGCGGCCGCAATATTTTATTGAGAACCAAATGAATATTGATAATCCGCATGACAAGCTGTCTCCTCAGCTAAGTAAAAATATCATCATTTCGCATACCACTGACGGTGCGAACATGCTGAGAAGCTATAAATTTCCGAAAGAGCTTGTCGACATTGCTGAGCAGCATCATGGAACCTCGCTTTTAAAGTTCTTTTATTATAAAGCGAAGGAAAAAGGCGATCAGATTACAGAAGAAGAGTTCCGTTATCCGGGACCGAAGCCGCAGTCAAAGGAAGCCGCGATTATATCAGTGGCTGACAGTGTTGAAGCGGCCGTCAGATCCATGCATAACCCAAACCCTGAACGAATTGAAAAGCTTGTCCGGGGTATTATATCCGATAAGCTGCAGGACGGACAGTTCAGCGAATGCGATTTGACATTTAAAGAGCTTGATACAATCGCAAAAACGCTCTGTGCAACATTAAAAGGAATTTTCCACTCCCGGATCGAATATCCGGAGGCTACTAAGAAGGTGAAATAGATGAGTTTACTGATTGATATCGTTGATGAAACGGGGAGTGTCTCAGAAGAGATGCTCAAAGAAGTAGAAAATCTGCTTCAATTTGCCGCTGAGCGTGAAGGTGTTCAGGATCAGGCTGAAGTTTCTGTCACGATTGTTACCAATGAAGACATACAGCAGATTAATAAAGACTATCGCGGAAAGGATACGCCGACAGACGTCATCTCATTTGCTCTTGAAGAAGAGGGAGAAGGCGAGGTTGAAATCGTAGGCGCGGAAATGCCGCCGGTTTTAGGTGATATTATCATCAGTGCAGATCGCACAAGGGAGCAGGCCGAAGAGTATAATCATTCTTTTAAGAGAGAGCTCGGGTTTCTTGCCGTGCACGGTTTTCTGCATCTTTTAGGATATGACCATATGACGAAAGAGGAAGAAGAGGAGATGTTTACTAAGCAAAAGGATTTGCTGGACGCTTATGGACTCAAGAGATCATAGAAATGAGCTGAAGCGATTCTTCAAAAGCTTCGTGCATGCAGGCCGGGGCATATGGGAAACAGCGCGGACGGAGCGGAATTTCCAATTTCATGCCGCAGCCGCCTGCCCTGTTCTCATTTGCGGCTTCCTTGTGGAGCTCAGCCCGATTGAGTGGGCAATTATTTTCCTTTTGATCGGCGGAATGTTTTCGCTTGAGCTTTTAAATACAGCCATTGAACATACGGTTGATTTAATAACAGACAAACATCACCCTCTTGCTAAAGCGGCTAAGGACGCTGCCGCCGGGGCTGTTTGCGTTTTTGCTGTCATTTCGTGTATCATTGGTTTACTTATTTTTTTGCCAAAGCTGTAATGGCTGAAAATTCTTACATTTATTTTACATTTTTAGAAATGGGCGTGAAAAAAAGCGCGCGATTATGTAAAATATAAAGTGATAGCGGTACCATTATAGGTAAGAGAGGAACATGTACACATGAACAAACAAGAATTAATAACAGAAGCTTTAAAAGCGCGTGATATGGCATATGCGCCGTATTCCAAGTTTCAAGTAGGAGCCGCTCTTCTTACCAAGGATGGAAAAGTGTACAGAGGCTGCAACATCGAGAACGCGGCATACAGCATGTGCAATTGCGCTGAGCGTACCGCTTTATTTAAAGCTGTTTCTGAAGGGGATACAGAGTTTCAGATGCTGGCCGTTGCGGCTGACACCCCTGGACCGGTATCTCCGTGCGGAGCCTGCCGCCAGGTGATTTCTGAGCTTTGCACAAAGGACGTTATTGTCGTACTGACTAATTTACAAGGACAAATAAAAGAAATGACTGTGGAAGAATTATTGCCAGGCGCATTTTCATCGGAGGATTTACATGACGAACGAAAGTTTTAAATCAGGATTTGTATCCATTATTGGAAGACCAAACGTAGGAAAGTCTACATTTTTGAACAGAGTCATTGGACAAAAAATCGCGATCATGAGCGATAAGCCCCAAACGACGAGAAACAAGGTGCAAGGAGTTCTGACGACAGGCACATCACAAACGATTTTTATTGACACACCAGGGATTCATAAGCCTAAGCATAAACTTGGGGACTTTATGATGAAAGTGGCGCAAAATACATTAAAAGAAGTCGATCTGATCTTGTTTATGATCAATGCAGAGGAAGGCTACGGGAAGGGCGACGAATTCATCATTGAGAAATTGCAGAAGTTGTCTACGCCTGTATTTTTAATCGTAAACAAAATTGACAAAATTCATCCTGATCAATTGCTTCTGTTAATTGACGAATACCGCGGACGTTATCCTTTTAAGGAAATTGTTCCGATTTCTGCTTTAGAAGGAAATAATATCGAAACATTGCTCGCCCAGATTGAAGCATATTTGCCGGAAGGGCCGCAATTCTATCCAAGTGACCAGGTAACTGACCACCCGGAGCGCTTTATCATTTCTGAATTAATCAGAGAAAAGGTGCTGCATCTGACGAGAGAAGAAATCCCGCACAGCATTGCGGTGGCCATCGAATCCATAAAAGGGCAGGACAACGGTTCTGTGCATGTAGCGGCAACGATTGTGGTCGAACGTGATTCTCAAAAAGGCATTGTGATCGGGAAAAAAGGAAGTCTGCTGAAAGAGGTCGGAAAAAGAGCGAGAGCGGATATTGAAGCACTGTTAGGCTCCCGTGTCTACCTTGAATTGTGGGTCAAAGTGCAGAAAGACTGGCGCAATAAAATGTCCCAGCTTCGCGATTTTGGCTTCAAAGAGGACGAATATTAATCTCTTGCTGTGTCATTATCTCACAGGAACAGGGATGCATTAGCAAATTTTGTTTAACATGAAATGGAGGACATCTGGTCAAGATAAAGGTAAGAATTTGGAGTTTAGGTAAGCTAGTTTAACTACAGAAAGGTGGGTTTCTTGTGTTGAATTTTACCTGGAACGTATTTTCTCAAACAGGAAATGTTGATACGTATCTTCTTTTTAAAGAGCTGGAAAAAGAGAACATGGAAAGACCCGAAGAACTAGAAGATGAGCTAGCCCGATTTGATTATCCAATTTTATAAACCTCTTGGCCGCTCCTGCTTTAGGAAGGTGCGGAAATGCTGACAAAATGTGAAGGAATCGTTCTTCGCACAAACGATTACGGAGAGACGAATAAAATCGTTACTTTACTGACAAGAGAACACGGAAAAATAGGTGTTATGGCAAGAGGCGCCAAAAAACCGAACAGCCGTTTATCAGCAGTCAGCCAGCCCTTTTTGTATGGTTCATTCTTAATGCAAAAAACAACGGGCCTCGGAACGCTTCAGCAGGGTGAAATGATCCTCAGCATGAGAGGCATCAGGGAAGATTTGTTTTTAACCGCATATGCTGCGTATATTGCTGAGCTAGTCGACAGAGGCACAGAAGAAAAAAAGCCAAACCCTTATTTGTTTGAATTCATTTTAGAATCGTTTAAACAGCTGAATGAAGGAACAGATCCGGATGTCATCATCTTCATTGTTCAAATGAAGATGCTCGGTGTCATGGGGCTGTATCCCGAGCTGAATCACTGTGTGCATTGTAAAAGCCAGGACGGGACATTTCATTTCTCTGTCCGTGATAACGGGTTTATTTGCCATCGTTGTTTTGAAAAAGATCCTTACAGGATTCCGATTAAACCGCAAACGGCAAGGCTGTTGAGGCTGTTTTATTACTTCGATCTGTCGAGGCTGGGCAATGTGTCCTTAAAACAGGAAACAAAAGCTGAATTGAAGCAAGTGATTGATTTATATTATGAGGAATATTCAGGGTTATATTTAAAATCAAAGCGCTTTTTAGATCAAATGGAAAGCATGAAACATCTTATGGGTGAAAACAAAAGTTGACATCTGGTCCATCTTTTTATATGATCATTTATTATAAAATATGTTGCAGTGAGAGAAAGAAGTACTTGCGTTTACCTCATGAAAGCGACCTTAGGGCGGTGTAAGCTAAGGATGAGCGCGCAACGAAAGGCATTCTTGAGCAATTTTAAAAAAAGAGGCTGGGATTTTGATCTCAGCAACTAGGGTGGAACCGCGGGAGAACTCTCGTCCCTATGTTTGCGGCTGGCAAGCATAGAGACGGGAGTTTTTTGGTTGCTGCCGCAGTCATCTTATGAAGGAAAAGTGGAGGTGCTTGAAATGAACATTCAAGACATGATTCTAACCTTGCAAAAGCATTGGTCCAGTCAGGGCTGTGTGCTTATGCAGGCTTACGATGTAGAAAAAGGGGCCGGCACGATGAGCCCGTATACATTTTTGCGCAGTATTGGGCCTGAGCCGTGGAAAGTGGCTTATGTAGAGCCTTCCAGACGCCCTGCTGACGGACGATACGGGGAGAACCCGAACAGACTGTATCAGCATCATCAATTTCAGGTCATTATTAAACCGTCTCCTGATAACATTCAAGAGCTGTATTTAGATTCATTGCGCGCTCTTGGAATTGATCCGCTTGAGCATGATATCCGCTTTGTTGAAGACAACTGGGAGAATCCGTCTTTAGGCTGTGCGGGTCTAGGCTGGGAAGTATGGCTTGACGGAATGGAAATTACACAATTTACGTATTTCCAGCAGGTCGGAGGACTTGAATGTAAACCGGTTTCTGTAGAAATTACGTACGGAATTGAGCGTCTTGCGTCTTATATCCAGGATAAAGAAAATGTTTTCGACTTGGAATGGACGTCCGGCTTTACAGTGAAAGATTTATTCATGATGGCGGAATACGAGCATTCCGTTTATACGTTTGAAACGTCAGATGTCGATATGCTGTTCCAATTGTTCAGCACGTATGAAAAAGAAGCGATTAAGCAAATGGACAACGGACTTGTTCACCCTGCATATGACTATGTGCTGAAATGCTCGCACACCTTCAACCTGCTTGATGCCAAAGGTGCGATCTCTGTTACCGAACGGACAGGCTATATCGCAAGAGTGCGGAATTTAGCGAGAAAAGTAGCAAAAACCTATTATGAGGAACGAGAAAAACTAGGGTTCCCAATGCTTAAAGGGGAGGGTTCTTCTCATGAGTAAACAGGATTTACTTTTAGAGATCGGATTAGAGGAAATGCCGGCGCGCTTTTTGAATGAAAGCATGGTTCAGCTTGGTGAGAAGCTGACAGGCTGGCTTACAGAAAAAAATATTAATCACGGTGAAGTAAAGCTCTTCAATACACCGAGACGTCTCGCTGTCTTTGTAAAAGATGTAGCAGAAAAGCAGGCTGATATAAAAGAAGAAGCGAAAGGGCCTGCGAAAAAAATTGCTCTTGATGCAGACGGCAACTGGACAAAAGCGGCGATCGGCTTTTCAAAAGGCCAAGGCGCGAATGTGGAAGACCTGTACATTAAAGAAGTGAAAGGCACAGAGTATGTATTCGTGCAAAAATTCCAAGCCGGCCAAGAAACGAAATCGCTTCTTCCGGAACTGAGCGGCTTAGTTACGAGCTTGCATTTCCCGAAGAACATGCGTTGGGGAAATGAAGATTTGCGTTATATCCGGCCAATCAAATGGATTGTTGCTTTATTTGGACAGGATGTCATTCCATTTTCTATCACAAACGTTGAGTCTGGACGGACAACACAGGGACACCGTTTCCTTGGACATGAAGTGTCAATTGAATCACCTTCAGCTTATGAAGAGCAGCTGAAAGAACAGCACGTTATTGCTGATCCTAACGTCCGGAAACAAATGATTCAATCTCAGCTGGAAGCGATGGCTGCAGAAAACAATTGGAGCATTCCAGTTGACGAAGACCTTCTTGATGAAGTGAATCATTTAGTAGAATATCCGACAGCTCTTTACGGTTCATTTGAATCTGAGTTTCTGTCAATTCCTGAGGAAGTGCTTGTCACGACAATGAAAGAGCATCAGCGCTACTTCCCTGTCAAAGACAAGAACGGTGATTTGTTGCCTCACTTTATCACAGTCCGAAACGGCAACAGCCACGCGATCGAAAATGTGGCCCGAGGCAATGAAAAAGTGCTGCGCGCGCGTTTATCTGATGCTTCATTCTTCTACAAGGAAGATCAGAAACTAAACATTGATGCAAACGTGAAGAAGCTTGAAAACATTGTTTTCCATGAAGAGCTTGGTTCTCTTGCTGATAAGGTTAGAAGAGTCACTTCAATCGCAGAGAAGCTTGCCGTTCGTCTTCAAGCTGATGAAGATACATTAAAATATGTGAAGCGAGCTGCTGAAATTTCTAAATTCGACCTTGTCACTCATATGATATACGAATTCCCTGAGCTTCAAGGAATTATGGGTGAAAAGTATGCGAGAATGCTTGGTGAAGATGAAGCAGTGGCTACGGCAGTCAACGAACACTATATGCCTAGATCAGCAGGCGGAGAAACGCCTTCTACTTTCATCGGAGCAGTTGTAGCAATGGCGGATAAGCTTGACACAATCACTTCATTCTTCTCTATCGGTGTTATTCCGACCGGTTCTCAGGATCCTTACGGGCTGCGCCGCCAAGCGAGCGGTATTGTTGCAATTCTTCTTGACCGCAACTGGGGAATTTCGTTTGAAGAGCTGCTTACTTTCGTACAAACCGATAAAGAAAATGAATTGCTGGATTTCTTCACTCAGCGCCTGAAATATGTCTTGAATGCTGAACAGATCAGACACGATGTCATCGATGCCGTGCTGGAAAGCTCTGAGCTTGAGCCATACTCAGCGCTGCATAAAGCACAAGTGCTGGAACAAAAACTTGGTGCGCCGGGCTTTAAGGAAACAGCGGAAGCTTTAGGCCGAGTGATTTCTATCAGCAAAAAAGGAGTCCGCGGAGACATTCAGCCTGATCTATTTGAAAATGAATACGAAGCAAAACTGTTTGATGCCTATCAAACAGCGAAGCAAAATCTGCAGGAAAGCTTCAGTAAAAAAGATTACGAGGCGGCCCTTTCTTCACTTTCAGCCTTAAAAGAACCGATCGATGCATACTTCGATCATACAATGGTTATAGCGGATAACGAGACGTTAAAGGCAAACCGACTAGCGCAAATGGTAAACTTGGCGGATGAGATCAAGTCCTTTGCGAATATGAATGCCCTTATTGTAAAATAAAGAGAGAAAAGGCGGTTGCTGTGTGATCGGTAATCGTCTTTTCCCCATTTATAAGTTTTTTTGTTTGATTACAAGATATTTACGATATAATATGGATTATTATTTCTTTACATAGATATGAAGTGAAAAGGTGGTGAGTACGATCGAACTAAATAAACGGCAAGAACATATTTTGCAGATTGTAAAAGAAAACGGGCCGATTACAGGGGAGCATATTGCAGAAAAGCTGAACCTAACCAGGGCAACATTGCGTCCGGATTTAGCCATACTCACCATGTCAGGATTCCTAGAGGCGCGCCCGAGAGTCGGTTATTTCTACACTGGAAAAACCGGCACACAGCTTTTGGCAGATAAACTCAAAAAGCTTCAGGTGAAAGACTTTCAATCTATCCCCGTTGTGATTCACGAAAACGTTTCTGTGTACGATGCGATTTGCACCATGTTTTTAGAAGATGTAGGTACTCTGTTTGTGGTGGACCGCGATGCTGTTTTAGTCGGGGTGCTTTCACGAAAAGACTTGCTGAGAGCGAGCATTGGCCAGCAGGAGCTTACATCAGTCCCTGTTCACATCATTATGACAAGGATGCCGAACATTACGGTGTGCAGGCGCGAGGATTATGTGATGGACATTGCAAAGCACTTAATAGAAAAACAAATTGATGCACTGCCTGTCATCAAAGATACCGATAAAGGCTTTGAAGTGATCGGCAGAGTGACAAAAACGAATATGACAAAAATACTTGTCAGTTTATCTGAAAATGAAATCCTATAAGATCGCAAACTAACGGGGGGATAATATGAATAACCGCATCATCTATGTCGTATCGGATTCAGTCGGTGAAACGGCTGAATTGGTAGTAAAAGCAGCGCTCAGCCAATTTAACGGTTCAGCGGACGATACACATGTAAGAAGAATTCCTTATGTTGAAGATATAGGCACTATCAATGAAGTGATTTCACTTGCAAAGGCAGACGGCGGCATTATCTGTTTTACACTTGTGGTGCCGGAAATCAGAGAATATTTGATTGCCGAAGCGGAAAAAGCAAATGTTTTATATTATGATATTATCGGCCCGTTAATTGATAAAATGGAAACAGCCTACGGTTTAACAGCGAAATACGAACCGGGGCGGGTGCGCCAGCTTGATGAAGACTATTTCAAAAAAGTGGAGGCCATCGAGTTTGCAGTTAAATACGATGATGGACGTGATCCAAGAGGGATTTTAAAAGCTGATATTGTTTTGATCGGCGTATCAAGAACGTCTAAAACACCGTTGTCTCAATATCTCGCCCACAAGCGCCTGAAGGTTGCCAATGTTCCGATTGTTCCCGAGGTTGACCCGCCGGAAGAACTCTTTAATGTTGATCCGAAAAAATGCATCGGCTTAAAGATTAGCCCGGATAAACTGAATCATATCAGAAAAGAACGGTTAAAATCACTCGGGCTTAATGACAAAGCGATCTATGCAAATATCAACAGAATCAAAGAGGAACTGGAATATTTCGAAAAGATTGTGGATCGGATCGGGTGCCAGGTTGTTGATGTTTCAAATAAAGCGGTTGAAGAAACAGCGAATATCATCCATCATCTCAAAACAAAAAACATGTAACTCAGGACGCTCTATCCTGGGTTTTTGGCTATGCCAAAAGGGAATAATGAAAAACAATAGCATCTTTGTGAAGTTTGTATTATAATAAAAAATTGTGATAAAATGATTAATTTTAGGTTTAAGGTTCGTGTGATACGAATAAACTATTATGGGTAAGATGTCAAGAATTTCTCCCGGAAATTTTTCGACAAATTTATGTACATCCGCAATGATAAAGGATGTGCGATTTTGCTTGCTTTTATGCAGGAGTTTAATGGAGGGATGGAGAATTACTCTTCTTAATGAACAAGAAAAGACGATTTTTGTCGATGCTGATGCCTGTCCGGTAAAAGATGAAATTTTACAAACAGCATCCGATTATGAAGTCCAAGTTCTTTTTGTCGCTTCATTTGAACATTATCAGCTTTCCAGAAGCAAGGAAGAAAAATGGAAGTATGTTGATCCTCATAAAGAAGCTGCTGATTTATATATCGCAAATCACGTAAAACCGGGAGATATCGTTGTAACGCAGGACATCGGATTAGCATCCCTGCTGTTGAACAGAAATGTCTCCGTCATGTCGGAAAGAGGGCGTCTTTACAAAGAAGACACGATTGATTTTGCTCTTGAGAGCCGTCATTTTTCAGGCAAACAAAGGAGAAAAGGCATATACGCCAAAGGGCCTAAAAAATTGAATAATGAAGATCGAGAACGATTTATTACACTGCTGCAAAAAATCCTGTCGAACGATGAAGGGATTTTGCACTAAAGCATCGAATAATGTACGACGGAGTGTTATAAGATGGGAAATCGGATACCAGATGAAATTGTGGATCAGGTACAAAAGTCGGCAGATATCGTTGAAGTCATAGGTGATTATGTTCAATTAAAGAAGCAAGGCCGAAACTACTTTGGACTCTGTCCTTTTCATGGAGAAAGCACACCTTCGTTTTCCGTATCGCCCGACAAACAGATTTTTCATTGCTTTGGCTGCGGAGCGGGCGGCAATGTTTTCTCTTTTTTAAGGCAGATGGAAGGCTATACATTTGCTGAGTCTGTTTCTCACCTTGCTGACAAATACCAAATTGATTTTCCAGATGATATAACAGTCCATTCCGGAGCTCGGCCAGAATCTTCTGGAGATCAAAAAATGGCTGAGGCTCATGAGCTCCTGAAGAAATTTTACCATCATTTGTTAATAAATACAAAAGAAGGTCAAGAGGCATTGGATTATCTGCTTTCCAGGGGCTTTACAAAAGAGCTGATTGATGAATTTCAGATCGGCTATGCCCTTGATTCTTGGGACTTCATCACGAAATTTCTCGTGAAGAGGGGCTTTAGCGAGGCGCAAATGGAAAAAGCGGGACTCCTGATCAGACGCGAAGACGGAAGCGGATATTTTGACCGTTTCAGAAACCGCGTCATGTTTCCGATCCATGATCATCACGGGGCTGTTGTTGCATTCTCAGGCAGGGCTCTTGGCAGCCAGCAGCCTAAGTATATGAATAGTCCTGAAACACCGCTCTTTCATAAAAGTAAACTGCTTTACAATTTTTATAAGGCCCGCCTTCATATCAGAAAGCAGGAAAGAGCAGTCTTATTTGAAGGGTTTGCCGATGTCATATCGGCCGTAAGCTCGGGTGTAAAAGAGAGCATAGCCACGATGGGAACGTCTCTGACAGATGATCATGTCAAGATACTGAGAAGAAATGTCGAAGAAATCATTCTTTGCTATGACTCTGATAAAGCCGGTTATGAAGCCACCTTAAAAGCTTCTGAGCTTCTGCAAAATAAAGGCTGCAAAGTCAGAGTTGCAATGATTCCTGACGGATTGGACCCTGACGATTACATCAAAAAGTTCGGCGGGGAAAAATTTAAAAACGACATTATCGACGCTAGTGTCACCGTGATGGCGTTCAAAATGCAATATTTCCGAAAAGGAAAGAACCTGTCCGATGAAGGCGATCGCTTAGCTTACATTAAAGACGTACTGAAAGAAATCAGCACGCTTTCAGGGTCTCTTGAGCAGGAAGTCTATGTAAAACAGCTTGCTTCAGAGTTTTCGCTTTCACAGGAGTCTTTAACTGAGCAGCTGACTGTTTTCAGCAAGCAAAACAAACCTGCTGACAATGGTGGCGGTGAAACGAAAACACGGCGAGCGCATCTGACGACAAAAGCAAGGCAAAAACGTCTGCGTCCGGCGTATGAAAATGCGGAAAGGCTGTTACTCGCCCACATGCTTCGAGATCGAAGCGTCATCAAAAAAGTGATTGACCGGGTAGGCTTTCAATTTAATATTGATGAGCACCGCGCATTAGCCGCCTATCTTTACGCTTTTTATGAGGAGGGAGCCGAGCTGACGCCTCAGCATCTGATGGCTAGAGTGACGGATGATCATATAAGCCAGCTCTTGTCTGATATTTTAATGCTCCAGGTCAATCAAGAGCTCAGCGAAGCCGAGTTATCAGATTATGTAAAAAAAGTGTTGAATCACAGAAATTGGTCAATGATAAAAGAAAAAGAGGCGGAAAGAGCCGAAGCCGAAAGGCAAAAAGATTTTTTAAGAGCTGCTTCTCTGGCTCAAGAAATCGTTACATTGAACCGATCTTTAAAATAACTTGACAAACTGGTGAGAAGCATTTATTGGCAATGATTCCTTGCGGAGGAGCAAATAGATCGCTTGACCTCATCATGAATTGTCATTTCATTATTCGCACATTGTTAAAGGCAGTTCACATAGAAAACGCCTGAATGGACCGAATAAGAATCATACCGCTTATAGAATTCGTTGCAAGCTTTGGAAGGAGGGATCCATAATGGCTGATAAACAAACCCACGAGACAGAATTAACATTCGACCAAGTAAAAGAGCAATTAACAGAGTCTGGTAAAAAACGTGGCGTTTTGACATATGAAGAAATTGCCGAGCGTATGTCCAGCTTTGAAATTGAATCAGACCAAATGGATGAGTATTATGAATTTTTAGGTGAACAAGGTGTTGAATTAATTAGTGAGAATGAAGAAACAGAAGATCCTAATATTCAGCAGCTTGCCAAAGCCGAAGAAGAATTTGACCTTAATGACCTAAGTGTACCGCCTGGTGTCAAAATCAATGACCCAGTTCGTATGTATCTAAAGGAAATCGGCCGGGTTAACCTTCTTTCTGCAAAAGAAGAAATCGCCTACGCACAGAAGATTGAAGAAGGTGACGAAGAATCTAAACGCAGATTGGCTGAAGCGAACCTGCGGCTTGTTGTCAGTATCGCAAAACGGTATGTCGGGCGCGGAATGCTGTTCCTTGACCTGATTCAGGAAGGCAACATGGGTCTGATGAAAGCCGTTGAAAAATTTGATTACCGCAAAGGTTATAAATTCAGTACGTATGCTACGTGGTGGATCAGACAGGCGATTACTCGCGCCATTGCCGATCAGGCGAGAACGATCCGGATTCCCGTTCATATGGTTGAGACCATTAATAAATTAATCCGTGTGCAGCGTCAATTACTGCAAGATTTAGGCAGAGAACCAACACCTGAAGAAATTGCGGAAGATATGGATTTAACACCTGAAAAAGTACGCGAAATCTTAAAGATTGCACAAGAGCCGGTATCGCTGGAAACACCGATTGGTGAAGAGGATGACTCGCATCTTGGTGATTTCATTGAAGACCAAGAAGCAACTTCACCTTCAGACCACGCCGCATATGAGCTATTGAAAGAGCAGCTGGAAGATGTGCTTGATACGTTAACTGATCGTGAAGAAAATGTATTGCGTCTTCGATTCGGTCTTGATGACGGCCGTACAAGAACATTAGAAGAGGTCGGCAAGGTATTTGGAGTAACGAGAGAGCGTATTCGACAAATCGAAGCTAAAGCGTTGCGGAAACTAAGACATCCTAGCAGAAGTAAACGTTTGAAAGATTTCCTCGAATAAGATGGAACGGGTCTTGCAGATCCGTTCTTCTTTTTTTCAAAAAGATATATGGATAATATGTCTTTATTTTACTGAAAAATGATGTCATTTGCAAATGAACATTGTGGCGAAAAATTTCAAAACTGAATCCATATTTTCTATTGTAAGCGTATACAATACATTATACAATAGAATAAAAAGGATATCAGAGAAATAAGCATGTTTCTATTCAATTTTGTATAAAGTGTGAATAAAAAACTTTTGTATATCAATCCATTTACTTTTTGTAAAAATAAGTTAGAATTAGAAGTGTTTACATAGGGGGAAGGATCAAAAAGGGGGAAGGGAAATGAAATGGAATCCGCTTATTCCATTTTTACTAATCGCTGTTTTAGGTATTGGTCTGACTTTCTTTTTATCAGTAAAGGGGCTTGATGACTCTCGGGAGATTGCAAGCGGCGGAGAAAGCAAATCTGCTGAAAAAGATGATGCAAACGCTTCACCGGAGGATATATACAAGGCAAACTGTATCGCGTGCCACGGTGAAAATTATGAAGGTGTTTCGGGTCCTAGCTTAAAAGGTGTAGGGGATAAGAAAGATGTCGCTGAAATTAAAACAAAGATCGAAAAAGGCGGTAATGGAATGCCTTCCGGTCTTGTTCCGGCCGATAAGCTGGATGATATGGCAGAATGGGTATCAAAAATTAAATAAAAGATCTATCTTTCTCCTTATACGTTCTCAGGCCGCCGAGATGTTCTCGACAGCCTTTTATTTTTGTCTGCCGCGTAGTAGAGCCGCATCAAAAGAAATAATCTTAAAATCATTCGCTCAGCTTGGATTCCTGGCTGATTTTTTATATGATAGAAAAGGAAAAAATGATTGAGAAAAGTTGTGATGACAAGTGAACGAATTAAAATTATCTAAACGATTGCAAACAGTAGCTGAGTACATACCGAATGGAGCGGTGATGGCCGATATCGGGTCTGACCACGCTTACCTTCCTTGTTATGCGGTGCTGAATCATAAAGCAAGCAAAGCAATTGCCGGAGAAATAACAGACGGCCCATTTTTGTCTGCCAAGCGGCAGGTTGAAAAATCAGGCTTAAGCTCGCACATTTCTGTAAGGCAGGGAGACGGCCTGGAAGTCATTAAAAAAGGTGAAGCCGATGCCATTACGATTGCCGGGATGGGCGGATCTTTGATCGCTCACATTTTAGAAGCGGGTAAAGACAAATTAACGGGAAAGGAACGGCTTATTTTACAGCCGAATATTCATGCTGTTCATATCAGAGAGTGGCTTTATAAAGAAGGATATGCGTTGATAGACGAGGTGATCCTTGAAGAGGACGGAAAATGCTATGAGGTGCTTGTCGCCGAAGCGGGAGACAGAGATGCGGCTTATGCCGGTATTTCTTTATCAGCCGGAATGCTCGTCGGCCCTTTCTTGGCAAAAGAAAAGAATGCTGTCTTTTTGAAAAAATGGACACAAGAGCTTGAGCACACACAAAGCATTTATGAACAGATCAGCCGAGCTGCAACTACAGAGCAAAATAAACAAAAATTAAAGGAGCTCGCCGATCGAATGGAGCTGCTAAAGGAGGTTATCGATCATGGCTAAAACAGTAAATGTGCAGCAGATCGTCCAGCTGTTTGAACAATTTTCCCCGAAAGCCTATGCTGTCGAAGGCGATAAAATCGGACTGCAAATCGGCACTTTAAACAAACCAATTAAAAATGTGATGGTTACACTTGATGTGTTGGAGAGCGTTATCGATGAAGCAATTGAAAAAGAGGTTGATTTGATTATTGCACACCATCCTCCTATTTTCAGGCCGCTAAAGCATATTTCAACAGATCAGCCTGCTGGAAGGTTAATTGAAAAGTGTTTGAAGCATGATATCGCAGTTTATGCAGCTCATACAAATTTAGACGTTGCGGACGGCGGCGTGAATGATTTGCTTGCTGAAGCATTAGAGCTGAGTGAGACGGAAGTGCTGGCGCCTACTTATACTGATCCTCTGAAAAAGCTGGCCGTATATGTGCCGAAGGAATATGAAGAGCAGGTCAGAGCGGCGCTCGGAAATGCAGGAGCGGGCCATATCGGCGAATACAGCCATTGCGCGTTTTCGTCTGAAGGAATCGGCAGCTTTAAGCCATTAGACGGCGCCAAGCCTTTTATTGGTGAAGTGGGAGAGCTTGAGCTTGTTCATGAAGTAAGGCTTGAGACTGTGTTTCCTAAAAGCATCGAAAAAGCTGTTATAAGAGCAATGATAAAAAGCCATCCATATGAAGAAGTCGCTTACGACATTTATCCTGTTGAGCAGTCTCCTGTCGAAAAAGGGCTCGGCCGTGTCGGAACACTTAAAAATGAGATGACGCTCAAGGAATTCGCTTTATTTGTGAAAGACAAGCTTGAAGTAAATGGCGTTAGAATGGTGGGTGAGGCTGACAGCATAGTGAAGAAGGTAGCTGTTCTTGGCGGAGATGGAAACAAGTATATTCATCATGCGAAACGGAAGGGCGCCGATGTTTACGTCACAGGAGATTTATACTTCCATGTGGCCCACGATGCGATGATGCTTGGCCTGAATGTTGTTGATCCGGGCCATTATGCGGAAAAAATCATGAAAAAAGGCGTCATGAGAAAACTGACGGCAATGTGCAAAGATAAAAAGCTGGACGTAAATATCTTTATTTCTGAGACAGATACAAATCCATTTACATTTCTATAAAAAAACTGAGGCTTTAACAGCCTCAGTTTTTTGCTTTTACTTTCGGGAGTATTTTTTTGAGCGGTACATTGTGTTCAATTGTCCAAGTTGATGGATCTTCATGATCATACTGCTCCAAAAAGCGAATGACTTCTTTTGTGATCGGCGTTGGTGTTGAAGCCCCCGCAGTAACGGCAACAGTATTCACGCCTTTAAGCCATTCGAGCTTTAATTCGCTGAGGTCGCCGATTCGGTATGCTTTTGTGCCGGCTATTTCCTCTGACACTTGAGCAAGCCTATTTGAATTGTTGCTTTTAGGGTCACCGACAACGATCGTTAAGTCCGCTTTTTTCGCCTGTTCTGATACAGCTTCCTGCCGTACCTGAGTAGCCAGGCAAATCTCTTGGTGGTATTCGACATGCGGATATTTCTCTTTTACAAGCTCCATGATGTCGTAAACATCCCATTGAGACATCGTTGTTTGATTGGTTACAATTAATTTCTCTGCTTGGATATCAAGGTTTTTCACATCTTCTTCCGTTTCAACTAAGTGAACGATCTCAGGCGCTACGCCAACGGCTCCTTCTGGCTCCGGATGACCTTTTTTGCCGATATAGATCACGTGATATCCTTTTTCTTTCATCTCTAGAATTAAATCGTGAGTTTTCGTCACGTCCGGACATGTGGCATCAATTGCGACTAATCCTTTTTCTTCAGCGATTTTTCTGACTTCGGGAGAAACGCCGTGCGCAGTGAAAATGACAGTTCCCTTGTCAACCTGCTTCAGGATGTCCAGACGATTAGCGCCGTCCAAAGTAAATATCCCTTCCTCTTCAAACGCATCAGTAACGTGTTTATTATGAACAATCATCCCGAGTATATAGATGGGTCTTGGTAAGCTTTTATCAAGTGACGCGTTCTTGGCAATGACCATAGCATCAACAACGCCATAGCAATAGCCGCGCGGTGAAATTTTAATTACGTCCATTTTCGGTAGTCCTCCAATACTGAAGTGAGTAAAGGCAATATAAAAAGCCGTAATCAAACGGCTCTATTCTTGCATTCTTCTGATCTCATTATAGCCAATCTCACTTCAGATATCAAAGAATGTTAAATATATAATCTCGGCTTTGATCTGCCTGATGTTCTTTTTGAAGCAGGAGAGACAGCTTCTTTTTTCTTCGGGGCAGATGTTTTTGATTCTTGTTCTTTACTGTCAGATGTTTTTGATTTCTTCGGTGGAGAAGAACTTTTTGGTTTTGATTTTTTGTTCCCATCTGATGTTTTTGCTTCAGCCTCGTTCTCGATTTCCGAGGTTTCTTCTGACTCTGTTTGCTTTTCATTTTCCTCATTGCTCTCTGTATCATCACTTTTACTTAACTGGCTGTACAGCTTCATCATTGCTGGCAGATTGCGGACTAATGGGCCGTACTGCTGGATCATGGGGGTGACTTGCTGCGCCATGCCGAGCACTTTTTGCACATTCCCAAGCATACTGGATAAAGATGCAGGATTGGCGATATTTTGAATGCCTTGCAAACCTGCTCCTCCGCTCGCTGCTGTGCCTGCTCCTGGAACTCCGGCGCCGCCAGCGCCTCCTCCGCCGGGTAAGAACTTTGACAGCATTCCTTTTAAGCCTCCGCCCGCACCATTTCTCGCTCCGGCATTTGCCTGAGGAAGAAATTGTCCGGATTGCTGAAAACCTTGCTGCTGCGGTCCAAATGAAGGTCTTTGCAAATTAGACGGTCTTCTGCCCATCATTCGCTGATTTGGCATGGGGCGGGGCGGTCCGGGCTGCGGATAATTTCTCATCGGCTGCTGTGGTGAAAACATACTTGTACCTCCTTTCAGCTCTCTCTGCTATTAGAATATGCATGGGCTGCGGTATTTGCTTTACATAACTGAATAAAACAAACGCCTTCCAAACGTGGTGTTTTTAAGCAAAATCGGGTATAATGTGATGATGGACACATAATGTGCCGCTTTAAGGAGCTGGGAAAAATGAAAGAAACTAAATTTGAACTTTATGAATTGAAACCGTTTATTATAGATGCAGTACACCGCCTTGGTTTTTATGAACCGACTGATATTCAGAAAAGGCTGATTCCTGCAGTGTTAAAAAAAGAAAGCGTCATCGGCCAGTCTCAGACGGGAACCGGAAAGACTCACGCTTATTTACTGCCTTTATTAAACAAAATCGATCCTGCTAAGGATGTCGTTCAGGTTGTCATTACGGCTCCGACAAGAGAGCTTGCCAACCAGATTCATCAGGAAGCACTTAAAATCACACAAGGTGAAGAAGGCAGTCAGATTCGCTCGAAATGTTTTATCGGAGGCACAGATAAACAAAAATCGATTGATAAATTGAAAACACAGCCTCATCTTGTCGTCGGTACGCCAGGACGTATTGCCGATTTAATCAAAGAACAGGCGTTAAGTGTTTATAAAGCGGAATCTCTCGTCATTGATGAAGCGGATTTAATGCTGGATATGGGATTCCTTGCAGATGTAGATTACATCGGTTCACGCATGCCTGAGGATCTGCAAATGCTTGTGTTCTCAGCGACCATTCCGGAAAAGCTGAAACCATTTTTGAAAAAATATATGGAAAATCCGAAATACGCCCACGTGGAGCCAAAACAGGTGACTGCTGCGAAGATCGAGCATATCCTCATTCCTTCGAAACATCGTGACAAGGACAAGCTCCTTTTTGACATCATGTCTCATCTGAATCCATACCTGGGCATTGTGTTTGCCAATACGAAAAACACGGCTGACCATATCGCTCAATATCTGACTGGAAAAGGCATGAAAATCGGGCTGCTGCACGGCGGATTAACGCCTCGTGAGCGGAAAAAAGTCATGAAGCAGATCAATGATTTGGAATTCACTTATGTCATTGCGACTGACCTTGCCGCAAGAGGCATTGATATTAAAGGTGTCAGCCATGTTATCAACTATGAGCTGCCGGATGATCTCGATTTTTATGTTCACCGTGTGGGCAGAACGGCTCGCGCCGGCTCATCAGGACAAGCGATGACCATTTATGAGCTCTCTGATGAGGATTCATTAGTCAGACTTGAGAAAATGGGCATTGAATTTGATTACTTGGAGCTTGAAAAGGGCGAGTGGAAAAAAGGCGATGACCGCCAGCGCCGCAAAAAGCGTAAAAAAACGTCGAACGAAGCGGATGAAATTGCGCATCGTCTCGTGAAAAAGCCGAAGAAGGTTAAGCCTGGATATAAAAAGAAAATGAGCTACGAGATGGAGAAAATCAAGAAAAAACAGAGAAGAAACCAATCTAAAAAAAGAAAGTAGGGGAACCTGTTGTTGAGAATAGGCTCACACGTCTCTATGAGCGGAAAACATATGCTTCTGGCTGCAAGCCAGGAGGCAGTTTCTTATGGGGCGAACACGTTTATGATCTATACAGGCGCACCGCAAAATACGCGCCGAAAGAAAATTGAAGACTTGAATATAGAAGCTGGCCGGGCACACATGCAAGAAAACGGTATTGACGAGATTATCGTACACGCGCCTTATATTATTAATATTGGCAACACGACAAATCCGTCCACTTTTGAGCTTGGTGTCGATTTTCTTCGTTCTGAAATTGAGCGGACAGCTGCCATCGGAGCGAAGCAAATTGTCCTTCACCCAGGCGCTCACGTAGGAGCGGGAGCTGAAGCAGGCATCAAGAAAATTATTGAAGGCTTAAATGAAGTGATTGATCCGAATCAAAATGTCCAGATTGCATTAGAAACAATGGCAGGAAAAGGATCTGAATGCGGCAGAAGCTTTGAGGAGCTTGCGCAGATTATCGATGGCGTTACACACAATGAGCATCTGTCAGTATGCTTTGACACGTGCCATACACATGATGCCGGATATAACATTGTCGAAGACTTTGATGGAGTGTTGACTGAGTTTGATAAAATCGTCGGTATTGACCGTATTAAAGTGCTTCATATTAATGACAGCAAAAATGTCAAAGGCGCAAGAAAAGACCGCCATGAAAACATCGGCTTTGGTGAAATCGGATTTGACGCACTGCAGTATGTTGTTCACCATGAGCAGTTAAAAGACATTCCAAAAATCCTTGAAACGCCGTATGTCGGTGAAGATAAAAAGAATAAAAAACCGCCATACCGTTTTGAGATTGAAATGCTGAAAGAAAAACAATTTGATGACACATTGCTTGAAAAGATTTTACAGCAATAAAAAATGGGGGATAAGTCCCCCATTTTTTCAGCTTGTAAATTGTTTGAATAGTTCATTAACGGTTTGGGCTGTTTCTTTCGATGTAATTGCCTCTACTTGTTTCAGCAGCCGCATTCGTTCACTCTCATTAAAGATGTTCACATTTTTCCCGTACAGCAGGTTTGCTACTTCAACGGCCTGCGGTCTTGTTAGGCTGATTCCGTATTGTTTTGAGTACTTCAGCAAATCGTCAGCAGTAGCCTGATTAAGCCGCTGCAAAATAATTCTTTGAAATAAAATCATCGACCATTCCACCTCCAGACTTAATGTATGGGCAAATCAGTAAAATGTGTCAGTGTTTAATGGTAAAATAGATTTATAATGTATTTAAAATAGTTATTGCAGGAAAGGAGATTTTATGACCCCAACAAAACAACATAAGAGAGAAACATTTTCCCATTTTATTTTCAGGGTCTTCATGATTCTGGCAGGAGCTGCATCTGCGGCTGTAAGTATTGAATTATTTTTAATTCCTAACGATTTTATTGATGGCGGGATTATCGGTGTATCACTTATTTTAGACCACCTCTTTATGTCAAACCCCTTTTTGAATTTCGCTTTATTCGTTGTCATTTTAAATATTCCTTTTATGATCTTCGGCTATAAATATATCGGTAAGACCTTCCTTGTCTCTACGATGATTGGAATTGTCGGGCTTGCCGTTATTGAATCCTCGCTTCACCATGTAGAAGCCATTACAACTCAGCCTATTTTGGCCACTGTGTTCGGAGGCCTTTTGCTCGGCTTTGGCGTCGGGCTCGTTATTCGAAACGGAGGTTCAATGGATGGTACAGAAATTCTCGGTATTTTGCTGACGAAAAAGCTGCCATTTTCAGTTGGTGAGTTCGTCATGCTCATCAATGTATTCATTTTCATTTGGGCTGGTTTTGTGTTCGGTCCTGAGCAAGCGATGTACTCTTTCATGACTTATTATATTGCGATGAAAACCATTGATGCCGTGATCCAGGGGCTTGATGAAACAAAAGCTGTCATTATTGTGTCTGATCAGTATGATGAGATTTCCGACGCGATTTTGCACCGTCTCGGTCGCGGAACAACCAAGCTGAAGGGGAAAGGCGGATATACGGACGAAGAAAAGGACGTGATTTACGCGGTTGTCACAAGGCTGGAAGTGACTAAGCTAAAATCGATCGTGTTTGAAGTCGATCAAAATGCATTCATTACGATTATGAATACGCATGAAACGAGAGGCGGAAAATTCAAAAACGCAATCCACTAGGCTTTCATTTACTTTTATTCATTTTATGGGTATAATTTTATCTGCAGTAAAGAAAATGGCTTGCTGGTCAGACAGCTGCCATTTTCTTTTTCATACATGTGATACGTTCTTAAGCAAAGCGAAAAGGGGGACCCTTCATGAACGTACAAGAAGCGCTGAACCTACTGAAAGAAAACGGATATAAATATACAAATAAACGTGAAGATATGCTGCAGCTTTTTGCTGATTCAGACAGGTATCTTACCGCTAAAAACGTACTGTCTGCATTAAATGATGATTATCCCGGCTTAAGCTTTGATACAATCTACAGAAACCTTTCTTTATATGAAGAACTTGGTATTTTGGAAACAACTGAGCTGTCCGGTGAAAAACTCTTCCGATTTAAGTGTTCATTTACCCACCATCACCATCACTTTATTTGTCTTGCCTGCGGCAAAACAAAAGAAATTGAATCATGCCCGATGGACAAGCTTTGTGATGATTTGGATGGCTATCAGATCAGCGGACATAAATTTGAGATTTACGGCACATGCCCTGATTGTACAGCGGAAAACCAAGAAAACACTACTGCGTAATTGCTTATATGAGAAAAAGGAGCCCCGTGTGGGCTCCTTTTTCAGTTATTGACACGTATGATATGATGTTTATTTTTGTTAATCCATTGAACGGCTTCAAGCCAGTTGCTGACTCTGATGATGTTTGAATCAAGCGGAAGCTGATTATAAGGGGAATTGAATAAAATCACCGGTATATCGGCTTCTTTCGCAATCATCATTGCGTTTCCGTGATGATCCTCAAAAAACAAGTCAATGTTGTGTTTTTTGACTGCCTCAACTTTATGATGACCGCCAACGAGTTCGATGTGGTCGTAATGAATATTTTGTCTGTCAAACCATTCATAAGTAATATCAGTTAAATGAGTCCGTCTCGCTGTAATATAAATAAGCTTGTGCTCCTCTTTGAGGAGGTCAAGTGACTGTTTTGCATGCTGCGCAAGCAATGCTTCCTTATATATGATGGCTTCATTTTGATTCATCCAATCCCAAAATTCTTCCTGCGTAATGTTTAACAGCTTTGTCAAATCATAATCCGTCATATCGTTTAATGAAATGGAAAGATTAAACGAGCGGTTCAAATAAGGGACGAATGTATCCTGAGCCGTGATTGTGCCGTCAATATCTATTCCTAAGCGTAACATGCCCACACTCCTTCAGTTTCATCCCTTCCAGTGTAACATAAACAATTGACATTAACAGAAAAGTTTAGCAAACATGAATCAGGCAAAATAGATCAAACTATAAAAGCTCCTTTAATAAAAACAGAAGGGGGAATTGAAGGTGGCAAACGATTACGAAAAACGTGATAACAACAGCTACTATGTAGATCATGGTTCTGAAGGATCAAATATTACCCGCGACAACGATGGTTTTTTTGAGGAAACGGCTGCTGAAATCGCAGAGCCTTACCGTGCTACTGACCGCAGCAATGACCGAGACAATGACCGCAGCGACGGCAATGTCAATGAAGGGCGGGGAATAGGCTATATTGCATTAGCCTTGTCCATTATTTCATTGTTTGTACTGCCTGTTTTATTGGGAGCTGCCGGTATTATTGTCGGCTATATCGCAAGAAGAAGAGGTGCCCAAGGCCTAGGAGCTTGGGCGATGGGTATCGGTGTCGTCTCATTAGTGCTTGGAATATTTATTATTCCATTTTTCTAACACAAAAAAGCTTGACGGGTTCCCGTCAAGCTTTTTGTGTTTCTTCTTTTAGTTTTGCTTTTTCAGCTTCAAGCTTTGCGTAGTGTTCCTCAGCAAGAATGTCGATTTCTTTCTTGAGTTCCTCTACCATTGTTTCCTCTGGAACCTTACGGACAATTTTTCCTTTCCGGAACAACAGTCCTTCACCACGTGCTCCGGCGATTCCGATATCAGCTTCTCTCGCTTCACCAGGTCCGTTTACTGCACAGCCGAGAACAGCGACTTTAATCGGCGCTTTCACCTTAGAAATGTATTCTTCCACTTCATTGGCGATGCTGATCAAATCAATCTCAATACGGCCGCAAGTCGGACATGAGATGAGTGTGGCAGCATTGGAGGCTAAGCCGAAAGATTTCAGAAGCTCCCTTGCTACTTTTACTTCTTCTACAGGATCTGCGCTTAATGAAATACGCATGGTGTTCCCGATGCCCTTGCTTAAAATCGCGCCGAGTCCTGCTGCGCTCTTTACTGTGCCGGCAAACAGTGTTCCTGACTCAGTGATCCCGAGGTGCAGCGGGTAGTCAAATGCTTTCGCTGCTTTTTCATAAGCCTCGATCGCAAGGTTGACGTCAGATGCCTTCATGCTGACAATAATATCGTGAAAATCAAGATCTTCAAGAATTTTAATGTGATGAAGTGCGCTCTCTACCATTCCGTCGGCTGTCGGATAACCGTATTTTTCTAAAATCCGTTTTTCAAGTGAACCAGCGTTTACTCCGATTCTGATCGGAATCCCTTTTTCTTTCGCTGCTTTAACGACCGCTTCGACTTTTTCACGGCGGCCGATGTTGCCTGGGTTGATTCGGATTTTATCTGCGCCGCCTTCAATGGCTTTTAACGCAAGTTTATAATCGAAATGTATGTCAACAACGAGCGGAATGGAAATGCGTTTTTTAATATCCGCAATGGCATTTGCCGCCCGTTCATCCGGACATGCTACCCGGACGATTTGGCATCCGGCTTCAGCCAGACGGTTAATTTCCGCAACTGTTGCTTCTACATCATGTGTTTTTGTTGTTGTCATGCTTTGGATGACAACTTCATTGTTGCCGCCTATTGTTAAAGGTCCCACTTTGACGGGACGCGTTTTTGTACGATGTGTGATTTCACTCACTTGCAATCGCTCCTTAATTGTAGTTGCCGCTTCTAGATATAACAATTCTAGTATGGTTTATGTGAATTTATTTTACAAATTACATTGTAACAGTGTCTTCGCCGAACTGACAAGAAATTAACGTTAATTAAGGGTAGACCGGGAATTTGTACGCTGTACCGGCTTGAATGGCGTTGGCTTTCACATTCGGATTCAGTGCTTCAAAATCCTTTACAATGTCGTCAGGAGAACCTGCTGGTCCAACAATTGACATAACGGTGTCACCCGGCTTTACCTTCACCGTTTTATACGCAGGTTCCTGTACAGCCGTTTTTGCTGATGCTTCATAGACAGGGAGGTCCTGGATGGGGATCGTTCCAACTTTAAGATCATAAAAAAGAATAAAAAGAATAAAAAGAATGCTGCATACAAAAGTGAGACGCTTCATCGCTTTTCCTCCCGCATACGAAATTTTATACTATAGTATGCTTGTCCATTTCGATTCATGACAAAAGAAAAGAGACTGCGAATGCTCGGTTTTTATACAGGCGCTTTTTTGACAGGATTTCTTCGACTAAACATTAACTTCAGATAGAAAATAGAAAATAGTGCAAAATTAGATCAAAAAGAGGCTTTTATAATATAAAACTCGTATTCCATTATTTACAATGAACCATGGATTTGTTAGAATAATTATGTAATAGTTTAAAGGAGGATCAACAAAATGAAGCTAGGAAAATTTTCTGTGTTTTTAATTTTGCTACTTATGTTAACTTTGGTAGTGGCACCTAAAGAAAAAGCAGAGGCTGCAAGCAGTGGTTGGCAACCGGTAAGTGGTATTTCTGGTTGTAAAATAAGAGTTATTACAGATGCTTATACATATACTAAGAGTGCAACATCTATTGATGCTTACGCCGAAACAAATGGAAAATGCGGTAAACTAAATTATAAGAGCTTTGGTGTATCTATAGTTGAGGGTGGGGACATTGGCCCGCAATATTCGGGGTACTTTTCAAGTAGAACTCCAACCAAAAAGTTTTACTTCAGTAAATTACCAAAACCGACAGGAACACCTTGGGCAGTAGGTTTATCAGTGTATAAGGGGAAAGCTAAGGGAGCTGCATTTGTATACATAAATCCACAAAAAAGATAACAGTTCAACAATGAGGATAGAAGGAAAGAAGATAATTCTAACTTGTTGATGATTTAATTCTGAAAGCTAGGTGCCCTATTGGTACCTGGCTTTTTAAATTGCAACTATCTTATGTAATTATGTTGTGAAAGGATGCAAAATATTTTGCCATATGATTTTAACTAGTATATTAGTTAAAATTTAACGTTATTCTTATTTTGTTAAAAACATATGTCAAATGCTGTTAAGAACTCCTTTCATGTTACATCTTACTACTTCTGATGTTATTGTCCAGAGCTTGTTCTTGAGTGATTGTAGAGCTTTTTTTATAAATGTATCTGTTAAGCTCTATACATTTTATTAAATATCCCTTAAGTAAAAAGTTAATGCGAATGCTTTCACACTCTCTACTTAAAGGATAAAAATAAATATAATTTAATTTTTATTAATTACTTTTTTGGACGGAATCTCTTTTAAAACGAGAAACAGGATGACAAAATTGACAAACCAGTTCAGCAAAAATTCACTTGGTACGGTTGCTTCTAATGCCCGCATGATTGTAAAGAATACAGTTGAAAGGGTGATGGAATAAGCAGAAAGCTTCCAGAGCTGATGATAGGATAAATGTTTTTTCTGCGAATTCTTAATGATTAACCCGATAAGCGCTAAAAACGATACTTCAATAAATTTTCCCGCTGCTGTTACGAGAAAAATAAGAGCTGAGAGAACAGTTACAATCATCGCTTTATTTTGGTTTAAACCTGCAATGACATCTTTTTTCTGTAACTCTGACGGCATCATTGAGTAAGACATTTCTTGGGCTTGTCCGTCAATGGCCAAAACAAATTTGTTCTGAAGGATGCCGATTGCGTTTTGCTTTGCTTCAATTTGTTCAGTGCCATAGGAGTCTGTCGGATCGAACACGATAACGAAACCATTTGCTTGAGATTCCGTTGCTTTTTTCTCATCCGTTTGAAGTTTGCCGTTTGAAATTGTGAAATCAGGGAAATCTTTGTTTAAAACAGTTTTAAAGCCGTTCATTGATTTTACGGTCCCTGTACTTACATAATAAGCGGTAGGGATTGCAAACAGGACAGAGAGCAAAAATACATAAAGAATCGCTTTTCCGATTCCTTGAAATCTTGTTTTTGCAATATCACGGGGAGAGTATGTACTTTTAATGAAAAGCTGAAATACATTCACTATCTTCACTTCCTAGCTATACTAATATATGTTGCTTATTGTATCGTTGCCTGCGTGTGAATACAAGGAAGACATGAAGAAGATAGATGTAAAAAGGGAGGATGGATTTTATGGATATGTTATATTGGCTGTTGATTGCGGCGGTATTTGTCATCGCTTTTATAGGGCTGGTGTATCCCGTTATTCCGAGCGTAGTATTTATCGTTGCCGGCTTTGTGTTGTACGGATTTTTGTTTTCGTTCAGTCCGTATTCATATATGTTCTGGCTCGTTGAAGCTGTTTTTGCCGCAGTATTATTCGCCGCGGATTACGTGTCTAATCTGCTTGGAGTAAAAAGGTTTGGCGGAAGCAAAGCCGCCATATGGGGAAGCACGATCGGTTTATTAATCGGGCCTTTCGTCATTCCGGTTGCGGGGATCATATTAGGGCCGTTTATCGGGGCTGTTTGTGCAGAACTTATCGTTCATCAAAAGGACTTAAAGTCAGCGTTTAAAATTGGTCTCGGCTCACTCATCGGCTTTTTAACAGGGGTGATTGCAAAGGGCATCATACAGCTTTTGATGATCGGATATTTTTTATGGACGGTCCTATAAGAATTGCGGGCGGCAGGTTTAATGGGGCGGATTATCGGTTAAAGTGAAATATGTCCGCTGAAATGAGCCAAAATGTGAGCATTTTCATTGATTACACAGCGTTCTTTTGTTACATTGAATGAAGAAAGGCTCGCTGTGAAGCGGCATTTCAGTACATATATATTAAGGAGGAATTTATCATGGCTTACGAACTTCCAGAATTACCTTATGCGTACGATGCTTTAGAACCGCATATTGATAAGGAAACTATGACTATTCACCATACGAAACACCACAACACATACGTTACAAATTTAAACAAAGCGGTTGAAGGAAACACGGCTCTTGCAAACAAATCAGTTGAAGAGCTTGTTGCAGATCTTAATTCTGTTCCTGAAAACATCCGCACTGCAGTCCGCAACAATGGCGGCGGACACGCGAACCACAAATTATTCTGGACACTTTTATCTCCAAACGGCGGAGGCGAGCCGACTGGCGCGCTTGCTGAGGAGATCAACAGTGTATTTGGAAGCTTTGACAAATTCAAAGAGCAATTCGCAGCTGCAGCAGCTGGACGCTTCGGTTCTGGCTGGGCATGGCTTGTTGTGAACAACGGTAAACTTGAAATCACAAGCACACCAAACCAAGATTCTCCGCTTTCTGAAGGTAAAACGCCTATCTTAGGACTTGACGTTTGGGAGCATGCTTACTACCTTAACTACCAAAACCGCCGTCCTGATTACATTTCAGCTTTCTGGAAAGTTGTGAACTGGGACGAAGTGGCTCGTCTATACAGCGAAGCAAAATAATGACACAAGCAAGGTCCTCAATAGGGGGGGCCTTGTTTTTTTCTGTCTTCTTTTTACATATCTCGGTTTGAGTGAGACAGACTAAGGGATAGTAAAGGGGAGTCAGTAATGAGCAAACTAAAAAAAGTAATTGGCGATGTAGACGTAAACAAAGGGTTACTCTTTCTGCTGACCATTGGCGGGCTTTATTCGCTGGGAATTGCATTGTCCAATACATTTGTTAATGTGTACCTTTGGAAGCAGTCAGGGAAATTTATTGATTTGGCGATATATAATTTATCCATTGTGACAATGCAGCCGTTAACCTTTTATTTGGCTGGACGGTTAGCCAAAAAAATAGACAGGGTGTTCATTTTAAGGTTCGGCGTCATTTTTTTAGCTGCCTTTTATTTAAGTGTGCTTTTAGCCGGAGAAACGGCGGCCAGCCGGCTCGTGCTGATCGGTGCGGTGCTCGGAGTGGGCTATGGCTTTTATTGGCTAGCGTTTAACGTGCTGACCTTTGAAATAACAGAGCCGGAGACGCGAGACTTTTTCAACGGATTTATGGGCATTCTGTCTTCCTCTGCAGGGATGATCGGTCCGATTGTAGCGGGATTTGTTATCTCAAGGCTTGAAAATAATACGGGTTACACATTAATTTTCAGTCTCTCCCTCAGTTTATTTGCCTTGGCTGTCGTGATGAGCTTTTTTTTAAAACGGAGAGAATCAAAGGGCCGTTTTATGCTGAGCAAAGTATTTGGAGAGCGCCATAGCAATATGAATTGGCGGAGAATTACGAATGCGCATTTTTTTCAAGGCTTGAGAGAAGGGATTTTTGTCTTCTTAATCAGTGTATTTGTATTTATTGAGACAAACAGCGAACTGGCCCTCGGCACATTCGGCCTTGTCAACTCAGCTGTTTCCTTCTTTGCCTACTACTTTGCATCCAGGCTGATTAAGAAAAAGGCCAGAAAAAAATCAATCTTGTTGGGCGGTCTTATTCTGTATGGCGCGCTGTTTTTGATTCTGTTTCATATGAGCTTTACGACATTATTGACGTACGGCGTTTTTATTGCCATCGGCTATCCTCTTTTGCTCGTGCCATATGTATCACTTACATATGATGTGATAGGCCGGGCGCGGCATGCCAGAAAAGCAAGAATTGAATATATCGTGCTGAGGGAACTGTTTTTAAACGCCGGCAGGATTGTCTCCATTTTATGCTTTCTCTTGATCGTGGCCCTTCTGAAAGAGGATGTGGGAATTCCTTTGTCACTCGCTATATTGGGCATAGGACATCCGCTGATCTATTACTTTGTTAAGGATATCCGTTTTAAGGAGAAAGAAGAGGAAAATGAAACCATGGAAGAAGACGGCCAAAAACGGGTAACTGAACCGAATCTTTTAAAAGGCGAAAGATAATTTTTTGTCAAAAAGGGGTTATCTGTAGAAAAAAGTCGAAAAAACCTTTAGAATGAAAACTGGCACTCTTACTTGAGTGTCTTTTCTTTCTGTAAATAGAAAAAGGTGATGTTATGAGGAGAAATAAACCAAAAAAGCAAAATCATAAAGAGAAAAAGAAGTCGCTTCCGATCCGGCTGAATATTTTATTCTTGGCTGCCTTTGTCATATTCACCTGGATCATTGTGGAATTAGGCATCAAGCAGATCGTACAAGGCGATGATTACAAAAACCAAGCCAATCAGCAGGAACAAAGTGAAGTCAGCTCGGCGGTGCCGCGCGGAAAAATCTATGATCGAAACTTTAATGCCATCGTGACAAATAAGGCTTTAAATGCAATCACATACACCAGATCTAAATCGACCACGCAAGACCAGCGTTTAAAGATCGCAAAAAAGCTGTCTGATATGATTAAAGTTGATACAAAAAAAGTAACAGAACGGGATAAAAAAGATTATTGGATTTTGACTAGACCGAAAGAAGCGAAAAAGCTCATTAGCTCTAAAGAAAGACAGCAGGTTGAAGACAAAAAATTATCCGATGACGATTTATACCAGCTTCAGCTAAAACGGATTACTGATAAGCAGCTGAATGAATTGACGGATAAAGATATGCAGATCCTTGCTATCAAAAGGCGTATGGATTCAGGCTATGCTTTGACCCCTCAATATATTAAAAATGAGGATGTATCAGCGAAGGAAATGGCAGTGGTAAGTGAACATTTAGACGAACTGCCTGGAGTTGACGTCACGTCCGATTGGGAACGTGAATATCCATATAAAAACCTTCTTCGCTCAGTGCTCGGAAGTGTTTCCAGCTCTGATGAAGGATTGCCGTCCAACTTGCTCGACCATTATCTATCGCTTGGCTACAGCCGAAATGACAGGGTCGGAAAAAGCTATCTGGAATACCAATACGAAAGCCTTCTGCAGGGCCAAAAAGCAAAAGTCGAAAATATCACAGATTCAAAAGGCAATGTCACGGGAACAAAAACGGTATCTGAAGGCAAAGCCGGGAAAGATCTTGTACTAACAATTGATATTGATTTGCAAAAATCAGTGGAAAAAATTATTGAGAAAAAACTTAAAGCTGCTAAAGCAAGACCTAGTACCGAATTGTTGGATCGTGCATTCGTTGTCATGATGGACCCTAGAAACGGCGAAGTGCTGACAATGGCAGGGAAGCAGATTAAACGAGAAAATGGAGCCTATAAGTTTGATGATTATGCATTAGGAGCCATGACTTCATCCTACGCTATGGGATCAGCTGTAAAAGGTGCAACCGTTTTGACCGGTCTTCAAACTGGAGCGATTAATTTGAATACCGTATTTAAGGATGAACCATTGTATATCGGCCAGGATAAAAGAGGGAAAAAATCTTGGCAAAACTTAGGGCCGGTTGGTATTCAAACTGCATTAGAGAAGTCATCAAACGTTTTTATGTTTAAAACAGCTATTGCAGTTGGTAAAGGTGAATATAAACCTCACCAAGCATTGCCTTTGGATACTTCTGCATTTGATACCTTCAGAAATTATTTCAGTCAATTTGGATTAGGAGTAAAAACAGGAATTGATCTACCAAATGAAATGACGGGATATAAAGGTACAAGCAGATTATCTGGTTTCTTGCTTGATTTCGCCATTGGACAGTATGATACTTATACACCGCTGGAATTGGCTCAATATGTCTCCACCATAGCAAATGGTGGCTACCGCATGAAGCCTCAGCTTGTAAAGGAAGTCAGAGATTCAAATGCGAAAAAAGGGATCGGCGCAGTCGTTGATTCTGTTCAGCCTGAAGTATTGAATAAAGTCGATATGAAGAGTAGCTATATTGAAGAGGTCCAAGCCGGTTTTAGACGGGTTGCCACTAAAGGGACAGCTGCAGGTCAACTGGCTTCAGCATCGTATAAACCAGCTGCAAAAACAGGAACAGCCCAATCATTTTACGACGGACCGGATAAATCAAAAACAGGAACAGACACTTATAATACGACGCTTGTGGCTTATGCACCAGCTGACAATCCTGAGATTGCTATTTCTGTCGTAGTTCCTTGGACTTACATTGATTACAATCAAAGATACTCAATTACAAACGAAATCGGCAGAGAGGTAATGGATAAATATTTTGAGCTGAAATCGAAGCAGGACAAAGAAGATACGCAACAAAAGAATAAAGATAAAATCGAAGAAAATGCAGAGAACACAACGTCTTCTGATAACTAAAAAGAAACGCTCACATGATGTGGGCGTTTTTTTTATACAAAAAAACGCATTGATTTACAAAACCTTAACATTCGGTTCAAACCCTTTTTACATAGAACCTTTACTCTATACGTGTAGGACAAATTACACATTATACGCAGGGGGAATTCAGGAAATGAAAAAAAACAAATTGGTGCTTATGCTTCTAATGGCTGCTTTTATGATCATTGCAGCTGCATGCGGAAATGCAGGAGAAAGTGAAAAATCGAATAGCGATTCTGCAAAAGGAGAAGGAAAGGCATCAGGTTCTTTAACCATTTCTGGTTCATCGGCTATGCAGCCATTAGTACTTGCAGCCGCAGAAAAATTTATGGAAGAAAACCCTGATGCTGATATACAGGTGCAAGCTGGCGGTTCTGGAACAGGGCTTTCTCAAGTCTCTGAAGGAGCTGTTCAGATCGGGAATTCAGACGTTTTTGCTGAAGAAAAAGAAGGTATCGATGCAAAAGCACTTGTCGATCATCAAGTCGCAGTCGTTGGTATGGCAGCAGCTGTAAACCCTGATGCTGGTGTGAAGGATATTTCTAAAGATGAATTGAAAAAAATCTTCACTGGTAAAATCAAAAACTGGAAAGAGCTTGGCGGCAAAGACCAAAAGATTACACTTGTAAACCGTCCTGATTCTTCTGGCACACGTGCTACATTTGTGAAATATGCGCTTGACGGAGAAGAACCTGCAGAAGGCATTACTGAAGATTCCTCCAACACTGTGAAAAAAATCATTGCTGATACTCCGGGAGCGATTGGATATCTTGCATTCTCATATTTAACAGATGACAAAGTAACTGCTCTATCTATTGATGGTGTAAAACCTGAAGCAAAAAATGTGACAACTGGCGAGTATCCGATCTGGGCTTATCAACATTCTTATACAAAAGGTGAAGCGACAGATTTAGCTAAAGAATTTCTAGATTATCTAAAGAGTGAAGACATTCAAAAAAGCATTGTTACTGACCAAGGCTACATTCCGGTTACTGATATGAAAGTGACACGCGATGCCAACGGGAAGCAAAGCTGATCTTAATAAAAAGAGGAGTGCGGGGACAACCGTTTCTCCTCTTAACACATTCATAGGAGTGTAAAACAATGATAAACAATAGAGAAAATATGTCTGTGAGCGAGCGTTTAATCAGCTCAAGGCAAAATCGGCAATTGGATGAAGTTCGGGGAAGAATGATTGTGACAGCTTGTGCGCTTATTATGATTGCGGCATCTGTTGCGATCACCATTTTCCTCGGCGTTAAGGGGCTGCAATCTTTTCTTGTAAATGGTGTAAGCCCAATTGAATTCTTAACGAGTCTAAATTGGAACCCTACAGATGCTGATCCGAAATATGGTGTGCTGCCATTTATTTTTGGATCATTTGCAGTAACGATTCTTTCTGCCCTCATTGCTGCGCCGCTTGGCATTGCAGGTGCGATTTTTATGACAGAAATTGCGCCGAATTGGGGAAAGAAAGTGCTGCAGCCGGTGATTGAGCTTTTAGTCGGCATTCCATCTGTTGTTTATGGATTCATAGGTCTTACAGTATTGGTGCCGTTTATCGCCCAATTCAAATCGAGCGGGACAGGGCACAGTTTATTGGCTGGAACGATTGTCCTTTCCGTCATGATTCTGCCGACCATCACATCAATCTCTGCTGATGCAATGGCTTCTCTTCCGAAGAGTTTAAGAGAAGGTTCTTACGCGCTTGGTGCGACAAGATGGCAGACGATCAGAAAAGTACTTGTGCCTGCAGCTTTTCCAACATTAATGACAGCTGTTGTACTTGGTATGGCACGGGCGTTTGGTGAAGCTTTGGCTGTTCAGATGGTCATTGGAAATACAAGAGTACTGCCGGAAAGCCTGTTTGACACTGCCGGAACACTGACAACGATCATCACGCTGAACATGGGCCACACCACGTACGGCAGCGTTGAAAATAATACGCTTTGGTCAATGGGGCTAGTGCTTCTGGTGATGTCATTCTTGTTCATCCTGCTTATTCGCTACTTGTCATCTAGGAGGAAAGTGTAATGAACCGCAAAATAACAGATAAACTGGCGACTGGAATGTTTGGTTTGTGTGCAGCCATTATCGCTGCAATTCTAGTAGGCTTGTTTTCCTATATTATTATCAACGGTGTTTCTCAGCTCAGCTTCGACTTTATTTCAACAAAATCGAGTGCTATTGCAGCTGGAGGAGGAATACGCGACCAGCTGTTTAACTCCTTTTATATCTTGTTTATTACCATGCTGATTACAATCCCGCTCGGTGTGGGCGGCGGAGTGTTCATGGCTGAGTACGCGCCTAATAACAAAGTGACTGATTTCATCAGAACATGTATAGAGGTGCTTTCATCTCTTCCGTCTATTGTCATTGGGATGTTTGGATTACTGATGTTTGTCAACTTAACAGGCTGGGGATATACGATCATAGGCGGTGCGCTTGCGTTAACTGTTTTTAACCTTCCTGTCATGGTGCGTGTGACAGAAGACGCGATTCGTACAGTCCCTAAAGATCTGAAGGAAGCATCTCTCGCTTTAGGTGTTTCACGCTGGCATACCGTAAAAACAGTTTTAATTCCAAGTGCGATCCCTTCTATCATCACAGGAGCGATTTTAGCGTCAGGAAGGGTGTTCGGGGAAGCGGCGGCACTATTATTTACAGCCGGTCTGACAACGCCACGTCTTAATTTTACAGAGTGGAACCCGTTTTCTGAAACATCGCCGCTTAATATTTTCAGGCCCGCTGAAACACTGGCGGTGCACATTTGGAACGTAAATACGCAAGGAATGATTCCGGATGCTGAAGCGATTGCCAACGGAGGTTCTGCGGTGCTGGTGATTTCTGTTCTTGTGTTTAATCTTGCAGCGAGATGGCTTGGCACGATGATCTACAAAAAGCTTACGGCAAATTAGAACGGAAAGAGGCGAAAAACATGTCTGAACAAATGGTAAAAGAAAAGCCTGAGCGTGCTGTTTTCGTTCCGAAGCAGCGCCACGTGCTTGAAGTGAAAGATCTGTCTATATTTTACGGAAATAAACAAGCAGTTCACCACGTGAATATGGATATTGAAAAGAACGCGGTGACCGCTTTGATTGGGCCGTCAGGATGCGGAAAGTCTACTTTTTTGAGAAATATTAACCGAATGAATGATTTAATTCCTTCTGCAAGAGCTGAAGGTGAAATCCTTTATGAAGGACTAAATATACTGGGCAGCAATATTAACGTTGTCAGCTTAAGAAGAGAAATCGGAATGGTTTTCCAAAAACCGAATCCATTTCCGAAATCGATCTTTGCCAATATCACACATGCATTGAAATATGCCGGAGAGCGGAATAAAGCCGTTTTAGATGAGATTGTGGAAGAAAGCTTAACAAAAGCAGCGCTCTGGGATGAGGTGAAGGACCGTTTGCATTCATCTGCACTCTCATTATCAGGCGGCCAGCAGCAGCGTTTATGCATCGCGAGAACGCTTGCGATGAAGCCGGCTGTTCTTTTGCTGGATGAACCAGCTTCAGCGCTTGATCCGATTTCAAATGCAAAAATAGAAGAATTAATTACAGAATTGAAAAGCGAATACTCGATTATTATTGTCACGCACAATATGCAGCAGGCTCTGCGGGTTTCTGACCGGACGGCGTTCTTTTTAAACGGCGAGCTTGTAGAATACGGACAGACTGAACAGATTTTTACAAGTCCGAAGCAGCAAAAAACAGAGGATTATATTAACGGGAAATTCGGATAGGAGGGCGGCAATGAGTATTGCTACCGAAGCTGTAATGAAACAGGAAGTTTATCAAGTCAATGGAATGAACTTATGGTATGGACAGAATCATGCCTTAAAAAATATCAATTTGAGCATTCATGAAAACGAGGTCACGGCGATCATCGGGCCATCAGGATGCGGGAAATCAACCTTCATCAAAACACTGAACTTAATGATTCAAATGACGCCGAATGTAAAGCTTGCAGGTGAGCTGAACTATAATGGCAGCAACATTTTAAAGGATAAAGTGGATATCGTGGATTTACGAAAAAATATCGGCATGGTATTCCAAAAAGGGAACCCGTTTCCGCAATCCATTTTTGATAATGTCGCTTACGGACCGAGAGTCCACGGCACCAAAAATAAAAAGAAGCTTCAAGACATTGTGGAAAAGTCATTAAAAGACGTGGCGTTATGGGATGAGGTGAAGGATCGTTTGCATTCATCCGCTCTTTCGTTATCAGGCGGCCAGCAGCAGCGTCTTTGTATCGCCAGAGCGCTAGCGACAAATCCTGATATTTTGCTGATGGATGAACCGACATCTGCACTGGATCCAATCTCAACGAGAAAAATTGAAGAACTCATTCTTGAGCTGAAAAATAAATATACCATTGTAATCGTCACGCATAACATGCAGCAGGCAGCAAGGGTTTCTGATCAAACCGCCTTTTTCTACATGGGTGAGCTTGTTGAATGCGACAATACCAATAAAATGTTCTCAAACCCGCAGGATCAAAGAACTCTCGATTACATTACAGGAAAGTTTGGGTAAATAAAAACAGGCTGACAGTCAGCCTGTTTTTTTATCGTGTTAACGTTTTTACGATCTTTTTGAAGCTCATGTCTGATTTTACTTTAAACTCACCGGCGCGGATTTCTTTGTGATAGCCGGCATCGATGACATAGTCGTTAAAGTCTTGAGCCGAGGAGATGATGCCTTCTTTTTCAAGAATATCTGATACATCTGCAGTGCTCATGCCATCTTTAATGGTGAGCTTGTACGTTTTTACTTTGTCTGTTTTCGTGTCTGAGCTGCTGTCATTGCTCAAGGATTTCTCTTTTGAGTCTAGAAGTTTTTGATATTCATCACGGTTAACAGAAACCATTTTTTTAGAATCAAGGTAATTGTTCACGTCTTGTTCGGTTACTGTTTTACTTTCTTTTACAGCAGCGGCCTGATCTTCGTCTGTCAGATAAAAAACAGCTGCGAGAACGGCCGTCGCTAAAATAATGCCGCCAGCAAATGCCTGAATGCCCCGTTTTGTCATACGAGCACCTTCTCGTTATCTTTGATAATCGTATTTACGTCTTCCACTGATACATGCTCAGCTTTAGCAATCGCTTCAGCAGACATGCCGTTATTATATTTAGAAAGTATTTGTTTGGCGATCTTTTGATTGATGTCGCTATGCTTTGATTTGCGGATGACAAGGTTTGTTTCCAGTAATTCTTCCTCAAGCACTGTCATTTTCTTTTTGAGCTTGTAAATTTCCTGCATCGCAGAAAGCTGCAGTGTTTCGAGCTCCTGTTCTACATCTTTCATCGGATCTCTTTGAGAATATGAGAATGCAATTAGCGCTATACTGACGATAAACAACGCAATAATAGCAATTTCCACGTTTCATCACCTTCTATTCTTTTTTTATCCTTCTTTTTTATACCATAAAACCAATGGATTCTAAAGGAATTCGCGAAAAAAACGAGATTTTGTCGAGAAATCTTTCTTTGCTTCCTCTCTATGTAATGGTTTAATAGGGACACCGAGTGAACGATAGGAAAGGAGAATGGTAGGAGTCTATGGATAAACACCCATTCCTCTATAATATACGACATAGGCTTTCTTTTTTTAGGGACACATTCGACATGATCATTCAAAACGCTCACACCTTGACCGTACGCTGGGAGATCTCAGAAGAAACAATGCGGCTGGCTGAAGCGGTGCTTTTCGAAAAAACGCAGGATATGATAAAAGAATTGCGCATTGTCATCAAAAGAAAAGGCATCGAAGCTGTCAGGACGAATCGCACAACATATGATAAAGGGGAATGGACGATTGGACAGGCGGCTGGTGATGCTGTATATCGGGCTGAGTACAGAATCGTTAATTCTATGAATGTGACGCTCAAACTCGCCGATACAGAGGACATCTATCTTGCGGAAAATGGGGTTAGCGATATAAACAGCTTTCAGATTGAGGACGCGCACACCAGATGGGAGAAGCAATTTTCTGCTTACACCTGTTATGGGAGAGGGGAAAAAGAACGATGAACGTTCTCATGCTGACTCTCGAACATCCTCATGAGCCGAAAAGCGGGCTCGGGGTCCATTTAAACCGTCTCATTTCCTATTTAAAACCGCATATCAACATAACGGTTTGCACTCCAAGCAGGAAGCTGTTTTCATATGCGCAGTTTGAAGATTTCATAGCTGATGCCAACTTTGCAATGGTTCAGCATATGTTATCCTGCAATGAACGCTTTGATCTGATTCATGCCCATGACGACATGACAGCCCCTGCTGCTCATTATTTGAAACAACAGCTTGGTCTTCCGCTTGCTGCGACAATCCATGGTCTTGAAAGCGAAAGGAAGAAGGCGTGCCAAGAAGCACCGCATCCATACCGACTGCAGACCGAACGGCTCCTTATAGAAATTGCTGATGAACTGATTGTATTAAGCACTTTTATGAAACGGTCTCTTGATAAGACAGCAGGTAAAAAAATATCCGTTATCCCGAGCCCTGCATCTATGGAGGAAGAAAAGGGGGAAATACCAAAGAGCATGAATAGAAGGTTCCTATTTTCGTTTGGAAGGTTTGTTCCGGAAAAGGGGTTTTCTCATCTGTTAAAGGTGTTTGCTATCTTGAGGCAGCGTCAGCCTGACCTGCATTTGGTGCTGGCTGGGGAAGGGCCGTCTTTGTCCTCCTATGAGAAATTGGCTGAGGTATTGAACTTGAAGGAACGTGTCATGTTCCTGCCGTTTTTGCACAAAAGAGACATCAGAGCGTTTCTGTCTCACTGTGAAATGGCTGTATTCCCTAGTTTTTATGAGCCGTTTGGGCTTGCCGCGCAAGAAAGCATGGAACAAGGTGTGCTGACTGCTGTTTCTCCATCGGGCGGTTTTTGTGACTATGCGGTTCATGACAAAACGGCAATCACCGTTGATTTTATGCGTGCAGAGGAAGCAGCTGTTCTGCTGGACAGGTTATTAAAAGACCGGGAAAAAGCATGCCGGATAAAAGATGCCGGCAGACAACAAGTGATCAAACTTCACCATCCCCGGCTTATTACGGAATCATATTTGCACCTTTATAAGCGTATCATCAATAATTCAGCAATTCATTGAAAAACAGCCTAGCTTTCCGTCCATTATAGTGGTATTATATATAAGTCTGAATAAGTAAATGATTTTAGTTTGGAGGGAAAATAATGCGCGTTAATATTACTTTGGCTTGCACTGAATGTGGTGAGCGTAACTATATTTCTAAAAAGAACAAACGCAACAATCCAGACCGCGTTGAATTTAAAAAATATTGCCCACGTGATAAAAAATCTACGTTACACCGTGAAACAAAATAACAGCCTAGCTGTTTAAGGTGTAAGAAAAAAGCCAGAGCTTTGAAAAAGGTTCTGGCTTTTTTTCTATTCCGAGGGGGATGAGAGATGAAATCACAATTAAGAAAAAAGACGATGGAGGCACTATCTGCTGTATCAAGTGAAGATCTTCTTCAAAAAACAGCACGTATATACAAGCATTTGTTTTCACTGCCGGAGTGGCAAAATGCCAGCACCATTGCCGTCACCATCTCCAGAGGGCTGGAAATACCGACGCGCCCCGTCATTGAGCAGGCTTGGGAAGAAGGGAAACAAGTTTGTATTCCAAAATGTGACCCGGACACGAAGAAAATGCAATTTCGCACCTATCAGACGGATGATCAGCTCGAAACCGTTTACGCCGGACTTCTTGAACCGGTGATTGAAAAAACAAAAGAAGTGAAACCATCGCAAATTGACTTGATGATCGTTCCGGGTGTTTGTTTTGATACTGATGGGTTTAGGATCGGCTTTGGCGGCGGCTATTATGACCGTTATTTAAGCGATTATAAAGGGAAGACAGTCTCTTTGCTTTTGGAGTGCCAGCTGTTTGCACACGTCCCCCGTCTGCCGCATGACATCCCGGTACATAAGCTGATAACAGAGGATCGGATCATGTCTTGTTTTTCATAACCCCTGCTCATTATTCAAGAATAAATAAGAAAGAATGACAAACCCTATTGGCAGGAGGGATAAGATGAAAAAACTTATGATTTATGCCATTTTTGCTGTTTCTGCCGTTATGTTTTATCAAAATCGATACCGTCTTATGAATACCGTACTCAGCCAGCCGGGTATCAGGCGGTCTTTTATCCATTTCTTTTTAAGAATTCCGTTTATCCGTAATAAGTTTATACAGCAAGCTTTCTAAAATCCCGTGAAAAACGGGATTTTTTGCTTTCAGTAGGCGTTCGGAGCGCCAGCTGTTATAATGAAAAAAAACCATTGGAGCGGTAAACATGTATTTGTTGGAGTATACATATTGGAAAATTGCGGAGCACCTAGTGAATAGCGGGTATGGCGTCATACAAGCCGGTGAGTCAGGTGAAATATGGCTGGAAGCACCGGACAAGTCTTCTTATGATCTGGTTCGCCTTTATAATCATGATATTGATTTTCGGCAAGAAATGGCAAGAGATATCGAAGAGCAGGCTGAACGAGTAGAACAAGTCAGAAAGCAACTTGGCAGACGCAAGATGAAGCTGCTGAATGTATTTTTTTCAGCGGAAGCCCCTGTTGATGACTGGGAAGAGATCGCCGAAAAGCCTTTTGAGAAGGGACCTGTCTTAGTTGAGCCGGCGATCGTGAGGGGAACGATGCTTCGTGATGACCTTCAAGCTGTTTTCCCATCAATTCGTGCAGAAGAATGTACAGAAGCCCGCGATTCGTTTGAAGACGCGCAAATGGCGAGAGAACGCTTCCTTTCGCTCGTACTGAAACAAGAAGAACAGAGAAAAAATGAAGCGGTGGTTTTTCAAAACGGAAAACCAATCTTTACATATGTATTCATCGCGCTTCAGGTCTTAATGTTTTTCTTGCTTGAACTAAACGGGGGCAGCACAAATACGCAGACGCTGGTCTCTTTTGGGGCAAAGGAAAACAGTCTGATTGCAGCCGGAGAATGGTGGCGGCTCCTGACTCCGATCGTGCTTCACATTGGCATAGCGCATTTAGCTTTTAATACGCTTGCTTTATGGTCGGTTGGTACAGCAGTTGAGCGGATGTACGGCTCGGGCAGATTTCTGCTGATTTATCTGGCGGCTGGCGTTACGGGTTCAATCGCGAGCTTTGTGTTCAGCCCGTATCCTTCAGCGGGCGCTTCAGGAGCCATATTTGGATGCTTAGGCGCACTGCTGTATGTAGCTTTGTCAAATCGGAAAATGTTTTTAAGAACCATTGGAACCAATATTATTGTCATTATTATCATTAATCTTGGCTTCGGTTTTGCAGTTTCGAATATTGATAACTCTGGACATATTGGCGGCTTGATTGGCGGCTTTTTCGCAGCTGCCGCACTTGGATTGCCCAAAGCCGGAGCCTTTGGAAAAAGATTGTTGTCAGCGGTTTTGCTGATTGCTTTGGCGGCCGGGTTTTTATATTACGGATTGCATTCGCCTTCCCGCCAGGAGTCAGTCCTGATTCAGCAGGCAAGTGAGTTGTATCAGGAAGGAAAGTATGAAGAAGTAACGGAATTGCTGAACGGAGAAGCAGAGCAAAAAGATGCCTCAGCCGATCTTTTGAAAATCTTGGCTGTCTCTGATATTCAAATCGGCGAATATGATCAGGCGATTTCCCTTTTGGAAAGAGTCGTGGAAAAAGAACCTAAAGATCATGCCTCATATTACAATTTAGCCTTGCTGTATGCGGAAAAAAATGAGCTTGGTCAAGCAGAAGAGGCTATCAAGTCGGCTGTAAAACTTAAGCCGAAGGAGCAGCGGTACAAAGAGCTCCAGCAGCAAATTGAAAATAATAAAGAATCATAGGGAGCGGAATATGCCTAAGGAGGGAGGCTGGCTTTTTTGTCAGCGTTTTCTTCTTGACTGGCCGCTTCCATATGAATACGCTTAAATAGTTAAGATTAAGAATGGTGAGGAAAATGAATACATTATATGATGTGCAGCAGCTGTTAAAAACGTTTGGACACATTGTTTACTTTGGAGACAGAGAGCTTGAAATTGAGTTTATGCTGGATGAATTAAAGGAGTTATACATGAACCACATGATTGAGAAGGAGCAGTGGGCCAAAGCGGCAGCTGTCCTTCGAAAAGAATTGGAACAAACAAAAAAACGGAAGAGATATATGTAAAGGCTAGGGTGATAAAAATGGACGAGATATGGTTTGCGGGCATTGATCTGGGAGGAACGACGATTAAACTCGCTTTTATTAATCAATATGGTGAAATTCAGCATAAGTGGGAAGTCCCGACTGATAAAACCGGCGACACCATTACCGTTACAATCGCAAAAACAATCGACAGCAAGCTGGATGAGCTGCAAAAACCGAAGCATATCATCAAATACATCGGAATGGGTGCACCAGGGCCTGTAGATATGGCGGCAGGAGTCGTTTATGAAACGGTAAATCTGGGGTGGAAAAACTATGCTTTAAAGAACCATCTGGAGACAGAAACCGGCATCCCGGCTGTTATAGAAAACGACGCGAATATTGCTGCGCTCGGAGAAATGTGGAAGGGAGCGGGTGACGGCGCGAAAGACGTCATTCTCGTGACGCTTGGCACAGGAGTTGGCGGCGGCATTATTGTAAATGGTGAAATTGTACATGGCATAAATGGCGCGGGCGGGGAAATCGGCCATATTTGCAGCATTCCTGAAGGCGGAGCGCCATGCAACTGCGGCAAAACGGGCTGTATCGAAACGATTGCGTCGGCAACCGGAATTGTAAGAATTGCAAAAGAGAAAATAGCAAATGCTAGGCAGACGACACGTTTAAAAGCAACTGAACAATTGTCAGCACGGGATGTATTTGAAGCAGCGGGTGAAAATGACGAAATGGCCCTTGAAGTGGTGGATTATGTAGCCAAACACCTTGGTTTGGTGCTCGGAAATTTGGCAAGCTCGCTTAACCCGTCAAAAATCGTTATTGGCGGCGGCGTATCGAAAGCCGGCGAACTGCTGAGATCAAAAGTCGAGAAAACATTCCGCAAATGCGCGTTTCCGCGGGCAGCAGAAGCTGCTGATATTTCAATTGCAGCACTTGGAAATGATGCCGGCGTTATCGGAGGCGCTTGGATCGCTAAAAACGAATGGCTGAAACACCAAAATTGTTAAAATTGTGTAAATGAAATTGATTTTTTGTTATGTTCAGGTTAAGATTTAATTTGATGTGTTAATGAGAATGTTGGGAATAGACTGATTTTTTGAGCGTGCTGCATAGGAGGTTGAAATGCGAAAAACGTTTTTTTCGAAGATTTCATTTATGCTGATTGCCATTATATTGATGTGGCTGAAAACGTATGCTGTTTACAAAACCAGTTTTCATATTAAAATTGACAATCTAACGCAGGAATTTATTTTGTTTATCAACCCATTGAGCTTTTTGCTGCTCATCTTTGGCTTCAGCCTGTTTTTAAAAGGCAAAAACAGAAATCGCTATATTATCGCGATGAGCTGTCTTGTCACGTTTGTATTGCTGGCTAATATGGTTTTTTATCGTTTTTACAATGATTTCTTAACGATCCCTGTTCTTTTTCAAACGAGCAATATGGGTGATCTCGGCAGCAGCATCGGAACACTTCTTGAGCCGACAGACCTCCTATTGGCTGTAGATATTGCGGTATTACTATGGCTGCACATCCGGCAAAAAGCTTTCCAATCGGACATTCCTTCCACGAAAAATGAACGGGCGGCATATTTTTTGTTTGTTGCTTCTGTTTATTTCTTCAACCTGGGCTTGTCTGAGGCGGAAAGACCTCAGCTATTGACGCGCTCATTTGACAGGGAAATGCTTGTTAAAAACATCAGCCTATTTAATTTTCATATTTACGACGGTGTTCTTCAGTCAAAGCAGTCCGCACAAAGGGCATTGGCTGACAGCAACAGCCTGACGGAAATTGAAAACTACGTAACCGCTAATGCGAAAGATGCCAACAAAAGCTTATTCGGCGCTGCAAAAGGAAGGAACGTCATACTCGTATCCTTAGAGTCAACGCAAAGCTTTGTGATCAATGAAAAGGTGAATGGAGAAGAAATCACGCCTTTTCTGAATGATTTTATAAAAAAGAGCTACAACTTTAATAATGTTTACCACCAAACCGGCCAGGGGAAAACATCGGATTCTGAATTTATCGTGGACAATTCACTGTATCCGCTTGGACGAGGCGCCGTGTTTTTTACAAATGCGGGCAACCAATACATCGCGGCACCCGAGATTTTGAAAAACAACGGTTACTATTCAGCTGTGCTTCACGCTAATAATAAAAGTTTTTGGAATAGGGATTTAATGTACGACTCTTTTGGATATGATTCGTTTTTTGATATTAACTCCTATGAAGTAACTGACAAAAATTCAGTCGGCTGGGGACTGAAGGATAAAGAATTTTTTGAGCAATCTTCAGAGCTGATGAAAAATCTGCCTCAGCCGTTTTATTCGAGGCTAATCACTCTTACGAACCACTTCCCGTTTGATCTTGATGAAGAGGATAAATTAATTGATGAATACGATTCAAGCAGCCAGACACTAAACAAATATTTCCCGACAGTGCGCTATCAGGATGAGGCGCTGAAACGGTTCATCGAAAAGCTGAAAGAAGACGGGTTATACGACAACTCTATTATCGTATTATACGGTGACCATTATGGTATATCGGAAAACCATAATGAAGCGATGGGGCAATTTTTAGGGAAAGAGATTACACCATTTGAAGAAGTTCAGCTCCAAAAAGTGCCGCTTGTCATTCATATTCCCGGTATTACCGATAAAAAACCGCAAACCTTTGAAACAGTAGGCGGGCAGATTGATATCAGGCCGACGCTGATGAACCTTTTAGGGATTGATACGAAAGATCAAATTCAATTCGGAAACGATCTGCTTTCGGATGAAAAACTGGACTTTACGGTGCTCCGGGACGGGAGTTTTATCACTGATCAGGTCGTATATACTGACGGTGTTTGTTATGATAAAGAGACCGGACAGCCGTTAAAAGAGGCAAAACAATGTGAAGCATTTGCTGATAAAGCGAAACAGGAGCTATTACTTTCTGATGAAATCATATATGGAGATTTGTTACGATTTTATGATCAGAAAAGGCTGGACAATTCGTCAAAACGAAATGAAAAACAAATGCTTGATCAGGCATCGTAATCACAAAGCCTCCCGCATCAAAGTAGCGGGAGGCTTTCTTTTTTTAAACACGCTGTCATATAGTAACAAAAAAGGGGGATGATGATGGCGTTTATTACGGTGAAACCTGAGATCAAGCACAATTTGGCCAGAGTGGCGAGAGAGCTGAAGATAGACGAGGAGCTGCTTAGAAGTGCAAATCGCTCCGCACAAAAACATCAATTGTTTTGTCCTGGTTATGTTATAGAAGAACATAACGATAAGGAGCTTCAAACCATTCAGGACATAAAGAGCTTTTTACAGCCTCGGCGGCTGGACCTTTCTGATAACTGGGTGGAGCAAGAAAAAGTCTATGATTTTTCAGCTGTAGAAAAGGAAGTAAAGAAGATCATTGATGTGTTTCCATTTGTCTCATGCCGGGAAATCGGCCGTTCTGTACTCGGCAGGCCGATATGGGAGCTGAAGGCTGGAGGAGAGCATACCTCAAAAAAGGTCCATATGAACGCCTCATTTCATGCGAATGAGTGGATCACAACATCTGTCCTGCTAAAATGGTTTAAGGAATACTGTATGTCATTATGCTGCAACTCGCCTTTCTTCGGCTTTTCTCCCATGAAGCTGTTCAGCAGCACATCCTTGTCTCTCGTTCCTCTTGTCAATCCAGATGGCGTTGATCTTGTCTTGAACGGATCAGAAGGCATGGGAGACAGGAAAGAAGAGCTTGAAAGGCTAAATGATCATCGTCCGAATTTTAATGAATGGAAGGCAAACATAAACGGGGTCGATTTAAATAAACAATTTCCGTCGTTATGGGAAATTGAAAAATACCGCAAACCGGCAGCACCCAGCTACCGTGATTTTCCGGGAATCTCTCCGCTTACGGAGCCGGAATCCATTGCGATGTACCGGCTGATAACGGTGAATCCGCCTGACAGACTGCTGGCCCTCCATACACAGGGGGAAGAAATTTATTGGGGCTATAAAGGCCTTGAGCCTGAAGAATCTGCTGCTGTCATAAAGGATTTTGAGAAGTTAAGCGGGAACATTTATAAAGGAGTAAGGGATATTGACAGCTATGCGGGATTTCGCGATTGGTTTATTCACCATTATTTTAAAGAAGGGTATACGGTGGAACTTGGAAAAGGTCAAAACCCTTTGCCGTTTAAGCAGTTTACACATATTTATAACGCGACAAACGGCATTTTGTGGAGGGCGTTATTTTTTCATGAGTAACTGAAACTTTTTCTTTTTTATGCCGCAGAAAATATGCGACAATAAAGATGATCGGAGGGGAAGGCTGATGAGATCAGTTTGTTTCATTCTGCTGTCAGCATTGCTGTTTAGTTTATCGGCATGCGAACCATCTCATCAGCAGCAAAAACAGGCATCGGCGGCAAAAGATGAGGAAATAGACATCATTCCGCTTTCTGCGGAAAAAGCAGAGGGAGTGGAAGGCTGGCTTACTAACAGCACAATTTTATATACAGCGTCCGATCCTACGAAAACGGAGCTTTTTGCATACCGCATCTTTACAGGCAAAGCGAAAAAGCTCTATCGGACGGATGGCCAAATCGTTGATGTTCAAATCAACCCGAGGAAGCAGATGGTTTTGCTGCAAGTCACGCACAGCCAAAAGACAGCAGTGGTTTTGCTTAATGCAAAAGGAGAGACGCTTTACCAAAAAGAATACGAAACGTATGAGCTTGAGGCTGCATGGAATCAGTATGATCCTTATCAAATGATGGTTACGGTATTCTCTGAAAAATGGGACTTTCATACATATCAGGTGGATGCCAAAAAAGACGAATCTTCCTTAAGTCCGGTACAGGTTCCGTTTATTCATTGGACCTCCAAAAACACATTTAATTATGTAAAAGAGGGAAGAGACGATAAGTCAGGGCCATTATATACGTTCGATACAGTCTCTAAAACGGAGCAGAAGCTCGAGGATGACGTTCTCTTCTTTGATTCTTTCCATCAAATGAGTTTTACTGTCAAATCAGCTGCCGGAGAAAAAGGGACGTATCAGTTTAAAACGCCGCAAACAAAATCGCCTGTTACAGCGGAATGGCCGCTCCAAACGAAATATACAAGTTTGGCCCCGATGGAGTATGACTATGATGAAGCAAAAGGCCTGTTTTATACGTTTAAAGAAAGCGGCGATGCATATAAGCTCGCAGCTGTCAATGTGGCATCGGGAAAGGCAAAAGATCTTTTCACTTTGCCGGAAATGGAGCCGATTCAAATATCTCCGAACGGGAAATATGCATTATACGGCTTTCATTTTGAGCAGATCATTTTATTGAAATCACATGAAATGAAGCAACTCATCATTGATCAAAAGGAGATGAAATAACAATGGCTATTGCAGATGTAACCATTATCCCAATCGGTACGGAAACACCTAGTGTGAGTGCTTACGTGGCCGATGTGCAAAAGATTTTAGAAGGATATCAAGCTGAAGGAAAAATCAAATATCAGCTGACACCGATGAATACGCTGATCGAGGGAGAACTCAGTGACCTTTTCACAGTCATTCAGGCAATTCACGAAGCACCGTTTCAAAAAGGGCTGCACAGAGTGGCAACGAACATCCGTATCGATGACAGGCGTGACAAAAAAACAACGCTTGAAAGCAAAATAGAAAGTGTCAATAAACATTTATAGCAATAAAAATAAACCTGTATCCGATCGGATACAGGTTTTAATGTGCGGTTGGATAGCCGCTGTTTATTACTGTCATCACTGTAAACCAGCCAAAGACAAATAAGGTGGCGCCGGCTAATAAAAAGCCAAGTATATTTTTATTTTTAACAGAACGCAAGACTCCCCATAAAGCGAAAAGAGCGACAAGGCCGAAAATCACGACAAGTAACATTACGCAGCCCCCTTTACATTGAAAAACCTGCAATTCTTTCCATTTTTATTCTACCTGTTTTTTATATGTTTGTCGATAGCGTTTTCATTGCGATTGTTTGAATCTTTTTTCAAAAACCTTCATAATAGGAGCATAGAAAAGAAAGAGGTGATACAAGTGAAATGGAGACGGATGCCAGTAGGGCCGATTCAAGCGAACGCATATTTTCTCATCAATGATGATCAATGCCTGATTTTTGATCCGGGCGGCGAAGGAAATAAAATCAATCAATACATAAAAGAAAAAGGGCTGACGCCTTTAGCCATTTTGCTTACACATGCCCATTTTGACCATATAGGGGCGCTAGATGAAGTGAGGGAAAAATGGGATATCCCTGTTTACCTACATCAGAATGAAAAGAATTGGCTTACGGATGCCTCTTTAAACGGCTCCGGCATGCTGCGGGGGATAGAAGTCACAGCTAAGCCTGCAGATCATCTGATTGAAGGAGACGGTGAACTGAATATCGGGCCGTTTCATTTGGAAACATTATTTACGCCGGGACATTCGCCAGGCAGTGTTTCGTACTACGTGAAGGATGCAGACTTGGTGATCTCCGGAGATGTCCTGTTTCAAGGCGGCATAGGGCGTACGGATTTAATAGGCGGCGATCAAGAAACGCTGCTGACGTCTATCCATGAAAAACTGCTTACGCTGCCGGAGCACACGCTGGTGTTAAGCGGCCACGGTCCTGAAACAGACGTACGGACTGAGCAGGATCAAAATCCGTTTTTAAATGGGTTTTCATTGTAAAAAAAGAGACAAACCGATAAGGTTTGTCTCTTTTTGCATTTAATGGCCTCCGCCGCCGGGCACCATAATGAAAATCGAGTAATATGTAAAGCCGGCGAAGAAAATCGTTAAATAAGCGCCAAAAATATAAATATACGTGCGTTCAGTCAAATTCAAATACGATAGAAAAACAAATAAGATCGTCTGTCCAAAAAATAAAAGGGAAGCATCTTTCATATCACCCAAATAAAACATGACTGCAAAAATTCCCGTCCAAAATCCTAACACCCGGAACATGCGATTCATTTTTATCCCCTCCCGAGAGTCCCTCTGACTGTTATTATAATAGATCACACCTATAAATGTAAACATTTTCATTATTGTTATACAAATGGAATTTGTTCCTTTGATTGCGTTTTCTATTATATGAATGGTTTTTAAAAATAATCCGAAAAAAAGTTCTGTAAATGGTTTAAAGAAAAAATGATCCGGGTAGTTATTCTACAAAGAGATGGTTAACTGAGGAGGAAAAAAACGAATGGAACAATTAATTTTTTACTCATATCCAAGCTGCACGTCATGCCGAAAAACAAAACATTGGCTCAAAGCGCATCAAATTGAATTTAACGAACGGCACTTATTTAGAGAGACCCCGACAGTAGAAGAATTAAAGTACATTTTATCGTTAACGACAGAAGGAATTGATGAAATTTTAGCGACAAGAAGCCAGACCTTCAAAAATTTAAATTTAAACATCGAAGAGATGACGGTAAATGAAGTGCTTGAACTTTTAGTCGAGAAGCCGAAGCTTTTGCGGCGTCCGATTCTTGTGGACAACAAAAAGCTGGTGATCGGTTATAATCCGGGAGAACTGTTGAAGTTATCGAAGAAGAAAACGGTTCATCAATCTGCATGATGAAAAACCGAAGATCCGCTGATTATATGAATCAGCTTATCTTCGGTTTTTCACCTGTTCAGAAACTGGGCTAGCTGGATTCGAACCAACGATCACGGAGTCAAAGTCCATTGCCTTACCGCTTGGCTATAGCCCATTGAATGTAAACATAGTATGTGTAAAGGCAGACGCGTTATACATATGAAGCATATATTTTTTGAAAAAATAGGAGGTAGCTCATTAAGATGATAGCTCTTGATCAGCATGTAACAGAGCACAAAGAAGATATTATCAAACAATGGCTGGAAACTTGCTCGTCAAAGGGAAGCTGGCTGTATTCCGTTAAAGATCAGCAAAAATTAGAACAAAAGTTAAAAGACCAGCATGAATCATTAGTGACCATCGTGGCGAAATCCCTTAGTAAAGCAGAAGATGTAAAGGATGAGCTCAATCAATGGTCTCTTCAATGCGCCAGAGACCGTGCCGTTCATGAAGTGAGTGTAACAGAAAGTGTCGGCCAGTTTAACGCTTTTAGACACATCATTTTTGAATGGCTTCAGAAATTCAGCGAAGCCTCTTCTCAAGAAATCAGTATTCAGGACATTTATGAGTGGAGCCAGATTTTGAATCAAACCATTGATGAGATCATCGAAGTGTTTACTGAAGAATATCACCAGGTCACCATGATCCAATTAAACGCGCAAAAGGAAATGATTAATGAATTGAGTGCGCCGATTATGCCGATTTCTGACGGGATAGGGATTCTACCGCTTGTTGGTGAAATTGATACGTACAGAGCGAGGACAATTTTGGAGTCGGTGCTGCAACAGTGCTCAGCGTTAAAGCTCTCGTATTTATTTTTAGATATTTCGGGCGTTCCCATCGTCGATACAATGGTGGCCTATCAAATTTTTAAAGTGATTGACAGCACCAAGCTGCTCGGAATTGAGACGATTATTTCAGGAATCAGGCCGGAAATTGCCCAAACTGTGGTGAAACTGGGTCTGGATTTTTCGAATGTAAAAACTGAGCAAAGTCTTGCTAAAGCCCTGGCCAATAAAGGATTTAAGATAGAAGAGTCATGATATACCGTTTAATGATCAGCCATGTTCATTCTGGGAAAAGCTGAACAGCCACCATCGGGCTATTCAGCTTTTTTAACTTCAATAAATAAAATATGATGGCTGTCGATGTCCTTTACCTTAAAAGAGTAACCATCATATTCAATGACACTTTCAGGCTCGGCGTCTATGTTTTGTGTCAGAAACCAGCCGCCCAAGGTGTCCACTTCTGCGTCTGATAAATCTGTTCCAAGCAGGTTGTTCACAACGCTGATTAATAGTTTTGCATTTAATAAGTAGTGATTCTTTCCGAGCTCGCGGATATGAGGCACTTCATCGGCATCAAATTCATCACGGATTTCTCCTACAATTTCTTCGATAATATCCTCGACAGTAACCAAACCGGAAGTCCCGCCATATTCATCAATGAGGATCGCCATATGAGTGCGTTCCTTTTGCATCTTCAGCAGTAATTTATAAATAGGAATTGTCTCAATAACGTGGATAACAGGCTGAATGAAAGGTTCAATTTGCTGCTTTTTGAGTGAGAAATCTTTCGTCAGCATTGAAAACAGCACTTCTTTCATATTGATTACGCCAATGACATTATCTTTATCCTCTCTGACAACTGGGTACCGTGTATATTTTGTTTGCTTCACTGTTTCCTGCAGATTTCGAATGGAGTCTTCATCAAGTGACAAACTGACCATTTCATTTCGCGGCACCATGATTTCCTTTGCCATTCGTTTATCAAAGGTAAAGATATTATTCATGTATTTTAACTCGCTTTTTCTGATTTCACCGCTTTTATAGCTTTCTGCCAAAAGAACCCGCAGCTCTTCCTCCGTATACGCCAGCTCATGCTCTGACGCCGGCTTCAGCCCAAACAACCCTGTAATCAACCGGGCAGAGTGGTTCAGCAGCCAAATGAATGGAAACATGATTTTATAAAACCAGATAAGCGGTTTGGCAAGCATCAAGGTAATGCTTTCTGCTTTTTGAATGGCGAAACTCTTTGGCGCCAGCTCCCCGATGACGACATTTAAATACGTCACCGTTAAAAAGGCGATGACAAGTGAAAGAAGGTGGGTAAGCGATTCATTTAATCCTGCTTTATGAAAAAGCGGCCGAAGCAGGGTTTGCACGGTCGGTTCCCCAAGCCAGCCCAGTCCTAAAGCTGCAACTGTAATGCCCAGCTGGCAGGCTGATAAATATTCATCAAGGTGAGTGATGACATGCTTTGCCGCTTTAGCACCTTTCTTTCCCTTTGCGACAAGCTGATCAATTCTGGATCGCCGCACTTTTACGATTGAAAATTCTACGGCGACAAAAAATCCTGTTAGCAAAATGAGAATAGCGACTGCTAGTAAATTGATAAATTCCAAAACAACTGCCTTCTCCAAGGAAGGCATGCACCTCCCTTTTCCGATGTCTTTCTACATTCCATACCACCGGAAAATGCTCATCAAACATGAGTTGAAGCGGCCAACTGGTTTAGCGATGCCTTTCTTGGGCAATTAAAGAATAAAAGAACAAAAGTTTGGAGGAGCTTGACATGAAGGCACATACGGGAAAGGATTGGTTTTGGTACCAAATGGGGCCTCAGGAAAGAAATAAGGCAAGAGATCTCATCCATTTTTCTCACTGGCCTCAATGTGAAAAGTGGTTTGAAAATAATCACCATATTAATTTTTTGCGCGTAGACACGACTGAAACAGAAAATGAAGCGGTATTTGGCTCGATTGTATATGATCAAGGGCTGGGTGAGGAAAAAGACCATACCGTTTTTCACTTTTATATTACCAGGCAATATTTTTTTACAATTAACTTTGATTTTTCGATTTTGAAAGGGATTAAGGGAAAACAAGTTGTCCAACAAATGGAAAGAGCGGACAATGCTATAGAGGGATTTTTGATTCTTCTCGGCGAATTAATGAATGCGTATTTAATCGGTGTTGATGAATTTGAAGTAAAGCTAAGAAAGCTCAGATGGCAAATCAAAGACGACAATAGCAAAAGCATTTTAAACCGCGTCCATCTCCTGCGCCATGAGCTGATGATCTGGAAAAACTTAATCCTAAGCGCCAAAAAAATTGAAATGGCGTTGAATGAAACCTTTTTGCCTCAAAATGAAGGAAAAAAGGATTATCAGCGGACACACCTCAAAATTGACAGGGGGTTTACATACATCAGCGAATTTGAAGGGGAGCTTAACAATCTGCTGCATTCAGAGGAAGTCATTACTTCTCACAGGGGAAATGAAATTGTAAAAGCGCTGACCATTTTTACGACGCTTTTTACGCCGATTACAGCACTGGGCGCCCTCTGGGGGATGAACTTTTCAGTGATGCCTGAGCTGAATTGGAAATACGGATATCTCTTTTCCCTCTTATTGATTATCACCTCTACGGTCCTGATCTACCTGTATCTGAAGAAAAAGGGCTGGACGGGAGATATGCTGCAGGAACGTAAGAAGAAAAAGAAAAGGCGAACACTGTAGGATGTTTCATTTTCTGTGCAGCGGATAAAGGATAAATAGAACACGGTAAAGGAGGAATGGAAATGAAAATAAGAGACATCATGACGAAGAATGTAGAATGCAGTGAACCAACCGCTTCAATGACTGAACTAGCGAAGAAGATGAGAGACTCCAATGTCGGTTCTATTCCAATCTGTGAAAATGGCACACTTCAGGGGATTGTTTCTGATCGAGATATTGTGACGAGATGCTTAGCTGAAAATCAGATGGATGCAAAAGCAAGTGACATCATGAGCGCTGACATCGTATCCGGCCATCCTGAAATGTCTGCTGAAGAAGCGGGTCAGCTTATGTCAGAGCACCAAATCCGCCGTTTACCGATTCTTGAAAACGAACGAATTGCCGGTATTGTTACGTTAGGCGATCTTTCCGTTGAGAAAGATACAGATCAAAAAGCCGGTGAAGCATTAAGTGAAATTTCTAAATCAGCATAATGAAAGATGGAGTGAAGCAGGCATGATGATCATCATGCCTGTTTTTTTATTGAGTAAAATAGTGAAATCAAGCATGTACATTCAGCTGAAACCACTTTTTCTGCCAGCAGGAATTGATTTTTCAGTATATAAAACCTTCAGGAAATCATTTTTTCCCCATTTGATTACCGGTTCTTATTTTTCTACAATACGCATTGAAAGGAGAGGGAATCAAATTGGATTCAATAGAAAAGATAAGCAGAACCTTGATTGAAGAGGCATATATAACAAAGGCTTCTGATATTCACATTGTGCCGAGGGAGCGTGATGCCATCATTCATTTTCGGGTTGATCATGCATTGTTGAAAAAAAGGAACATGAAAAAAGAAGACTGTGTAAGACTGATTTCACATTTTAAATTTCTCTCAGCGATGGACATAGGGGAAAGACGAAAGCCGCAAAATGGTTCGCTTACGTTAAAGCTTGAAGAGGGACATGTTCATTTAAGAATGTCAACGCTCCCCACAATTAATGAAGAAAGCCTCGTGATCAGAGTGATGCCTCAATACAATATCCCTTCGATTGATAAACTGTCATTATTTCCGAAGACAGGGGCCACCTTGCTCTCATTTTTAAAACATTCCCACGGCATGCTCATTTTTACCGGGCCGACTGGTTCAGGGAAGACCACTACATTATACTCTCTTGTTCAATATGCAAAAAAACACTTTAATCGAAATATTGTCACACTGGAGGACCCTGTTGAAACAAGGGACGAGGATGTTCTTCAGGTACAGGTGAATGAAAAAGCGGGTGTGACATATTCCACAGGGCTGAAGGCTATTTTGCGCCATGACCCGGATATGATTATTTTAGGTGAGATCAGAGACGCGGAAACAGCCGAAATTGCGGTGCGGGCAGCGATGACGGGGCATTTGGTGCTGACGAGCCTTCACACGAGAGATGCGAAGGGCGCGATTTACAGGCTGCTTGAATTCGGCATCAATATGAATGAAATCCAACAGACCGTCATTGCAATAGCGGCTCAGCGCTTGGTTGATTTGGCTTGCCCGTTTTGTGAAAACGGATGTTCATCGGTGTATTGCCGCCAGTCACGAAGCACCAGGAGAGCAAGCGTTTATGAGCTTCTTTACGGGAAAAATCTTCAGCAATGTATCCAGGAGGCAAAAGGAAATCATGCAAATTACCAGTATCAAACGCTTCGTCAAATTATCAGAAAAGGAATTGCGCTTGGCTACTTGACGACAAACAATTATGACCGGTGGGTTTATCATGAAACAGATTAGGAAAACTTGGCCGTTAAAGGATCAAGCCCAGTTATTGAAGCGGCTCGGTGAAATGACTGCGGGCGGGTATACGCTTCTGGATGGATTACGCCTGATGGAACTCCAGATGACTAAGAGGCAGGCGGCTGACTTGACTGACGCAGTCATTCGTTTGAGGGAAGGGGCGCCGTTTTATCAAGTATTAAAGAGTTTGTCATTTCATAAGGAAGCCGTAGGTATTTGTTATTTTGCTGAAACACATGGTGAACTGCCTGCTTCCATGATCCAGAGCGGAGAGCTGCTGGAACGAAAAATTGCACAGGCAGACCAGCTGAAAAGGGTGCTGCGATATCCGCTTTTCCTCATCTTCACAGTCGCCGTCATGTTTTATATGTTACAGGCCATCATCATTCCTCAGTTTTCCGGTATCTATCAATCGATGAATATGGAAACCTCACGTTCAACAGACATGCTTTTTGCTTTTTTTCAGCATATTGATTTTGTGATCATTCTGGTGGCTCTTTTTGCAGCAGGTATCGGCCTTTATTATTGGCTTGTGTTTAAGAAAAAATCACCTGCTAGGCAAATGCTTATTTGTGTCAGGATTCCTTTGGTTGGAAACCTTGTCAGGCTGTTTAACAGCTACTTTTTTTCTTTGCAGCTAAGCAGCCTTTTAAAATCAGGCCTCTCAATTTATGACAGCCTTAACGCATTTAAACACCAAACGTTTCTCCCTTTCTACCGCTGCGAGGCTGAACAAGTGATTGAACGGTTAAAAGCTGGTGAATCAATTGAAGCCGCTATTTGTGAAAGCCCTTTTTATGAAACTGATTTTTCAAAAGTCATATCTCACGGCCAGCTAAGCGGCCGCCTGGATCGGGAGCTTTTCACATACAGCCAGTTCATACTGCAGCGCATGGAACACAAGGCGCAAAAATGGACAGGCATCCTTCAGCCTATGATTTATGGATTTGTTGCAGCGATGATCTTAATCGTGTATTTATCTATGCTCTTGCCTATGTATCAGATGATGAATCAAATGTGAAAGGAAGAGGCTGATGAATGAGAAAGGTTTCACACTTGTTGAAATGTTAATTGTGCTCTTTATTATTTCAATCTTACTTTTAATTACAATACCGAACGTTACGAAACATAATCAAACCATTCAGAAAAAGGGCTGTGAAGGCCTGCAAAACATGATTAAGGCACAAATGACTGCATTTGAGCTCGACCATGAAGGACAGACACCAAGCCTTGCCGATTTACAGTCAGAGGGCTATGTGAAAAAGGATGCAGTTTGCCCAAATGGGAAGCACATTATTATCAGTGGCGGAGAAGTTAAGGTTGAACATTAAATTAAACGAGGAGGAGGGATTTACCCTTTTAGAAAGCTTACTTGTGTTAAGTCTCGCCTCTATCCTCTTGATTGCCGTGTTTACCACACTTCCTCCTGCTTATGACAATACAGCTGTCCGTCAGGCGGCTTGGCAGCTGAAAAACGATATTATGCTTGCGCAGCAGACTGCTATTTCCAGTCATCAAAGAACAAAAATTCTCTTTCAGAAAAAAGAATATCAATTAGTCATGGATGATATTGTGATTGAACGTCCGTATACAACGGGACTTTCTATAGAACCGCTGACATTAAAAGACCGTTTGGAATTTAACGAGAAAGGGCACCCGAATGCAGGCGGAAAAATACAAGTAAAAGGACATGCCACTTATGACATCACAGTTTATTTAGGGAGCGGGAGAGTCAATGTGGAGAGAAAGTAAAGGTTTTTCTACAATAGAAACAATGTCTGCGCTAAGCCTGTGGCTGTTTCTGATGCTGACAGTCGTTCCCTTGTGGGACAAGCTGATAGCTGATGAAAATATGGCGGAATCACGAGAAATCGGCTACCAGTTAATGAATGAAAGTATTAGCAAATATATGATGACTGGTGAAGGAGCTGCGTCAAAAACGGTTACAAAGAACAATAATATCTATACGCTGAAGTGGGAGGAGGAGGGAGAATATCAAAACGTATGCATCTCAGCAGCAGCATATAAAGAAAAACCATTTTGCCTCAGCATTCTGCGGACAGACTGGCTATACGCTTCTTAACGTATTATTTTCGCTCTCCGTCTTTTTGCTCATATCAGGATCGTTAGCTATGATCTTCCATCTGTTTTTGTCACGACAGCAGGAGCATGACGGTTTCACACAGCAAGAATGGATGATTTCAATGGAGCAGATGATGAACGAGTGCAAGAAGTCTCAAACAGTCAAGACAGCCGAGCATGGGAGAGTATTGATCTGTACCAATCTTTACGGGCAAGACATCCGTTTTGAAACCTATCATTCAATGATCAGAAAAAGGGTGGATGGCAAAGGGCATGTGCCGATTCTCGATCATATTACTGCCATGAAAGCTGATATTGAAAATGGGATTGTGTTGTTGAATATTAAGAGCAAGGATGAAAAAGTGTATCAAACTGCTTTTCCGGTTTATACGTCTTTAGGAGGAGGATGAATGTACCGTTCGAAAGGGTTTATTTATCCCGCTGTTCTTTTTGTCTCCGCGCTTGTGCTGCTGATCGTAAACTTTACTGCTGCTCAATATATTTCACGCTGCATGTTTGAAAAGGAAACAAAAGCGTTTTACACAGGAGAAAATTTGCTTCAGAATGGCGCACTTATTTCAATTCGGCATGTTCTTGAGCAGCGGAAAGGCCAAAAGGGTTCACAGCAGTTTACATATGGGCAGGTTTCTTATCACATTCACAATACATCGATAAAAGAGCAAAAACAAATCAGCTTAAAAGCCATTACGGAGTCGGGAGCAGAAAGAACTGCACAGCTAGTGTTCGATCAAAAACAGAAAAAACTGCTGCGCTGGATAGAATAAAGCAGAGAAAAGGGTATAAAAAAAGTCATGTGAGCCAACACTCATAATAATTGAATGATGAGGTGATCACGTGAAAACGAATGATTATGTCAAATATATGACTCAGCAATTTGTCAAATATATAGATACTCCGAAAGATGAGCGAAAAGAACGAAAAGAGGTCCGGAAAGAAACTAAAACACCCGCTTCACAGCATTGGTTCGGTATTTTACCCTATGGTTTCAGGCTATGGCTTAAACGGAAAAAATAATCACATATACAAAGAATAAGGTCCTTCAAATAAGGAGGACCTTATTGATATTCTTCTAATATGGCAATTTTATTGACCTTTTGGCTGTAGGGATCGAATGAAATCGTTACAAATACGCCGAATTCCTTTGATCCTTCCCTCAGGGTTAGGTGGTATTGCTTTACTGCTTCATCTTTTCTTTTTCGGTCCCATACTTTTTGTTTGAACAGTACCTGTGCGAGCGGGTACCTTTTTTTTGCTTCTTTTACAGCAAGCTCTTCCCATTTGGACATGTGGCGGGCGGTCACAAGTGGTGCTTCTTCTGCGTGAGCGGCTGCGGTGCCGAAAACGAGAAGAGAAAGACATATCACACATTGTTTGATCATCATGCTGTCACCCTTTCTTTGTTTATTATTACCAAATCATGTTTGGCTATGCATTTAATTTCTCACATAATAATCCCAAAAATTTCAAAAAAATTCAAAAAGGTGAGCAATACTGAGTAAGACTTTGTAATATGATGAAAACATTCTTTTAAACGAACAAAACGGTCGATTTTGATGTTTTTCAATCCATTAAACGTTGATTATACTCTATTTGTGCAGTTCTTTAAAAAGAACGATTGTCATATCAAGTTACAGTGTTTTACAGGAGGTAAGATATGTTTCGATTGTTCCGCAATCAGCAAAAGGCGAAGACGAATCTGAAAGTTCTGCTTCTTATTTTTCAGCTTTCAGTCATTTTCAGTCTGACTGCCGCGATATGCTTACAATTTTCCGATGATACAAGCGCTGCTTTTCATGATATTGAAACATTGGATGTTTCGCTTCAAGCGTGTACAGATTTTCAGCATACAGATAAAAACTGCCATTATGATAAACGCTGGGATCAAAGTGATTTGCACTTATCAGATCAAACGGATACGAAAGGCACTGTATGCTCCCCTGTCGCTTTATTTGCTGAGCTCGAAAATACAGGCGAGAAACTTAAAAAATCAAAGTGGAAGTGGGAGCTTCATAAGCTGAAAAATGCCCGCAAACCATTAAAGGATGGGAATGTGATCGAAAAAGGATTTGTTTCCAATCAAATCGGCGATTCACTTTATAAAATTGAGACGAAGAAAAAAATGAAACCCGGCATTTATGCATTTAAAGTATACAAACCGGCTGGCTATCCGGCAGAAGGCAGTACATTTGAGTGGTCGGAGCCTATGACGCTTGCAAAGTGCGATGAAAAACCGACAGTTCCGAAAAAAGAAACAAAGCCAGCCTTCAAAAAGGAGAAGGAAAACTCACAAAAGGATATACAAGAAAAATCAAATAACGAAGATGCAACTCAAGAAGCTGTAACAAAAGAAAAAGAAACTCAATCAGTTCAGAAGGAAAGCGGGGAAGAGGATGAAAAAAGCAATGAGGCTGATCAGTAATATTCTCTACGTGATCATCTTTACTCTCATTATTGTGCTGACGCTTGTCGTGATATCAACACGTTCATCCGGGGGAGAGCCGGCAGTGTTTGGATACACGCTGAAATCAGTTCTGTCAGGTTCAATGGAGCCGGAGTTCAACACAGGTTCCTTAATATTGGTCAAAGAAATTACTGATGTGAAAGAGCTCCAAAAGGGTGACGTCATTACATTTATGCAGGATGCAAATACGGCGGTGACCCACAGAATTATTGACATGACGAAGCAAGGAGACCATTTGTTATTTAAAACAAAAGGGGACAATAACGCCGCAGCTGATTCAGCGCTCGTATCGGACGAAAATGTCCGCGCGCAATATACAGGTTTTCAGCTTCCGTATGCCGGCTACATACTTCATTTTGCCAGTCAGCCGATCGGAACTGCTGTTTTACTGATTGTTCCCGGCGTGATGCTGCTGGTGTACGCTTTTGTGACGATCACAAGCGCCATTAGAGAAATAGAAAGAAAGACAAAAGCTTTGGAAACAGATACAAAGGACAATACTATGTCCACTTAACATCAGTTGTAAACCTGGCAACAGGTTTCGATATAATATCATTCAATAAAAGGGGAGTTTGCCATGGGTATGAAAAAGAAATTGAGTTTAGGAGTCGCTTCTGCGGCACTAGGATTAGCTTTAGTTGGAGGAGGAACATGGGCAGCATTTAACGACATTAAATCAACGGATGCTACTTTTGCATCAGGTACGCTTGATTTATCAGCTAAAGAAAATTCAGCAAGTGTCAACCTGTCAAATCTAAAGCCGGGAGACAAATTGACGAAAGATTTCCATTTTGAAAATAACGGCTCACTTGCAATCAAAGAGGTATTAATGGCGCTGAATTACGGAGAATTTAAAGCAAACGGTGGCAGCAATACATCTCCAGAAGATTTTCTCAGCCAGTTTGAAGTGACGTTATTGACAGTCGGAAAAGAGGGCGGCAATGGTTACCCGAAAAACATTATTTTAGATGATGCCAACCTCAAAGACTTGTATTTGATGTCCTCAAAGAATGATGCAGCGGCTGCTGAAAAAATTAAAAAACAAATTGACCCTAAATTCTTAAACGCAAGCGGCAAAGTCAATGTAGCAACAATTGACGGTAAAACCGCTCCTGAATATGATGGTGTTCCAAAAACACCGACTGATTTCGACCAGGTTCAAATGGAAATCCAATTTAAAGACGACAAAACAAAAGATGAAAACGGGCTAATGGTTCAAAATAAATACCAAGGCAACTCCATTCAGCTTCAGTTCTCGTTTGAAGCAACACAATGGAATGGTTTGACAATCAAAAAGGAACACACTGATAAAGACGGTTACGTGAAAGAAAATGAAAAAGCGCACAGTGAGGATAAAAATTAATAGCAGCAATAAAAAAGAGATGGCCCGGTATATCATATACTGGGCCATCTCTACGTTTATTAACAAAAGAGGAGTAAGTGCCTCTGCTCAGGCACTACTCCTCTTTTTGGGATTTTCTCCATTTTTGATAATCTAAAAATTCACGAAATTGTTTTTTCGATACCCCGGATGTCATTGCATCGCGAACCAATTTCTCCCATTCACTATCTAATTGACCATCGTATTCGGTTTCATGTTTCTCATCGAGCAAAGTATGAACCGAGACGTCCAGAACAGCGGAGACTTTTTCGAGAAATTGAATGGAGGGGTTCGTTTGTAGATTTCGTTCTATTGAGCTTAAATAAGACTTCGCTACCCCAGCTTTTTCAGCTAGTTCTGATAGTGAGTAGCCTTTTTCTTTACGGTATTGTTTAATACGCTGGCCAATCAATGTCATCACCTTCCTTGTGATATTATAGCACATTCAGAAAGGATTTACGGTATGACTTCTGGCTGCCGGACCAGGATGAGCAGACTTTTTGTTTAAAAGTAAATATTTTCGTATTTCTTCCGGGCTGATATTTGCCTCTTTGGCTTTCATCATTAATTCAACCCATTCTTGATCTAATTCGAAGTGCTCTTGTTTTGCATTTTTCATGCAGTTTCTCCTCCTAAAATACTTGTTTATGTATTTCAGCCAGTCCGGCCATGACTCATTGTATGCCTTCATTGGTCTCTGGAAGTCATTTGTCATTGAAATTGCCAGAATTTTTTTCCAATATATCTTTATTATAGTCGCATTTTTTCAAAAAAAACGAGAACGATGTCGAATGGTAAAAAAGTTAGCTTGAAATATTATTTTGCAGATAAAATAATCCGCCATTTTCAATTTCAACTGATATCTTTGGTTGATACAAGGCTTTCAGGGCCTGTTTTTCTAGATAATACTCTTCTGGTTTTTCTTCTGTATGCTCATAAAATTTGTCAAGCAATTCCATATCTTTTTTCCACCTGTTTACAGCCTGTTCTGCCCAGTCTGACGGCTCCTGCATGGCGGATTTAGCAATATAGTTTTCCATGCGCTTGAGGCCGCTTTCTGGTTTGATCATAGGCGATATGGTGAAGCAATAGTCACATATTTGAGACGTCAGCGAAAGCTGTGTCAGCTTGCTTTGAAAATCTTCAATCATGGTTCCAGAGACTAGGTGAAGACCTAGTGACAATAGCTTGTCCTTTTTCATGTCGGACTGGTATGAAATCGTGATATTTATACCAAGCCAAGGCTGGAGTGGGACTTTAGCTCCGGCTGATTCAATTTTCTCATACATTCTGGTAAATCTCCCATTTTGTTTAACAGCTTTAAATATTTGAAAAAGGCGGGGCGCTCCAAAATAAATAAATTCGCCGTCTAGGTCTTTTGGAGCAGTCTCCTTATCTGTAATAAAAGTGATTTTCATCGGATTCGGATCACCGCCTGTCTTCTCGCGCCAGTGCCAGTAGAAAGGGCGGTTCATGATCTGTTTGTCCATTTCAACTGTAAGCTGCACAGTCATATAGCCGGAACCTTGATCGACGATTTGGCAGCTGTTTGCCTGGAAAAAACGAAGCAGAAAATCGTGAACCTCTTGCTGTCTCACTTGTAAAACCTCCTTACAGGCTAAGATCCTCTTTTTTCAGCAGGCTGCTGTTTTTTATAAGACAAAAATGAGGTTAAATTATCCATTTTTATTTTCATTTCTTCTTCTGTAGCTGAATGGTACAAAATGTCATGCAGGTGCTCTTCAAAATTGTTCACTTGAATTTTCGTTAAAATGTCATCAAGTTCGCCGACCACTTTTTCAAACAAATGAATTTTTTCATATAGCAGCTTTAAAATATGCTCTTCTACAGTATGTTTCGTCGCCATGTTATATATGTGCACGTCACGCTCCTGCCCGAGCCTGTGAATTCTTCCGATTCTTTGCTCGAGACGCATCGGATTCCATGGCAGGTCATAGTTGATCATGTGATTGCAAAATTGCAGGTTAATCCCTTCACCGCCTGCTTCAGTTGCAATCAGGACTTGGACCTTTCCGCGGAAAAGATCCTTCATCCAGTCTTTTTTCCCGCGTTTAAATCCGCCTCTGAACGGCACAGAACTGATGCCGTTTTGCTGAAGAAACCATTGCAGGTAAATCTGGGTTGCCCGGTATTCTGTAAAAATGATGACCTTATCGTCTATCTTTTTGATCAGATCAACGACTTGAAGCGCTTTGGAGTTTTGTGTCACTTGGTTGATGCGATCTATTAAAACCGAAATGGTGTGCTCATCAATGGCCGGTGCTTGTTTCTCTTTTTGATCTAGCATCTTTTTCAGCGTCATATACACCGCTTCTCTGCTCGAACAGCACTCTCTTTGCAAAGTCATAATCGAGAACATGCTGGCCGGCTTGTTGATGCCTTCCTTCAGGCGGGAAATTTCATCATAAAGCGCCTGCTCAGATGGAGAAAATTCAATCGGCACTGTTTCAACATAGCGCTGTTTCCAATTCAGCCCTGTGTCATGCCGTCTGTTACGGATCATGACTTTATTCACAAGATCTTTTAAATGCTCGTGCGCTTCTAAACTGGATTTCTTCTTAGCGAACTCTTCCTGAAAGTGATTTTGACTGCCTAAATGGCCAGGCTTTAATAAGGACACCAAATTGAAAATTTCTTCGATACGGTTTTGAATTGGCGTCGCGGTAAGAAGCAGGCAATATTTTTTTACGAGATTCCGGACAAATTCATAGTTCTTCGTTTTGCTATTTTTTAGTTTATGTGCCTCATCAATAATGACGAGATCATATGGGATTGACAGCACAATTTCACGGTGGGGCGAGCGCTTCGCGGTGTCGATTGATGAGACGACAATATCGTATTGCTCCCACACGTAGCTTTTCTTTTGTTCAACAGCCGGGATCAAAAATTTTTCCTGTAGCTCTTTGACCCACTGTGACACAAGGGAAGCGGGCACAAGGATTAAAATTTTTTTGGCTAAACCGCGAATCATATATTCTTTTAGAATCAGCCCGGCTTCAACCGTTTTCCCGAGACCCACCTCATCTGCTAAAATCGCTTTCCCGTTCATTTTTTCAACCACTTTTTGCGCTACCTCAAGCTGGTGAGGGAGCGGCGTAAAGGAAGGCAGATATAAAGGGGCCCGTAAGCCTTCAAATTCAGGAATTGCTAATGTTTTCTGGATTTCTGCAGATAGCTTGTACAGTTCCCAGTTCGCCCATGGGCCATCATTTTTCAGCCTTTCAGCGAATTCTTCCGGCCATTTTGCATCGTAGATCATTTCTGCGTTCATTGCTTTGAAACCGCCCTTCTTATTCTTCGATTCTTAAAATGAACAATATAAGAAAAATCTGCCCAAATTGCTGTTGCCCAGCATATAGTGATGGTGGTAGGATATGAGTATGTATTTGATGTAAGATATTGCTATAGTATGTCCATAACAGCATGAAAATATGAGCGAATGACAGCAAGGGGAGAGACCTGACCGAGAACCTCGGGATACAGGCGCCGAAGGAGCAAACTGCGGAGTGAATCTCTCAGGCAAAAGAACTCTTGCTCGACGCAACTCTGGAGAGTGTTTGCGCGGATGCCGCAAGCCACCAAAGGGGACGTCTTTGCGTATGCAAAGTAAACTTTCAGGTGCCAGGACAGAGAACCTTCATTTTACATGAGGTGTTTCTCTGTCCTTTTTTGTATAATTTTTTAGCTGCGCCGTTGAAAAAGGGGAGGAATTTGATGCTGAAAAGAACGCCGTTATTTGACCTGTATAAGGAATATGGAGGAAAAACGATTGATTTCGGAGGCTGGGAGCTTCCTGTTCAATTCTCTTCTATAAAAAACGAACACGAGGCTGTTCGAACTGCAGCCGGGCTCTTTGATGTATCCCATATGGGAGAAATCGAAGTGTCAGGAAGCGACAGTCTGTCTTTTTTGCAAAGGCTGATGACAAATGATGTTTCCGCGTTGACACCAGGCCGTGTGCAATATACAGCGATGTGCTATCCGGATGGCGGAACCGTCGATGATTTGCTTGTCTATCAAAAAGGAGAGAACCGCTATCTGCTAGTCATTAATGCTTCTAATATAGATAAAGACCTGGCTTGGATGAAAGAACATGCGACAGGTGATGTGCAGATTGACAATCAGTCAGATCAAATTGCGCTCCTGGCTGTGCAGGGGCCGAAAGCAGAAGCAATCTTAAAAAAACTGGCAGCTTCAGATGTGTCTGCAATAAAGCCGTTTGCGTTTATTGATGAAGCTGATATCAGCGGCTGCAGAGCACTCATTTCGCGCACCGGCTATACGGGTGAAGACGGATTTGAAATTTACTGCCGTGCTCATGATGCCGTGTATTTGTGGAAGCAAATTATTGATGCGGGTGAGGAATACGGACTGATTCCATGCGGTCTTGGCGCACGTGATACGCTCCGGTTTGAAGCGAAACTCCCGCTTTACGGCCAGGAGCTGACCCAGGATATTACACCGATTGAAGCAGGTATTGGCTTTGCCGTAAAACACAAAAAAGAGTCTGACTTTTTTGGTAAGTCTGTATTGAGTGAACAGAAAGAAAACGGAGCAAAGCGAAAGCTTGTCGGCCTCGAAATGATCGAAAAAGGGATACCGCGGCACGGATATGAAGTATTCCAACATGGCAAGTCCGTCGGAAAGGTCACAACCGGCACGCAGTCACCGACATTAGGGAAAAACGTCGGCCTTGCCCTAGTTGCTGCGGAAGCGAGTGAAATCGGGACTGTTGTAGAGGTGGGGATTCGCAAAAAATTAGTGAAAGCAAAGGTTGTCAAAACACCATTTTATAAACGCTAATATTTTTTCTTGGGGAGAGGAGTCAACACATGAAGCACCGTTATTTGCCCGCAACAGAAAAGGATAAACAGGAAATGCTTGCCGCTATCGGCGTAAGCGGCATCGATGAATTATTTGCTGATATACCGGAAAACGTCAGATATCAAAAAGAGTATCAAATCAAAAAAGCGAAATCAGAAACGGAATTAACAAGAGAACTGGCAAAGCTGGCCTCTAAAAATCGTGATACCGTACAACACGCGTCTTTCTTAGGAGCGGGTGTATATGACCACTATCAGCCTGTTATTGTGGATCATGTCATTTCGCGCTCTGAGTTTTATACGGCGTATACGCCTTATCAGCCGGAAATCTCACAAGGGGAGCTACAGGCCATTTTCGAGTTCCAAACGATGATCTGTGAACTGACAGGAATGGATATTGCCAACTCCTCTATGTATGATGGCGGAACAGCCTTGGCGGAAGCGGCCATGCTTGCTTCCGGCCACACGAAAAAGAAAAAAATCGTTGTGTCAAAAACCGTGCATCCTGAATCGAGAGAAGTGCTGAAAACGTACGCAAAAGGTCAGTATATTGAAGTCGTTGAAGTCCCCGCTAAAGATGGAGTTACTGATATTGATGCTTTGCGCCAAACCGTTTGCGAGGACACGGCTGCAGTGATCGTTCAGTACCCTAATTTTTTTGGCCGGGTTGAGCCGTTAAAGGATATTGAGCCTATCGCTCATCAAGGGAAATCCATGTTTATTGTGTCAGCCAATCCGCTTGCGCTAGGTCTTCTCACTCCGCCGGGCAAGTTTCAGGCTGATATCGTCGTCGGCGATGCGCAGCCTTTCGGCATTCCTTCCGCATACGGCGGCCCGCACTGCGGCTTTTTTGCAGTCAACAAAAAATTAATGAGAAAAGTGCCGGGCCGTCTCGTCGGACAAACGGAAGACGAAAACGGAAAAAGAGGCTTTGTGCTTACTTTGCAAGCCAGGGAACAGCATATCCGCCGGGATAAAGCGACATCAAATATATGCTCGAACCAAGCTTTAAATGCGCTGGCAGCTTCTGTCGCCATGACAGCTCTCGGGAAAAACGGCGTAAAAGAAATCGCCCGTCAAAATCTCCTAAAAGCCAACTATGCCAAGCAAGAAGGAAAAAAAGCGGGCCTCACCGTCATGTTTGATGGACCGATGTTTAATGAATTTGTCATCAAACTGGATGAACCGGTAAAAGCAGTAAATCGGCGTTTGCTGGCAAAAGGCATCATCGGCGGATATGATCTTGGGCTGACGTATCCGGAGCTGGACTGTCATATGCTGATTGCTGTAACGGAGCTGAGAACAAAAGAAGAAATTGACGCACTCATTCAGGAATTGGGGGATCGCCATGAGTAATCAGGATCAGGCACTTATTTTTGAGCTTTCCAGAGAAGGCCGTATAGGCTACAGTCTGCCGGAGCTCGATGTACCGGAAATCGAATTGGAGAACCTCTTGTCAGACACCTATATTCGTGACGAGGATGCAGAGCTGCCAGAGGTGTCCGAGCTGGATATCATGCGCCATTATACAGCGCTGTCTATACGTAATCACGGAGTGGATTCCGGCTTTTACCCGCTCGGTTCTTGCACAATGAAATACAATCCGAAAATAAATGAAAAAATTGCGCGAATTCCCGGTTTTGCTGCGATTCATCCTCTTCAGGATGAAGACACGGTTCAAGGCGCTTTAGAGCTTTTATATGATTTAAGCAAGCACCTTGAGGAAATTACGGGAATGGATGAGGTTACTCTTCAGCCCGCTGCCGGGGCGCATGGCGAGTGGACGGGGCTGATGATGATCCGGGCCTATCATGAAGCGCGAGGGGATTTCAAGCGAACGAAGGTCATTGTACCTGATTCCGCGCACGGGACGAACCCTGCTTCAGCGACAGTAGCAGGCTTTGAAACAGTAACGGTGAAATCGAATGAAAAGGGGCTTGTCGATCTGGAGGATTTAAAAAGAGCAGTGAATGAAGAAACGGCGGCTCTTATGCTGACGAATCCGAACACGCTCGGCTTGTTTGAGGAACAGATTACCGAGATGGCGGAAATTGTTCACCAAGCGGGGGGGAAACTGTACTATGACGGCGCTAATTTAAATGCCGTTTTAAGCAAAGCACGACCGGGAGATATGGGTTTTGACGTGGTGCACCTCAACTTGCATAAAACATTCACTGGCCCTCATGGCGGCGGAGGCCCCGGATCAGGCCCTGTCGGCGTAAAAAAAGATCTGATTCCTTATTTGCCAAAACCAGTTTTAATCCAAAAAGAAGGACGCTTTACGTTTGATTATGACCGCCCTCATGCGATCGGCCGCGTGAAGCCGTATTACGGCAACTTCGGCATCAATGTCAGAGCGTATACGTATATCCGTTCTATGGGGCCTGACGGGTTAAAGGCTGTTACTGAGAACGCAGTGTTAAACGCCAACTATATGATGAGAAAGCTCGCGCCTTATTACGATCTTCCGTTTGACCGTCATTGCAAGCATGAATTTGTATTGTCAGGGAAGCGCCAGAAAAAGCTGGGAGTGCGTACGCTTGATATAGCAAAACGGCTGCTCGATTTCGGATATCATCCGCCTACGATTTATTTCCCGCTTAATGTTGAAGAATGCATCATGATCGAGCCGACAGAGACGGAATCCAAGGAAACACTGGATGCGTTTATCGACGCTATGATTCAAATCGCAAAGGAAGCGGAGGAGAATCCGGAGCTCGTCCAAGAGGCGCCGCATACGACGATTGTAAAAAGAATGGATGAAACAAAAGCGGCGAGACACCCGGTGCTCAGGTACGAGGCGGAAGAGAGGTAAAAAAACAGCTGTCTATACGACAGCTGTTTTTCTTTATTACTTCGTTTTAATCTTTCCGCCCCATTTTTTAAAGCCGCCCTTTAGGTTGTAAATCTCAGTGCAGCCGTTTTTGCGCAGAGTTTGTGCCGCGCGTCCGCTGCGGACACTGTTTTGGCAGTACAGATAGACAGGCTTGTCCGGACGGATTTCATTTTTTCTCTGTTTCAGCTGGGAAAGCGGGATGTTGCGGGCGCCTAAAATATGTCCGCCCTCAAACTCATTCGGTTCACGAACGTCAATGAGCTGCGCTTTTCGGTAACCTGCGCGGAACTCTTCTTCCGTAAGTGTTTTCATAATTCGCTGCTGATAGACATATGAAGCAATCATATAGACGAGAAACGCAGCAAAAATAATTAAGACGATCATATTAGACAATGTGATTCTACTCCTTTAGCATATAAAATCAAAACCCTGCTTCATAAAACAAGGCCATAGAGCCGTTTTCGACAAATACTATTATAGTAAAGCACGGCGCGATTGTCATCCATAATGGAACTAAAATATTTTTCATTTTCCCTGCAGTTTGATAAACTGATTCTATTAAAACGGTAAGGAAGGTCTCAAAATGGAAAAAGAAACTTGGCGGTTTATAGACTCAGGCAATGCAAGTCCTGCATTCAATATGGCGCTTGATGAAGCGCTTTTATATTGGCACAGCGAAAAGAAAATTCCTCCGGTTATCCGTTTTTACGGTTGGAATCCGGCGACTCTTTCTGTAGGATATTTTCAAAATATTAAAAAGGAAATCAATTTTGAAGCAGTACATAAGTATAATCTCGGATTTGTCAGACGCCCGACCGGCGGGAGAGGTGTTCTGCACGATCAGGAATTGACATACAGCGTGATTGTTTCGGAAGAGCACCCCGAAATGCCGGCGACTGTTACTGAGGCATACCGGGTCATTTCAGAAGGCATACTCCAAGGCTTTAGAAATCTCGGTCTGGACGCATATTTTGCCATCCCGAGAACCGAAAAAGAAAAAGAAAGCTTAAAAAATCCGCGGTCATCCGTTTGTTTTGACGCGCCTTCATGGTATGAGCTGGTGGTCGAGGGACGCAAGGTGGCGGGAAGCGCGCAAACGAGACAAAAAGGCGTGATTCTTCAGCATGGCTCCATTCTGCTTGATTTGGATGAGGACAAGCTGTTCGATCTGTTCTTGTATCCGAGTGAAAGAGTCAGAGAGCGGATGCAGCGCAATTTCAAAAATAAAGCGGTTGCCATTAATGAACTCACCGATAAGCGGGTGACGATGGATGAGGCCCGTAAAGCCTTTAAAGAAGGATTTGAAACTGGTCTTAACATTCATTTAAAGCCGTACGAACTAACTCAGGAAGAGCTTGATTTTGTTCATCATTTGGCAGAAACAAAATATGCTTCAGATGAATGGAATTATAAGCGGTAAAAAGGGCTTTTGGCCTGCGGAGCATCCTTGTTTTTTCAAGTTCATTAGTGTAAACTTGTAATGGTTTATAAAGTTAAGGTGCTTTTTGGGAGGGTTTCGATGACAACACCAAGTATGGAAGATTATATTGAACAGATTTATATGCTGATTGAAGAAAAAGGATATGCACGGGTTTCCGATATCGCGGAAGCATTGGCAGTCCATCCCTCCTCTGTAACGAAAATGGTTCAAAAACTAGATAAAGACGAATATTTAATTTATGAAAAATATCGCGGTCTCGTGTTAACGTCTAAAGGGAAAAAAATAGGCAAACGGCTGGTATACAGACATGAATTGCTTGAGCAGTTTTTAAGAATCATTGGTGTTGATGAAGAGAAAATATATAACGATGTCGAAGGAATCGAACATCATTTAAGTTGGAACAGCATTGATCGCATCGGGGATCTTGTTCAATATTTTGAAGAAGATGATGCTCGTAAAAAAGATCTGAAATCAATCCAAAAGAAAACAGAACATCATAATCAGTAAAAAGGCGGTCTCGAAGGAGGCCGTCTTTTTTGATGCGTCGGGCCGCGTGTCATTCGTTGGTCTATTTCTTCGCGTGTTTTCTTAAAATGATAGTAAACGATCGGATGGAGGGGGAGGGAATGAGATGTATATTGACGGTGTGTTTTCCGGCGGAGGAGTAAAAGGCATTGCGCTTGCAGGCGCTTATGAAGCGCTTGAGGAAAAAGGTTTCCGCTTTAAAAGGCTTGCGGGTACAAGCGCGGGCGCAATTATTGCCGCTTTCATTGCGTCAGGTTACACCAGTAAGGAAATCCACGCTTTAATTGAAGAAGTGGATGGAGAGAAATTGCTGGACCAGCGGTACTCATTTCTCCCCTTAAAAATGCTCCAGTGGGTGTCCATCTACTGGCGTCTTGGCTTATACAAAGGCGACACGATAGAAAAATGGATTGCTGACCTGTTAAGAGCGAAAGGCATAAGGGTTTTCGGTGATTTGCAGAAAGGGTCTCTGCGCCTTATCGCTTCTGATCTGACAAACGGCACCATGATTGTTTTGCCGGACGATTTGGTCCGTTACGGGTTAAATCCCGATATGTTTCCGGTTGCCAGGGCGGTGAGAATGAGCTGCAGCATTCCGTATTTCTTTGAACCGATAAAATTAAAAACGGACACAGGCACTGCCACGGTGGTTGACGGAGGCGTGTTAAGTAATTTTCCAATATGGCTGTTTTCAAAGGAAAGAAAACGCCCTGTGATCGGTGTGACGCTTGCGCCGCGTGAAAGGGAGCGCCCGAAAAAAAATATCCGCAACGCTTTCGAACTGTTTGGCGCCCTGTTTGAAACGATGAAGGATGCCCATGACGCAAGGCATATTGCGTCACGCTATGAACAAAATATCATTTTTCTGCCGGTTGATGACGTAATGGCAACTGATTTTCAATTAACACAACAAAAAAAACTAGCCCTGATAGAGCTAGGTAAAAGACGGACAGAGCTGTTTTTAAAACAATGGACCTATTAAAAAAGCGCTCTGTTTTTCTTTTTATTTTTTTTCCCTTCTATAACAGTCAGCTGAGTCTGGCTTTTTTTCTTGAGAATCATCGGCTTAGGCTTGCTGGCGCTCGGAACGCTTCGCAGGTGGCTCACACGTCCCTTATGTCCGGCGCGATGCTTTGCTTTTTGTTCTTTCATCCGGCGCCGCGACTGTTTCGCCGCTTTTTTGAAGGCTGCTCCTTCGCTGCCCGCATTTCGATTCATTACATATTTCACAATAAAATAAATAATGATACCTGCCACGATGACGGTTACCGCCATTTTTGCCATTTCTCCGGGATTGGTTACCAGCACATAGAGGAAACCGAACGCTCCCAGCGCGATTAATACAGCAATAATAGGTTGTACACGATGATTCATAACTGTCCACCTCCGAAAGTAATAGCAGGGCAACGGATTTTAGATGACGTTGTGAGAAGGCTTCTGATTTTGTTCAGACATTTCTTCGAGTCTGAGAAGCTCGTTAAAGCTTTCGATGGCAACTTCAACCTGGTCATCCTTAGGTTCTTTTGTTGTTAACAGCTGAAGCCAGAGGCCCGGGTATCCAAGAAATTTCAGTCCGGGAATATCACGCACTTTGTTAGTCAGCTGGAGAACTTCAAAGGATATGCCGAGTACGACTGGTATCAGCGCGACACGATCTATAACACGCAGCCAAAGCGGATCTGTCGGAACGAGCAAATAGACAAACATGCCGACAATAATCGTAAATAATATAAAGCTTGATCCGCAGCGGTAATGAAGCCGAGATTGGTTTTGAACATTCTGCACTGTAATTGGCAAATTCTGTTCATAACAGTTTATGACTTTATGTTCGGCTCCATGATATTGAAACACTCTTTTAATGAGCGGTGTCATGGACAGAAAATAAATATAGCCGAGCAGCAAAATCAACTTAAACAGGCTTTCAACCGCGATTTGCTCTTTGTCCGATGAAAAAATCGGCCTTGTCAGTTCAGCTAAGAAAACAGGAACCAATGTAAATACGAATTTACTGAACAAAAATGATAAGACGCCGATTACCGCGAGGCTGAGATACATAGACAGACCGGAGGATTTTTTTTCTTCCTGCTCAAGTGTCTCGTCTTCCGATGGATCGAGCCCGTAACGTTCGCTTGAAAAATTTAAATGTTTGGTGCCGTTTGCGCTCGCTTCAATAATGGCCGCGATTCCTCGTAAAAACGGTATCTTTTTTACGATGTTCAGTTTCGGATTGTGTTTGCGGGGAAGCTTAAAAAAGTCAATGCTCCCATCCGTTCTTCTGATCGCCGTAACGTAATGATGCTTTCCGCCAAACATAACGCCTTCCACAACTGCCTGCCCGCCGTAAGCGGGCGGAATTTTATGTTTTGACATATTATCAACCTGCCTATTTCTTTAGGATTGCTAACCATTTCCTTTCACTCTATTGTACAGGAAACAGCGCTAAACCTCTAGATTGACAGGCTGAAAAGTTGCCATAGCCTTGCTTTTTCTTCATGCATTATACCCGTTATTTTCAAATTTTACTCGCAGCTGCCAAAAAGTGTGAGCTTTTTTATTGACATTTCATTTTTTGGGCACACTTTAACTGGAGGTGCCGTGATGACAAGTGAAAAAAATACAGAACAAAATCAAGAATCGACTGAGAAGCAAGGACCGCCTGTTCCGATGGCCGGCAGGGTGGCGGCAACAGGTTTTTGCGGCGGCGTATTATGGAGTTTTATCGCTTATATTGCGTATTTGTTTCATTTTTCCGAAGTCAGTCCGAATATGATTTTGCAGCCGTTTGTGCTCGGAGAGTGGAAAAAACATGGACTTGGAACCATAATCAGCATCATTTTGATCGGAATTATTTCAATTGGCGCAGCATTTCTTTATTTTCTTCTATTGAAACGTTTAAAAACAATGTGGCCGGGTATTTTATACGGCTTGCTGCTTTGGCTACTCGTGTTTTTTGTTTTTAATCCGATTTTTCCTGATGTGCGCGCGGTGACCGAACTGAAACCAGATACAATTATTACAACCATTTGCATTTATTTGCTTTACGGGCTGTTTGTCGGTTATTCCATTTCATTTGAATACAATGAGCTGAATTCGGAAAAGCTGGCACGTGCGCTGGGAACGCATAGAGAATAGTGTATTATCCATTTCCAGTATGGTAAAATGTTCACGAGAAGTGAACATTTTTTACATGAGAAACCCTCGCGAAAAGGAGAGATTCATGTGCCTCATTTTTTGATTTTGAACGGGCCGAATGTCAATCGGCTGGGGAAGCGTGAGCCGGAGGTATTCGGCCGCCGGACACTGACCGATATCGAAACAGACCTTTTTCATTTTGCTGAAGCCTTACATATCCAGCTCACTTTCTTCCAGTCTAACCACGAAGGTGATTTGATAGATGCGATACATGAGGCTGAGGAGCAATACGACGGGATTGTTCTGAACCCTGGCGCCTTGAGCCATTACAGCTATGCGATCAGGGATGCTGTTTCAAGCATTAATCTTCCAGTGATTGAGGTGCATTTATCAAACTTATACGCCAGGGAGGAATTCAGGCATCAGTCGGTCATCGCTCCGGTTGCGAAAGGGCAGATTGTCGGTCTTGGATCTGAAGGCTACAAGCTTGCTCTCCGCTACTTAATAAGCCAGCAAGGGGGAGAATAAAGATGAAGCTAGAGAAATTAAGAAACCTGTTTGGACAGCTGGGGATTGACGGAATGCTGATTACAAGCAGCACAAATGTACGCTATATGACAGGATTTACAGGTTCAGCTGGCCTGGCTGTTATATCAGGTGACAGGGCAGCGTTTATTACCGATTTTCGTTATACAGAGCAGGCGAAGGTTCAGGTAAAGGGCTTTGAGATCATTGAGCATGGCGGCAGCTTGATTCAGACTACAGCCGACACGGTTGAAGCGTTCGGCATCAAGCGTCTCGGCTTTGAGCAGAACAGCATGACATACGGCACATACGCATCATACAGCGCGGTTATCAGTGAGGCTGAATTAGTGCCTGTGGCTGAATCCGTAGAAAAGTTGCGCTTGATTAAGTCTAGTGAAGAGATTAAGATATTAGAGGAAGCTGCGAAGATTGCAGATGATGCCTTCAAACATATCTTGACGTTTATGAAACCCGGCATTTCTGAAATAGCTGTTGCCAATGAGCTGGAGTTTTATATGAGAAGCCAGGGAGCTGATAGCTCTTCTTTTGATATGATTGTCGCCTCGGGCCTTCGGTCGAGCCTTCCGCACGGTGTGGCCAGTGACAAGCTGATTGAAAGCGGAGACCTTGTTACACTTGATTTTGGCGCTTATTATAAAGGATACTGTTCTGATATTACCCGTACGGTCGCTGTCGGTCAGCCCAGTGATCGATTGAAGGAGATTTATCAGGTCGTATTTGATGCTCAGGCACTCGGCGTCGCACATATTAAGCCGGGCATGACAGGAAAAGAGGCTGACGCCCTCACAAGGGATCACATTGCTGCAAAAGGCTACGGTGAATATTTCGGCCATTCAACCGGGCACGGGCTCGGTATGGAAGTTCATGAATCGCCGGGATTGTCCGTCAGATCTTCAGCTATCCTTGAACCGGGCATGGTGGTCACAGTGGAGCCGGGCATTTACATACCAGAAACAGGCGGTGTCCGCATAGAAGATGACATCGTGATTACAGAAAACGGCAACCGGACAATCACCCATTCCCCAAAAGAACTTATTATTTTGTGATTGGAATATAGGAGGACATTAAACATGATTTCAGTTAACGATTTCCGTACAGGATTAACAATCGAAGTAGACGGCGGCATTTGGCGCGTCGTTGACTTCCAGCACGTAAAACCTGGTAAAGGCGCGGCGTTTGTCCGCTCTAAACTCCGCAACCTTCGTACGGGCGCGATTCAGGAAAAAACTTTCCGCGCTGGTGAAAAAGTAGCAAAAGCGCAAATCGAAACAAAAACAATGCAATACCTATATGCAAACGGAGATCAGCACGTATTTATGGATACTTCTTCTTATGAGCAGCTTGAACTGGGCGAGGCTCAAATCGAAGAGGAATTAAAATACCTGCTTGAAAACATGTCTGTGCATATCATGATGTACCAAGATGAAACGCTCGGTATCGAACTTCCAAACACAGTTGAGCTGAAAGTTGTTGAGACTGAACCTGGTATTAAAGGTGATACAGCATCAGGCGGTACAAAACCTGCGAAAACTGAAACCGGCCTTGTTGTCAACGTGCCGTTCTTTGTGAATGAAGGCGACACACTTGTTGTCAATACATCAGACGGTTCTTACGTTTCAAGAGCGTAGAAAGAAATAAGAAGTCTGTTCCCGAATGGGAGCAGGCTTTTTTTTTGCCCAAAAACAGAATCTTTCTTTTATACGAAAATGACAAGACTACTTCTGCAAGCTAGAGCATATCATATAAAAAAATGGGAGGTTGGGAGAGTGCTATGAAATTTTTACTTGGAAATATCAATTCTACTGTTTTAACAATGGCCGGATTGCGAGTTTTATCCTCAATGATTGAGCTGACGGCAGCGATTATCATGCTTGTGACAAATGATGTCCGGAAGGCGGTTGTGGTTAACAGCATTCTCGCTATTGTCGGTCCGCTGATATTTATCATTACCATGACTGTCGGAATCTATCAAATTGCCGGGCAGCTGTCGTATGCAAAGCTGATACTGATTTTTACGGGTGTTGTTTTGATTTTAGCGGGTGTTCATAAATAAAGAGAGGCTTGTCATAAAGTCTGCCTCACATCATACATTTTAAAGAAGCCAATCGGTAGAAAGGAGGAGGCTCTGTTGAATGAAATCGCTGAGGTTCTCCCAGAATCCATGAAAAACGCCCTTTCTGAAATACCGGAACATCAATGGCTGGAAATCGAAGAAGTCAGAATTCGGGTCAACCGCCCTGTTGAATTAATTCGAAAAGGACAACCTGTTTTTTTGTCCTATACGGGCACGGCCGAGGATGCCCATCTGATCCTTAGCCGGCTCAGCAACTATAGTATGTATACGCTCGAAGAAGAGCTGAAGAAAGGGTATGTCACGATCAGAGGCGGCCACAGAGTCGGACTGGCAGGCAGAGTCATTACGGAAAACGGAGGTGTGAAAGGCCTCCGTGACATCACATCTTTTAATATACGAATTGCCCGGCAAAAGCTGGGGATTGCGGAGCCGCTGCTTCCATACTTGTATCAAGACAGCTGGCTGAATACGCTGATTATCGGTCCGCCGCAAACCGGCAAAACAACACTTCTCCGGGATCTTGCGAGACTCTCGAGCACCGGCAAAAATCTCATGTTGCCCGTAAAGACAGGAATCGTCGATGAACGGTCAGAAATTGCCGGGTGCCTGCGCGGCATTCCGCAGCACCAATTTGGACAGAGGATTGACGTATTAGACGCCTGTCCAAAGGCTGAGGGTCTGATGATGATGATTCGATCGATGAGCCCTGAGGTGATCATTGTCGATGAAATCGGGCGCGTGGAAGATACAGATGCACTTCTTGAGGCCTTGCATGCCGGTGTTTCAGTAATCGTCTCGGCGCATGGCTGGAGCATATCCGACCTGATGAAGCGGCCTTCATTGAAGCGTTTGTGGGAAGAAAGAGCCTTTGACCGCTATTTGGAATTATCGAGAGCGAAGGGGCCGGGCACAGTAAGCCGGATTTATGACAAAGACGGAAATGTGCTGTCTGGGACGATGAAGAAATGTTGAAGCTGCTGGGCGCTGTATTCATTGTGGTAGCGACAACATGGACAGGTTTTGAGATGGCGAAGATATATACAGAACGTCCGCGGCAAATCCGCCAGCTGCGTGCGGCGCTCCAATCTCTCGAGGCAGAAATCATGTACGGCCATACACCGCTTCATACCGCTTCACAGCAGATTGCCAAGCAGCTGGCACAGCCTGTTTCGGCTCTTTTTATCACGTTTAGTGATCAGCTGGACAAGGGCAGTGATTCCGCGAAAACGGCGTGGGAGCAAAGCTTAAAGAAAGTGTGGGACAGCATGTCTTTGAAAAAAAGCGAATATGAAGTGCTAAAGCAATTTGGTGAGACGCTCGGGATTCATGATCGAATCTCGCAGCAAAAGCACATCAAGCTGGCGCTGACACACTTGGAAGCCTCTGAAGCGGATGCTGAGCAGGCACAAGCAAAAAATGAAAAGATGATAAAAAGTTTGGGCTTTTTAGCGGGCTTGTTACTCATTCTTCTATTGATGTAAACGTGAGGGGAGCAAAAATAAAATGGGAGTAGACGTGAATGTCATATTTCAAATCGCCGGAGTGGGAATCGTGGTTGCTTTTTTACACACGATTTTGGATCAGATGGGCAAAAAAGAATATGCCCAGTGGGTGACGCTGTTAGGTTTTATCTATATTTTATTTATGGTCGCCACGATCGTAGATGACCTTTTTAAAAAGATAAAAGCTGTGTTTTTATTCCAAGGATAGGGGGGCTTGCAGATTGACATTGTTCAAATTGTAGGTTTAGGGCTGATCGCCACCTTCCTTTCTTTGATTGTAAAAGAACAAAAGCCGACTTTTGCGTTTTTAATCGTCGTGTTTGCCGGCTGTGCCATTTTTCTTTATTTAGTAGATCAAATCTACGACATTATTCGAATGATAGAAAAAATCGCGATTAATGCAAACGTCAACATGGTTTATGTTGAAACCATTTTAAAGATTATCGGAATCGCCTATATTGCTGAATTCGGGGCGCAGCTCACCAAGGATGCCGGTCAAGGGGCCATCGCCTCGAAAATAGAATTGGCGGGGAAAATTTTAATTCTCGTTATGGCTGTGCCTATTTTAACAGTCATTATCGAAACGATTCTCGGACTTATACCTTCTATGTCATAACCGAAAGGAGGCGGTAGATTGAAGCGTTTTCAATGGGCTTTGCTTCTGGCCGTGCTGCTCATAGCAGGCCGTGCAGAAATGGTACAAGCAGCTGGTGACGCCGAACAAACGGAAGACCATGCTGAAACGGCTGAACAATTAGCGGAAAGGACAGCGGACTCGCTTGAAACAGACAAGATCGGTGAATTTTGGAATGACATTATGACAGAGTACGGCGGACTGCTGCCGGAAAGCCAAAAAGGCAGCTTAATGGAGTTTATCAACGGCGATAAATCATTTTCACCGCAAGAATGGCTGAAAGCTCTTTTTTCTTATTTGTTTCATGAAGTGCTTGCCAACGGAAAACTGCTGGGCACATTGATTTTGCTCACGATATTTTGCGTCATCCTGCAGCTTCTGCAAAATGCGTTTCAGCAAAGCACCGTCAGCAAAGTCGCTTACTCAATTGTGTACATGGTGTTGATTATCCTTGCGCTAAACAGTTTTCATGTGGCAATCAATTATGCGACAGAGGCCATTCAGACGATGACCAGCTTTATATTGGCGCTCATTCCGCTCCTCTTGGCGCTTTTGGCTTCCTCAGGCGGAGCTGTATCTGCAGCCTTCTTTCATCCTGTTATCCTCTTTCTGATGAATACAAGCGGTCTCTTGATTCAGAATATTGTTATGCCGCTCATTTTCTTATCAGCGATTCTGAGCATTGTCAGTACAATGACCGAACAATACAAAGTAACGCAGCTGGCCAATCTGCTTAGAAATATCGCCATCGGCGCACTGGCCGTCTTTCTCACCATCTTTCTCGGCGTCATCTCTGTTCAGGGAGCCTCAGCTGCAGTGACAGACGGCATTACGCTCAGGACGGCAAAATTTATAACCGGAAACTTTATTCCTGTGCTTGGCCGGATGTTTACAGACGCGACAGATACAGTGATCAGTGCTTCCTTATTGCTGAAAAATACAGTAGGGATTCTCGGTGTCGCTATTTTGATCTGTATTGCGGCCTTTCCGGCAATCAAAGTGCTTTCCCTCGCTTTTATTTATAAGCTGGCAGCCGCGATTCTTCAGCCGCTTGGAGGCGGGCCCGTCATTACTTGCCTCGATGTCATCAGCAAAAGCGTCATTTATATTTTTGCAGCTCTCGCCATTGTATCTCTCATGTTTTTTTTAAGCCTTACCGTCATAATCACAGCCGGAAACCTCACGATGATGATGAAATAAAGGAGGCTGGCGGATGAGTTTTTTAACTGAATGGCTGACCACCATCGTGTTGTTTATCCTGTTTGCAATTGTAATTGATATGCTGCTGCCGAGCTCCAGCATGCAAAAGTACGCAAAAATGGTAGTCAGCCTGCTCTTGATTGTCGTCATGCTCACGCCGATTTTTAAGCTTTTCAACACAGACCCTGCAGTCATCTTTGAGTACCTCACAAAAAACGGGCAGTCAGAGTCTGCCGACATAAAAAATCAAATCAATTCAAAAAAAATAGAAATACAAGCTTCCCAGCGCGCATATATTTTAGAAGAAATGGCTGTCCAATTAAAAAAGAAAGCAGAGGAGAGATTCAGTCATGATGAATACAAAGTAGACAACATCAAACTCACGGCAGGAGAAAAGGTAGATTCAGAAGAGGATATTAAAACAATCAGCGTGTATATGGCCCCGTCTTCTGAAAAAACGGTCCAAACGGTCGCGCCGGTCAACATTGATACAGATCATGCATACGTAACGAAAGAAGCAGCCGAACAAAAAGAAGCCAAACAGATCCAGTCACAGCTTGCGGACATTTGGGAAATCGGAAGTGAGAAAATTACGGTTCATATGGAAGGCGGGGAGAGTGTCGGCAATGAATAAAAACGGATTATGGAATGTATTGAAAAAGCAGTTTCTTCCGGGGCAAACGAAGGACGGTGAAAAGCCGAAGCTGACCAAATATCATTACTTTCTGTTCGTTTTTGTTCTCGGAGTTTCCTTTATGCTTGTCAGCCAGCTGTTTTCTTCACCTGAGAAAACAGAAAACGCCAAAACGATAACGGCAGTACCATCACAAGATACCAAAGACAGCAAAGAGAAAACAGCCGAAGTGTTTAAAGCCTCAAAATCTGATGAACCTAAAGACTCGATCGATGATTATGAAAAAGAATACGAAAATCAGCTGAAAGAAATTCTTGAAACGATCATAGGTGTGGACGATGTCTCTGTTGTCGTGAATGTTGATGCAACGTCGCTGAAAGTATACGAAAAAAACAAATCAAACAAAAATACAACCACTGAAGAAACAGACAAAGAAGGCGGAACAAGAAGCGTTACAGACCAGACGTCAGAAGAAGAAATTGTCATGATCAAAAACGGCGATAAGGAAACGCCCGTCGTCGTCCAAACGAAAAAGCCTGATATACGCGGTGTACTCGTTGTTGCTCAAGGAGTGGACAACGTTCAAATAAAACAAACCATTATTGAAGCGGTGACACGGGTCCTGGATGTACCAAGCCACCGGGTTGCGGTTGCCCCTAAAAAAATAAAGGAGGATTCATAAATGCTTAAAAAACAAACCGTTTGGCTATTAACAATGCTCAGTCTTGTCGTGGTGTTAAGCGTCTACTATATCATGTCGCCGGAAAGTAAAAATGCCGTGCAAATGCAAAGTGAAAAAAGCGCGTCTGACAGCGGAGAGGTTGCAACTGAAAAAGCGCCTGCCAAGCAAGACACGAAGGAAAAAAACGGTACAGAAACTGAAACAGAAACGGAAAAAGAAGATGGAACAAAGGGCACGAAAGATTCATCTGGAGACAAGGAAACATCAGCTGAAGCCAGTGAAAAAGGAACTGTTGTAACTGAAACAGCTGATGATGATCTGTTTACGACGTACCGTCTTGATTTAGAAGATGCCAGAAGCAAAGAAAGAGAAGAGCTGAATGCGATTGTGTCAAGCGATGATGCAACAGCAAAGGAAAAGAGCGAAGCATATGATAAAATGACGGCTCTCAGTGAAGTAGAAGGAACAGAAAAACAGCTGGAAACCCTTATTAAAACACAAGGCTACGAAGACGCGCTCGTCAATGCTGAAGGAGATAAAATCAACATTACTGTCAAATCAGACAAACACTCCAAATCGAAGGCGACAGCCATCATAGACCTTGTGGCAAAAGAAATCAAAACAATGAAAGACGTCGCTGTCACATTTGAGCCATCCAAGTGAAAAAGAGGAAAAACACGCCCGCTTAAGCAGCGGGCTTTTTGCGTGCCAATCATATTAGAGTTGAATTCAAAAGTCCGCTCCTGTAAGATAAACATAGTATGTACTTTTAGTAGTAACCTATAAAAAAGAAATTTCATACATAGGAGTGCGATTGAATGTTAAATATTAAAGAAATCCACGAGCTGATTAAAGCAATTGACGAGTCTACAATTGACGAATTCGTATATGAAAATGAAGGTGTATCCTTAAAACTGAAAAAACATGAAGCAGGCACTGTTCAAGTGATGCAGCAGGCGCCGGCAGCACCTGTACAAGCTCAGGCTCCGCAGGCAGTTCAGCCGCAAGCGCAGCAAGCAGCGCCGGCACCTGCCCAAGAAGCACCGAAGCAAGATGAAAATCTGCATAAAATCACTTCGCCAATGGTAGGAACGTTTTATGCATCTTCATCACCGGAAGCGGGCCCTTATGTAACGGCTGGTTCAAAAGTAAATGAAAACACAGTTGTCTGCATTGTAGAAGCAATGAAGCTATTCAACGAAATCGAAGCGGAAGTAAAAGGTGAAATCGTTGAAGTATTAGTAGAAAACGGCCAGCTGGTCGAATACGGACAACCTCTATTTCTTGTGAAAGCAGAGTAAGGAGACTTAACATGATTAAAAAGCTATTGATCGCCAACCGAGGAGAAATTGCTGTCAGAATCATCAGAGCCTGCAAAGAGCTCGGAATTGAGACTGTCGCTGTTTATTCAGAAGCTGATAAAGATGCCCTTCATGTTCAAATGGCCGATGAAGCTTTTTGTATCGGACCGAAAGCATCAAAAGACAGCTACTTAAACGTTACAAATATAGTAAGTGTTGCAAAGCTGACAGGCACAGACGCTATTCATCCGGGATATGGATTTTTAGCTGAAAATGCTGATTTCGCGGAATTATGTGAAGAAGTTAACGTCACGTTTGTCGGCCCGAGCGCTGACGCCATTTCAAAAATGGGAACAAAGGATGTTGCGCGGGAAACGATGAAACAGGCCGGCGTACCGATCGTACCGGGTTCACAAGGAATTATAGAAAATGTGGAAGAAGCGGTTTCGCTTGCTAATGAAATTGGGTATCCTGTAATTATAAAAGCCACCGCAGGCGGAGGCGGAAAAGGAATCAGGGTTGCCCGCACCGAAGAGGAATTGGTCAAAGGCATTAAGATTACACAGCAGGAAGCTGCAACAGCATTCGGAAATCCAGGTGTTTACATCGAAAAATACATAGAAGATTTTCGTCATGTTGAGATCCAAGTGCTTGCCGATAACTACGGAAATACGATCCATTTGGGCGAACGCGACTGCTCGATTCAAAGACGCCTGCAAAAGCTTTTGGAAGAAACGCCGTCTCCGGCGCTTGATTCAGAAATCAGGGAGCAGATGGGAGATGCAGCGGTTAAGGCTGCAACAGCAGTTGGCTATACAGGCGCGGGAACTGTTGAATTTATTTATGACTACAAAGAACAGCGCTACTACTTCATGGAAATGAATACGAGAATCCAGGTAGAGCACCCAGTCACAGAAATGGTAACGGGAACCGACCTGATTAAGGAACAGATCAAAGTTGCATCAGGAATGGAACTGAGCCTCAAGCAGGAAGATGTCGAATTTGAAGGCTGGGCTATCGAATGCCGAATCAACGCAGAAAACCCAAGTAAAAATTTCATGCCGTCACCTGGTGAAATTAAAATGTACCTGCCTCCTGGCGGTCTTGGTGTCCGTGTAGATTCAGCTGCGTATCCGGGCTATTCCATCCCTCCGTACTATGACAGCATGATTGCAAAAGTGATCACATATGGAAAAACGAGAGATGAAGCGATTGCCCGAATGAAGCGCGCATTGAGCGAATTCGTGATCGAAGGCATTGAGACAACAATCCCGTTCCACTTAAAACTGCTTGAACACGAAACATTTGTTAGCGGAGAGTTTAATACGAAATTTTTAGAAACATATGATGTAATGGGCTCATAATTTTTACGGAGGTGAATTGAATGAAAGACAACAGCTTGCTTAAAATGGATCAAGAAGATACGCATTTAGGTAAGGTTGAGATTGCACCGGAAGTCATTGAGGTCATTGCCGGCATAGCAGCTTCAGAAGTTGACGGTGTTGCCGAAATGCGCGGAAACTTTGCGACAGGCGTCGTCGAGCGCTTCGGTAAAGTGAATCATGGCAAAGGTGTCAAAGTCGACCTGGCGGATGACGGAATTACGATCGATGTATACTGCGTTGTTACATTCGGCGTTTCGATTCCGAAAGTTGCAGCGTCCGTTCAGGAAAACATTCGTCAAACCTTATTAAATATGACGTCTCTTTCGATTAACGAGATCAATATTCACATCGTCGGCATTCAATTTGACACAAAAGCCCAAGAAGTCCAAATCGACGAAGAAATGTAAATGGCTTAACAAAAAACCAAGGGGAGGGCGGCCCTTTGGTTTTTTTACACGTTACCCTTTATTTCAAAGCATGAAGAAAGCCGGCTCAAGGCAGCCGAGTTTCTTCATGAACGTGAAATCCGAATGATCATATCAAGGTGTGTGAAAATATTCGGTAATAGGGTAAAAAACCTTGATTTCAATATGCGGATACGAAAAAAATATGTTATGATCTCTTTGTGGCTTAACGACAAGCGGATAAAGAGGATCAAAGGAGAAAGAAAATGAAAAGAAGAACAGCAAGAGAAAAAGCTTTGCAGGCACTATTTCAAATTGATGTCAGCGATATCGCAGTAAATGAAGCCATTGAACACGCATTGGATGAAGAAAAAACAGATCCTTTCTTTGAACAGCTTGTACACGGGGTATTGGAACACCAAGTCCAGCTGGATGAAATGATTTCCAAGCATCTGGTGAATTGGAAGCTCGATCGGATTGCCAATGTTGACCGCGCGATTTTGCGTCTGGCAGCATACGAAATGGCATATGTCGAAGACATTCCGGTGAATGTCTCCATGAACGAAGCGATTGAGCTGGCAAAACGGTTTGGTGATGACAAAGCGACAAAGTTTGTAAACGGGGTTCTTTCTAACATTAAATCTGATATTGAACAATCATAGGAGGAAAGAAAATGACTGCAACAATCATCGACGGAAAAGAAACGGCTAGAGAAAAACGCGAACAATTGGCAAAAGAGGTAGAAGAGCTTAAAAAGCAAGGCGTCACTCCTGGACTGGCGGTTATTTTGATTGGAGATGATCCTGCTTCTCACTCTTACGTGCGAGGAAAGAAAAAAGCGGCTGAAACAATGGGAATGAATTTCAAGCTCGATCAATTTGACAGCAGCCTCACAGAAGCTGAACTGCTATCCATAATCGATCAATACAATCAAGACCCTGAGTTTCACGGCATTCTCGTTCAGCTCCCGCTTCCAGACCATATTTCTGAAAAAGCGGTGATCGAACGTATCTCTCCTGATAAAGATGTAGACGGTTTTCATCCATTAAACGTAGGGAAAATGCTCCTTGGCGAAGATACGTTTCTTCCTTGTACGCCTCACGGAATTGTTGAGCTTTTGAAGAAAACCAATATCGACCTTTCCGGTAAAGAGGTTGTTGTAGTCGGCCGAAGCAATATTGTCGGCAAACCTGTCGGCCAGCTTTTATTAAATGAAAACGCGACGGTTACTTACTGTCATTCAAGAACGGAAAATATTACCGAACATACGAAAAAAGCGGACATCTTGGTGGTGGCAGTCGGCAGAGCTAACTTCATCAGTGCAGACCAGATCAAAGAGGGCGCTGTTGTCATTGACGTCGGCGTTAACCGTCTGGAAAGCGGAAAGCTTTGCGGAGACGTTGAATTTGAAGGGGCAAAGGAAAAAGCGTCCTTCATCACGCCGGTTCCTGGCGGAGTAGGTCCGATGACCATCACGATGCTTGCGCATAATACTGTTAAATCTGCGAAACGTACGTTATCATAGATAATTGGAGATATTCACAGGTGGGACGTTTTGCCCGCTGTGAATATGAGCACGATACCCGCTTCTTCAGGCTCCTAAAGCCAGGGCGGGTTTTCTTTAGTTATGGTGCAGGAATGCTTATGAGAGGAGTTTGAGACATGGGCGAAACAGCGTATGTTACTGTCTCAGCGCTGACAAAGTATATAAAACGAAAATTCGATGTAGATCCTCACCTTGAAAATATTTGGATTAAAGGCGAATTATCGAATGTAAAAATACACACAAGAGGCCACATTTATTTCACATTGAAAGACGAAAATGCCAGAATGCAGTCGGTGATGTTCGCGAGACAGAGCGAGCGTCTGCCTTTTAAACCTGAAAACGGCATGAAGGTGCTGGTCAGAGGCGGAATTTCCGTATATGAACCGAGCGGAAACTACCAATTATATGCCAAAGAAATGCAGCCTGACGGGGTCGGAGCGCTTTATTTAGCGTACGAAGAGCTAAAAAAGAAGCTTGCCGGAGAAGGTTTATTTGATAACCGCTACAAAAAACAAATCCCCGCATTTCCAGCCACAATCGGGGTTGTGACATCTCCAACGGGTGCCGCTGTCAGAGACGTCATTACAACTCTAAAAAGAAGATATCCCCTTGTAAAAGTTATTGTTCTTCCAGCGCTCGTACAAGGCGAAAATGCGAGCAGATCCATCGTTCAGCGCATTGAAGAGGCAAATGAAAAAGAGGTTTGCGACGTATTAATTGTTGGGAGAGGCGGCGGTTCGATTGAAGAACTGTGGGCATTTAATGAAGAAATTGTAGCACGTGCGATCTTCGCTTCTAACATTCCGATTATATCGGCAGTCGGGCATGAGACGGACTTTACGATCAGTGATTTTGTCGCTGATATCAGAGCCGCAACGCCGACAGGAGCAGCTGAGATTGCCGTACCGCATACCACTGATTTAATCGAACGGACAAAAACAGCGGAAGTCAGGATGACAAGAGCGATGCAGCAGCATCTCGGCCAGAAAAAAGAGCGGATTCAAACGCTGCAATCCTCGTATGCCTTTCGTTTTCCAAAGCGTTTGTATGCGCAAAAAGAGCAGCAGTTTGACCTTGCCTATCAACAGTTTCAAGCACAGCTTACCGCTCTTTTAGATCGAAAAAGCAGACAGCTTGAGCGTGAAACGTACAGATTAGAGGCGCTGCATCCTCATGAACAGCTGAAGCAAGCGAGAACACGATACGAGGAACAAACAAATCAGCTGAGAAAAAATATGAATATCCAAATGAAGCAGCTGCATTCCCAATTTCAAACTGTTCTTGGCAAGCTGAATGCGTTAAGTCCTCTTCAAGTGATGGAAAGAGGATACAGCTTGGCTTATAAAGAAGACGAACTCATTAAAAGTGTCAGTCAGATAGAAGAGAAGGACCAGGTTGAGGTCAAGCTGAAGGATGGCGTGCTGACCTGTGAAGTATTAGAAAAGAGAGGGGAAGAAAAATGACAGACGTGAAAAAAAATGAAAACATGACATTTGAAGAAGCGATGAAAGGGCTTGAAAGCATTGTGTCAAAGCTTGAAGAGGGCGATGTGCCTTTAGAGCAAGCGATTAACTATTTCCAAGAAGGCATGGCTCTTTCAAAAATGTGCCACGAAAAGCTGCAAAAAGTCGAAAAACAAATGGATTTCATTTTAAAAGAAGACGGCGAACTGGCACCTTTTAGTGTTCAGGAGGAAGACGAAGGTGACAAATAAATTAACGAGCTTTCTGGCGGAGCGGAAAAAAACGATTGAAAATCAGCTTTCTGTCTATACAGAGAAGCTTGATATGCCGGACTCATTAAAAAAGTCTATGCTGTATTCCCTTGAGGCTGGCGGAAAGCGGCTGCGTCCTCTCATTGTACTGGCTGTATTAAACGCCTATGGGAAAAGTGAAAAGGACGGCATTCCAGTTGGGTGTGCTGTCGAAATGATTCACACATATTCGTTAATTCATGATGACCTTCCTTGTATGGATGATGACGATTTGCGCCGCGGGAAGCCGACAAACCATAAAGTATTCGGTGAAGCGACAGCAGTATTAGCCGGTGACGGGCTCCTTACGGAAAGCTTTAAGCTGATCACCTCCCACGTGTCAGACGAGGTGTCAGCAGAAAAGCGGCTTCGGCTTGTGAATGAACTGATTTCAGCGGCAGGCACTGAAGGCATGGTCGGGGGGCAAGTAGCTGATATGGAAGCGGAAAACCGCCAAGTCACGCTTGAAGAGCTCGAATCCATTCATGAACGGAAAACAGCCAAGCTCCTCGGTTTTTGCGTCATTGCCGGTGCTATTTTGGCGGATGCGCCTGAGGAAGACATTGAAACGCTGCGTACCTTCAGCAGTCACATTGGAATCGGTTTTCAAATCAGAGACGATATTTTAGATTTAGAAGGCAGTGAAGAGAAAATCGGCAAACGTGTCGGCTCGGATACAACAAACGACAAATCGACTTACCCGTCACTTCTTTCACTGGAAGGGGCCAAACATAAATTGGATGTTCACATCAATGAGGCGAAGCGTTTAATCGGCGGACTCTCTCTTCAAAAAGATCTTTTATTTGAGCTTTGTGATTTAATTGCGGCAAGAGATCACTGAAACGATCCTAATTTGAAGCGGCTGCACGAGATATGGTAAAATGTAAGCAGTTTATATGAAAAATGAAAAGGAAAAGCGTGTTTGTCTTTTTTTATGTCTGAGAACTGGCCATTGTCCAGCTCGGCTTGTAGAAGACATGTATCATTGCAGAAATTCATGCTGAAAGTGAGTTGATCCGCTTTGGATCTTTTATCAATACAGGACCCGTCGTTTTTAAAAAACATGTCCATTGATGAATTAGAGAAATTAAGTGATGAAATCCGTCAATTTTTAATTACAACTTTATCTGCTTCCGGCGGCCACATCGGCCCAAACTTAGGTGTCGTAGAGCTTACTGTTGCGCTGCATAAGGAATTTAACAGCCCGAAAGACAAATTTTTGTGGGATGTAGGCCACCAGTCTTACGTCCACAAGCTGCTGACAGGACGCGGAAAAGAATTTTCGACGCTTCGCCAGTACAAAGGGCTTTGCGGATTCCCAAAGCGGAGTGAAAGCGAGCATGATGTTTGGGAAACCGGGCACAGCTCAACTTCTCTGTCAGGTGCGATGGGGATGGCTGCTGCGCGTGATATTAAAGGTACGGATGAATTTATTATTCCGATCATTGGTGATGGCGCGCTGACTGGCGGAATGGCGCTCGAAGCGCTGAACCACATCGGCGACGAGAAAAAAGATATGATTGTCATCCTGAATGATAATGAAATGAGTATTGCACCGAATGTCGGCGCCATTCATTCTATGCTCGGACGACTGCGCACTGCAGGGAAATACCAGTGGGTAAAAGACGAGCTCGAATACTTGTTTAAAAAGATTCCGGCAGTCGGGGGCAAACTTGCCGCCACGGCGGAACGAGTCAAAGACAGCCTGAAATACATGCTCGTCTCGGGAATGTTTTTTGAAGAGCTTGGTTTTACGTATTTAGGCCCGGTGGACGGACATTCTTATCATGAGCTGATTGAGAATCTTCAATACGCCAAAAAAACGAAAGGCCCTGTTCTCCTGCATGTCATTACGAAAAAAGGGAAGGGGTACAAACCGGCTGAAACCGATACGGTTGGAACATGGCATGGTACCGGACCATATAAAATTAATACCGGTGACTTTGTAAAACCGAAAGCCGCAGCTCCTTCATGGAGCGGCCTAGTCAGCAGCACTGTGCAGCGAATGGCGCGCGAGGACGGACGCATTGTAGCCATTACGCCGGCTATGCCTGTCGGCTCTAAGCTTGAAGGCTTTGCAAAGGAATTCCCTGACCGCATGTTCGACGTAGGAATCGCAGAACAGCATGCCGCTACGATGGCAGCAGCTATGGCAATGCAGGGGATGAAGCCGTTTTTGGCGATTTATTCAACCTTCCTGCAAAGGGCATATGACCAAGTTGTTCATGACATCTGCCGTCAAAACGCCAATGTGTTTATTGGCATTGACCGTGCAGGGCTCGTCGGCGCTGACGGAGAGACACATCAAGGCGTGTTTGATATTGCGTTTATGCGTCACATTCCAAACATCGTCTTAATGATGCCAAAAGATGAAAATGAAGGACAGCACATGGTTCATACAGCACTCAGCTATAATGAAGGCCCGATTGCGATGCGTTTTCCGCGCGGAAACGGACTCGGCGTAAAAATGGATGAACAGCTGAAAACGATTCCGATCGGCACGTGGGAGGTGCTGCGTCCAGGGAACGACGCTGTCATCTTAACGTTTGGAACAACAATCGAAATGGCGCTTGAAGCAGCTGAAGAGCTGCAAAAAGAAGGCCTTTCCGTGCGCGTTGTGAATGCGCGCTTTATTAAGCCGATTGATGAAAAGATGATGAAGGATATCCTAAAAGAAGGCTTGCCGATTTTAACGATTGAAGAAGCGGTCTTAGAAGGCGGTTTCGGAAGCTCGATTTTAGAATTCGCTCATGATCAAGGTGAATATCTTACACCAATTGACAGAATGGGTATCCCGGATCGTTTTATTGAACACGGAAGCGTAACGGCGCTTCTTGAAGAAATTGGACTAACAAAACAGCAGGCGGCAGACCGGATTAGATTACTGATGCCGCCGAAGACACATAAAGGAATTGGATCATGACGTCAAAGAAAGAACGTTTAGATGTATTACTAGTGGAAAGAGGGCTGGCGGAAACGCGGGAAAAAGCCAAGAGAGCTATTATGGCGGGGATCGTCTATTCAAACGAAAACCGCTTGGACAAGCCCGGGGAAAAAATTGACCGTGACTTACCGTTAACCGTCAAAGGAAACCCGCTAAAATATGTGAGCAGAGGCGGCTTAAAGCTTGAAAAAGCGCTGAAGGAGTTTCCCGTCTCTGTTAAGGATAAAATCATGATTGATATTGGCTCCTCCACCGGCGGTTTTACGGACTGCGCTCTGCAAAACGGAGCTAAACAGTCATACGCGGTGGATGTAGGCTACAATCAGCTTGCGTGGAAGCTCAGACAAGATGAACGGGTCGTCGTAATGGAACGGACCAACTTCCGTTACGCAACACCGGCAGACTTTACAAAGGGCATGCCGGAGTTTGCTACGATTGATGTATCCTTTATTTCACTGCGGCTTATCCTGCCTGTTCTCAAAACATTGCTTGTACCGGGCAGTGACTGCATGGCTCTTGTTAAGCCGCAGTTTGAAGCGGGACGGGAATCCGTCGGCAAAAAAGGGATTGTCAGAGATCCTAAAGTGCATGCTGATGTTCTCAAGCGAATGATCAGTTTTTCTGCGGCTGAAGGCTATATCTGCCAAGGCCTGTCATTTTCTCCTATCACGGGAGGAGACGGAAATATTGAATTTCTCCTTCATTTGCATTGGCCGGGAGAGGGACAGGAAGGACAGGAGCTGCCGGAAGAAGAGATCATCCGCATTGTAGAAGAGGCACATAAGACGTTAAAAGAAAAAAAAGCAGATGTACCGGAATAATAGGGCGACTATTATTCCTTTTTTCTGCATTCATGTACAATTTGCAGAGAATCATATAACATAAAAGAACAGATAAGCTGGAAATAGAGGTGCTTACATGAACAAAGGCCAGAGGCATATTAAAATCAGAGAGATCATTACAAGCAATGAAATCGAAACGCAAGATGAATTGGTCGACATGCTGAAACAGGATGGATACAAAGTAACGCAAGCCACGGTTTCACGGGATATTAAAGAACTTCACCTTGTAAAAGTGCCTACGAATAACGGCTCTTACAAATACAGTCTTCCGGCAGACCAGCGTTTCAATCCGCTGTCCAAGCTGAAGCGGGCACTGATGGACGCATTTGTGAAAGTAGACTCTGCAAGCCATATGATTGTGCTGAAAACGATGCCGGGCAACGCCCAGGCAATCGGGGCGCTGATGGACAATTTGGACTGGGATGAAATTATGGGGACCATTTGCGGAGATGACACGATTTTAATTATTTGCCGGACTCCTGAAGATACAGACGGCGTAAAAAACAGACTGCTTGAGCTGCTGTAACAGAAATCTAACAAAGATAAGAGGTGTAATGCTGTTTGTTAGCTGAACTATCGATTAAAAACTTTGCCATTATTGAGGAACTGACGATTTCTTTTGAACGCGGGCTCACGGTTTTAACAGGAGAAACCGGAGCCGGCAAATCCATCATCATAGATGCCATTTCTCTTTTAGTCGGAGGCCGCGGATCTTCTGAATTTGTCAGATATGGAGAAGCAAAAGCCGAGCTTGAAGGGCTGTTTTTGTTGGAGAGCGGCCATCCCGTTTTAGATGTATGCGCTGAGCAGGGAATCGACGTTTCAGACGAAATGATCGTTATGAGAAGGGATATCAGCACGAGTGGAAAAAGCGTTTGCCGGGTTAATGGCAAGCTTGTCACGATTGCCTCGTTAAGAGAGATCGGCAGGCTTTTATTAGATATTCACGGGCAGCACGATAACCAGCTGTTAATGGAGGACGAAAATCATCTCCAGCTTTTGGACAAGTTTGCCGGAGCCGAAGTGGAAAGCGCGCTCCAAGCGTATCAGGAAGGATACCAGCGTTACATGAAGCTGCTTAAAAAACTAAAACATCTTTCTGAAAGCGAACAGGAAATGGCCCACCGCCTTGATCTCATTCAATTTCAGCTCGAAGAAATCGAATCGGCAAAGCTTGAGCTTAATGAAGATGAACAGCTCCAAGAAGAACGCCAGCAAATTTCAAACTTTGAGAAGATATATGAATCGCTGCAAAATGCGTATAACGCGCTTCGCAGTGAGCAAGGCGGACTGGACTGGGTCGGAATGGCATCAGCGCAGCTTGAAGATATATCCGATATTAATGAACCACTGAAAAAACTGTCTGAAAGTGTTTCGAACTCCTACTATCTTCTGGAGGACGCTACATTTCAGATGAGAAATATGCTGGACGAGCTTGAGTATGATCCGGAACGCCTGAATTATATTGAAACACGTCTTAATGAAATCAAACAGCTGAAACGAAAATATGGTGCATCTGTTGAGGATATTTTAGAATACGCTTCTAAAATTGAAGAAGAGATAGACCAAATTGAAAACAGGGACAGCCACCTTCAAAGCTTGAAGAAGGAGCTTGACTCAGTCGGTAAAGATGTCGCAGTGGAAGCGGCAAATGTTTCGCAAATCAGGAAAGCATGGGCGAAAAAGCTGGCCGATGAGATTCATCGGGAATTAAAAAGCCTGTACATGGAAAAGTCAACGTTTGATACGGAATTTAAGGTCAGAACAGCGTCCCGCAATGAGGAGGCGCCGATTGTAAACGGCCAGCCTGTTCAGCTGACTGAACAAGGGATAGATCTGGTGAAGTTTTTAATTTCAACCAATACAGGTGAACCGCTAAAATCTCTTTCGAAAGTCGCTTCCGGGGGAGAGTTGTCTCGGGTAATGCTTGCCATAAAAAGCATTTTTTCCTCTCAGCAGGATGTGACGTCGATTATATTCGATGAGGTCGATACCGGTGTAAGCGGCAGAGTCGCCCAGGCAATCGCTGAGAAGATCCATAAAGTGTCAATAGGATCACAAGTGCTGTGTATTACTCACTTGCCTCAGGTGGCTGCCATGGCCGATACGCACCTTTATATTGCGAAGGAGTTAAAAGACGGCAGAACGACGACACATGTCAAGCCGCTGTCTAAGCAGGAAAAGGTAGTGGAAATCGGGCGCATGATTGCAGGAGTCGAAGTAACAGACTTGACGAAACGCCATGCGAAAGAACTTTTAAAACAAGCGGATCAAGTCAAAACAACTGGGTAAGCTGCGCGAGAAGCGCAGCTTATTTTTTTCGCACACATCCATTCGTTCATCAGTATATCCAATGTTTTTCTTTATATGACAGTTATAAATAAGGCGTCAGAAGGCAAAATTAAATGATGTAGCAGCAAGTCATAAAGAAGGTGTGGGATAGGAGCGAGGAGAGTGAAGTAGTGAATGCCCGATAACATCAGAAAAGCAGTAGGTTTAATTCTCCTTGTTTCGTTATTAAGTGTAGGTTTATGCAAACCGCTAAAAGAGTATTTACTGATTCCAACGCAAATGAGAGTATTTGAAACCCAAACACAAGCGATTGAAACGAGCTTATCGGTAAACGCTCATGCACAAGAATCGTCAGAAGCGTTTACAGTAAAAAAAGACCCGCACGAAATCAAGGTGACAGGCAAAAAATCAGGTGAATCAGAATTAGTATACGATCTTGCCGGATTTCCAATCAAAAAAACAAAAGTGCAAGTTCTTCCTGATTTAAAAGTCATACCTGGCGGACAATCAATCGGTGTTAAACTTCATTCCGTCGGTGTTCTTGTCGTCGGGTTTCATCAAATCAACACAAGTGAAGGCAAAAAATCTCCGGGAGAAACGGCCGGTATCGAAGCGGGCGACATCATTATTGAGATGAATGGACAGAAAATTGAAAAAATGAATGATGTAGCCCCATTTATCCAAAAGGCCGGTAAAACCGGAGAATCGTTAGATTTGCTGATTAAACGTGATAAGCAAAAAATCAAAACAAAGCTCATTCCAGAAAAGGATGAAGCAGAAGGCAAGTACAGAATCGGATTATATATCAGGGATTCGGCTGCTGGCATCGGCACCATGACCTTTTATGAACCGAAAACAAAAAAATACGGAGCACTTGGCCACGTGATTTCCGATATGGACACAAAGAAACCAATCGTAGTGGAGAATGGAGAAATCGTCAAATCCACTGTAACATCGATTGAAAAAGGGACAGGCGGAAATCCGGGAGAAAAACTGGCGCGATTTTCCTCAGAACGCAAAACGATCGGGGATATTAACAGAAACAGCCCATTTGGGATTTTCGGCACACTGCATCAGCCAATTCAAAACAACATTTCAGATCAAGCATTGCCGGTTGCGTTTTCTAATGAAGTCAAAAAAGGGCCGGCTGAAATTTTAACGGTCATTGATGATGACAAGGTAGAAAAATTTGATATTGAAATCGTCAGCACGACGCCGCAAAAATTCCCGGCGACAAAAGGAATGGTCTTAAAAATAACCGATCCGAGGCTGTTGAAAGAAACAGGAGGCATCGTACAGGGGATGAGCGGAAGCCCGATCATTCAAAATGGAAAAGTGATCGGCGCTGTCACCCATGTGTTTGTAAATGATCCGACAAGCGGCTACGGCGTTCATATTGAATGGATGCTGTCAGAAGCAGGAATCGATATTTACGGAAAAGAAAAAGCAAGCTGACTGCCGGAATTTCCGGCAGTTTTTTTGTTTTTATTCCTCTTCACTTCTCAGAATACATACGGTAAAATGTACAAAAGAAGATTTTTCGACAAATTCACGTTTCCTTGTTTGTCAAATTTCATTTTTAGTCGAAAAACGGAGAAAAACATAGAATAACAAAGATATGCCACTAATATTGGTGATTATGATTTTTTTAGAGGGTATATAGCGGTTTTGTCGAATGTAAACATGTAGCAAGGGTGAATCCTGTTAACTACATTTGGGGAGGAAGAAACGTGGAGAAAATTAAAGTTTGTGTTGCTGATGATAATCGAGAGCTGGTAAGCCTGTTGAGTGAATATATAGAAGGACAGGAAGACATGGAAGTGATCGGTGTAGCTTATAACGGACAGGAATGCCTGTCGTTGTTTAAAGAAAAAGATCCCGATGTGCTCGTATTGGATATTATTATGCCGCATTTGGACGGACTTGCGGTTTTAGAGCGGCTGAGGGAATCAGATCTGAAAAAACAGCCGAATGTCATTATGCTGACAGCCTTTGGACAGGAAGATGTCACGAAAAAGGCCGTCGATTTAGGCGCGTCCTACTTTATTCTCAAACCGTTTGATATGGAAAACCTTGTCGGACATATCCGTCAGGTCAGCGGAAATGCCAGCAGCGTGACGCACCGTGCGCCATCATCGCAAAGCAGCATTATACGCAGCAGCCAGCCTGAACCAAAAAAGAAAAATCTCGACGCGAGCATCACAAGCATTATCCATGAAATCGGCGTCCCGGCGCATATTAAAGGCTATCTCTATCTGCGCGAAGCAATCTCAATGGTATACAATGACATCGAATTGCTCGGCAGCATTACAAAAGTCCTCTATCCGGACATCGCCAAAAAATTCAACACAACCGCAAGCCGTGTAGAAAGAGCGATCCGCCATGCAATTGAAGTGGCGTGGAGCAGAGGAAACATTGACTCCATTTCCTCATTGTTCGGCTATACAGTCAGCATGACAAAAGCTAAACCGACAAATTCAGAGTTCATTGCAATGGTTGCGGATAAGCTGAGATTAGAGCATAAGGCTTCTTAAGCATGAGTATATTAAGCGATGATTAAATCAAACGTCTTTTATTTATTAGTTCGCGCTGATAAATAGGAGGCGTTTTGTTTTAGGGACATTTATTATAATGGATGATGATAGGAAGCACATTTTCCGGAGGGAGTGATAATGTGTTTGAAAAGTACGGACTGCTGATTGCGTTATTTATTCTTGCGCTTTGCGTCAATTCGAACATCATTACAGAATCACACATGGCAGGCACCCTGATCGACTTCATCTCATTTACAGTCATGGTTTCATGTGTTTTCGCTGCTTGGATTATCAAAAACAAACAATCAGGATCAAATTGAAACCTTTCCCCTGCAAACTCGTAAGATAAGGACGTATTCATGAACAAAGGAGACGTACGAATGAAAAAGAAAAAAGCCGGAAAACGTGACGGGATGCTGTTGGATTTGCTTTCTGAAGCGGCAGACCTATTGCTGTTCCTGCCATTTAGGTTTTTACACAAACTGTTTGATTAGAGAAAAAGCCCCTTATACAAGGGGCTTTTTTTAAAATATCGTTTCGGCAGTCTCCACACATTAATCTTTATAAGGCACCCAGCCAGGCGTGTTCACTATTGCTTGCCATAGCGGTTCAGGCAAGTGATATTTTTCTTTATCTGTACCTTTGATCACTGTTTCGATTTGTTTTTCCCGGCCTTCTTTTACTTTCACCGTCCAGTTGGGGTCAACTAGAATTTCGCGTCCCATCGCGACTAGCGGAATGCCGTTTTCGATTACGGCCAGCGCGTCATCTGCGGAATGAATGGAACCGACGGCGATAAGCGGCACTTTGTTTCCGACACGTTCATTCAACAAGTCCATGCGTGTGCGAGTCGGATCTGCACCGCGGCGCGCTTTTGAGCTCACGTCCATCAGTGAGATATGAAGGTAATCCAATTCTTTATCCCCTAAAGCGTCAACAAGCGTAAAGGTTTCAGTCATTGTCAATCCTGGTGTTTCAGGTTCTTCCGGAGACAGGCGGTAGCCGACTAAGAACGCACCCTTCGCATGTTCTGCAGCGGCTTTTTTCACTTCATCGACAATAGCAAGCGGGAAGGCTAATCGTTTTTCGTCGCTACCTCCCCAGCGGTCTGTGCGCTGATTGGTTTTCGGAGAATAAAACTGCTGAATCAAGTAGCCGTTTGCGCCGTGAATTTCGACACCGTCAAAGCCGGCTTCAATGGCGCGTCTTGTCGCTTCTCCAAATGCCTTCACAATGTTATCTACTTCTTCCTCTGTTAAGGCGCGGGCAATTTGCTTGCCGTTATCAAACATGTCACTTGGCCCTACAACATCTTGTTGCGGAACGAGCTCAGACGGACATTCAATGCCGCCGTGATGAATTTGTACAACGGCTTTAGCGTCTTGCGCCTGAATGACTTGCGCTAATTTTTTTAAACCTGGAATGTTGGCATCATCATGGATGGCCGGCTGCCCGGGAAATGCTTTTCCATCCGGTGTGACATTTGCGCAGGCTGTAATCACCATTCCCATTTCTTTTGAACGGGGGATGATGTAATCAAGCTCTGCTTGAGATATCGTACCGTCATCATTAGAAGCGTAATGAGTCATTGGTGCTACTGTGATCCGGTTGTCAATTGTAACGCCGCTTTTAAACGTAAATGGTTCAAACAGCGGTTTATATTTAGGGTTCATTTAATCATCTTCTTTCGTTTGGATTCGCACATATTCTAGCCTATATGTAAAAATTAATGCAATTGATCTGCTTTACCGGCTGAATATCTTGAGTACAGAGTGATGTTTTCTGCGCTCTTTTTCGGGGGCTTTGTAGCCGCCGCTGATTTGGTGGCCGATGGTGCAAGTGATGACTGCTGCAGCGAGCAGCAGAACGAATTTTTTCATGGGTGTAACTTCTTTCTGTAAAGTGAATATCCTTTAAAAGGTTACGCCTGGCTGATTCAGCCGTCAAACGATTTGCTCACCTCATTCCTCACATTTTTTCAAAATGAATAAAAAGTTGCTTCTTTCCGTTAATTTTTTCTAATATGCGCCTCAATTAGAGCCATCCTCATAGACAAATGCGATTGTTTTCTTTCTAACAACAGGAAATGATCAGGTCGGATAGCCCTTTTGAAAATCATGGAACTTCATCGCCTGCTTTCACAACATCTTTACAAATCTGCCATTCTGGTCAAAGATAAAAGCCAAACATCAGGAAGAGGTGATCATGTGAAACAAACGGCTCTTTTGCTGTTTACTGTGCTCCTTCTCTCAGGGTGCAGTATTGCAAGTGCGGATGACTCAGCCCCAAGGTTTACCGAAGAGGGAAAATACATTGGCTCGGCTGATCCTCATACGATCGCGGTTTCCCTTAACGGAGAAGAAACCATGATACAAGTTCCGAAGGATAAACGTGATGAATGTGAATCACTGCCAGATCACACAAATGTCCAGGTGAAATATATAAAAAAGGGTAATGGAACCTTACAGCTGGAAGATATTCAGCTGCAGAAGAATTCGTCATAAAAAGACCGGAGGGAGAAAGTTGAAAATGTTATGGAGGAGCTTGGCGCTATGCGGATTGGCTTTGACGCTCGCGCCTCGTGCACAGGCTGCAGAGCCGATAGAAGGGAAAACAGTATACATTGATGCCGGACACGGCGGTGAAGACAGCGGAGCAGTCGGGAACGGGCTCTTTGAAAAGGATATTAATTTAGCAGTTTCCGAGTATGTGACGGACAAGCTAAAAGCGGAGGGAGCCAATCCTGTTGCGTCTAGGTCAGACGATCATTTTCTGACCTTGGAGGACAGAGTGGCAAAGGCAAGTGCCAATCACGCCGATCTTTTTGTCAGCATTCATGTGAATTCCGGGGTTGCTTCAGCTTCAGGAACAGAAACGTATTTTCAATCTGATTATGAAGGGGAAAACAGCCGGCGTCTGGCCGCCGATATTCAATCACAGCTCGTCTCATCCTTACAGACAAGAGACAGAGGCGTGAAGGAATCAGACTTTTACGTCATTACATATTCACAAATGCCGAGTGTGCTGGCGGAGCTTGGATTTATCACAAACAGCTCTGACGCGGACAAGCTCGGAAGCGAAGAATACCAGCAAAAGGCCGCGGATGCGATTGTCAACGGTATTGATTCTTATTACGAACAGTAGATTGATATAGCCTTAATCCTAGAGTGGAAACGCCAAAATCAGTATAATAGAGAAAACGTTAGGGCTTGAGGTGAAACGATGACAAAGATTTTTGCCCATCGGGGGGCATCAGGTCAATTTCCCGAAAATACAATGCTTGCATTTGAAAAAGGAATTGAAGCGGGAGCGCATGGAATAGAGCTTGATGTACAGCTGACAAAAGACGGACGCATTGTTGTGATCCATGATGAAAGACTCGACCGGACGACATCGCTCAAAGGATTCGTGAAGGATACAGCGTATGATGTGATAAAAACGGCAAATGCGGCAGCAAATCACAATCAAATGGACAATGATATCAAAGTGCCGCTGCTTGAAGACGTGCTCTCATGGGCAGAAAAAAAGAATTTTCTCATCAACATTGAATTAAAAAACAGCGTGATCCGTTATGAGGGAATGGAAGAAAAAGTGCTGAAGGCAGTGAAGCGATTCAATATAGAGGAGAGAATCATCCTGTCCACATTTAACCATGAAAGCTTGGCGCTATGCGCCCGGCTTGCACCCCATATCGAACGGGCGGCATTGACTTCAGATGTGCTATATCAGGCTGATCGGTATATCACATCAATTCCGGCTTCCGGCTATCACCCCAAGCTGAACAGCCCGGCAACAGCGGATAAAGTACTGAAGAAAATGAGGAACAGTTCGATCAAGGTAAGGCCGTATACAGTTAATCGGCCGGAAGATATGAAGCGCCTCTTTGAAGCGGGGGCAGACGGCATTTTCACCGATTTTCCTGCAAAGGCTTTGGCATTGTTAAAAAATAAATAGTTGTTTTAGAAGGAGGCTGTTGGCGCAGCCTTCTTTTTTCATTCATTCATGCCCGTTTCAAAGCATACATTCATAGAAGACAACTAGAAATTGTAAGCGCTGTCTATCTTCTGAATGAGGTGAAACCATGAGGAAAACAGTCATTGTAAGTGCCGCAAGAACACCATTTGGCAAATTCGGAGGGGCGTTGAAAGAGGTGAAAGCTGCTGAGCTTGGGGGCGTTGCGATGAAGGAGGCGTTACATCGCGCTGGGGTCTCTGGAGACGATGCGGAAGGAACTGTCATGGGCATGGTTGTTCAAGCCGGCTCAGGGCAGATACCTTCCCGGCAAGCTGCCCGTCTGGCTGGAATGCCTTGGAGTGTGCCGTCAGAAACGCTGAATAAAGTCTGCGCATCCGGACTTCGAGCGGTCACCCTATGTGATCAAATGATCCGGGCGCAAGATGCGGACATTCTTGTTGCCGGGGGAATGGAAAGCATGAGCAATATTCCGTATGCCGTCCCCGCCGGGCGCTGGGGAGCGCGGATGGGAGATGGGGAGCTTAGAGATTTAATGGTTTATGACGGGTTAACGTGCGCGTTTGACGAGGTGCATATGGCTGTTCACGGAAATACAGCGGCCAAGGAATATGGAATCTCACGCAGGGAGCAGGATGAATGGGCGCTAAGAAGTCATGCGCGGGCAGCTAAGGCAGCTGATGAAGGAAAGCTTCAGGATGAAATTGTTCCTGTCAGCTGGATCGGACGAAAAGGAAAAACAAACATTGTTGACAAAGATGAAGCGATTCGGCGTGACACAAGTCTGGATCAGCTTGCACAACTTTCTCCGATTTATACAAGTGACGGTTCCGTCACAGCCGGAAATGCTCCCGGAGTCAATGACGGAGCCGGTGCGTTCGTGCTGATGTCTGAGGACAAAGCTGCTGCGCTTGGCAAACGGCCTCTGGCTACAATTCTTGGTTTTTCTACTATGGGAATGCAAGCGCACGAGCTAGCGGCAGCACCGGGGTTTGCAATCAATAAGCTGCTGAAAAAGAGCGGTTTAACCGTCCGAGATATTGACTTGTTTGAAGTAAATGAAGCGTTTGCTTCTGTTGTTTTGACATGCAAAAAAATCGTCGGTTTCGATCTTGAAAAAGTAAATGTGAACGGCGGTGCGATCGCGCTCGGCCACCCGATTGGCGCAAGCGGGGCGAGAATTCTCATGACGCTTGTTTACGAATTAAAGCGCCGGGGAGGGGGACTGGGCGTTGCCGCCATTTGCAGCGGTGCGGCTCAGGGGGACGCCGTCTTAGTGCAGGTTCATTAAAACATGACGAAAAAGGGGATTTGAATGGAAATGAAACAAATCATGGTAGCTGGCGCAGGACAGATGGGAAGCGGAATTGCTCAAACAGCTGCTGACGCAGGCTTTTATGTGCGAATGTACGATGTGAACCCGGAGGCTGCGGAGGCAGGATTGAAGCGGTTGAAGAAACAGCTGACCCGTGATGCTGAGAAAGGAAGAAAGACCGAAGCGGAAGTAAAGCGTGTGATCAGCCGCATTTCGCTCTCTCAAACGCTTGAGGAGGCAAAGCATGCGGACATTGTGATTGAGGCTATCGCAGAAAACATGACAGCGAAAACCGAGATGTTTAAAACACTTGATCACATTTGCCCGCCTCATACGATTTTGGCCAGCAATACATCCTCCTTGCCTATTACAGAAATCGCTGCTGTGACAAACCGGCCTGACCGAGTCATTGGCATGCACTTTATGAATCCCGTTCCTGTGATGAAGCTGGTAGAAGTGATACGCGGCTTGGCTACGTCAGAAGAAACAGCCTTAGATGTTATGGGATTAGCGGAAAAGATGGGGAAAACACCAGTAGAAGTTAATGATTTTCCGGGGTTTGTTTCCAATCGCGTTCTTCTTCCGATGATTAATGAAGCGATCTATTGTGTGTATGAGGGAGTGGCGAAGCCGGAGGCAATAGACGAGGTGATGAAGCTGGGCATGAATCATCCGATGGGCCCGCTTACATTAGCGGATTTTATCGGGCTTGATACGTGTTTATCGATTATGGAAGTTCTTCATTCCGGCCTTGGCGATTCCAAATACCGTCCTTGCCCGCTGCTTCGCAAATATGTCAAAGCTGGCTGGCTTGGCAAAAAGAGCGGACGCGGTTTTTATCAATATGAGGAGAGAACTTCCTGAAGTCAATTCCATCCGGGGGTGGCCGAGTTGCATATAACCCAAGAGCAGGTCATGATGCGAAAAATGGTGCGTGATTTTGCCCGAAAAGAAATTGCTCCCGCTGCGGAAATCATGGAGAAAACGGACGAATTTCCGTCTCAGCTGATCAAAAAAATGGGTGAACATGGCCTGATGGGAATACCGGTGCCGGAGCAATACGGCGGCGCTGGGGCAGATGTTGTTTCTTATATTTTGGCGATTCATGAGATTTCTAAAATCAGCGCGGCTGTCGGTGTCATTCTTTCCGTTCATACCTCAGTCGGCACAAATCCGATTCTGTACTTCGGCAACGAAGAACAGAAGATGAAATATATACCGAAGCTCGCTTCAGGAGACCATTTGGGCGCATTTGCGCTGACGGAGCCTCACTCGGGATCGGATGCCGGAAGCCTTCGCACAACAGCAATCAAAAAGAACGGCAAATACCTATTAAACGGATCGAAAATATTCATTACGAACGGCGGAGCCGCCGATATCTATATCACGTTTGCTTTAACAGCTCCAGATCAAGGCAGGTACGGGATTTCGGCTTTTATCGTTGAAAAAAACACCCCTGGTTTTACCGTTGGAAAAAAAGAAAAAAAGCTGGGGCTCTATGGCTCCAATACGACGGAACTGATTTTTGACAATGCAGAAGTGCCTGAAGAAAATTTGCTTGGCAAAGAGGGTGATGGATTTCACATTGCCATGGCGAATTTAAATGTCGGCCGCATCGGCATTGGGGCACAGGCGCTTGGGATTGCAGAGGCGGCGCTTGAGCATGCCGTTCATTACGCGAAACAGAGAATGCAATTTGGAAGGCCTATCGCAGCCAATCAAGGCATATCGTTTAAGCTGGCTGACATGGCGACAAGGGCTGAGGCGGCAAGGCATCTTGTTTATCACGCGGCAGACCTTCATAACCGCGGCTTGGCCTGCGGAAAAGAAGCATCTATGGCTAAACAATTTGCATCCGATTCCGCCGTAAAGGCGGCGTTAGACGCCGTCCAAATTTACGGGGGATACGGCTATATGAAGGATTATCCGGTCGAGCGTCTGCTTCGCGATGCAAAGGTGACGCAGATCTATGAAGGGACGAACGAGATTCAAAGACTGATTATTTCCAAGCATTTGCTTGGCGGAATCTGATAGACAAAAACGCAAAACGGAGGTTGAGGATATGGAGGAGAAACAGCATTATTCTCCAGGTTTGGACGGTGTGATCGCGGCAGAAACTCATATTTCTTATCTTGACACGCAGTTCAGCCAGATTTTGATACGAGGCTATGATTTAATTGATCTTTCTAAAACAAAAAGCTACCTGGAGCTTGTCCATTTATTGCTGGAGGGCAGGCTGCCGGAAGAAAGTGAAACGGAAACGCTGGAAAGAAAAATAAACAGCGCATCAAGCTTGCCGGCTGATCATCTCCGCCTGCTTGAGCTGCTCCCTGAGCACACTCATCCAATGGATAGCCTGCGGACAGGACTGTCAGCACTTGCCGGCTATGATCGGCAAATTGATGATCGGTCTCCTTCTGCAAACAAAGAACGCGCCTATCAGCTTCTGGGGAAAATGCCTGCCCTCACTGCTGCCAGCTACAGGATCATCAATAAGAAAGAGCCGATTCTTCCGCTTCAAACCCTATCCTACAGTGCAAATTTTCTATACATGATGACAGGGAAATTGCCGTCCTCACTGGAAGAGCAGATTTTTGATCGGTCCCTCGTCTTGTACAGTGAGCATGAGATGCCGAATTCAACATTTGCGGCCAGGGTCATCGCTTCTACACATTCAGATCTTTATGGCGCTTTGACAGGAGCTGTCGCCTCCCTGAAAGGGAATCTTCACGGAGGAGCAAACGAAGCCGTGATGTATATGCTTTTGGATGCGAAAACACCGTCCGAGTTTGAGCAGCTTCTGCAAACGAAACTGAAAAGAAAAGAAAAAATTATGGGATTCGGCCACCGGGTGTATATGAAAAAAATGGACCCGAGAGCACTCATAATGAAAGAAGCGCTGCAGCAATTATGCGATAAAGCCGGAGACTATCGTTTATACGAGATGTGTGAAGCGGGCGAGCGGCTGATGGAGAAGGAAAAAGGGCTTTACCCGAATTTGGATTACTATGCTGCCCCGGTGTACTGGATGCTTGGCATACCGATTCCTTTGTATACGCCTGTCTTTTTCAGCGCGAGAACGTCCGGTTTATGCGCCCATGTAATTGAGCAGCATTCCAATAACCGCCTTTTCCGTCCTCGTGTCAGCTATATGGGCCCGCGCCATCAGGCCGAATCATAAATGATGAAAGGAACTGGTAGAATGCTGAAAACGGATCATGTCATTGAAGAAATCACAGACTATGTGCTTGAGAAAGAGATTACAAGCTCCGAGGCGTATACAACAGCAGGGCATGTGTTGTTGGATACGCTGGGCTGCGGGATTTTGGCGCTCCGGTATCCCGAATGCACAAAGCTGCTCGGCCCGATTGTTCCCGGAACGATTGTGCCGAATGGGAGCAAAGTACCGGGAACGTCATATGTTCTCGATCCTGTGAGGGCAGCGTTTAATATCGGCTGCATGATCCGCTGGCTCGATTACAATGATACGTGGCTGGCGGCGGAGTGGGGGCATCCGTCCGATAATCTTGGAGGAATCCTTGCCGTTGCCGATTATGTATCGAGAGTGAGGCTGTCTGAAGGAAAAGAGCCTTTAACGGTACGAGACGTACTTGAAATGATGATCAAAGCACACGAGATTCAAGGTGTGCTGGCGTTAGAAAACAGCTTAAACCGAGTTGGCCTTGATCATGTTCTGTTCGTTAAAGTTGCGACAGCTGCTGTTGCAGCTAAGCTTTTGGGCGGCGGAAGAGAAGAAATCAAAAATGCGCTTTCGAATGCATGGATTGACAATGCAGCCTTGAGGACATACCGGCATTCACCGAATACCGGCTCGCGCAAATCGTGGGCGGCAGGAGACGCAACGAGCAGAGGTGTTCATTTGGCGCTGATGGCGTTAAAAGGGGAAATGGGTTATTCGACAGCGTTGACCGCACCGGGATGGGGCTTCCAAGACGTTTTATTCAATAAGCAAGAGATCAAACTCGCCCGCCCGCTCGACGCTTATGTTATGGAAAATGTGTTATTTAAAGTGTCTTATCCTGCGGAATTTCACGCTCAGACAGCGGCGGAGTGTGCTGTCATTCTTCATCCGCAGGTAAAGGACCGGATTGATGAGATTGCCCGAGTTGTCATCAGAACGCATGAATCCGCTATCCGAATCATTGATAAAAAAGGTCCGCTTCACAATCCGGCAGATCGTGATCACTGCCTTCAATACATCACAGCAATCGGTTTGCTTTTTGGTGATATCACAGCGCAGCATTATGAGGCTGAAACAGCGATTGATCCGAGAATAGATAAACTTCGGGGTAAAATGGAAGTGACTGAAAATAAAGTATATACCGAGGATTACCTGAAACCCGACAAGCGTTCCATTTCAAACGCCGTTCAAATTCATTTTAAAGACGGAACGAGCACGGAGATGGTGGAATGTGAATTTCCGCTCGGCCATCGTTTTCGAAGAAACGAGGCAGTGCCGAAACTGCTGGAAAAGTTTTCTGCCAATCTCAAAACCCATTTTTCTGATAAACAGTACAAACACATTTATGAGCACTGTACCAGCTATGAGACATTACAAACGATGCGCGTAAATGAATTTGTAGATATGTTCTGCATGTAAAAGGAGGATTTGTGTCATGTCGTGGATCGTCAATAAGCAATCGTCACAAGAGGAGCTTGCCGGCCGTTTCCGCAAGCTGATGTCAGCACCGGACATTCTGCAAATTCCCGGCGCCCATGACGGAATGGCCGCCTTGCTTGCGAAGGAGGCCGGTTTTTCTGCTATTTATTTGTCTGGTGCGGCATATACAGCCAGCAGGGGGCTTCCTGATTTAGGGATCATCACGTCGGCAGAGATGGCTGATCGGGCCAAGGATCTTGTGCGTGCAGCAGATCTGCCTCTGCTTGTTGATATCGATACGGGATTTGGCGGTGTGTTAAATGCCGCCCGAACCGCCCGTGAGATGCTAGAAGCCAGAGTAGCCGCTGTTCAAATAGAGGACCAGCAGCTTCCGAAAAAATGCGGGCATTTAAATGGCAAACAGCTTGTTCCGATAAAGGAGATGGCGCAAAAAATAAAAGCGATCAAACAAGCGGCGCCCTCCCTTGTCGTTGTTGCCCGTACTGATGCCAGGGCGCAGGAAGGGCTTGATGCCGCGATGAAACGGTCAGCGGCTTACATTGAGGCTGGAGCGGACGCGATTTTCCCGGAAGCGCTTCAGGAGGAGAACGAATTCCGCCAGTTTGCTGAGCGCATCTCCGTTCCGCTCCTTGCGAATATGACCGAGTTTGGGAAAACGCCGTATTATCGTGCCGATGAATTCGAAGATATGGGGTTTCACATGGTGATTTATCCTGTCACATCGCTTCGAGCGGCGGCAAAAGCTTATGAGCGGATGTTTGGTTTGATTAAGGAGCACGGCTCGCAAAAAGAAGGCCTGCATGATATGCAAACACGAAAAGAACTGTACGATACGATTTCTTACTATGACTATGAAGCGTTAGATAAAACGATTGCCAAAACCGTTTTGCCTGACGAATAGTTTTGATCAAAAAAGCCGGGGCGTTCTCCGGCTTTTTTGCAGCTATCGTTTTCTGAATCGCGGGCTGACTTGATTGTGTTTTCTGTCTCTGTATAAAATGAACCCGGCCAGCACATAAAGGCCGAACGCAAAAAAGATGAATCCTGACAAACCTTGGAGCCAAAGAGCTGCAAATGGCTTTATCGTATGGCCGAAAAGTGTATCCCTCATCAGTTTAATGCCTAAAGCTGAAATGGCGCCGGGGAGGACTAATATCAAAAGCGCAAGAAGTCGGCTCATCCTCAGAAAACCCCTTTATCTTTTCATTTCCTTTATTGTCCAGCGGAAAAAATATTTTGTCAAGAGAAGAAAACGTGGTAACATAGGGTTGTGCAAATTATTGCAACGGAATAAATAGGTGTGCAAATTTTTTCATACAAAGGGGTAACGGGATGCAAAAGGTACTGATTGTAGGTGCCGGCAAAAGGGGAACGGCGTTATTACATATTTTGATCAAAACAGCCGTCATAGATATCATTGCCGTGGTTGACAAAGACCCCGAGGCGCCGGGATTGAAAGAAGCAGAACGGTATGGAATTGCCGTTTCATCTGATTGGAAACCTTACATACAACAAAAACCGGATATCGTCATTCATACCACCGGCGACCAAGCCGTGTTTGACGAACTCCTTCAGAAAAAGCATGAAGAGACCATTGTCATGCCGGGAAAAATGGCGTACATCGTTTTTCAGCTGATGGAAGAGAAGCAGCAGCTGATTCAAATGCTGAAAGAGCAAACATATAAACACGATAGAATTTTTAATTCCACTCATGACGGAATGATTTTCATTGATATCAATGAAGAAATCATTCTCTTTAACCATATGGCCGAAAAAATGGTCGGGAAAAAACGCGAGGAAGTCATCGGGCGACCGATAAAAGAAGTCATTCCGAGCACAAAGATGCCGCGGATTTTAAAAACGAGAGAGCCTGAATATAACCAGAAGCAGCTTTTAGGCGATCATTTGCAAATTGTGACCACTAGGCTGCCGATTATTGATGAAGGCGGACGTCTGCTCGGGGCGCTTTGTGTGTTTAAAGATATCACTGATGCTGTCGAGCTGGCAGAGGAAGTGACAAATTTAAAGCAGGTCCGTACGATGCTGGAGGCGATTATTCAATCCTCCGATGAGGCGATTTCTGTCGTTGATGAAAACGGTATTGGCCTTTTGATCAATAAAGCATATACGAAAATGACGGGGCTTTCTGAAAAAGAAGTCATCGGCAAGCCTGCAAATACTGATATTTCTGAAGGCGAAAGCATGCACTTAAAGGTGCTTGAAACAAGACGCCCTGTCCGCGGTGTCAGAATGAAGGTCGGCCCCAATGAAAAAGAAGTCATCGTTAATGTAGCGCCGGTGATTGTAGACGGGATTTTGAAAGGCAGCGTCGGTGTGATTCATGATGTTTCTGAAATTAAAATGCTGACTGCGGAGCTTAACCGGGCCAGACAAATCATTCGCACGCTTGAAGCGAAATACACTTTCGACGACATTATCGGCACAAGCGAGCAAATGCTGGTTGCCCTTGAGCAGGCGAAGCTCGGGGCGAAAACGCCGGCAACCATTTTGCTGCGCGGGGAATCAGGAACAGGAAAAGAACTGTTCGCCCATGCCATCCATAACGAAAGCGACCGGAAATACAATAAATTTATTCGCGTGAATTGCGCAGCCCTTTCTGAAAACCTGCTCGAATCTGAATTGTTCGGCTATGAGGATGGTGCGTTTTCAGGAGCGAAGCGAGGCGGTAAAAAGGGCTTATTTGAAGAAGCCAATAACGGCAGTATTTTCTTAGATGAAATCGGTGAGCTGACACAAAATATGCAGGCGAAATTGCTCCGCGTCCTTCAAGAGAAAGAAATCGTCAGAGTGGGCGGCACGAAAGCGATCCCTGTCAATGTCAGAGTAATCGCGGCGACAAATGTAAATATCGAAAAGGCGATGGCGGATGGAACGTTCCGCGAAGACCTGTATTACAGGATCAACCGCTATCCCATCTCCATCCCGCCTTTACGGCAGCGGCTGGAGGACATTGAGGCATTAAGCGTCAGGCTTATCCAAAAGATCAACCGGGATTACGGCAGGAATGTAAAGGGGCTCTCACAGCAAGCCGTGCGTGCCTTATCCGCGTACCATTGGCCTGGGAATGTCCGCGAGCTGGAAAATGTCCTTGGACGAGCCATGATTTTTCTAAATCCGCATATGGAATGGATTGAAAAAGATCACTTGCCTGTTTTCGAACTTGAACAAAAAGAAAGTGATACAGAGCAGGGGACAGGTTTTGATTTTCCGGATATTGAAGGCGAAAAGCTGTCTGTCGCAGTAGAGAAATTTGAAGCGCATTTGATCCAGCAAACGCTCGAAAAGCATCATTTTAACCGGACAAAAACAGCGAAAGCCCTCGGTGTCAGCATACGGAATTTATATTACAAAATGGATAAATACGGCCTTGCAAATGAAGGCATGCAATAATTTGCAGAATAAACGCAAGCATCTGCACGGATTTTTCAATACATCTGGTATGACAGCAAGGTGAGGAGCTGGCATGGAACTTGCATAATAAAAGGCGGAGTCGAAATAAGAAAGGTGGTAACAGATGAAGCTGAAAGATTTAATCGGCAAAGCGTCGATGTACAAAAACAAGACCATTGCGGTTGCCCATGCTGAGGATGAGGAAGTGATCCGGGCAGTAAAGCTGGCAGCCGAGCATCTATCCGCCCGTTTTTTGTTAACGGGCGACAGCAAAAAACTGAACGATCTGACAGCATCTATGCAAGGGCATCAAGTGGAAATCGTTCATGCCGATACGCCTGAGGAATCGGCAAAATTAGCGGTTCGTGCTGTGCATCACAAATCAGCGGATGTTTTAATGAAAGGCAATGTGCCGACTTCTGTTTTGCTTAAAGCGGTGTTGAACAGACAGGAGGGGCTTCGGTCATCCAGTGTCCTTTCCCACGTGGCTGTGTTTGATATACCGGACTTTGACAGATTGATGTTTGTGACAGATTCGGCAATGAATATTGCTCCTTCGCTGGAAGAGCTTCGGCAGATTTTGCAAAATGCCGTTCATGTGGCCCACGCAGTAGGGAACAATATGCCAAAAGCAGCAGCTCTGGCAGCAGTCGAAACGGTGAACCCGAAAATGGAAGCGACAGTGAATGCAGCTGCTCTTGCTCAAATGTATAAAAGAGGCCAAATCAAAGGCTGCATTGTTGATGGACCGCTTGCTTTGGATAACGCAGTATCACAAATTGCCGCAGCCCAGAAAAAGATTTCGGGAGATGTAGCGGGCAGCGCTGATATCCTTCTCGTCCCAACAATTGAGGCCGGCAATATTTTATATAAATCACTGATTTATTTTGCGAAGGCCAGCGTGGCGGCTGTAATTACAGGAGCAAAAGCGCCGATTGCCTTAACGAGCAGAGCGGACTCCGCTGAAAATAAACTGTATTCCATTGCGCTGGCAATATGCGCATCTGAAGAATACACACATTAGGAGGAACGAACATGGAACTTTTTAAATATATGGAGAAATACGATTACGAACAATTGGTGTTCTGCCAAGATGAACAATCAGGCTTAAAAGCGATTATCGCGATTCATGATACAACGCTCGGTCCGGCGCTTGGCGGAACGAGAATGTGGACATATGAGAATGAAGAAGCGGCGATTGAAGACGCGCTCAGACTGGCAAGAGGCATGACCTATAAAAACGCGGCAGCAGGCTTAAACCTTGGCGGCGGAAAAACAGTGATTATCGGCGATCCGCGAAAAGACAAAAATGAAGAAATGTTCCGCGCGTTTGGCCGCTATATTCAAGGACTGAACGGCAGATACATTACAGCTGAAGATGTGGGCACAACAGTTGAGGATATGGACATCATTCATGATGAAACAGACTATGTCACAGGAATTTCTCCTGCTTTCGGCTCTTCTGGAAATCCATCTCCAGTTACAGCGTACGGGGTGTACAGAGGAATGAAAGCAGCCGCTAAAGCTGCTTTTGGAACTGACTCTCTTGAAGGGAAAACGATCGCTGTGCAGGGTGTAGGGAACGTAGCCTACAACCTATGCCGCCACCTGCATGAGGAAGGGGCAAACTTAATCGTTACGGATATCAACAAACAATCAGTACAGCGCGCAGTTGAAGATTTTGGCGCCCGTGCGGTTGATCCGGAAGAGATTTATTCACAAGACTGCGATATTTATGCGCCGTGTGCCCTTGGTGCGACAATCAACGACGACACTATTAAACAGCTGAAGGCGAAAGTCATCGCGGGTGCAGCGAACAACCAATTAAAAGAAACACGTCATGGCGATCAAATTCATGAAATGGGCATCGTTTACGCGCCGGATTATGTCATTAACGCTGGCGGCGTCATCAACGTTGCAGATGAGCTTTACGGCTATAATGCGGAACGCGCATTGAAGAAAGTTGAAGGCATTTACGGCAATATTGAGCGTGTACTTGAAATTTCTCAGCGTGACGGCATTCCGACGTATTTAGCGGCTGACCGCTTGGCAGAGGAACGGATTGAACGCATGCGCCGCTCAAGAAGCCAGTTTTTGCAAAACGGCCACAGTGTATTAAGCAGACGTTAAGAAATTGATCTGGAGGTTATGAAAGTGCTACATGATGAAAAACGCATTCTCACAATTAATCCAGGCTCAACTTCAACGAAAATCGGTGTTTTTCATAACGAACGAAGCATTTTTGAAAAAACATTGAGACACAACATAGAAGAGCTGCAGCGATTTGACCATATTATTGATCAGTATGAATTTCGCAAACACCATATTCTCGAAACGCTTCATGAACAGGGAATCAATATCTCAAAGTTTGATGCAGTCTGCGCCAGAGGCGGCCTTCTCCGGCCGATTGAAGGCGGAACTTACGAAGTGAACGATGACATGATTGAGGACTTGAAAAGCGGCTACGCCGGCCAGCATGCTTCTAATCTCGGCGGCATTATCGCGCGTGAAATCGCTGACGGCCTGAATATCCCTTCGTATATCGTCGACCCTGTTGTCGTAGACGAAATGTCAGTGCTCGCAAAAATTTCAGGCATGCCTGAGATTGAACGGAAAAGCATTTTTCATGCGTTAAACCAAAAAGCTGTCGCCCGTAAGGCGGCAGCCTCTCTTGGCAAACGATATGAGAACATGAAAATGATTATTACCCATATGGGCGGCGGTATTACAATTGGCGTCCATGACCACGGGCGAGTGGTCGATGTCAATAACGGTCTTCACGGAGAGGGGCCATTCAGTCCTGAACGTGCAGGAACAGTGCCTGCGGGAGATCTTGTGGATTTATGTTTTTCAGGACAGTATACAAAAGAAGAAATCATGAAAAAACTGGTGGGCACCGGCGGGCTTTTCGGCTATCTCGGTACGAATGACGCAGTAAAAGTGGAACAGATGATTCAGGGTGGCGATGAAAAAGCCCGCTTCATTTTTGATGCTATGGCGTATCAGGTAGCAAAGGAAATCGGAGCAGCCAGCGCGGCATTAAAAGGCGAAGTTGAAGCGATTGTGCTGACGGGAGGCCTTGCGTACGGCAAAAGCTTTGTTTCCAGTATCAGATCATACATAGATTGGATTTCAGACGTTTTAGTCTATCCGGGAGAAAATGAACTGCAGTCTCTGGCCCAAGGGGCGCTCAGGGTATTGCTGGGCGAAGAGCAATCCAAACAATATCGTATTGAATAGACAGACAGGAGTGAGTCATCATGGCAACTGAGTATGACGTAGTCATTCTGGGCGGCGGTACCGGCGGTTATGTTGCGGCGATCAGAGCCGCTCAGCTCGGCTTAAAAACAGCCGTTGTTGAAAAGGAAAAGCTCGGGGGAACATGTCTCCATAAAGGCTGTATCCCGAGTAAAGCGCTGCTTAGAAGTGCAGAGGTATATCGGACTGCTCGTGAAGCCGACCAATTCGGAGTGGAAACGGAAGGCGTGTCCCTCAACTTTGAAAAAGTGCAGCAGCGTAAGCAAGCTGTTGTTGATAAGCTTGCAGCAGGTGTGAATCATTTAATGAAAAAAGGAAAAATCGACGTGTATAACGGATATGGCCGTATCCTCGGACCGTCAATCTTCTCTCCGATGCCGGGAACGATTTCTGTTGAGCGGGGAAATGGCGAAGAAAATGACATGCTGATCCCGAAACAAGTCATCATTGCAACAGGATCAAGACCGAGAATGCTTCCGGGCCTTGAAGCGGACGGCAAGCATGTATTGACTTCAGATGAGGCTCTCCAAATGGAAGAGCTGCCAAAATCGATCATCATCGTCGGCGGAGGCGTTATCGGTATCGAATGGGCATCTATGCTTCATGATTTTGGCGTGAAGGTAACGGTTATTGAATACGCAGACCGCATATTGCCGACTGAAGATCAAGACATTTCAAAAGAAATGGAAAGTCTTCTTAAGAAAAAAGGCATTCAGTTCGTTACAGGGGCAAAAGTGCTGCCTGACACAATGGCAAAAACATCAGACGACATCAGCATACAAGCGGAAAAAGACGGAGAAACCGTTACCTACTCTGCTGAAAAAATGCTCGTTTCCATCGGCAGACAGGCAAATATCGAAGGCATCGGCATAGAAAACACCGATATTGTCACTGAAAATGGCGTCATTTCAGTCAATGAAAACTGCCAAACGAAGGAATCTCATATTTATGCAATCGGAGACGTGATCGGGGGCCTTCAGTTAGCCCATGTTGCATCACATGAAGGAATCATTGCCGTTGAGCATTTTGCAGGTCTCAATCCGCATCCGCTTGATCCAACGCTTGTACCGAAGTGCATCTACTCTAGCCCGGAAGCTGCCAGTGTCGGCTTAACCGAAGAAGAGGCAAAGGAGAATGGGCATAATGTCAAGATCGGCAAATTCCCATTTATGGCAATTGGAAAAGCGCTTGTATACGGTGAAAGCGACGGATTTGTAAAAATCGTTGCGGATCATGATACGGATGATATTCTCGGCGTGCATATGATCGGCCCGCATGTCACCGACATGATTTCAGAAGCTGGTCTTGCCAAAGTGCTGGATGCGACGCCGTGGGAGGTCGGACAAACGATTCACCCGCATCCGACGCTTTCTGAAGCAATTGGAGAAGCAGCGCTTGCCGCAGACGGCAAAGCCATTCATTTTTAAAAGCATAAAGGAGGGGCTTGAATGAGTACAAACCGACATCAAGCACTAGGGCTGACTGATCAGGAAGCCGTTGATATGTATAGAACCATGCTGTTAGCAAGAAAAATCGATGAAAGAATGTGGCTGTTAAACCGCTCTGGCAAAATTCCATTCGTGATCTCTTGCCAAGGACAGGAAGCAGCACAGGTAGGAGCGGCTTTCGCTCTTGATCGTGAAATGGATTATGTACTGCCGTACTACAGAGATATGGGTGTCGTGCTGGCGTTTGGCATGACAGCAAAGGACTTAATGATGTCCGGGTTTGCCAAAGCAGCAGATCCGAACTCAGGAGGCCGCCAGATGCCGGGGCATTTTGGACAAAAGAAAAACCGCATCGTGACGGGATCATCTCCAGTGACAACGCAAGTGCCGCACGCAGTCGGAATTGCGCTGGCGGGACGTATGGAGAAAAAGGATATCGCAGCCTTTGTTACATTTGGTGAAGGCTCTTCAAACCAAGGTGATTTCCATGAAGGGGCAAACTTTGCCGCTGTCCATAAGCTGCCGGTTATTTTCATGTGTGAAAACAACAAATACGCAATCTCAGTGCCTTACGATAAGCAAGTTGCATGTGAGAACATTTCCGACCGTGCCGTAGGCTATGGGATGCCTGGCGTAACTGTGAATGGAAATGATCCGCTGGAAGTTTATCAAGCGGTTAAAGAAGCACGCGAACGGGCGCGAAGAGGAGAAGGCCCGACATTAATTGAAACCATTTCTTACCGCCTTACACCGCATTCCAGTGATGACGATGACAGCAGCTACAGAGGCCGTGAAGAAGTAGAGGAAGCGAAAAAAAGTGATCCCCTGCTTACTTATCAAGCTTACTTAAAGGAAACAGGCCTGCTGTCCGATGAGACAGAACAAACCATGCTGGATGAAATCATGGCAATCATCAACGAAGCGACGGATGAAGCGGAGAACGCCCCTTATGCAGCTCCTGAGTCAGCGCTTGATTATGTGTATGCGAAGTAGGGAGGAAGAACAAATGTCAGTAATGTCATATATTGATTCGATCAATTTGGCGATGAAAGAAGAAATGGAACGAGATCCTCGCGTTTTCGTTCTTGGGGAAGATGTAGGAAAAAAAGGCGGTGTATTTAAAGCCACAGCCGGCCTGTACGAACAATTTGGAGAAGAGCGTGTTATGGATACGCCGCTTGCTGAATCAGCGATCGCCGGAGTCGGTATCGGAGCGGCTATGTACGGCATGAGACCGATTGCCGAAATGCAATTTGCTGATTTTATTATGCCAGCGGTCAACCAAATCATTTCTGAAGCCGCTAAAATCCGCTACCGCAGCAACAATGACTGGAGCTGTCCGATTGTTGTCAGAGCGCCATACGGCGGAGGCGTACACGGGGCCCTTTATCATTCTCAATCAGTCGAAGCGATTTTCGCCAATCAGCCCGGACTGAAAATTGTCATGCCTTCAACGCCATATGACGCGAAAGGACTCTTAAAAGCCGCAGTTCGTGATGAAGATCCGGTGCTGTTTTTTGAGCACAAGCGCGCCTACCGCCTGATAAAAGGAGAGGTTCCGGCAGATGATTATGTCCTGCCAATCGGCAAGGCTGATGTAAAACGGGAAGGCGACGACATCACGGTAATCACATATGGCCTGTGTGTCCACTTCGCGTTACAGGCTGCAGAACGTCTCGAAAAAGATGGCATCTCAGTACATGTGGTGGATTTAAGAACGGTTTACCCGCTTGATAAAGAAGCAATCATCGAAGCCGCATCCAAAACTGGAAAGGTCCTTTTGGTCACAGAAGATACAAAAGAAGGCAGCATCATGAGTGAGGTGGCTGCGATTATATCCGAGCATTGTCTCTTCGACTTAGATGCGCCGATCAAACGGCTTGCAGGTCCTGATATTCCGGCTATGCCTTATGCGCCGACAATGGAAAAATACTTTATGGTCAACCCTGATAAAGTGGAAGCGGCGATGAGAGAATTAGCGGAGTTTTAAAGACGTAAGGAGGATACAATCATGGCAATTGAACAAATGACGATGCCGCAGCTTGGAGAAAGCGTGACAGAGGGGACGATCAGCAAATGGCTTGTCTCCCCCGGTGATAAAGTGAACAAGTACGATCCGATAGCGGAAGTCATGACAGATAAAGTAAATGCAGAGGTTCCGTCTTCTTTTACCGGGACGATAACAGAGCTTGTGGGTGAAGAAGGCCAGACCCTGCAAGTCGGAGAAGTGATTTGCAAAATCGAAACAGAAGGCGCGAATCCGGCTGAACAAAAACAAGAGCAGCCAGTGGCATCAGAAGCTGCTGAGACGCCTGCTGCAGAAAGTGCCGAAGCAGCCAGTCAGCCAAATAAAAAGCGCTACTCGCCAGCTGTACTCCGTTTAGCCGGAGAGCACGGCATTGATCTTAATCAAGTGACAGGAACTGGTGCCGGCGGCCGCATTACGCGAAAAGATATTCAGCGTATCATTGAGACAGGCGGCGTGCAAGAACGGCCTGAGAAGCCGAAAACAGCAGCTCCTGCACCTGAGTCTGCACCAAAACCAGAGCCGAAGGAAGAGATTTCATATCCTGCGTCTGCAGCCGGAGATAAAGAAATCCCTGTCACAGGCGTAAGAAAAGCAATTGCTTCCAATATGAAACGAAGCAAAACAGAAATTCCGCATGCTTGGACGATGATGGAAGTCGACGTCACAAATATGGTGGCATACCGCAACAGTATAAAAGATTCATTCAAGAAGACAGAAGGGTTTAATTTAACGTTCTTCGCCTTTTTCGTCAAAGCGGTCGCTCAGGCGTTAAAAGAATTTCCGCAAATGAATAGTATGTGGGCGGGCGACAAGATTATTCAGAAAAAGGATATCAATATTTCAATAGCGGTTGCGACAGAGGATTCTTTATTTGTTCCGGTGATTAAAAACGCTGATGAAAAAACAATTAAAGGCATTGCGAGAGAAATTACTGACCTTGCCAAAAAAGTAAGAGACGGAAAACTTTCAGCAGACGACATGCAGGGAGGAACGTTTACCGTCAACAATACAGGTTCGTTCGGATCTGTACAGTCGATGGGCATTATCAACTACCCTCAGGCTGCGATTCTTCAAGTGGAATCCATCGTCAAACGCCCGGTTGTCATGGATCATGGCATGATTGCTGTCAGAGACATGGTCAATCTGTGCCTGTCCTTGGATCACAGAGTGCTTGACGGCCTTGTGTGCGGGCGATTCCTGAGACGAGTGAAACAAATTTTAGAATCGATTGACGAAAAAACATCTGTTTACTAAATAAGCAAAAAGAGCATTTTTTGACACATAACTTCAAAAAATGCTCTTTTTCTATGCAACATTATTCAGCGATTCGAATTTTCATTTCGACCCGGTATTCTTCTTGTTTTTTCGGTGAGTAATGAATCGGTATGATTAACTCGTAAACATCACTGACAACTGTTAATTGGCGGTCTGTGATATACTTGATAAGCTTCTGTAAGTTGAGAAAATAATGCTCAGGTGAAAAGTTATATGCGATACAAACATATCTGCCTTTAGGGATCGTTGTGATTTCCATATCTGGCGTAATGGAAGAAATTTGTTTATTCGTCAATACAGGCGTAAAGATATGACGGTAAGTCATTTCATCAATGCTGGTGTACGGCTGAAATGAGAAAGTAGCGCCGTAGCTATTGTTCGTAAATCCATCTGCTGATTCGATAAATTTTTTTAATTTGCTGTAGGAGGCATTGAGCACGTTTTCAGGCCCGATTCCCTCTGCCTCTGTCTGAATGATGCGGGTTTCTTCTTCATCTAAAACAAACACCTCGCCGAGCGCGGGATATTCCATCTGCCGTTTCATCCGCTTTTTCACCAACGAAATGGTTTGCTCCAATGCTGATAAAAAGTCTAATTTCTCCCTGATTTGCTTCTCCTGCTCTGTATAAAAAGCAAACAGTTCTTCCATCTCTAAGTCCTGTGCCTTTTTCATCTCTTCTAAAGGTGTGCCGATATATTTCAATGATTTGATCAAATCCAGATGAATGAGCTGGGAATCTGTATAATAGCGGTAGCTTGTATCCGGATTGACATAGGCGGGTTTAAATAAATCAATTTTATCGTAATAACGGAGCGCTTTAATCGACACGTTTGCCAGTTTTGAAACTTCTCCAATTGAGTAATACGACTCCTTCATGCCATCACTCCTTCTATGATCAGTATAATAAAGAAGCGCATTCTTTGCAGTACACAAAGAATACGCTTTTTATCACGTGCTGGCTTTAAGATGTGCAGGCGCTTTCCAAGCAATGGTCAGCGCAATGCCTATGGCTAAAGCTACCGTTGCAAAGTAGAATGGATAGTTTACATCGATATCGAACAGCATTCCGCCGATAATAGGCCCGAAAACATTGCCGATACTTGTAAACATTGAATTCATACCGCCGGCAAACCCCTGTTCATTTCCCGCAATCTTTGACAGATAAGTCGTTACCGCCGGCCGCATGAGATCAAATCCGACAAATACGGTGACTGTAACCAGCAGAATTGAAACATAAGAATTCACGATTGTCATCAAGAATACAAGACTCGTCGAGAGAATTAAGCTATACCGAATTAAGTGGATTTCGCCAAACCACCTTGTAAAGCGGTCGAATAAGACGACTTGCGTAATGGCGCCAACAATCGCTCCTCCTGTAATCATGACGGCAATGTCGCTGGCTGTAAATCCGTATTTATGGTCAACGAATAACGCAAATAAAGATTCAAATGACGCTAAACCAAAAGATGAAATCAAGATAATGAGAAAAGCAATGAAATACATAGGGGCAAAAATCCGTTTGAAGCCTGTCTTCTGCCCTTTTATGTCCTGATTTTCAGGGTTTCGTTCCGGCTCGCGCAGCGTGAGCATTGATAAAATGGCTGCTAACAATGCAAAGGCTGCCGCAAAGAAAAATGGCAGGCGGGAATGGATTTCCGCTAAAAATCCCCCGATGCCTGGGCCGATAATAAAGCCTGTAGAAATAGCAGCTGACATATAACCGAGCGCTTTCGGACGTGTTTTAATGGTCGTGATATCTGCAATAAAAGCCGTGACCCCGGGCATAATGAAGGCTGCGCTGATTCCGCCAAGCATACGGGATATAAATAAAATCTCAACTGTTTTTCCGATGCCGAATAAAAACTCCGAAACACTAAAGAACAACAGACCGATCACGATCATGATTTTACGTCCGAAGCGGTCAACCCATCGTCCGCCTATTGGTGATACAATAAGCTGTGTAACAGCAAAGCAGGCAACCATATAGCCGACCGCGGTACCCGATAAATGCAATTCATTCATAATGGTAGGCGTTACCGGAATCACAAGCCCGATTCCTAAAAAAGCAATAAATAAATTTGTTAATAATATCATTAAAGTGATATTTTGTTTCTCCATGTGACTTCCCCTTTTTCGAAAGTGTATCTCTTATACTGTAAGCCCTCCTCTTAGGGGAGAGTCAACGGATTTACAAAATCTTTCTAACAGTGTTCGATCCTTATCGTTATTCATTGGACGGGACAAGCATATCAATGTGCTGCGGCAGCACTTGAATCACCGCAGGCGTATGAGTATAGACTTCTCCATCTGTATCAGCTTTTTTGACAGTGTCTGTTTCAATTTCGATACGGGAGGCCTGAATATAGGACAGCTCTCCGGTAAAACGATCAATTGTGCCCTGTTCCATGCTCATCAGCTCCCGCAATGCGGAGAGGTTGGTGTTGCGGCAAATGAGGATATCGAGTAAGCCGTCTTCTATACTGGCATCCGGCAGGGGAATTCGGTTCGTACCAATGTATTGTCCGTTCATGACAAGCAGCATAACGGCTTCTTCTTTAATTTCTTTTCCATCAATTTTTAAGGTCATCGGAAACGATCCGGCAGATGAGACGGTACGCAATGCACTTGTAAAATAGCTGATTTTTCCCAATAATGCTTTTTCCGTTTCGTTAATTTGATTCGATGTTTCTGTAATCAAGCCAATCCCCCAGAAATTTAAAAAATAGCGCTCGTTCATCTGACATACATCTACGCTTGTTTTTTTTCCTGATACAAGCGCTTCCGCCGCCTTTGCGAGATTTTGAGGGATGCCCAGCACTCTTGAAAAGTCATTGCACGTGCCGCCGGGCAAAATTCCGACCGCGGGCTTTCTTTCTAAAGCACTGATGCCGTTTATGCATTGGTGGACCGTGCCGTCGCCGCCGAGAATAAAGACGGTGTCGACAGAATCATCAATGGATTGGCAAAAATGATACGCATCATCCTTTTTCTTTGTTTGTCTAATGATCACCTCATCTAAAGATTGTGATAAAACCGGCACCACAGCCCCTAATGCTTTTTCTGTATTTTTGTTGCCGGCATTTCCGTTATGAATCAGTAATGCTTTCCGGTGGCTCATACAAAACTGCTCCTTTATTTTACATCTGGTTATATAATCCCCTTTTTCTGTAAGCTGTAAACGGAGAGCAAAAAAAGTGTGCGGCCAAGCAATGTCATTTGCCGATATGGACGTTTCCTTGCTATCATAAGAACAGATGATGAAAAAGGAGAGGTCTTCATTGAACATGGACTTTAATTTATTTATGAATGACATTGTCCGCCAAGCGAGACAAGAAATTACAGCTGCCGGATATACCGAGCTGAAAACTGCTGAAGAGGTGGATGAGGCACTTACGAAAAAAGGAACGACGTTAGTCATGGTAAACTCTGTTTGCGGATGCGCCGGGGGAATTGCAAGACCGGCCGCATACCATTCCGTTCACTATGATAAAAGACCTGATCAGCTCGTTACCGTCTTTGCCGGACAGGATAAAGAAGCGACAGCGCGTGCTCGTGACTATTTTGAAGGATATCCGCCATCTTCTCCGTCCTTTGCGATTTTGAAAGACGGAAAAATCATGAAAATGGTGGAACGCCATGAAATTGAAGGCCATGAGCCGATGGCAGTTGTGGCAAAGCTGCAGGAAGCCTTTGAAGAATATTGTGAAGAAGTATAAGACGAACACCCCGGGTGCCTAAGCGGCCCCGGTTTTTTTATGCACAAAATTCCAAAGGGATATGAATAAATATTAAAAGTTTATTCAATGCAGTTGTACAATGAATCTATTTTTATCTAGTAATATCAAAAAGAGATTGCTGGGAAAATAAGCTTAAAGATAATTTTTGAAAATAGTATTGCATAAAAATAAGAAACTGTTTAAAATACAAATTAACGAATAAATATTCAAATGCACTAAAAGTAATGAATATGGGGGAAATGGATCATGAAAAAATGGCTCTTATTACTTATAACTGCCTGCATCACTTTTGCATTATCGGCTTGCGGCTCAAGCAATTCAGGTTCTGAAGGCGGCAAGAAAAAGTTAATTATGGGCACTTCGGCGGATTACAAACCGTTTGAATATAAGGAAGGCGATAATATTGTCGGCTTTGATGTAGATTTGGCAAAAGCGCTTGCGAAGAAGACTGGCTACGAAATTGAAGTGCAGGATATGGACTTCAACAGTTTAATCACAGCGCTGAAATCAAAACAGGTGGATCTGGTTCTGTCCGGAATGACACCGACGCCTGATCGTAAAAAACAAGTTGATTTTTCCGATGTGTACTACACAGCGAACCATATGATTGTCAGCAAAAAAGACAGCGGCATTAAGTCTTTAAAAGATCTGAAAGGAAAAACAGTCGGCGTTCAGCTTGGCTCCATTCAGGAAGAGAAGGGGAAAGAGCTTTCTCCGGAATATGCTTTTAAAACAGAAGACCGCAACAGAATTTCTGATTTGGTGCAGGAAATCAAATCTGACCGCTTTGATGCCGCGATTATCGAAGACATGGTAGCAGAAGGGTATTTCAAATCAAATGACGACCTGCAAGGCTTCGTGATTCCTGATGCGAAAGCGGAGGAAGCCGGTTCAGCGATTGCTTTCAGAAAGGACAGTGAACTGACAGACAAATTCAATAAAGCACTCAAGGAAATGGAAGATAACGGAGAGCTCGAGAAATTGAAGAAGAAATGGTTCACTGGCGAGAAGTAAAAAAAAGCGGCTCAACTTTTCGTTGAGCCTTTTTATTGAATAGGAAATCTTTTTTCCTGTAAGAAAAGGAGACAAAGACTATGAATTTGGATTTTTCAGCAACGATCCCCCAAATTCCTTTTATATTAGAAGGCTTAGCGATTACTTTGAAAATTGTCATCGTATCAGCCATTATCGGACTTATACTGGGTATTGTGCTAAGCTTATGCAAGATCAGCACGTTCCGCCCTCTGATCTGGATCGCTGATTTTTATACATCAGTGTTCCGCGGTACGCCTTTAGTGCTGCAGCTTATGATTGTCTATTTCGGGCTTCCTCAGCTGCTCGGCTTTCAAATTGACCAGTTTTGGGCTGCGGTAGTCGCATTGTCATTGAATTCCGCCGCTTATGTATCGGAAATTATCAGAGCCGGAATCAACGCCATTGATAAAGGGCAAAAAGAGGCGGCTGTCGCACTGGGTGTCCCGTACGGCAAAATGATGAAGGATCTGCTGTTGCCGCAGGCCTTCAAAAATATATCACCTGCAATTGTGAATGAATTAATCACGTTAACAAAAGAATCGGCGATCGTCACCGTCATCGGGCTTGGTGATGTCATGAGACGCGCTTATCAAGCTGGCGCCGCCACTTACAATTACCTTGAGCCGCTCATTATCGCCGGATTGATTTATTATGTGCTTGTCCTGATTTTAACGTTTATCGGCAAGGCTGTAGAAAGGAAGCTGAAATCCAATGATTAAGGTTGAAAAGCTGTCAAAATCATTTGGGAAACACGAAGTATTAAAAAACATTTCAACAACAATCGCTGAAGGTGAGGTTGTTGCCGTCATCGGCCCTTCAGGCTCAGGCAAATCAACGTTCCTTCGCTGTTTAAACCTGTTGGAAAAACCTAACGGCGGAACCATAACAATCAAAGACAACGAGATCACGAAGCCGAAAACCAACACATTAAAGGTACGGGAAAACATCGGGATGGTTTTTCAGCATTTTCATCTCTTTCCGCACAAAACGGTTCTCGAAAATATCATGTACGCGCCTGTTAATGTCAAAAAAGAATCAAAACAGGCTGCACAGGAAAAAGCTGAAGAGCTGCTCCGCAAAGTCGGTTTGTTTGAAAAGAAAAATGACTATCCAAACCGCTTGTCTGGCGGGCAAAAACAGCGTGTCGCTATCGCCCGGGCTCTTGCAATGAATCCGGAAATCATGCTGTTTGACGAACCGACCTCTGCACTTGATCCGGAGATGGTTAAGGAAGTGCTCCAGGTTATGAAAGAGCTGGTCGAAACCGGCATGACTATGGTGATTGTCACACATGAAATGGGCTTCGCTAAAGAAGTGGCAGACCGAGTGCTGTTTATGGACCAAGGAATGATTGTCGAGGACGGCAATCCGAAAGAATTTTTTCTTTCGCCAAAATCCAAAAGAGCGCAGGACTTTTTAGAGAAAATATTATAGAATATAGAAAAAAAGAAGAAGGCTAAAGCTTCTTCTTTTTTATTGAAGAAACAAATAGAAATGGAGTCCGACATGTTTAAAATTGGTTACCGCACAATAAAGACCGCGCTTGGAACAGCTTTGGCTATTTATATAAGCCAGCTATTGCATTTGCAAAACTTCGCATCAGCAGGAATCATCACCATTTTGTGCATTCAAATCACACAAAAACGGTCGCTTCAGGCGTCGTGGGCCCGCTTTGCCGCATGCTGTCTGGCAATTCTTTTTTCTTATCTCTTTTTCGAGCTGATTGGCTATCATCCGTTTGTTATCGGAGCGCTTCTCTTGATATTCATTCCGATAACGGTTCTGTTAAAAATTAACGAGGGGATCGTTACCAGTTCCGTTATTATCCTTCATTTATACATGTCCGGCGGCATTACGCTTGCTTTCATTTGGAATGAAGTTCAGTTAATTACGGTTGGTATCGGTGTCGCTCTTTTGATGAACTTGTATATGCCGAGCCTTGACCGGAAGCTGATTGCCTATCGCAAAAAGATAGAGGATAACTTTGCTGTCATTTTTGCAGAAATAGAGCGGTATTTGTTAACTGGTGAGCAAGATTGGACTGGAAAGGAAATTCCGGAAACACACCAGCTCATTACGGAGGCGAAAAACCTGGCGTACCGAGATGTGCAAAACCACATTCTGCGCTACGAAAATCTGCATTATCATTATTTTAAAATGAGAGAAAAGCAATTTGAAATTATTGAACGCCTTCTCCCTAAAGTGACTTCCATCTCCATTACAGTAGATCAGGGAAAAATGATCGCTGAATTTATTCATGATTTGCGGGAAGCGATACACCCGGGAAATACGGCGCACAAATTTCTGAAAAGACTTGCTGACATGAGAAAAGAATTTGAGGAGATGCCGCTTCCAGCGACAAGAGAGGAATTTGAAGCACGAGCCGCTCTCTTCCATCTACTCGGCGAAATGGAACAATATTTAGTGATCAAAAGCTATTTTAAAGGAATAAAAGCGCAAAAATCACTCGCATGATTCGCATGAGCTCTTCCTTCATTGGTCAACCTAATGAAAAAGGAGGAGCTTATGCGTTTTTTCTTATGTTCAATTTTTATGATGATGATTTCACCGATTTGGCCGCTTGGCGAAAACCCGCTGCCGGGGGATCCTTATGTCATTGTCAACAAGAGAACAAACGAACTGGCTGTCATCTTGGACAACAAAGTAGAAGGGGTGTACAGCGTGGCGACCGGAAAAACAGACGATCTGACGCCTGAAGGGGAATTTTCGGTAACAGTAAAAGCGGCGAATCCTTACTACAGAAAGAAAAATATAGAAGGAGGATCTCCTGACAACCCGCTTGGGGCAAGATGGATCGGATTTGACGCGAAAGGAACAGACGGGCGGATTTACGGAATTCATGGGACAAACCGGGAAGAATCAATAGGGAAATTTGTGTCTAACGGCTGTATACGTATGCATAACGATGAGGTCGTTCATCTGTTTCGAACGATTCCGGTGGGTACGAGAGTGCTGATTACGGACGACTCCCGCTCTTTTGAAGAGATTGCTATCGAGCATAAAGCTCTGATAAAAAAGCAGGATGTTCCTAATCAATAAGGTTGCCTGCTTTTTTATCGTTAGAAAAACATGACGATTCCTGAGAGTACAGTTGAAAGAATAAAAACTCCCAAAATCACGATTAAAACGCTTTTCATCAGTTTTTGAGACATGATTTCACTCCTTAGACAATCTGTCTATATTTTAGCGTGTTTTGAAAGGGCGGACAAGCGATATCTATTGACGGAAGGCAGGGATGAAAATGAACAGGCTTGACCATATTGGGATAGCTGTTTTTTCGATAGAAGAAGCGAGAAGCTTTTATGAAGATATATTGGGGCTTGCGTTTCTTCATCAAGAAACGGTTGAAGAGCAAAAGGTGAATGTTGCTTTTTTTCAAGCGGGAAGCGTCAAGCTGGAGCTGATAGAACCGTTGACACCTGACAGCCCCGTCCGTTTGTTTTTGGAGAAGAAAGGGCAGGGGCTGCATCATGTTGCGTTTTTGTGCACCGGCTTATCTGAACAGCTGCAAGCATTGTCTGACCGGCAAGTTCAATTGATTGACAAGTATCCAAGACAGGGAGCTAATGGGAAAAAGATCGCATTTCTTTCTCCGCGGGAAACAAATGGCATTCTTGTAGAGCTATGCGAGCCGAAAGGAGTCCAAACCGTTGAACATGAATGAGCATATTGATCATTTATACACGAGACGCAGGCAGGCAGAACAAGGCGGAGGACATGAAAAGCTGGCTCAGCAGCGGCAAAAGGGAAAGCTCACCGCTCGGGAAAGGATCACGTTTCTTCTTGATCAGGACAGCTTTATCGAGTTGAATCCTTTCATGGAAAGTCAAGTGTTAACAAGAGAACAGCGTATGTTAGGGGATGGAGTCGTGACAGGGTACGGCACAATTGATGGCCGCTCTGTATATGTATTTGCGCAAGACTTCACAGTATTCGGCGGGGCGCTTGGCGAAACCCACGCCAAAAAAATCTGCGCACTGATGGATCTAGCTGCGAAAAATAAGGCGCCGATTATCGGGCTGAATGACTCAGGTGGTGCGAGAATTCAAGAGGGTGTGGTATCATTAGATGGATACGGTCACATATTTTACCGAAATGTCTTATACTCCGGAGTCATTCCGCAAATATCGGTTATTTTAGGGCCGTGCGCTGGAGGCGCTGTGTATTCTCCGGCACTCACAGATTTTATATTTATGGCTGAACAGACCGGCCGGATGTTTATTACCGGGCCGAAGGTAATTGAAAAAGTGACAGGAGAACAGGTTGATGCGGAGAGCTTAGGTGGAGCGGGAATACATAATGCCGTCAGCGGAAACGCCCACTTTTCCGGACATACGGAGAGGGAGGTTCTGACAGGAGTGAAAAAACTGCTGTCTTATTTGCCGCTGAATGGCCAGACAGCAGCGCCGCTACCTGAGAAAGAGGCCTCCAGACCATTATTAAACCGTCTCGTGCCCGCCGACACGACAAAGCCGTATGATGTGCGGACGGTAATTAAGGAGTTGGCTGATCCGCAGTCTTTTTTTGAAATTCAGCCGTTTTTTGCGAAAAACATTGTTATCGGGTTTGCAAGGCTGGGTGAAAAAACGATCGGCATCGTTGCGAGCCAGCCGAAGCATCTGGCGGGAAGCCTGACGATTGACGCTGCAGATAAAGCAGCGAGGTTCATCCGTTTTTGCGACGCCTTTGACATACCGCTGTTAACTGTCGAGGATGTTCCGGGGTTTCTGCCTGGTGTTCAGCAGGAGCATAACGGAATTATCAGGCACGGAGCAAAATTATTGTTTGCCTATGCAGAAGCGACCGTCCCAAAAGTCACGCTCATTATCAGAAAAGCGTATGGCGGCGCCTATGTCGCTATGAACAGCAAAGCGATCGGAGCGGACCTTGTGTTTGCATGGCCAAATGCTGAAATCGCAGTGATGGGTTCAGAAGGCGCGGCATCGATTTTGTATGAAAAAGAAATAAAAGCTTCAGCCGACCCGCAAAAGACAAAACGCGAAAAAACTGCTGAATACAAAAAGCAAAACGCCGGTCCATACAAAGCGGCGGCCTGCGGAATGGTTGATGACATCATTTTGCCGGAAGAATCAAGGAAAAGACTGATCCAAGCTTTTTACATGCTTGCACATAAGACAGAAGAGAGACCGAAAAAAAAGCACGGTAACATACCGCTTTAACATGGAGGGACTTACAAATGGTGAATGAAAAACGCCTGCTGGAAGAATTTTTAGAGCTTGTCCAAATTGACTCAGAAACAAAACACGAAGCAGAAATCTGCAAAGTGCTGAAACAAAAATTTTCTGATTTAGGTGTGGACGTTAAAGAAGACGATACAATGGATATCACTGGCCACGGAGCGGGAAACCTGATCTGCACATTAAAAGGGACAAAACAAGCAGATACGATCTATTTTACATCTCATATGGACACAGTTGTACCCGGAAACGGCGTAAAACCGGTTGTTGAGGAAGGCTATGTCAAAACAGACGGCACTACGATTTTAGGCGCTGATGATAAAGCGGGGCTGGCTGCAATGTTTGAAGCGATTAAAGTGCTGAAAGAAGAAAACATTGAGCACGGCACGATTGAATTCATCATCACTGTAGGTGAGGAATCAGGCCTGATCGGAGCAAAGGCGCTTGACCGTTCTATGATCACGGCATCCTACGGCTATGCCCTTGACTCAGATGGAAAAGTCGGAAATATCATTGTGGCTGCGCCGACACAAGCGAAGGTAAGAGCGGCAATATACGGGAAAACCGCACACGCCGGGGTTGAACCTGAAAAAGGCATTTCAGCGATTACAATCGCTAGCAAAGCCATTTCAAAAATGCCATTGGGCCGTATTGATGAAGAAACAACAGCAAACATCGGCCGGTTTGAAGGCGGCACACAGACAAACATTGTGTGCGACGAAGTCCATATTCTTGCTGAAGCACGCTCTTTAGTTCCTGAGAAAATGGAAGCTCAGGTTCAAAAAATGAAAGCTGCATTTGAAGAGGCTGCTGCTGATATGGGCGGACGCGCAGAAGTCGAAATTGAAGTGATGTATCCGGGCTTCAAATATCAAGACGGCGACCAAGTAGTTGAAATCGCGAAAAAAGCGGCTGCTAAAATCGGACGGCCAAGCGAGCTGCAAACAAGCGGCGGCGGAAGCGACGCGAACGTTATTGCAGGTCATGGCATTCCGACGGTCAACCTTGCTGTCGGTTACGAGCAAATTCATACAAAGAATGAAAAAATGCCGATCGAAGAACTCGTTAAAACGGCAGAAATGGTTGTTGCCATTATTGAAGAGGCAGCGAAATAAAAAAGGAAAACCCGAGTGCGCTTGCCCGCATCGGGTTTTTTCTTGCATTCAGCGCCATTGCCTAAGAGGCCAAAATAACACGTCCTGCTTTTTAGCGTAATGAAGCAAAGGGTCTGAATCTGGCAATGATATATCGTGAGCATCAGCCACCGTATTGACCGAAAACTCGGCCTCGGCATGTTGCAGCAGCCAAGGATGATGATGAATGTCTTCGTAAAAGAGCTTGTTGCGATAAGTGCTATAGAGTCTGTATCGTTCCGTCAGCCAATATTCGAGGGAATCCTCTTCCGCTGTAAAAGGAGCTGAAATGGGCCGGTATGCGGCGCGGAATGCTGCTTCTCCGTCGTCTCTCCGCTTGCTGACATAGTCAATGCCATCACCGTTTTTTTCAGCTTTCATATCCGCGTAAAAATAAGGTAAATGAAAGAACGTGCGAGCGCCCAGGACTGCCAGCCGATGATCAGCATCTAAGCTGAAAAAATAAATGCCGGGCTTGCCTTTATACGTGACATAGGTGCGGAGGTTAAGCTCAGGAAATGCACGCGCACCGGGAATGGCAGGAAGAAAACGCGCCCTCAGATTCGTGAGCATAAAGGGAAGCATGCTGATCCAACCTTGCCCGTTATATGTATCTAATTCTAAAACCGGCGGTACTAAATCGCGAAGGATAGAAACATCAACAGGCCAGTGGGCAAATAAGACATCATTCCAAGTTTGTCTCATGATCCAGATTCCTTCAGGCACAGAAATGTTTTTTTGCTGAGAGCGTTCCGTCACATACATGCTCCTTTCAGTTAGATGTGAGTATAAGGTATTCCCGGTTTCCTTCTTTTTAAACGATACGGCTGTTTTTTAGGGTTGCCATTTTCGCCTCTGCCATGACCGAAAAGGGTGAGGTGAAACAAAAAACAACCCCGGCTTTTCGCTCGGGGTTGTTACGCTATTTTACCGTCTCAGTAAGAGAAGCGGCGTTTTTACTTTTATGATGTGTCATCTGAAGGACGATGTTTTGTACTGTCAGGAACAGCCCGCTTGTGAACCAGTACAGCGGAAGGGCTGCCGGAACATTAAGCGAGAAAATCGTCATCATCACAGGGAAGATGAACACCATCAGTTTTGCAGATTGCTGCGCCGCCGGGTTTTGCGGGACAGCGGAATATTTCGCGCTCAGTTTTTGAGCGACATAGGCTTGGATAAAGTACATCGCTCCCGCACTAAGAGACACGAGAATGTCAGATTGTCCTAAACTGAACCATAAAAACGAGTGTGACGCAATTTCGGGTGTAGAGCGAATCGCGTAATAAAACCCAATCACAATAGGAAATTGAATCAGCATTGGGAGACACCCCATGGCAAGCGGATTGATATTGTGCTCTTGATACAGCTTCATCATTTCCGTTTGCAGTTCTTTTTGCTTTTCCGGGTCCTTCGTCTTTTTCAATTTGGCCTGAATGCTGTCAACCTGAGGTTTAATAACTGCCATTTTCTCTTGGAATATGCGCTGTTTTTTGAACTGATTGACAAACAAAGGCAGTACAACGACACGCACAATAATGGTGACGAGAATAATAGACAGTCCGTATTCTCCGTGAAACAGCCCGGCAACACCCTTAAGCAGAGCAGAAAACGGTTCGATTAAATAGTCGTGGAAAAAACCGACGTTGCTGAGGCCTCCCACCTGATTAGTCGCGGCAAATGCAGCATTGCCCGAGCAGAATACGATCAAAAAGATACCCATAGCCAAAAGTTTTTGATATGTTTTTAACAATTTGTTCTCCTCCTTTTTATAAATGCGGTTTATAAAAGAAGAGAACTGGCGTCTTCATCATCGTTCACAGGCGAATTCATGCGGAAGACTTTACGTATCCAAGTTGTAATGCGATGATATATAATAATAAGAAAGTCTGTTCGGTTAATTTGAAAGACCGTCTGATGTTCATCTGTTCGTTTTGATTTCCATTGCTCGCCGGCACGGCACTCTCGTAAGAGGAATGCAATCCCGATTGCCGTCAGAGTCGGAAGAATAATTGTGAAAAAATCGACTAAGAATAAAACGTCATTTATCGATTCCACAAACATTGTAATCACATCCATTCAATACCTTCATTTTACTATATGTACAAGCCGTTGTCTAATGAACGAAAAGGAGATTTATTTATGCTGGGAAAGGGCCGAATTATTTTCCATATTGATATGAATAGTTTTTACGCATCGGTGGAAATGGCATATGACCCGGCCCTCCGAGGGAAGCCGGTTGCAGTTGCCGGAAACGTAAAGGAGCGAAAGGGCATCGTGGTGACATGCAGCTACGAAGCAAGAGCGCGCGGCGTCAAAACAACGATGCCGGTTTGGGAAGCGAAGCGCAATTGCCCTGAACTTATCGTTCTTCCGCCGAATTTTGACCGATATAGAAGCTCTTCAAGAGCGATGTTTAACATCCTTCGTGAATATACTGACTTGGTGGAGCCTGTCTCCATCGACGAAGGCTATATGGACATGACTGATACACCATACAGCAGCCACGCTTTGGAGACGGCAAAAGAAATACAAAGCAGGCTGCAAAAAGAGCTGCTGCTTCCGTCAAGCATAGGAATCGCGCCGAATAAATTTCTTGCTAAGATGGCGTCAGATATGAAAAAACCGCTTGGCATCACGATTTTAAGAAAGAGACAAGTGGCTGATATCCTTTGGCCGCTTCCTGTTGGAGAGATGCACGGAGTTGGCAAAAAGACAGCGGAAAAGCTGAAGGGACTCGGCATTCATACGATTGGAGAGCTAGCGGCAGCTGATGAACACTCGCTGAAACGTCTGCTGGGCATCAACGGGCCGCGCCTTAAAAATAAAGCAAATGGCATTCACCATGCGCCAGTTGACCCGGAGCGCATTTACGAATTTAAAAGCGTCGGCAATTCATCAACACTTTCACATGATTCCAGTGATGAAGAAGAGCTGTTAGACGTTTTCAGAAAACTGGCCGCTTCCGTTAGTGACCGCTTACAGCGCAAGGAAGTCATGGCTTCGAAGCTTTTTATTATGATTAGATATGCAGATTGGAAAACCATCACAAGAAGCATCACGCTGAAAAATCCGATCGATCAAAAAAATGAAATTATGAAAGAAGCGGAGCACCTCTTTTTTAAACATTGGAATAAAAATCCTGTCAGGCTGCTTGGCATTACCGGAACTGATTTAGTAGAAAAAGAGCAGGCCTATAAGCAGCTCGATTTGTTCAGTTTTAATGAAGATGCGAAGGATGAACCAATTCAGCAGATGATGGAAAAGCTGAATGATAAGTACGGCTCCAAACTGATCAGAAAAGGGGCAAAGATAAAAAAAGAGGAGAGCAAAACGAAGGGAACAAGCTTTAATAAAGATTTTTTTCAGGATGAAAAGAAAAGTTGAATAGCTTGAAAAAAAGGGTGGAAGTATGGTAATTTCTTTATTATAAATATCATTTTATTTTAATTTAAATTTTAAAATGATTAAACGTTTGCAGAAGGGACGTTAGAATATGTCAAAACAACAAATCGGAGTTATCGGTCTTGCGGTCATGGGTAAAAATCTAGCTTTAAATATCGAAAGCCGGGGATTTTCTGTTTCTGTTTACAACAGATCAAGCAGTAAAACTGAGGAGTTTCTGCAGGAGGCAAAAGGCAAAAATGTTGTTGGCACATACAGCATTGAAGAGTTTGTCCAATCCTTGGAAACACCGCGCAAAATCTTATTAATGGTTAAAGCGGGAACTGCAACAGATGCGACAATTCAATCTCTTCTTCCTCATCTAGAAAAGGATGATATTTTAATTGACGGCGGTAATACATACTATAAAGATACACAGCGCCGTAACAAAGAGCTCGCTGAAAGCGGCATTCATTTTATCGGAACAGGCGTTTCCGGCGGAGAAGAAGGAGCGCTTAAAGGACCTTCTATCATGCCAGGCGGACAAAAAGAAGCACATAAGCTTGTGAAGCCGATTCTTGAAGCGATTTCTGCAAAAGTTGACGGAGAACCTTGTACGACATATATCGGTCCAGACGGTGCCGGCCATTATGTGAAAATGGTCCACAACGGTATTGAATACGGAGATATGCAGCTGATTTCTGAATCTTACTTCATTCTGAAACAGGTGCTCGGCCTTTCAGCTGATGAGCTTCACGAAGTTTTCGCTGAATGGAATAAAGGTGAGCTTGACAGCTACCTGATTGAGATTACAGCTGACATCTTTACGAAAAAAGACGAAGAAACAGGCAAACCGCTTGTTGATGTGATTCTTGATAAAGCAGGCCAAAAAGGAACAGGAAAATGGACAAGCCAAAGCGCGCTTGACTTAGGTGTTCCGCTTCCGATTATTACTGAGTCTGTATTCGCACGTTTTATCTCAGCTATGAAGGAAGAACGTGTGAAAGCGAGCGGCCTTCTTTCAGGGCCAGAAGTGAAGCCTGTTACAGAAAATAAAGAAGAGCTGATTGAAGCAGTCAGAAAAGCGCTGTTCATGAGTAAAATTTGTTCTTACGCGCAAGGATTTGCCCAAATGAAAGCTGCTTCTGAAGAATATAACTGGGATCTGAAATATGGCGAAATCGCTATGATCTTCCGCGGCGGCTGCATCATTCGTGCAGCATTCCTTCAAAAGATTAAAGAAGCTTACGATCGCGAACCTGAGCTTGATAACCTGCTTCTTGACAGCTACTTCAAAAATATTGTAGAAAGCTACCAAGGAGCGCTTCGCCAAGTGATTTCACTTGCAGTTGCCCAAGGTGTGCCGGTGCCGTCATTCTCAAGCGCATTAGCTTACTATGACAGCTACCGTACAGCCGTACTGCCTGCAAACCTAATCCAAGCACAGCGTGACTACTTTGGCGCCCATACTTATGAGCGTACTGATAAAGAAGGTATCTTCCATACTGAATGGATGAAGTAATCAATAAAAACCCCCGAAGTCTTTAGGCTTCGGGGGTTTTTGTTATTAAAGAATGTCTTAAGGGATATGGCAGTCTTGACAGCTGCAAAAAAAGCCGAAAATGCTCACAAGCATTTTCGGCTTTTCTCGTTTTATATATTCCACCAGTGCAAGCCGTCTTTCGCCAAAAGATCATCTGATTCTTTCGGTCCCATAGAGCCTGATTCGTAGTTAGGAGACAAGGTTTTGTTTGCTGCCCATGTTTCAGAAATGGAATCGACAAAGCTCCAAGATAGGGCAACTTCATCCCAGTGAGCAAAGTTTGTTGCATCGCCAAGAAGACAGTCGTGAATTAATTTTTCATATGCTTCAGGGGTGTTCATCTCGTCATTGCAATTGCTGCAGTAATCCAGTTTGATTGGCTGCGCGTGTGCTGCCCCCCCAAGCTTTTTAGCGTTTAAGTAAAGCGTAATGCCTTCGTCAGGCTGAATATGGATGACGAGCAAGTTCGGATTCATATTGTTTTCATTGCCGTAGTACAGGTTCATCGGAATGTCCTTAAATTGAACAACGATTTTTGTGGACTTTTCTTTCATTCGTTTTCCGGTGCGGATATAGAATGGAACACCAGCCCATCTGAAGTTGTCGATCAAGAGCTTGCCTGAAACAAACGTTTCTGTATTTGAGTCAGGAGCGACATTATCCTCATCTGTATAAGCAGGAACCGATACACCGTCAATTTCACCGGCTTGATATTGTCCGCGCACAAAGTACTCATCAACTTCGTCTTTTGCAATAGGGCGCAGAGCTCTCAGAACCTTCACTTTTTCGCTTCGGATTTCTTCTGTGTTCAATTTGATCGGCGGCTCCATTGCAAGAAGGGCAACCATTTGCATGATGTGGTTTTGCACCATGTCGCGCAGGGCGCCTGATTTTTCGTAATATCTTGCACGGTCCTCAACGCCAAGTGATTCGCTTGATGTAATTTGGATATTTGAGATATAGCGGTTTGTCCAAAGCGGTTCGAAAATCGCATTGGCAAATCGAATGACTTCAATGTTCTGAACCATTTGTTTGCCTAAATAATGGTCGATTCTGTAAATTTGATCTTCTGTAAACGCTTCGCGGATTTCTTTGTTCAGTGCCTGTGCGCTTGGCAGATCATGGCCGAACGGCTTTTCAATGACAAGGCGGGACCAGCCTGTTGTTGCTGTAACACCTTCTGATTTTAATGTTTTTGCAATTGTTCCGAAGAATTCAGGAGCCATTGCCAAGTAGAACATTCTGTTGTTCGGAATTTGATATGTATCTTCCAGCTGGTTAAGCAATACGTTAAGCTCTTGATAAGAGCCAGGATTTGTCACGTCAAACGGGTGATAGTAAAAATGAGACGTGAAATCATCTATATGTTTATCTGCAGATGAGGATATGGATGTTTTAACGGTTTGGCGAAGATCTTCATTAGACCAAGGTCTTCTTCCAACTCCTACAACTGCAAACTCTTCTCCGATTTGTCCGTTTTGATATAAACGGTGAATAGACGGATACAGTTTTCGTTTTGCTAAATCTCCCGTTGCACCGAATATGACAATTACTGCTTTTGGTTGTTGGTTTGTTTTCACTAAAAGTACCTCACTTTATTCGAAGCTTTATTTTAGTACACCCCGTATATTTCCTTCATTTTAAATCTAAAATTCAACGAAAGCAAACATTTCAGCCCATTTTTTGCTGAATGCCGTAAAAATGTTTCTAGAACGAAAGGATTGTTCCTTTCAGAGGCAAGATTCACATTTGTCGCATGATCCTGTATTCTTGTAGGTAACTAGTTCTAGTAGGAGGAAGGAAATGTGGAATTACTTTTTTTAGGGACGGGAGCCGGCATTCCCGCCAAGGCGAGAAACGTAACGTCGGTGGCATTAAAATTGCTTGAAGAAAGGCGTTCGATATGGCTGTTTGACTGCGGGGAAGCCACACAGCATCAAATTTTACATACAACGATTAAACCTCGTAAAATAGAAAAAATCTTCATTACCCACATGCACGGCGATCATGTTTACGGGCTTCCAGGGCTTCTGGGGAGCCGCTCCTTTCAAGGCGGTGAAGACGAGCTGACAGTGTACGGGCCAAAAGGCATCAAGGCTTTTATTGAAACAAGCCTTGCCGTCACGAAAACCCATTTGACATATCCGCTTGTGATCAAGGAAATCGAAGAAGGAATCGTGTTTGAAGACGATCAGTTTATTGTCACGGCAGTATCTGTTATTCATGGAGTGGAAGCCTTCGGATACCGCGTGCAGGAAAAAGACGTGCCTGGTTCCTTAAAGGCGGATTTATTAAAGGAAATGAACATCCCGCCCGGACCTGTGTATCAAAAAATCAAAAAAGGCGAAACGATAACGCTTGAAGACGGACGCATCATCAATGGGAATGATTTTCTGGAGCCTCCTAAAAAGGGAAGGGCTGTGGTGTTTTCCGGAGATACGAGAGTAAGTGACAAGTTAAAAGAGCTTGCAAGGGATTGTGATGTGCTTGTTCATGAAGCGACATTTGCTAAGGAAGATAGGAAACTTGCTTATGATTATTTTCACAGTACAACGGAACAAGCAGCTGTAACAGCGAAAGAAGCCGGGGCGAAGCAGCTCATTTTAACCCATATCAGTGCCAGATATCAGGGAGATGCCTCTCTGGAGCTTCAAAAAGAAGCGGCAGACGTTTTCCCAAACAGCGTGGCGGCGTATGATTTCTTAGAGGTAAACGTCCCGCGTCGCTGAAAAAAACTCTTATTTGACAATCTGAGATTACATTGTATAATAAAACGTAATCATTACGCTTTATAAGGAGATGTTAATATGAGAGTAAATGTTACTTTAGCCTGCACTGAAACGGGAGACCGAAACTACATCACAACAAAAAATAAACGCACCAACCCAGACCGTTTAGAGCTGAAAAAATATTCACCGCGTTTAAAGAAATATACCCTTCATCGTGAAACAAAATAACATAAAAGACCGGGCGTCTTACAGCCCGGTCTTTTTTTATGTTAATTGACTGCCTGGTAAAGAGGAGCGGCCTGCTGGCACGCTGCGCACCATACGTCATAAATAGCCAAATGCACGATATGAGGTTCATCATGATGGATGTTGTGCGAGCTGTTTTTAGCTTGAATCCAGCCGCTTTGATTAGATAGAGACAATATGCTGCTGTGCAGGTTTTGCCACTCCTGTTCAGCAGCGAATTTCTCAGTCCGTTCACCTGATGACAACACAAGGAGAGGCATGTTTCCTAAATGGACTTGCTGTTGTTTGAGTACCTGCAGGCTTTTTGAAAATTCTGCATGTGTGCCCTCAAGCATCATCTTTCTTGTGTATGCTTTGTGCATTTCTTCAGGAATAAAGGAGAAGCTTGTGCAATCTCCTAAAGCTGGATCAAGGAGGACCATGCCGATAATATCGCGCCTGTTTTTGCAGGCCCATAAACCGGTGATCACAGCTCCGTATGAGTGAGAAACAGCCAAATAAGGAGGTTTTACATCTGCTGCTTTAAGCAAACTCTCCAATTCTTTCACCTGTTGTTCAGCTGTTCGTTTAGTGCTGCTTTGTCCGCTTTTCCCTATTCCTGCCCGATCATATGTGAAAATGCCAAATTCATCATCAATGTCCGCCATTAATGGTTCCCACGTCTCAGAAGAAGTACCGTAGCCGGCCTCAAAGACAATCGTTACACCGCTTGATCCTCTCCGGTGTTGTGTATGAAACGCACATCCGTCAATTGTATATGTCTTTTCCATCCAAGCTGAGTTCATTGGAGTCATCTCCTCTAATTGGTTCTACTAGGGAGACGGAGAACCTGAGCTGATCGTTTCTCTAAAAAATAAAAAAAGAGATATCCGGTTGAGGATATCTCTTTTGGACATTACCAGCCTCTTTCGTATTGAACAGGGGCCGGTATCTCTGTATTAAGCTGTTTTGCAGCAGTTCTTGCAAAGAATGGATCTCGCAGAAGCTCTCTGCCGATAAAGATAAGGTCGGCACGTCCGTTTTGCAGAATTTCTTCAGCCATTGAACCGTCTGTAATCATGCCGACAGCACCAGTTGCCATGTCAGCCTGTTCACGGATTTTCTCAGCGAAGCTGACCTGATAGCCTGGGAATACATTAATGTCTGCATGAACAAGGGCGCCTGAGCTGCAGTCAATTAAGTCAACACCTTGCTCCTTCATCCATTTTGCAAAACCGATGTGATCGGCGATGTCTAAGCCTTTGTCTGTATAGTCAGAAGCAGATACACGGACAAATAAAGGGCCGTCCCATACTTGTTTGACTTCATCGATGATTTCTCTTAAGAAACGATAGCGGTTTTCTGGTGAGCCGCCGTATTCATCTGTACGATGGTTGGATAGCGGAGATAGAAATTCGTGAATTAAGTATCCGTGCGCCGCATGAATTTCAATTACATCAAAGCCGGCTTCTTTTGCGCGGGCTGCCGCTTGTTTGAATTCCTGGATCGTTTCTTTTACTTTTTCTGCTGACATTTCTACAGGTGTTGCTGATTGTTCGTCAAACGCAATCGCCGATGGAGCGAAAATATCTCCTTCAAGCTCTGCTTTACGTCCGGCATGGGCAAGCTGAATGCCGATTTTTGACCCCTGTTCTTTGACCTGCTCAGTCAGTTTGGCAAAGCCTTCAATATGCTCGTCACTCCAGATTCCTAAGTCTTGGTCTGTGATTCGTCCTTGAGGGTTAACCGCTGATGCCTCCACAATAATCAGTCCGACCTGGCCGATTGCGCGTGATATGTAATGTGCCATGTGGAACGGCGTCAATTTTCCGTCCTTTTCATGAGAAGAATACATGCACATTGGCGACATGACGATGCGGTTTTTTAATGTCAGATCTTTAATTGTAATAGGTGTGAATAATTTTCTGGCCATTTCTTTCGCCTCCCGTAAGGTTTTTAGAGATTGATTATATCAAGTCATTTCTTTCCCGTCATATAAACTGCTCAAAAGATCCGTTTTTGTCAAACATTTCTGTATAATAGACAGGGAATCATCTTATTTTTCAAGCTAGAAGCGTTTTTATACATAGGAGGGGCGGAAATCGATGAATTGGCAGACGAAGGACGAATTGCTGACCCTTTTAACTTCTCTTGTGCAATACGAAAGCATCACCGGTTCGAAGGGAGAGGCAGCGCTTGCAGAATATCTTTATTTTATTTTGAAGGACAAGCCTTATTTTCAAAAACATCCTGATGATGTAACACTTCATACGATGGACGACGGCAGATCCTTTCTTACGGCTCTTGTCAAAAAGAAGAATGTCAAAAAGACAGTGCTTTTGCTGAGTCATTTTGATGTCGTGGACATAGAGGATTATGGAGAATTCGAACATATGGCATGTAAGCCTGCTGAGCTGTTGAGCTCCTTTTTAGAGAAAAAAGAGCTGCTTCCGGAGCGTGTGAGAACAGACGCTGAAAGCGGCGACTGGCTGTTCGGAAGAGGGACGATGGATATGAAAGCAGGGCTTGCGGTTCAGCTGTCGATGCTGGAGCGGGCAATGAACGGCCAATTTGAAGGCAATCTGCTGTTGATTACGGTTCCTGACGAGGAAGTGAATTCAAGGGGCATGATTGAAGCGGTTCCTGTACTGAAGGAAATGGAGAAAAAGTATGATATCACATTAACAGCTTGCCTGAATGCTGAACCAATGTTTGAAAAATTTCCCGGCGACCAGCAGCAATATTTTTACTCAGGAAGCATTGGCAAGGTGCTTGCGGGATTTTTCTGCAAGGGGATTGAAACTCATGTCGGAGAGCCGTTTTCAGGCATAAATGCCAATTTAATGGTATCTGAGATTAACCGCTTGCTTGAGCTGAATGCGGATTATTGCGAAAAGGTTGATGGTGAAGTCACTCCGCCGCCGGTAAACTTAATGCAAAAGGACTTGAAAGAGGCGTATTCTGTTCAGACACCGCATACAGCTGTCACGTTATTTAATGTGCTGTCAATGAAACGATCGGCTAGTGAACTGCATCAGATGCTGCTTAAAACCGCCGAACAGGCGGCGGAGGAAATAACTGCGAACATTCGAAAGAAAACACAGGATTTTCAGCAATTTGAGTCATTTACGCCGATGGAACGTGCTGTCTCTGTTTTGACATTTGATGAGCTGATCGCGCGTGCGAAAAAGCGTGCTGGAAATTCTGAAACCGAGCGGGTTCTGAATTATGCCTTTGCCAACAGGGGAGATCTTGGAGACAGGGATTTTTCGACGAAAATTGTATCTGAGCTTGCTGCACTTTGTAAGGAGGATGCGCCGCTTATTGTTCTTTTTTACAGCCCGCCGTTTTATCCGGCGGTTTCTTCAAGGGACGATCAGTTGATCAGGAATACAGCTGACCAGCTTATGCAATATGCGGCTGACAGATACGGCATTGCGTTACGGGAGGTTCAATATTTTCCTGGACTTTCAGACTTAAGCTATCTGCAGCTCGAAAAGCAGGAGGTTGATGCGTACACAAGCAATATGCCGCTCTTTAACAGAGGATATTCGCTGCCAAGCGGCAAAGACCAGGCTTTATATGTACCGGTTTTAAATGTCGGCCCGGCTGGAAAAGACCCGCACAAATGGACGGAAAGACTGTATTTGCCTTATTCCTTTGAAGTGCTTCCCGACTTGCTTTCGTTTACGATCGCTGCGCTATTAAAACAATCAGAAACTGCCGGTAAGCTGTCTTAGGAAAAACAAAAGACAGATGGCATTGTGCCTTCTGTCTTTGTGCTTACACTATGAATGCCTCTCTAAGGCGGCACCGGCAAACTGCTTTTTGATTTCAGCGCTGCGTTTAGCAGTTTCTTCAATACAGTGAATAATTGCTTCTTCAAAGCGGGAGTCCTGTAAAGCGCGAAGACCTGCCTCTGTTGTGCCTCCCGGGCTTGTGATTTCCTTGCGGAGCTGTGCGGGCTGTTTGCCGCTTTGAAGGAGCATATCTGTTGCCCCTGCCATTGTCTGCAAAATGAGTGCTTTTGCTGTTTCCTCATCCAATCCTACTTTCTGCGCCGCTTTTTCCATTGCCTCAATATAACGGTACACGTAGGCTGGACCGCTGCCGGCGATCGCCGTGACAGCATCAAGATGCTGTTCCTCAACAAGTGTGGCATCGCCGATTGTTTCCAATAAAGCCTTTGCTGCGGTGATATCATCCTGGCTTGCTTCAGCGCTTACGGAAAATCCGGTTGCTGATTTTCTGATGGCTGCTGAAGTATTAGGCATGACGCGAATGACCGCGAGCTTTCTGCCAAAATAGTGCTGAATGGCTTCAATGGTAAGGCCTGCAAGTACTGAAATTACAAGCTGGTCCTTGAGATACGAACGGATGCTGTCAATGCTTTCCGCCGCGTCCTTCGGTTTAAAAGCGAGGATGATGATATCGGTTTGAGTGAAAAACTCATTTTTATCTCTGCATGGACGCACACCGTACGTTTCCTTTAATTCAATCAGACGCTCATCATTTGAGCGGTTTGTGATATAGATATGTTCTGGTTTTGTGATGCCGCTTTGCAAAATACCGTTGATCATTGCTTCTGCCATGGACCCGGCGCCGACAAATCCTATCTTTTTCATTGATATCCTCCTTCTATTAGAACAACAAAAAACCTTTTCATCACGTAAAGGACGAAAAGGTTCGCGGTACCACCCTCATTAGCACAGATTATGCTCAGCTCAAATCCCGTAACGCGGGAAACGTTTAGGTTTTCCTAACCGCTCTGAGGGCAGGTTCTACAAACAAGCGGGCCGCAATATCTTTCAGCCGGGGATATCGCTCTCTTTGGCCATTGCCTTGTATATTATTCCTCGTCATAGCGTTCCAATGGTTCTCGTTTTAGTTTGTTGTTCATTATGCAATGGCGGACAAGCTAATGTCAATAGCTTTTTCAAAAAGGGCCGTTCTCATTCGGCAATAATGACACAAGACCGAGAAAAAGCTAAAATATGAATAATGAATGAAGACAAGGAGCAAAAGGATGACAACTGCAGATGTAATTGCGATCCGCGTCCCGACGCCATTTGCTGTCGGCGATGTTCTCGTGTATCTAGTAAAAGGCGATGCGCTGACACTTATCGATGCCGGGCCGAATACAAAGGAGGCTGTCAGAGCCCTTCAAGAGCAGCTTGCCGCTGTAAATGTGAAAATGTCAGATATCGAGCAGGTTGTACTGACTCACCATCACGCTGATCATGCAGGCCTGCTTGATGTCTTTTCTGATGAAATCGAAGTGATCGGACATCCGTTTAACGAACCTTATATCAGCCGAGATCAGGCTTTTATGGATTGGCAAAAACGTTTTTTTCAAAAGCTGCTGCCAGAATTAGGCGTTCCTTTTGATATGGAAAAGGCAGAAAAGCTCATTCGGTCCGCGTACGCATTTTCCTGTACGAGATCCCTGACGAAAACAGTCAGAGAAGGTATGAGTATTGATGGGCTTGAGGGCTGGTCGGTTTTGGAGATGCCTGGACATGCTGAATCGCATATCGTTCTTTTCCATGAAAAAAGCGGGAGAATGCTTGGCGGCGATCTTCTGCTGGCCAACAGCTCGTCTAACCCGATTCTGGAAGCGCCGAAAGCGGGAGACATAAGGTCAAAGCCTTTAGTCGATTATCAGCGGTCGTTAGGAAGGCTGTCTGAACTTGATCCAACAATCGTGTTTCCCGGTCACGGCGAGACAATCACCAGCGTTCAGGCGCTGATTGAGAAGCGTTTTGACAAACAGAGGAACAGGACGGAGGATGTGCGGCGCATGCTGGATGAAAAGCCGATGACTGCTTTTCAGGTCTGCCAGCAGCTTTTTCCTGCTGTGTATGAAAAGGAATTATTTTTAACGATGTCAGAAACGGCAGGGCATCTTGATGTGTTGGCGGCTGAAGAAACCATCACGTCATATTGGGAAGGAAATACTGCATACTTTAGAACAATGAAGAGGTGAAATGGGTGAAACATATAGCGGGAAAGCGGATTTGGATAACCGGCGCTTCAGGAGGGCTTGGTGAAAGAATTGCATATTTATGCGCTGCTGAAGGAGCCCATGTCCTGCTGTCGGCAAGACGTGAGGATCGTTTGATTGAAATCAAAAGGAAAATAACCGAGGAATGGAGCGGACAGTGTGAGATTTTTCCTCTGGATGTCGGCCGCCTAGAGGATATCGACCGTGTCCGCAATCAGATCGGCTCGGTTGATGTACTGATCAACAATGCGGGCTTCGGTATATTTGAAACGGTTTTAGACTCGACACTGGATGACATGAAAGCGATGTTTGATGTGAATGTCTTCGGCTTGATCGCCTGTACAAAAGCGGTGCTTCCGCATATGCTTGAGCAAAAAAAGGGCCATATCATCAACATCGCTTCTCAAGCAGGGAAAATTGCAACACCGAAGTCGAGTCTTTACTCTGCGACAAAACATGCCGTGCTCGGCTACTCAAACGCTTTGCGGATGGAGCTGGCGGGAACCGGCATTTATGTGACAACAGTCAATCCTGGACCGATTCAGACGGACTTTTTTTCCATTGCTGATAAAGACGGGGACTACGTCAAAAATGTAGGCCGGTGGATGCTTGATCCTGATGACGTGGCAGCTCAAATTACAGCTGCTATTTTAACCAACAAACGGGAGATCAATCTTCCGCGTTTAATGAATGCCGGCACCAAGCTGTATCAGTTGTTTCCAGCTCTCGTTGAAAAGCTGGCAGGACGGGTACTCATGAAAAAATAACGATGGAACTGCCTGTAGCGAGTTGGTTTGTTGGCATAGTCACAGGCAGTTTTTATAGAGGAAGGGAGAAACCATTGGATGTCAATCAATCAAGAAGCCCTTCATGTTCTGCTCAAAGATCCGTTTATTCAGAAACTGATTAATGCAGAGCCTGTATTCTGGGCAAATCCGGGCAAGAAAGAGGGCCCGTTATTCGATGCAGATGAGTGGGGAAGTGAGATAGCAGAGGCGGAAAAAAGGCTGCGGCGGTTTGCTCCTTATATTGCTGAGGTGTTTCCTGAGACGAAAGATGCCAAAGGAATGATCGAGTCTCCGCTTTTTGAGATGCAGCATATGAAGGAAAAGCTGGAAGCGGCATACAAGCAGCCATTTCCGGGAAGATGGCTTTTAAAGTGCGACCATGAGCTTCCGATTTCAGGATCGATTAAAGCGCGGGGCGGGATTTATGAAGTATTAAAGCATGCTGAAAAGCTGGCACTTCAAGAAGGAATGCTTCAGGAAACCGATGATTACCGCATCTTACATGAAGAGCGGTTTGCCGCGTTTTTCTCGCGCTATTCGATTGCTGTGGGTTCGACAGGAAATCTGGGGTTAAGCATCGGCATCATCGGTGCCAAACTCGGGTTTCGTGTGACAGTGCATATGTCCGCCGATGCTAAGCAGTGGAAAAAGGATCTCCTTCGCCAAAAGGGTGTCACCGTCATGGAGTATGAATCAGATTACAGTGAAGCGGTGAAAGAAGGGAGACGGCAGGCGGAACAAGATCCATTCTGTTATTTCATTGATGATGAACATTCCCGTCAGCTGTTCTTAGGATATGCTGTTGCTGCAAGCCGATTAAAAACCCAGCTTGACTGTATGAATATACAACCGAGTCTTGAGACGCCGCTGTTTGTGTATCTGCCGTGCGGCGTCGGCGGAGGGCCGGGTGGTGTGGCATTCGGGCTGAAGCTTTTATATGGAGACCATGTTCATGTGTTTTTCGGGGAGCCGACTCATTCACCGTGTATGCTGTTGGGGCTTTATTCCGGCCTTCACGAGAAGATTTCTGTCCAGGATATCAGCCTGGATAATCGGACGGCTGCTGACGGGCTTGCCGTAGGGAGGCCGTCAGGATTTGTCGGTAAGCTGATCGAACCTCTTCTGAGCGGCTGTTATACGGTAAAGGACAATACGCTTTATACCTTGCTTCATATGCTGGCTGTATCTGAAAATAAATATTTAGAGCCCTCTGGTCTTGCCGGCATGTTCGGGCCGATTCAGCTTTTTTCGACAGAAGAGGGAAGGCGTTATAGTCAGAAATATAACATGGAACATGCCGTACATGTCGTCTGGGGAACGGGAGGGAGCATGGTTCCAAAAGAAGAAATGGCCGCGTATAACCGAATCGGTGCGGATTTGCTGAAAAAATAAGCAGACAGTGAAAGGGTTTTCCGTTACAATCTTTGTAAGGGTTTTAACCTTCAGAGAGTCAGGTGTAAACAGTGAAAAATAAAGAGCTTAACTTACATACTTTATATACAAAGCACAATCGTGAGTCTTGGTCTGGTTTTGGGGGACATTTGTCGATTGCTGTTTCTGAAGAAGAGGCAAAAGCCGTGGAAGGGCTGAATGATTATCTATCTGTTGAAGAAGTGGAAACGATCTATATTCCGCTTGTTCGCCTGCTTCATTTGCATGTTAAGTCTGCGGCCGAACGCAATAAGCATGTCAATGTTTTTTTAAAGCACCCTCATTCAGCCAAAATTCCGTTTATTATCGGCATCGCCGGCAGTGTGGCAGTCGGGAAAAGCACGACGGCGCGGATATTGCAGAAGCTGCTTTCGCGTTTGCCGGATCGTCCTAAAGTGAGCCTTATCACGACAGATGGTTTTTTATTTCCTACTGCCGAGCTGAAAAAGAAAAATATGATGTCACGAAAAGGGTTTCCCGAAAGCTATGACGTAAAGGCGCTGCTCGAATTTTTGAATGACTTAAAATCAGGAAAAGACAGAGTAAAGGCTCCGGTGTATTCCCATCTCACCTATGACCGCGAGGAAGGTGTGTTCGAGGTTGTAGAACAGGCCGATATTGTGATTATTGAAGGTATTAATGTTCTTCAGTCGCCCACCTTGGAGGATGACCGGGAAAATCCGCGTATTTTTGTTTCCGATTTCTTTGATTTTTCGATTTATGTGGATGCGGAAGAAAGCCGGATTTTCACTTGGTATTTAGAGCGTTTTCGTCTGCTTCGGGAAACAGCTTTTCAAAATCCCGATTCTTATTTTCATAAATTTAAAGACTTGTCTGATCAGGAGGCTGACGAGATGGCGGCCTCGATTTGGGAGAGTGTCAACCGGCCGAATTTATATGAAAATATCTTGCCGACTAAATTCAGGTCAGATCTCATTTTGCGTAAGGGAGACGGGCATAAGGTTGAAGAAGTGCTGGTAAGGCGGGTATGATATCGTGCATTATATTGAACTGTATGTCTCTGATTTGGAAACGTCTCGACGGTTTTGGGGATGGTTCTTAAAAGAACTTGGCTATAAAGAGTTTCAAAAAGGCCGGATCGGATTAAGGTAGAGCTCACTGCCCCAAGCGGTTAATCGTGATCTTCGGGCAGGCTGTTAAGCTTTTTCTCAATGCGATCCAGCTGCGCTTTTCGGTTCTTCGCATACTTGAAGCCTGTAACAGCTGCAAAGGTGACAGCGGCAAACACGATAAATACGAAAAGCTGAAACATCACATCACCTATATTCATGTGCATCACCTCATTTTTGCGGGAGAGATTGGTTCTCTCCCGTTTTTTGTTTAAAGCGGCTTTTCCAGCGCGGACCGGTGTTTTGTCATTTCCGTTTTCATCTGCCGATAGGCAAACGCTAAAAATGGCAGGCCGAGCAGGGTGATGCCGCTCAGGACAGAAAAAATAAAAATCGGCCGGCCAGCGCCAAATAGGTCTATACATATACCCCCGACCCAGGGGCCGATGACGTTTCCGAGCTGTGAAAAACCGATTGCCCCGAAATAAGTGCCTTTTAATCCTGGTTTTGCAATCTGGTCTACAAACAAATCCATCATAGAGAATAAAAGCACTTCGCCGATTGTAAATGTAACCACGATTATAACAAGGGATGAAACACCGTGTGATATGGTGAAAATGGCCATGCTGACACTAACCATCACATTACCGAGCATCAGGGAGCGAAGCGGCGAAAAACGTTTTGCAAAATGGACGATGGGAAACTGCGTTGCCAACACAACGATTGCGTTTAATGTCAGCATCAACCCGTACAGCTTCGTTCCATTGCCGATCAAGGGGTTCTGCGCCATATACTGCGGAAATGTTGAACTGAATTGTGAGTAGCCAAAGGTGCATAGTGTAATGCCGACCAAAGCAATTGTAAAAAGATGATCCTTTTGCGTCACCATAAATGCTTCCCGCACGCTCATATTTCGGGACTGGCCTGATGCTGATGAGGATGGATGTTTTTTAAATTGGATGGCAAGCACGAGTCCGTATAGTCCGTAAATGACTGCGGGCACCAAAAAGGGTGCGGTCGATTGAGATGAGCCGAAATACAGGCCGAGTACCGGTCCGAAGACAACGCCGATATTAATAGCTGCATAGCGTAAATTAAAAACAAGTAGTCTGTTTTTTTCTTCTGCCATATCAGACAGCAAAGCCTTTGAAGCTGGCTCAAACAGTGATTTGCAAAGACCGTTTAATGCGTTTACCACAAAAAACACCCAGAGATGAGATGCCGCCGCAAATCCTGCAAATACCAGCATCCAGCCGAAAATGGACACAAGCATCATGTTTTTTCTGCCAAATTTGTCCGAGATATATCCGCCGTAAAAGCTTGCAAGGATGCCGACTGATGAGCTTGCGGCAATGACCAGCCCTGCATAGGACGCTGATGCGCCTTGGATGGCTGTTAAATAAATCGCTAAAAAAGGGATACTCATCGATGTGGCCATTCTGCCGAAAATGGTTCCGATTATAATTGTCCAGCTGATTGGGTGGATATTTTTCCATTTCTTCATAAATCGTATTCTCTCCTGTATGTAAGAATCTTTTCCTATCATATATGAAAAAATTCCCTTCTCCAATAGAGAATTCAAAATATTTTGTTATTGACATTTTACCATGTGTGGACATCATTGAAATTGAGGTTAAAGCATTCGGAAGTAAAATGACGATATGTCTGACGCTTATCTGGGGTAAAAGGACAATATTAATTGATGCTGGAATGCTAGACATTTTAAAACGATTCGGCAGGGCATGGAAGAATACGGAGGTCCGTTTGAAACATTAAAGGCAGTGATGTCAACCTATCATGATGTGGATCAAGTTCCGGAAATGCTCAGTGATGCCGGACATGAGATCAAGATTTACGCGAACTGGAGCGGCGGCCTTATTTTGAGGAGCATTCGGGTGATTTTTACGCCGGGGATTTGTCAGGCCATATCAATCTATGGAGCGTGAGAAAAGCCTGCTTTTCTTTCTCTGCAAGCCCTTCTGCAGTATGACACGCTTGAGCCTGTTATTTCACGGCGGTGTTTTCAAAGGGAAGCCGCATCAGCGGCTGAAAGAACTGACAGTCTGATTGGGGCGCTGTGCGCCTCTGTTTTCTTTTGACCAGCGTTTAAGAGAACAGTCCTTGATTTGTGACATAGTCATAAATGATATCTTCTATATGCGCATGCAGATCCTCATCGGGTTCTTCATTCCGTCTCTCTTCTAAGGCGGCTTTCAGGCTTTGTTTTTCGTACGGGCTTAACGGATCTATGGCAACATTTCTGCCGTATTGACGCAGTGCCTGCCCCATCATTTTTTCAACAAATTTCTCCATTATGACTCTCCTATCTTTATGCTTCGCTTTTATTCTACTAAATGTTTTTCTTCTCTCACACCCTTGGATCATATTTTCTGTCAGACAAGAATCATTTACCAGTATAAAACGAACATATTTTCGCATATAATAGAAAAGCGAACATAAGTTCTTTTTTAGAGGTGTGTATGATGAAAGGAAAAGTGATTTTTCTCGTTGACATGCAATCGTTTTATGCATCTGTAGAGAAAGCGGAAAATCCACATTTGAAAAATAGGCCCGTCATTGTTTCGGGTGATCCTGAAAGAAGGGGCGGAGTCGTATTGGCTGCCTGCCCGCTGGCGAAACAAAAGGGTGTGGCGAATGCTTCGCGGCTGTGGGAGGCGCAGGAAAAGTGCCCTGAAGCTGTTGTGCTCCGGCCCCGTATGCAGCGGTACATTGATGTATCACTGCAAATCACGGCCATTTTAGAGGAATATACAGACCTTGTGGAGCCGTATTCCATCGATGAACAATTCATGGACATTACAGGCAGCCAGAAGCTGTTTGGGACGCCGGAGGAGATCGCGACAAGCATTCAGGGCAGAATCATGCGGGAGATCGGCGTTTATGCGCGGGTCGGAATCGGCCCTAACAAAGCACTAGCCAAAATCGCGTGCGACAATTTTGCCAAAAAGAATAAGAACGGTATTTTTACCTTAACGAAAGAAAATATGAAAACTGATATGTGGCCGCTCCCGGTGGGCAGCATGTTTGGCGTCGGGAGCCGCATGAAGCATCATTTAAACCGAATGGGCATTAGCACGATCGGCGGGCTCGCGGCTTTTCCGCTCGATCTTTTAAAAAAGAAATGGGGCATTAACGGCCACGTGCTGTGGATGACGGCGAATGGGATCGACTATTCCCCTGTATCAACTTCATCTCTTGACGGGCAAAAGGCGATTGGCCATGGAATGACTCTCCCAAAAGACTACGAACACTTTGACAAAGAAATCAAAGTCGTGCTGCTGGAGCTGAGTGAAGAAGTGTGCAGGCGAAGCCGAAACGCCGGAGTAATGGGGCAGACGGTATCAGTGAGCTGCCGGGGGGCTGATTTTGATTGGCCGACGGGCTTCAACCGGCAAGTGAAGCTGGCGGAGCCGACTAATTCTACGCAGGATGTATATGAGGCTGTATGCCGGCTGTTTCTTACGTTTTGGGACGGGAAGCCTGTCCGCCGCCTCGGGGTCAATCTGTCTCAGCTCTCATCTGATGACATATGGCAGCTCAATTTATTTCAGGATTATGCAAAGAAAATGAACCTCGGCTATGTGATGGACGGCATTAAGAACCGGTTCGGCGACACAGCCATCATCCGGGCGGCGTCACTGACAGCGGCAGGCCAGGCATTTGAACGTGCGGCTAAAATAGGAGGTCACTATAAATGAACGACCATTTAAAAAGAGGCAACCTGCTGTGGGAAGGAAGCAGGATGTTTCTGCCGGAACATAAACAAAGCCTGCTTGAGAGAAAGCGCCATAAACAGAAGCTGCCAAAGCCGATCCTGGATCCTGATAAGCTGGAGGAGATGAATCAAACGCTTTGCGCCGCGATGGAGTTTGCTCAGGATATCACTGTCAGCTGCTTTCAGGACGGTGAAATTGTCCGCTGCACCGGGAAAATCTGCCGGTATGAAGAGTTTGAAAAAACAGTATGGATAAAAGGAGACGAGGATCAGCTGTATAAGCTGAAGCTTGATCAAGTGCTTGATATTGTGCTGTGTTAAGTCTATCCCTTCTGCACTGGGGGGAGAAATATGTGTAAAAATATCAAACATTGTTCCCTCGGCAGTCTGGAAACGTATGATACAGGAAAGAAGGCATTTACAATTCCAGTCAGGCAAAATATAATTTTTATATTGTGAGAAAAAAGAGCTGACATTCGTTTTGCCAGACGGAGGGAGATCAAATCGTAATGGATATTCGAACAATCACGTCTTCAGATTATGAAATGGTAACGTCTGTAATGAATGAATGGTGGGGCGGCAGACAGCTGAAAGAAAAATTGCCGAGATTATTTTTTGAGCATTTTCAGGACACAAGCTTTATCACATCTGAACATAACAGCATGACCGGATTTTTAATCGGATTTCAATCGCAATCGGACCCTGGAACGGCATACATCCATTTTTCCGGTGTGCATCCGGATTTCAGAAAAATGCAAATTGGTAAACAATTATACGATGTATTTATTGAAACAGTAAAACAAAGAGGCTGCATCCGGGTAAAGTGCGTCACTTCACCGGTGAATAAGGTATCAATCGCGTATCACACAAAATTGGGTTTTGACATTGAAAAGGGCACCAAAACGGTAAATGGCATCTCAGTGTTTGCAAACTACGATGGCCCGGGCCAAGACAGGGTACTGTTTGTCAAAAACATATGAAGGGGGAAATATGATGGATTTTTTATCAAAAACACCTGAGCCTCCTTACTATGCGGTCATTTTTTCTTCTGTCAAAAGTGAAAATGATACAGGATATGGAGAAACAGCGGAGCGGATGGTATCACTTGCGGCGGGTCAGCCCGGATTTTTAGGCGTCGAAAGCGTTCGTGAAGCGGATGGAAGAGGCATAACGGTTTCCTACTGGGACAGTATGAACGCAATTAACCACTGGAAGCATCACACTGAACATCAAGCGGCAAAAGAAAAAGGAAAAAGCGTTTGGTACGAGTCGTATGCAGTCCGCGTCACAAAAGTCGAGAGGCAGCGGCTGTTTTCAGGAGATCACGAATGATTGAATTTCTTCAGCATAAGGAAGACATCACAGCGCGTGAGATTATTGCCGTACAGCAGCCCGCCTACATAAAAGAAGCAGAGCTAATCGGTTTTGACGGTATTCCTGCCTTACAAGAGAAGGCAAAGGATATTCAAGCATCTCATGAACAGTTTGTGGGATATCGGAAAGACGGCAGACTGATCGGTGTCATTTCATATGAGAAAAACATGCATCATCTAACCATTTGCAGGCTTGTTGTGCATCCCGATGGTTTCAGAAAAGGGATTGGACGAGCACTTCTGCAATTTGTCATTGCTCAAAACGAAGACGCTGAGAAAATCGAGGTAGTCACAGCCGAGAAAAATAAACCAGCCGTGTCGCTTTATACACAGGCGGGATTTCAAAAGGTCGAAACTGTGAAAGCGACGGAGGATCTTTTGCTGTCTGTCTTTTATTTGTATCCGAAAAGAAATGTTAAAGTCGTTCACTACAATGAAAAATGGGCGGAACTTTTCAGTGAAGAAAAGGAGCGGCTGAAGCTTGTGTTCGGACCGGAGATCATTGCTGTTCATCATATCGGAAGCACATCGATACCGGATATGGCGGCAAAGCCAATCATTGATATGTTAATTGAAGTCAGAAGCATTGAAGCTGTGAGCCAATATGATACACAAATGAAGTCAATCGGCTATACACCGAAAGGAGAAAACGGCATAGCTGGGAGGCGTTATTTCCAAAAGGGCGGAAATAAACGCACTCATCATGTCCATATGTACGAAAAGGGGAATCCTGCAATTGAAAGGCACCTATTATTCAGAGATTATCTCAGAGCTCATCCAGAAATAGCGAAAGAATACGCCGTTCTCAAAAAACGGCTGGCGGCCCAGCATCCGGACAGCATCCATCAGTACATACAAGGGAAAGATGATTGGATCAAGACTGCAGAAGAAAATGCGAAGCGCTGGAAAGAAGGCAGAAACAATGCGAATGGAAGCGTTGTATGCTACAATAGCGAAAATGATGAAAACGGGGGTCTCACCTTATGAACATACATGTGACAGATGCAGCAAAACAGGCACTGCAGCAGGCGTTTGACGCCAACCCGGGAAAAAAAGCCCAGCTTCGTTACGATGCAGAAGGATGCGGCTGCGCGGTAAGCGGTGTACCGACAATCTGGCTGGCAGAAGAATTAACAGGACAGTGCGAGCAGCTGGAAACGAACGGCATCCCGCTTTATATCCAATCGTCGCAAAAAGTGTTTTTTGACGATCAAATGACGATCGATTACAATGAAAAAGCCAAAACGCTGGCGCTGAAAAGCCCGGCTGAAATGCTCAGCCCCAGAATGAGCATATTAGTAAAGTAGGGAGACACGAAACGTGGAACAAAAGCTGAAGTCAATGAAGAACACAGCACAGAATAAAACGTGGGTATCCTTCCTGAATCAAAACCATCCCTATACCTTGCTCCACTGGTCAATCGGAGGAGCAGAATCCATCAAGAAAGATGTTTGGCTATTGCAGGATGAAATGACATTCGAAACGCAGGAGTTTACAACGATAGATCTTGCGATTGAATGGATCAGAGAAAATATGGATGGCATTACCGACGTTTTATGAAATGGAAAAAGCGAAAGAGCCGAAGGGGCCTTTCGCTTTTTTATTCTGTTGAATCTTTCATTTTATCTAAAAACTCCTTCACCGTTTTTCGGTATGTGTCCCGGTTTTTTGTATACGACATGGCGTGTTCACCGTTCTCGGCAATATACAGCGTCTTCAGTCCGGGTTTCTTTTCATACAACCGTTCGGTTGAAGAAACCGGAATATAGTCATCATCCTTACTGTGAATAAAGAGGACCGGTTTTTCAATTTTATCAATGACAGCAAGCGGAGAAACTTCGCGTGCGCGATAGCCCCCCCTCAGCTTTAAAAAGAAGTCGGTGATGGGGAGCAGCGGCCAAGCCGGGAGCCTGTATTCCGCTTTCAGCCGATAGGCAAGCTGTTCATCAAAACGTGCGAATGGGCAATCGGCAATATAAAAATCAGCGCCATCATCACAGTGTTCACCAGCGTAAAGCAGGGCAGTCGCAGCTCCCATTGATTCACCGTGAATTCCGATCAATCCGCGATGATCTGTTTTGTTCTTGACCCAGCTGACAACCTCGCTGAGATCATCCTTTTCATAAAACCCGTAGCTAGTCGTCTTTCCGCCGCTTTGTCCGTGCCGGCGATGGTCATAAACAATCACATTCCAGCCAAGATCAAGAAATAAATGCATATATTTAAGAGAATTCAGCACATTCATCGTCACCCCGTGACAGATAATGATGGTGTTTGGTGTGTCATGCGGTGCGACATGGTATCCTTTTATATCATACCCGTAAGCGGATGGTATCACAAAAGCGGTTTTCTCCATTCGTTCAAATGATTCAAACACATCATGTCCGTCGTCTGTCTCTCTTTTGATAATGTCTTCATCTGTCTTTTTCCTGATAAACAGAATTATATTTGAAAAAACAACTCCGATTGCAATAACAGCGGTTAAGAGAGCGCCAATGGCCAAAAGGATTTTCTTCAAAAGTCACAGCACCTTTCAACTAAATACAGGAAATTTATATTTGAAATCATTATACCTAAATAGTGCTGTGCTGATCAAAAAAGTTTTCAGAAGAGAGTCCGCTTGTTCAGTCTGTATGCTCCGTGATAAACTGGCCTCAAAACAAAACACGGGGGAAGCGTACATGAAAAAACAAAAATCCGCTGACAAACACCAGTTAAAAGACGACCTTCAATCCGACATCAAAGCAAAGCTTATGGAGATGAAGAGCCAATTGAAGGAAGAGGATGAAAAGAGGCAGGAAAGAGAAAAAACAGAACAGATCAGAAAGAAAAAAGAGCTCGAAAAAAACAAAAGCTTTGAAGAACTCCTTAATGAAAGCCAAATGGATTGGCATCAATATAAATAAACCAGCACCCATACAGGGTGCTGGTTTTTCTGTTATGAGCGGTGCGCTTCGTAAACGTCTTGTTTCGTATGAGATTGGAGCGCTTTGATTTCCTCTTCGCTTAAACGCCGTGCGTTTGCAGCCTGAACGTTTTCCCGTAACTGCTCAATCTTACTGGCGCCTGTAATTACTGAGGCGACAGCCGGCTGTGCTAATAGATACTGCAGTGATTTTTCTGTCATGGAAAGATCGGAAGCAACATTCTCCATCGCCTTGCGGGCATTTGTCAATTCCTCAAATGAATAGGACAAGTACCCGTTTTGTTTCATGCTGTCTGCCGCTTGATCAAGCGGTTTTTCAGTTAAGAGCCCTTTGGCAACCGGGCCTCTGGCGACTACGCTGATGTGGTGTTCGTCTAAAAGTGAAAGCCACTCCTCAGGGCGTCTGTCAAACAGGCTGTATTGCATCATAATACTGACGATGTTTGATTTTTTCACATATTCTTTAATCACATTCGGGCGGATGGAAGAAATGCCGTAGTAACGGATCACGCCTTCTTGTTTTAATTCCTCAAACGCTTCAATTGTTTCATCAATGTTGTCCTCTATCGTCCCGCCGTGAAGCTGATAAAGGTCGATATAATCCGTTTTCAGCCGCGCAAGGCTCTTTTTTACTGCTTCTTTTATGTAAGCTTTTGAAGGGTCCCAATACCAGCCTTCGCTTTCGTCATTCCAGCGGTTTCCCGCTTTCGTTGCCAAAATAATATCCTGGCGTCTGTTTTGGATCGCATCACCGACGATTTCTTCGTTGCGTCCGCGATCATACAAATCTGCTGTGTCCAAATAGTTGATCCCAAGCTCGATGGCTTCATCCAGGATGGACAAGGCTTTGTTTTTGTCAGTTCCAAGAGACATACAGCCGAGTCCGACTTCGCTTATTTCTAAATCAGATGTACCCAGTTTGCGCTTTCTCATGTGCACACTCCTTTTTTTAGGCTTTGTATTGACCGTAATATAAAGGAGCTTAAGTTTCAACTTTTACGGCTTAGAGACCCAATCTTTCACATATTGGAATGTGCGTCCGTACTCCTTTAACTTCGCCCGAATCTCCCATGCTTTTCCGACTAAGATAACACCTTTTGCCATACGGTGCACTTTCACGAAGAAGCCCCCTTTTCTCTAGTATGATAAAATGTATGGGGCATCATATAGAGACAGAACGGGAGATGGAGAAATGAAACCATTAGAAGAAAAAACAATTGCCAAAGAACAAATTTTTTCAGGTAAAGTCATTGATCTTTATGTAGAGGACGTCGAATTGCCAAACGGCAAAGCGAGTAAACGTGAAATTGTGAAACACCCTGGAGCTGTAGCGATATTAGCTGTCACGGATGAAGGGAAAATCGTCATGGTGAAACAATTCCGTAAGCCGCTTGAACGGACGATCGTTGAAATTCCGGCCGGCAAGCTTGAAAAAGGAGAGGAGCCGGAGTATACGGCACTTCGGGAGCTTGAAGAGGAGACGGGTTATACAGCGAAAAAACTGACAAAAATCACTGCGTTTTATACTTCGCCTGGCTTTGCTGATGAAATCGTTCACGTGTTTCTTGCTGAAGAGCTTTCTGCACTCGAAGAAAAACGGGAGCTTGATGAGGACGAGTTTGTTGAAGTGATGGAGGTGACGCTTGAAGAGGCGCTGAAGCTGGTTGAATCGCGTGAAGTATATGATGCTAAAACAGCCTATGCGATTCAGTATCTTCAACTGAAAGAAGCGCTCCAAGCACAAAAATGAAAAAGATTTACGCGGACTTGCACATTCATATCGGCCGGACCTTTACGGGAAGGGCTGTCAAAATAACAGGCGCCAAAACACTGACGCTGGACCGAATTTTGGTTGAAGCCAGTGAACATAAAGGGATTGAACTTCTTGGTATTATCGACTGTCATTCTCCGGAAGTCATCCTGGAGCTTGAGGAAGGCATTTCATCCGGAAAATATCGCGAGCTTGACGGCGGTGGAATTCGCTACCGCAGCACGACTCTTTTGATGGGGAGCGAGCTGGAGATCTATGATGAAGCCTGCAGCGGGCCAATCCATGTGCTCGTCTTTTTGCCGACGCTGGCTGATATGAAACAATTTTCAAACTGGCTGTCAGCGCGGCTGAAAAATATTCATTTAAGCTCGCAGCGGATATATGAAACGGGCTTGAACCTGCAAAAAAAAGTGAAGGAAATGGGCGGGCTGTTTATCCCCGCCCATATCTTTACACCGCATAAAAGCTTATATGGAAAAGGGGTTAAATCAAGCTTAACCGAGGTTTTTGATCCCTCTATGATAGATGCGGTGGAGCTTGGGTTAAGCTGTGATACAGACATGGCTTCCCACGTATCTGAATTGAATCAGTATCCTTTTTTAACAAATTCTGATGCGCATTCGTTAGGGAAAATCGGCAGAGAATATAATGAACTATATGTACAGTCAGCTGATTTTACTGAATTTGCTCTTGCATTAAGAGGACAGGGTGACAGAACAATTGCCGCAAATTACGGCTTGGACCCGTTACTGGGGAAATATTATCAGACGGCTTGTGAAGCGTGCGGAGAACCTGCGGTGAGCGGGGAAACGGCGTGCGCGAATTGCGGAAATTCCAGATTTACCAAGGGAGTCAGCGAAAGATTGCGTGAATTGAGTGATCAGGCTGAAGTTCGCGTCTCGCGTCCGCGATATGTTCATCAGATTCCGCTGCAATTTGTTCCGGGTGTCGGTCCGAAAACGCTGGACAAACTAAAAAAAGCCTTCGGAACAGAAATGGCTGTTCTTCATGAGGCTGCAGAAGAAGATTTGGCTCGCGTTGTCCCGCCGAAAACCGCGGCGCTTATTGTAAAAGCGAGATCCGGAAAGCTGGAATTGAAAGCCGGGGGAGGAGGAACTTACGGAAAAATTAAACCGTGAGTTAAAAATTAACTCAGTTCCTCCTGTACTTTTCTTTTTGTCCGGATAAAGGTGATCAGCTGGATGATTTCGTCTTCACTCAGCGGCTTGCCATCAACAGAAATGTGAAAGTCAATACTGCTCCACGTGGTCAATTCAATGGTCTGAGGGGCAGTCTGCTTTTGTTTCTCGCGGCCCAAAAGTTCATCACACGTTGTGTCAAAGAGGTCAGCCAGCATGGCAAGTGCCTCAAGCGAAGGCCGGCGGTAGCCTGACTCGTAGCCGGCATATGTGCTTTTTGCGATACCCAGAAGGTCAGCTGTATATTGAAGCGACCAATTTTTCTTTTTTCTCAATTCAGTTAAACGATCTAGATTCATGAACTTCCGCTCCTTTTTCACCTTGAGCTGATTATATCATATAGGTATTAGGAAGTGTACGCGAATTGAATAATAATGTCTTGCGTATTTTATTTTCCGTGTCTATAATTGCATTAAAAGTATGCGAAAAGCGAATACCTTCTCGCAACCCATCTTTAGATACAGTGAAGAGGTGCATGGTATGAAAAAATTATTGATGTTGACAACTGGGGGAACGATTGCTTCAGTTGAAGGGGAAAATGGGCTGGCTCCCGGAGTCAAGGCTGATGAATTATTAAGTTACGTATCAAAACTTGATAACGATTACACGATGGAAACTCAGTCGCTTATGAATATAGACAGCACCAATATGCAGCCTGAATACTGGGTGGAAATAGCAGATGCCGTTAAGGAAAATTATGATGCCTATGACGGATTTGTTATTACTCACGGTACAGATACAATGGCCTACACATCTGCCGCATTATCGTATATGCTGCAGCATGCCAAAAAACCGATTGTCATCACTGGCTCGCAGATCCCGATCACGTTCCAAAAAACGGACGCCAAAAAAAATATCACAGACGCCATTCGCTTTGCCTGTGAAGGCGTGGGCGGCGTTTATGTTGTGTTTGACGGCAGAGTCATTCAAGGAACGCGTGCGATCAAATTAAGAACGAAAAGCTACGACGCATTTGAAAGCATCAATTACCCATATATCGCTTTTATCAATGAAGACGGGATCGAATACAACAAACAAGTAACGGAACCTGAGAATGACACTTTCACAGTTGATACTTCACTATGCACAGATGTATGTCTGCTGAAGCTGCATCCGGGCTTAAAGCCTGAAATGTTTGATGCTCTGAAAAGCATATACAAAGGAGTTGTCATTGAGAGTTATGGCAGCGGAGGCGTGCCGTTTGAAGGCAGAGACATTTTGTCAAAAGTGAATGAGCTGATTGAAAGCGGCATCGTCGTCGTGATCACGACTCAATGTCTGGAAGAAGGGGAAGACATGAGCATTTACGAGGTCGGCCGCAGAGTCAACCAAGACTTAATTATCCGATCCAGAAATATGAACACAGAAGCAATCGTGCCAAAATTGATGTGGGCACTCGGCCAGTCTTCGGATCTTCCTGTCGTCAAGAGAATTATGGAAACGCCGATTGCTGATGACGTTGTCCTGTAAAATGTCAGAAACGATAACCAACAAAGAGAAAGTAGGTTAAAGATTATGTTAAACGGCCAAAAAGAATACCGCGTGGAAAAAGACTTCCTTGGGGAAAAACAAATTGAAGCGGATGTTTATTACGGAATCCAGACGCTCCGTGCTTCTGAAAACTTCCCGATTACGGGATACAAGATCCATGAAGAAATGATTAACGCGCTGGCGATTGTAAAAAAAGCTGCGGCTCTTGCCAACATGGACGTGAAACGGCTGTATGAAGGAATTGGCCAAGCTATCGTACAAGCCGCTGACGAGATTCTGGAAGGCAAATGGCACGATCAGTTTATCGTTGATCCGATTCAGGGCGGTGCCGGAACTTCTATGAACATGAATGCGAATGAGGTTATCGGAAACCGGGCGCTTGAAATCATGGGGCATAAAAAGGGAGACTATATCCATTTAAGCCCAAACACACATGTGAATATGTCACAGTCGACAAACGATGTGTTCCCGACTGCGATTCATATTTCCACATTGAATCTCTTGGAAAAACTGCTGAAAACAATGGAAGACATGCATAGTGTGTTCAAACAAAAAGCACAGGAGTTTGATTCTGTTATAAAAATGGGACGGACACACCTGCAAGACGCTGTTCCGATTCGTCTTGGCCAGGAATTCGAAGCGTACAGCCGTGTTCTGGAGCGTGATATTAAACGGATCAAGCAATCGCGCCAGCACCTTTATGAAGTCAACATGGGCGCAACTGCTGTCGGTACAGGCCTGAACGCAGATCCTGAATATATCAAACAGGTTGTGAAGCACCTTGCTGATATCAGCGGGCTTCCTCTTGTCGGCGCTGATCACCTTGTTGATGCTACACAAAATACGGATGCCTATACAGAGGTATCAGCAGCATTAAAAGTCTGCATGATGAACATGTCGAAGATCGCAAACGACCTTCGCTTAATGGCATCAGGCCCGCGCGCCGGACTTGCGGAAATTACTCTGCCAGCACGTCAGCCGGGATCATCCATTATGCCGGGCAAAGTCAATCCGGTGATGGCGGAGCTGATCAACCAAATTGCGTTCCAGGTCATTGGAAATGACAATACTATCTGCCTTGCTTCTGAAGCCGGCCAGCTTGAATTGAACGTCATGGAGCCAGTGCTTGTCTTTAATTTGCTTCAATCCATCAGTATCATGAACAACGGCTTCCGTTCGTTCACTGACTATTGCTTAAAAGGCATCGAGGCCAACGAAAAACGCTTGAAGCAATACGTGGAAAAAAGCGCAGGAGTGATCACTGCAGTCAATCCGCATCTTGGATATGAAGCGGCTGCCCGAATCGCAAGGGAAGCGATTATGACAGGCCAATCAGTCCGTGATCTTTGCCTGCAGCATGATGTGCTGACAGAAGAAGAATTGGATATTATTTTAAATCCATATGAGATGACAAAACCAGGGATTGCAGGGAAAGAACTATTAGAAAAATAAAATTTGAACAAAATACAGCTTATTCATCTCCGGATAGTCGGATGAATAAGCTGTTTACAACATAGGGATGAGGAAGTATAGTATACGTGTTGTACTATTTATTGAAAGCGTTTTAGCTTTTTACATGAAGGGGGACTTCTTTTGAAGGATGTAAGACTGCCAACACTATTCGAAATTATTATTGTACTAGGATCATTTTTAGCACTTGTCATGTCGTTTACAGTCTTTTTAGACTTGCCGATACAGCTTGCGCTCTTCATTTCCTGGTTTATTGCAATGATTCTCGGTATCAGGCTCGGTTATTCTTATAAAGATATGCAAAATGCAATTCTGCATGGAATATCAAACGGCCTTGAAGCCGTTCTGATTCTCGTTTCAGTGGGGGCGCTCATTGGAACATGGATTGCCGGAGGCGTTGTGCCGACACTGATTTATTACGGATTAGAATTTATTCACCCTAGTATCTTTTTACTGGCCACGTTAATTATTTGTTCAATTATGTCTGTAGCTACAGGAACGTCTTGGGGAACAGTCGGAACTGCCGGCATCGCCATGATCGCAATTGGAGAAGGATTGGGAATTCCGCTTCCTCTTGTGGCGGGAGCTATCCTTTCAGGCGCTTATTTCGGGGACAAGCTGTCTCCTCTCTCTGACAGTACAGTTCTGGCTTCCTCACTATCAAAAGTCGATGTATTGGACCACGTGAGAGCAATGCTTTATTTATCAATACCTGCATATGTGATTACAGCTATTCTCTTTACAGTTGTTGGATTTATGTACGGCGGTAAAAATATTGATCTTGACAAAGTGGAATTCTTGAAATCATCTTTGCAAAATACGTTTGACATTCATATTTGGATGCTGATCCCGGCTGTCGTCGTTATTGTCTTATTGGCGATGAAAAAGCCGTCTATGCCGGTTATCGTAATCGGTGCTTTGCTTGGCGCAATCTGGGCAGCTGTTTTCCAAGGCATGAATATTGCCGATGCGATTGCTACAGCGTACAACGGATTTTCTATTAAAACAGATGTTGAATTTTTGAACGGCCTGTTAAACCGCGGCGGAATTGTCGGAATGCTCAGTTCCCTTGTCGTGATTATCTTTGGCCTTGGTTTTGGCGGACTGCTTGAGAAACTCGGCGTGCTAAAAGTCATTGTCTCTATGTTTGAAAAGAAATTAACATCACCGGGCAATGTCACTTTGTCTACGCTGATTGTAGCGTTTTTAGCGAACATCTTCGGCTGTGCGATGTATGTATCCCTTATTTTGACTCCGAAGATTATGGAAGACAGCTATGATCGATTACATCTGGACAGAAGAGTGTTGTCGCGTAATGCAGAGGTCGGGGGAACATTGACTTCAGGTATGGTTCCTTGGTCTGATAACGGTATTTACATGGCTGGTATTTTAGGTGTTTCTACCTTCTCTTATCTGCCGTTTATGTGGCTCAGTTTTGTTGCAATAGGTCTTGCAATTATCTATGGTTATACAGGAAAATTTATATGGTATACGAAAAACAATACAGTTAAAGCCGAAAAACTAGGCTAATAGGGGAGGATCACTGAATGATAGCGAAACACATGATTCGGACACTGATGATCGAAACGCCTTCGGTTCCCGGAAATCTTGGAAGGGTGGCTACGGCAATCGGCCTTCTGGGCGGGGATATTGGTGAAGTGGAGACGGTAAAAGTCGGACCCAATTACACAATGCGGAATATTACCGTTCAAGTGGAGAATGAAGAACAGCTTCAGGAAGTGATCGCGGCTGTACAGGCCCTGGGAGAAGGGATCAGGCTTCACACCGTATCTGATGAAGTCCTGTCCGCACATGAAGGCGGAAAAATCCAAATGAAAAGCAAAATGCCGATCCGCTCATTGGCAGAGCTCGGGCGTGTCTATACACCAGGTGTTGCAGACGTGTGCCGTCTGATTGAAAAAGAACCTGAAAAAGCTTCTATTTATACAACGATCAGCAACTCTGTTGCGATTGTGACAGATGGAACGGCAATTCTCGGTCTTGGGAATATCGGCTCTGTCGCAGGCATGCCTGTCATGGAAGGAAAGGCTGCTTTATTTGATCAGCTGGCGGGTATTAGCGGCATTCCGATATTGCTTGATACGAGTGACCCTGAAGAAATCATCAAAACGGTAAAGCATATTTCTCCAGGTTTTAACGGCATCCTGCTTGAGGATATCGGCTCGCCGCATTGCTTCGAAATCGAGGACCGCCTAAAAGAGGAGCTGAACATCCCTGTTATGCACGATGATCAGCATGGTACAGCTGTTGTGACGCTGGCAGCTGCCATCTCGGCATGTAGGAGTGCGGGTGTTGACCTGAAAGAAGCGAAAGTGGGGCAAATCGGTCTGGGCGCAGCAGGCGTTGCCATCTGCCGGATGTTTATGGCCTATGGCGTGAAAGCTGTTTACGGCACAGACAAATCAGAGGCAGCAATGGACCGTCTCGAACAATACGGCGGACAGGCAGTTTCCAGCATCGAGGAGCTCATGGAAGTATGTGACATTGTCGTTGCAACAACGGGAGTTCCAGGGTTAATAAAACCAGCATTTGTACGCTCTGGCCAGGTGATTTTGGCTTTATCAAATCCGAAGCCGGAAATTGAACCGGAGGCCGCGCTGCAGGCTGGCGCCGCATATGCAGCGGACGGACGTTCTGTTAATAATGTGCTTGGCTTCCCGGGTATTTTCAGAGGAGCGCTCAACGCAAAAAGCAAGGAGATCAATCATGATATGCTTGTCGCAGCAGCAGAGGCCATCGCAGCCTGCACAAAACAAGGCGATGTAGTCCCTCAGCCGCTTGATTCAAAAGTCCATCATGAGGTAGCAGCTGCGGTCGAGCACGCAGCTCTTACAGCAGTTAAATAAATGAAGTCAAACAGCACCTGGCATAACAGGTGCTGTTTTTTTCTCATCATGTGTTCATTTTTGCTATAATTGCTGTGAAAATAAATAAGGGAGTGATCAGCATGGCAAAAAGCCGAGCGAAAAAGAAGCGGGAGCATCTGTTGAGAAATGGCGGACGTGATGTTTTATTATCAAGAGGAGGCGCACCATCGTTCAGCACGCATGAAAGAATGACAAAAAGCAAAAAAGAGATTTTGAATAAGAAAAAGCATAGGAATCCTTATGATCATACAGCATTTGATGATAAGGATTTTTTTGTGCCCACAAAAGCCGCCTAGCATCCTTCTCTATCGTTTCTTTTTGAAAAAGAGCATGTTTTTCCGTTTCTTTCATACAATCTATTAAATCAAATCACTAGAACGGACGGGAGGAAACGGTATGCGAAAAATCTCTTATAAAGACATGTTTCTCAGACATGTCAAAGATCATCTCTCTCTTTATATATTTGTCTCAGTGCTGTTTTTCATGGGTGTCATTTTTGGCGCAATTATTGTCAACAGCATGACCATCAGCCAGAAGGAAGATTTATATTACTATTTAAGCCAATTTTTTGGACAGCTTTCGGATGGAAAACAGGCAAGTTCATCTGATATGTTTGGGCAAAGTATCTTTCATAATGTAAAGTATTTAGGGCTGATGTGGATATTGGGGATTTCCGTCATTGGGATGCCGATTATTTTTATCATGATCTTTCTAAAAGGAATCGTCGTCGGTTTTACTGTCGGATTTCTCGTCAATCAGATGGGAATCAGCGGTTTTTTCTTATCCTTTGTCTCCGTTTTGCCGCAAAATGTACTGCTTATTCCGGCTTATCTCATTATGGGCACGTGTGCGATTGCGTTTTCTTTAAAGTTAATCAGGCAGCTGTTCGTTAAACGAAGCCTGCATGACGCGCCGATTCAGTGGTTCGGACGGTATGCCTTTGTGCTTCTGGTCATTCTGTTTTTAGCGCTGATCTCATCCCTCTTTGAAGCATATTTATCTCCTGTATTAATGGAAAAGCTTACATTGAGACTTTTTTAAAATAATTATTAAGAAAAAATCGTTTTATTTATCAGTTTATAATAATTATAGTTGGAACTCTGCGCGTATTTTGTTATAATGAGTCATGGAATGCGGCGTAGGAGGGAAAGACATGGAAAACCGTATTGATCGAATTAAGAAACAGTTGCACTCATCCAGCTACAAACTTACGCCTCAGCGTGAAGCGACAGTAAGAGTGCTGCTTGAAAATGAAGAAGACCATTTAAGCGCAGAAGATGTATACCTCCTCGTAAAAGAGAAATCTCCTGAGATCGGTCTCGCAACAGTATACCGTACGCTTGAATTATTAACTGAATTAAAAGTCGTTGATAAAATTAACTTTGGAGACGGCGTGTCCCGTTACGATCTTCGTAAAGAGGGTGCAGCTCACTTTCATCACCACTTGGTGTGCATGGAGTGCGGAGCCGTTGATGAAATTGAAGAAGATTTACTAGAAGACGTGGAAGAAATCATTGAACGTGATTGGAAATTTAAGATTAAAGATCATAGATTGACGTTTCACGGCATTTGCCACCGCTGTAACGGAAAAGATGCTGAATAGACGGTGCCGAGCGCGAACCTTTTCTCCTGGGGAAAGGGTTTTTTGCTGTTTCCATGTATAAAACCTTTCTGATTTGGCATATGGTTAAATAACTGGAACCATAGGGAAAGGATCGATTAGGACATGGGAAGATTCCTAAAAACAACTCTCGATGCATTGAAGGTTTTCATCCTGTTTACCGGTTTTACCGCTCTGTTCTATTATGCTATGATATGGGTAAATCAAGAATATGAAAACTATCATCGGTACGATAAACCGGAAGGCTCCGCTGTAAAAGTTGTTGAAATGGATCAGGATGAAAAAGGCGGATGGTTCGACCGGTTGATCTTTTTTTACCAAAACGGGGAGTAGATCAAGAGTGAAAGATCAAATAAAGGATTTCATCCACTACGTCATGGTAGAGAGAGGGCTTTCCCAAAACACGGTGGTATCCTATGAACGTGACTTGAAAAGCTATTCTCTTTATTTAACAGAAACCCTTCATGTTACGGATTGGAATCATGTAACCCGTATACATATTATTCAATATTTAAAGCACTTGAAGGACTCGGGGAAATCCGGCAAGACTTCAGCACGGCATTTGGCATCCATTCGCTCTTTTCACCAATTTCTGCTCAGGGAAAAGGTGACGGACAAGGATCCTTCCGTTCATATCGAAACACAAAAGACCGAGCGGGCGCTTCCGAAGGTGCTCGCGCTCAATGAGGTCGAGCGATTATTAGACACGCCTAAGCTGACGAGCCCTTTCGGCTATCGGGATAAAGCGATGCTGGAGCTGCTTTATGCGACAGGCATACGAGTCAGTGAAATGATTGAATTGAAAACGGCAGATGTTCATTTATCTATGGGTTTTGTCCGCTGCTTCGGGAAAGGAAGAAAAGAACGGATTGTGCCAATCGGTGAAGCCGCCGCTTCCGCCATTGAGGAATATATGACAAAAGCCAGGGGGAAACTGCTGAAGAACAATGTGTCTGACGCTCTCTTTTTAAATCATCACGGCAAACAAATTAGCCGCCAGGGATTTTGGAAAAACCTGAAGAAAATCGCGCTGGAAGCTGGGATTAAAAAAGAGCTGACCCCGCATACGCTCAGGCATTCCTTTGCGACGCACCTGCTTGAGAACGGGGCTGATTTAAGAGCGGTGCAAGAAATGCTCGGACATGCGGATATATCCACGACGCAAATTTATACGCATGTGACGAAAACAAGGCTGAAGGATGTGTACAAGCAGTTTCATCCGCGCGCCTAGCCGCAGGTGGCTGCGGCTTTTTTGTTTAGAACGACAGAAAATACTGAAGTTTTTCATTATTTTCGAATGCATTGTCAACGGGAATGAAAACGGTTTATACTTGAGTTGTCAGACCTCTTAGCGATACAATAGACGTATAGAAAAAAAGGAGGCTTTCAAGATGCCTGCATACAAATATAATCGTGTGTTTTTAATTGTAATGGATTCAGTCGGAATCGGCGAAGCGCCGGATGCCGCTGACTTTAATGACGAAGGCGCAAATACGCTCGGGCATATTGCCGAGCATATGAATGGATTACATATGCCGAATATGGCAAAACTCGGCCTTGGTCTCATTGGAGATATCAAAGGTGTAGAAAAAACGGAACATCCGCTTGCGTATTATGGAAAAATGCAAGAAGCGTCAAACGGCAAAGATACGATGACCGGCCATTGGGAGATCATGGGCTTGTACATTGATAAACCGTTTAAAGTGTTCCCTGAAGGCTTTCCAGATGAACTGCTTCAGGAGCTGGAAAAGAGATCTGGTCGCAAAATTATCGGAAACAAGCCGGCCTCCGGCACAGCGATTTTGGATGAACTTGGGCAAGAGCACATGGAGACAGGGGCTTTAATTGTATACACATCTGCTGACTCTGTTCTGCAAATTGCCGCTCACGAAGAGGTTGTTCCGCTTGAAGAGCTGTACCGCATCTGTGAAACGGCGAGAGAGCTGACGCTTGATCCGAAGTATATGGTAGGCCGCATTATCGCACGGCCGTTCGTCGGAGAACCGGGACAATTCAAACGGACGCCAAACCGTCATGACTATGCGCTTAAGCCGTTTGACCGCACTGTCATGAATGAATTGAAAGACAGCGGCTTAGATGTGATCTCAATCGGAAAAATCTCTGATATTTATGACGGAGAAGGCATTACTTCTTCACGGAGAACGGTTTCCAATATGGACGGAATGGACAAGGTGATTGATACGCTGGGAGAAGACTTTACAGGTCTGAGCTTTGCGAACCTTGTTGATTTTGATGCTTTATTCGGACACCGACGTGACCCGGAAGGATACGGACGCGCGCTTGAAGAATTTGATGCGAGGCTTCCGGAAGTGTTTGAGAAAATGAAAGAAGACGATCTGTTAATCATTACAGCCGACCACGGCAATGATCCGATTCACCATGGAACCGATCATACACGCGAGTACGTGCCGATTCTCGCTTACAGCAAAAAACATAAGAAAGCGCAAATGCTGCCGCTTGCAGATACATTTGCTGATATCGGCGCAACGATCGCTGATAATTTCCAAACGACTAAACCGAAATACGGGAAAAGCTTTTTATCTTTATTACAATAGGGGGACTGTTTCTTGAAAGACAGAATCGAACGCGCAGCCGCTTTTATTAAGCAAAACCTGCCGGAATCTCCAAAGATCGGCCTTATTTTAGGCTCAGGTCTTGGCATTTTGGCGGACGAAATTGAAAATCCGGTCAAGCTGAAATATGAGGACATACCTGAATTCCCGGTATCCACTGTTGAAGGACATGCCGGACAGCTTGTGCTTGGGACTCTTGAAGGAGTTTCCGTCATTGCGATGCAAGGCCGTTTTCATTTTTATGAAGGCTATTCAATGGAGAAAGTCACTTTCCCTGTACGCGTGATGAAAGCGCTCGGTGTGGAAGCGTTGATCGTAACTAATGCTGCTGGCGGCGTCAACACTGAATTCCGTGCGGGAGACTTAATGATCATTACCGATCATATTAACTTTATGGGAACGAACCCGCTGATCGGGCCAAACGAAGCCGATTTCGGCGCCAGATTTCCAGATATGTCGTCAGCCTATGACAAAGACCTGTCCGGACTGGCTGAAAAGATTGCGAAAGACCTTAACATTCCAATTCAAAAAGGCGTGTATACCGCTGTGACAGGACCTTCTTACGAAACACCGGCAGAAGTCCGTTTCTTAAGAACAATGGGCTCTGACGCTGTCGGTATGTCTACTGTTCCGGAAGTCATTGTAGCGAATCATGCGGGAATGCGTGTCCTTGGCATTTCCTGCATCTCTAATGCGGCAGCCGGAATTTTGGATCAGCCTTTAAGCCACGATGAAGTAATGGAAGTGACGGAAAAAGTAAAAGCTGGATTCTTGCAGCTTGTGAAAGCGGTCGTCGCTCAGTACGAATAAAAATTGAATCAGAGCAAAATCAAAAGAGAGCTGTGTCCCATGGACGCAGCTCTCTTTTTTTATGCCAAAAAATATACGAAACATTTTCCATCAGTGGGGTATAAAACCATCCCGCTTGGAAAAAATAAAAAGGATTATGAAATGGAGGGCTTTTGAGATGAAACGTCTTTTATCCACTTTGTTGATTGGTATAATGCTGCTTACATTTGCACCGTCTGCATTTGCAAAACAAGACGGAAAACGTACATCGGAGCTTGCTCATGAAGCGAAGTCTGCGGTGCTGATAGAACGTGACACAGGAAAAGTGCTATACAACAAGAACAGCAATGAGAGACTGGCGCCTGCAAGCATGACGAAAATTATGACGATGCTTTTGATTATGGAAGCTTTAGATGAAGGCAAAATCAAAATGAGTGATAAGGTCCGTACGAGCGAGCATGCGGCTTCAATGGGCGGCTCACAGATTTTCCTTGAACCCGGTGAGGAAATGACTGTTGAAGAAATGCTGAAAGGCATCGCAATCGCTTCAGGGAATGACGCTTCCGTAGCAATGGCTGAATTCATTTCCGGCTCTGAAGAAGAATTTGTTAGGAAAATGAATAAAAAAGCAAAAGAGCTTGGCTTGAAAAACACATCCTTCAAAAACCCGACAGGACTGACCGAGGAAGGGCATTACAGCTCTGCTTATGACATGGCAATCATGGCTAAGGAATTATTGAAATACGAATCAATCACGAAGTTTACCGGTACGTATGAGGATTATCTGCGCGAAAATACAGATAAAAAGTTTTGGCTTGTCAATACGAATCGGCTTATCAAATTTTATCCTGGCGTAGACGGTGTAAAAACAGGCTATACAGGAGAGGCCAAATATTGTCTGACAGCTTCAGCTAAAAAAGGAAACATGCGGGCCATTGCGGTTGTGTTCGGAGCGAGCACACCTAAAGATAGAAACGCGCAAGTGACAAAGATGCTTGATTTCGCTTTTAGTCAATATGAAACGCATCCTTTATATAAACGAAATGAAACAGTAGCAAAAGTAAAGGTCAAAAAAGGAAAACAAAAATTTGTCGAACTCACTACATCTGAGCCGATTTCAATATTGACGAAAAAAGGCGAGGATATGAAAAATGTGAAAAAAGAAATCAAAATGAATGACAATGTAACTGCTCCGATTCAAAAAGGCCAAGAGCTTGGCACTCTCGTTCTGAAAAAGGATGGAGAAGTGCTTGCTGAAAGTCCTGTTGCTGCTAAAGAAGATATGAAGAAAGCCGGGTTCATAACATTCTTGAAGCGGACGATGGGAGACTGGACAAAATTTAAGTAATTATGCCGAATGACCACTAGTTTTGTCACGGTGAAGGAATTCATTCCGTCGAAATCGAAACACTCATTATCCGATCATATCAAGGAGGAATGAGCATGAGCCTTGGAATTGACATGCATGTCAAAGAATCTGTGCTTTGTATTCGATTAACAGGCGAACTCGATCACCATACGGCTGAAACCCTGAAACAAAAAGTGACTCAATCATTGGAGAAGGATGATATTCGCCATATCGTGCTGAACCTGGAGGACCTTTCCTTTATGGACAGCTCGGGGCTTGGCGTTATTTTAGGAAGATACAAGCAAATTAAGCAAATTGGCGGGGAAATGGTCGTTTGCGCTATCTCTCCTGCGGTGAAACGGCTGTTTGATATGTCGGGTCTGTTTAAAATTATCCGATTTGAACAATCCGAGCAGCAGGCGCTGCTGACGCTGGGGGTGGCATCATGAAAAATGAAATGCATCTCGAGTTCTCTGCCCTCAGCCAGAATGAATCATTCGCCCGTGTGACAGTTGCTTCATTTATTGCCCAGCTAGACCCGACAATGGACGAACTGACCGAAATCAAAACAGTCGTGTCAGAGGCTGTGACGAATGCCATTATCCATGGATATGAAGAGAACTGTGACGGGAAAGTTTACATTTCAGTGACGCTGGAAGATCATGTCGTATATTTGACCATTCGTGATGAAGGCATGGGCATTACAGATCTTGAAGAAGCCCGCCAGCCTTTATTTACGACGAAGCCTGAGCTTGAGCGCTCTGGAATGGGCTTTACCATTATGGAAAATTTCATGGATGATGTCAGTATCGATTCATCGCCTGAGATGGGAACGACGATTCGCTTAACAAAGCACTTATCAAAAAGCAAAGCGCTTTGTAATTAAGGAGATTTGTTATGGATGTGGAGGTTAAGAAGAACGGCAAAAACGCTCAGCTGAAGGATCATGAAGTAAAGGAATTAATCAAGCAAAGCCAAAATGGCGACCAGCAGGCAAGAGACCTCCTCATAGAAAAAAACATGCGTCTTGTTTGGTCAGTCGTACAGCGGTTTTTAAACAGAGGCTATGAGCCTGACGATCTCTTCCAGATCGGCTGCATCGGGCTGTTAAAATCTGTTGACAAATTTGATTTAACCTATGATGTGCGGTTTTCAACGTATGCAGTGCCGATGATTATTGGTGAAATCCAGCGTTTTATCCGTGATGACGGAACCGTAAAGGTGTCAAGGTCATTGAAAGAACTTGGAAACAAAATCAGGCGCGCGAAGGATGAACTTTCAAAAACATTGGGCAGAGTGCCGACAGTGCAGGAGATCGCCGATCATTTGGAGATTGAAGCAGAAGATGTCGTACTCGCTCAAGAGGCAGTAAGGGCTCCGTCTTCGATTCACGAAACCGTTTATGAGAATGACGGAGATCCGATTACCCTGCTTGATCAAATCGCTGACAACTCTGAAGAAAAGTGGTTTGAAAAGATTGCGCTGAAAGAAGCGATCAGCGATTTGGAGGAAAGGGAAAAACTAATCGTCTATCTCAGATATTATAAAGACCAGACGCAGTCCGAGGTTGCTGAGCGGCTCGGGATCTCTCAAGTTCAGGTTTCCAGGCTTGAAAAGAAAATATTAAAACAGATCAAGGTTCAAATGGATCATACGGATAGCTAGTCTGCGATGCTGGCTGGCTTTTTTGTGTCAAAAGCGTGGTAATTTATGGTCTTTTCAAGCGGATGAATGAGAACAAAATCGAACCACATACTACATATATAACCACCGAAAGATGGTGATCAAAGATGGAACGACGTATATTTATCCGACTTCGCCACAGGGTGCTGGCACATCCGGGGGATATCATCACGGTTGGAGATGCCACGCAAATTGAAGGACAGCTTCAGCTGAAAAAGAAACTTTCGGCTATGCCGCTCTATCAGGTGAGCGAAAAAGATAAAAATATCGTAATTCTGGATATCATACAAGTCCTCAAAGCCATTCATTTACAAGATCCGACACTTGATGTTCAAACGGTAGGCGGAGCAGAAACCATTGTTGAAATTCAGTACCGGAAACGGCAAATATCAACGGTTCTGTTTATTGGTGTCTGGCTGCTTTTGTTTATCGGATCGTGTCTTGCCATCATGAACTTTCATGAGGATGTAAGCATGAGAGATGTTCATATTGCACTTTATGAAATCATAACTGGAGAGAGGAATGACTATCCATATTTGCTGCAAATCCCATACAGCATCGGTTTGGGACTTGGGATGATCGTGTTTTTCAACCACATATTTAAAAAGCGCCTTAATGAAGAGCCCAGCCCGCTGGAGGTTGAGATGTTTAACTATCAGCTTGATCTCGACCAATATGTGGCTATGCATGAGAATCAAGAAACAATAAAGGACCTGCATGATCGCTAGTGTATTGTTCATTATTTTTGTCGGGCTCGGCGGAGGCATCACGGTGGGGGCTGGCTTCGTTGCTTTTTTAACCGTAATGGGGATCATTCCGCGGCTGATGCAGCTCACCAAAACGATGAGATTCGTTCAGGCTTATGAAGCGGCTGTTATTCTTGGCGCTGTTTGCGGGGGATGGGAGACGCTTCATATGAACCATCTTTTTTTAACAAAATGGATTGCCGTACCGGTCGGGCTGCTGGCAGGTGTGTTTGTCGGGATGCTTGCGGCTGCCCTTACAGAGGTTTTAAATGTCTTGCCGATTTTGGCAAAACGAATCGGGCTCAGAAGTAAAATCATTATTCTGTTAATGGCCATCGTGATTGGGAAAATCGCGGGATCTTTATTTCACTGGCTATATTTTATTGATCATTCATAAGGAGGTTTCAAGATGACAAACATAAAAGAAAACTACAAATCAAAAGTAAAAACGTATCAGCCTAAGCCGCCTTACGTCTGGAACTGTGTAAAAGCCTTTCTGGTAGGCGGTCTGATCTGTATGATCGGGCAAGGTCTGCAGAATTTTTATATCCATTTTTTTGATTTTAATGAAAAAACAGCGGGAAATCCAACGGCGGCCACGCTGATATTATTATCAGCCCTGCTTACCGGGTTCGGCATCTATGACAGAATCGGGCAGTTTGCAGGCGCCGGTTCAGCCGTACCGGTCACAGGTTTTGCCAACAGCATGGCAAGCGCGGCTCTTGAATATAAAAGCGAAGGGTTTGTGCTCGGAGTAGCGACAAACATGTTTAAACTGGCGGGAAATGTCATCGTTTTTGGTGTTGTGGCTGCTTACATCGTCGGAATGATTCGGTTTGCTTTTGAGAAACTGATGTCGTAGGAGGAGAAGAAAATGAAATTAACAGGAAAGCAAACCTGGGTATTTGAAAATCCCTTATTTGTCAACTCAGCGGGAACAGCAGCTGGGCCAAAGGAAAAAGACGGACCGCTCGGCTCCTTATATGATAAAACCTATGACGAAATGCACTGTAATCAAAAAAGCTGGGAAATGGCTGAACGCCAGCTGATGGAAGACGCTGTAAACGCAGCGCTTCAAAAAAGTAATCTAAAAAAAGATGATATTGATCTATTGCTGGCAGGCGACTTGCTGAATCAAAACGTGACGGCCAATTATGTGGCAAGGCACTTGAAAATTCCGTTTCTTTGTATGTTTGGCGCTTGTTCAACATCAATGGAAACGGTGGCTGTCGCATCAGCCTTAGTTGACGGCGGGTTTGCCAAGAGGGCTCTCGCTGCCACCAGCAGTCATAATGCCACAGCGGAAAGACAGTTTCGCTATCCGACGGAATACGGCGGCCAAAAACCGGACACTGCAACGTCTACTGTAACCGGAAGCGGAGCTGTTGTCATCAGTCAGACACCGGGTGATATCCAAATCACAAGCGCGACTGTCGGAAAGGTTTCTGACTTAGGAATTACAGATCCGTTTGATATGGGATCGGCCATGGCTCCGGCTGCAGCTGATACGATTAAACAGCACTTTAAAGACCTCAACCGGACAGCGGATGACTATGATCTGATCCTGACAGGTGACCTATCCGGCGTCGGATCTCCCATCGTAAAAGACATCTTAAAAGAAGATGGCTATCCGGTCGGCACAAAGCATGATGATTGCGGGCTTCTGGTTTATACGCCGGATCAGCAGGTCTTTGCCGGAGGGAGCGGCTGCGCATGTTCAGCGGTCGTTACCTACTCTCACATTTTTAAGCAGCTGAGAGAAGGAAAATTAAACCGTGTATTTGTCGTGGCGACCGGGGCGTTGTTAAGCCCGACAATGGTCCAGCAAAAAGAAACCATCCCGACCATCGCCCACGGGGTTGTATTTGAGCGTGCAGGAGGTGCATCTTAACATGGACTACCTTTTGGCTTTTGTATGCGGCGGGGCTATTTGTATTGTTGGCCAGCTGCTGTTAGACGTATTTAAATTGACGCCAGCCCACGTCATGACGTCCTTTGTCGTTATAGGAGCGATTTTAGATGGTTTCGGCATTTACGATAAATTTATTGAATTTGCCGGAGGGGGCGCCACTGTTCCGATCGTCAGCTTTGGCCACAGTCTTCTGCATGGTGCCATGCATCAGGCGCATATACACGGATTTATCGGGATCGGCATGGGGATTTTTGAGCTGACATCTGCCGGTATCTCAGCCGCCATTCTCTTCGCCTTTCTCGTAGCTGTTATTTTCAAACCGAAAGGATAATGTCAACATGACGACAAAGCGAAAGGTCATACTGGTAACAGACGGGGACGTGTATGCCGCTAAAACAATTGAATACGCCGCAAGACAAGTGGGGGGGCGATGTATTTCACAATCAAAAGGGAACCCCTCCATCCGCAGCGGCGCGGAGCTTGTCAGGCTAATCACCTCAGCGCAGTATGATCCCGTATTTGTCATGTTTGACGACTCAGGCCTGCAAGGAGAGGGTCCGGGAGAAGCCGCTCTTACCTATGTCGCCACCCATCCGTCAATTGAAGTGCTCGGTGTGATTGCGGTCGCGTCAAAAACCCATCAGGCTGAATGGACCAGAGTTGACGTAAGCATTGACCGCAATGGAGAAATAACAGAATACGGCGTCGATAAAGGCGGAGAAAGGGAGTTTGATGAACATAGAATAAGCGGAGACACAGTCTATTGCCTTGATAAACTTGATCTTCCGCTTATTGTCGGCATCGGGGATATCGGCAAAATGGGCAGAAAAGACGATATCTCAAAAGGATCGCCCATCACCATGAAAGCGGTCGAGTTTATTTTAGAAAGGAGCGGGTATCATGCCGGGTCACAAGGAAGAGAAAATCCGGGTTTATCGGAATCCAGCCAAAAATGAAGCGTATTTTAAAAATCGGGTCGGAATGGGAACCAGCTATGATGTAGGGGTTCGCAAGCTCAACATTTTAGACAAGGAAATACAGCTTTACTATCTAAATGGACTATCTGATACCGCCTATATCATTCATTTAATGAGAGAGCTTGTTGCCATTAACAATCGGAAAGAGGACGCTGATAACCTGGTCGATATCGTCGAAAACAGGCTGCTTAACGCCCAGGTTGAAAAAGTAAAAACGCTGGATGAAACGACTGACCAAGTGCTATCGGGGCTAGTTGCAGTCATTGTTGAAGACGCCGGCTTCGCATTTATTATTGATGTAAGAAGCTATCCTGGTAGAAATCCGGAAGAACCTGATACAGAAAAGGTCGTCAGGGGGGCCAGAGACGGATTTGTTGAAAATATCGTCGTCAATACGGCCCTTCTCAGACGCCGGATCAGAGACGAACGTCTTCGCATCAAGATGACAAAGGTCGGTGAGCGATCAAAAACGGATCTGAGCATTTGTTATATAGAAGATATTGCAGATCCTGATCTAGTTGACATCGTCGAAAAAGAAGTTGCTGCCATTGATGTCGACGGATTAACAATGGCCGACAAAACAGTAGAGGAATTCATCATTAAACAAGGCTACAACCCGTATCCGCTCGTCCGCTATACAGAAAGGCCGGATGTGGCGGCTAATCATGTACTTGAAGGCCATGTCATCATTATGGTTGATACATCGCCGAGTGTAATTATCACCCCGACGACTTTGTTCCATCATGTCCAGCATGCTGAAGAATACAGGCAGGCGCCTGCAGTCGGTACTTTTTTAAGGTGGGTCAGATTTTTCGGTATTATTGCATCCACTATATTTCTCCCGATCTGGTTTCTCTTTGTGCTGCAGCCGGACCTGCTGCCCGAGAATATGAAATTTATCGGTTTAAATAAGAATACGCATATCCCGATCATCCTGCAGATATTCTTAGCTGACTTAGGAATCGAGTTTCTCAGAATGGCTGCCATTCATACCCCGACCGCTTTATCGACAGCCATGGGTATCATTGCCGCTGTGCTGATTGGACAAATTGCCATTGAAGTCGGCCTGTTTTCACCAGAGGTGATTCTATACGTCTCACTTGCGGCAATTGGAACCTTTGCGACGCCTAGTTATGAATTAAGCTTGGCGAACAAAATGGGCCGTCTTACTCTCATGATACTCGTTGCCATATTTCACATAAAAGGGCTAGTAATCGGATTTACAGTGCTAATTATTGCCATGGCCAGCATCAAATCTCTCCAGACACCGTACTTATGGCCGCTGATTCCCTTTAACGGCAAGGCGCTGTGGCAGGTACTGATCCGCACTGCAAAACCTGGCGCAAAAGTAAGACCTAGTATCGTTCACCCAAGAAATCGCTTAAGACAACCTACCAATTCATAATCGCATTGAAACTGACTGTAGAGTATGATAATGTATGTCTTAATTATGAAGGGACAGTCGATAAAACTGTCCTCTTCACCCATAAGCGGAGAAAGAGGGAATGACATTGTTCTTACATGGCACAAGCAGACAAAATCAACATGGGCATTTAGAAATCGGAGGTGTGGACGCTCTCTATTTAGCAGAAAAATATGGCACACCTCTTTACGTATATGATGTGGCTTTAATACGTGAGCGTGCTAAAAGCTTTAAGCAGGCATTTATTACTGCAGGGCTGAAAGCACAGGTGGCATATGCGAGCAAAGCGTTCTCATCAGTTGCAATGATTCAGCTTGCTGAAGAAGAGGGACTTTCTTTAGATGTCGTGTCCGGGGGAGAGCTTTATACAGCTGTTGCCGCAGGCTTTCCGGCAGAACGCATCCACTTTCATGGGAATAACAAGAGCAGGGAAGAACTGCGAATGGCACTTGAGCATCACATCGGCTGCATTGTGGTGGATAATTTCTATGAAATTTCGCTTTTGGAAGACTTATGTAAAGAAACGGGACACTCCATCGATGTTCTTCTTCGGATCACACCCGGAGTAGAAGCGCACACGCATGACTATATTACAACAGGTCAAGAAGATTCAAAGTTTGGTTTCGACCTTCATAACGGGCAAACTGAACGGGCGATTGAGCAAGTATTACAATCAGAACACATTCAGCTGCTGGGTGTCCATTGCCATATTGGCTCACAAATTTTTGATACGGCCGGTTTTGTGTTAGCAGCGGAAAAAATCTTCAAAAAACTAGACGAGTGGAGAGATTCATACTCGTTTGTATCCAAGGTTTTGAATCTTGGAGGAGGTTTCGGCATCCGTTATACGGAGGAAGATGAACCGCTTCACGCTACTGAATACGTTGAAAAAATTATCGAAGCTGTGAAAGCAAATGCTGCCCGTTACGGTTTTGACATTCCGGAAATTTGGATCGAACCGGGCCGTTCTCTCGTGGGAGATGCAGGCACAACCCTTTATACGGTTGGCTCTCAAAAAGAAGTGCCGGGTGTCCGCCAGTATGTCGCGGTAGACGGAGGCATGAACGACAATATTCGTCCTGCACTCTACCAGGCTAAATATGAAGCTGCAACAGCCAACCGTATCGGAGAAGCGCATAATAAGACGGTATCGATTGCCGGAAAATGCTGTGAAAGCGGGGATATGCTAATTTGGGATATTGACCTGCCGGAAGTAAAAGAAGGCGATCTTCTTGCTGTTTTTTGTACAGGCGCATACGGATATAGCATGGCCAACAATTACAATCGAATCCCGAGACCTGCCGTTGTATTTGTAGAAAACGGCGAAGCTCATTTAGTCGTGAAAAGAGAAACTTACGAGGATATTGTCAAACTTGACCTGCCCTTTAAAACGAGTGTAAAGCAATAAAAAAGCGCCGATTTCTCGGCGCTTTTTTATTTGAATATAGAAACAATTGCATTCCAGATAGATACGAAGAAATCAATGACTTTCTGGATGAAGTTTTTGCCTTCATCTGATTCTATGAACTTCGTAATCTTATCTTTCGCTTTATCAAGCTGGTCACCGACCTGTCCCCAGTCGATGTCAACATTTTTCATTTTATTGAATAAGGATACAAGCTGATCCTTTTGGCTGTCTGTAAGTGTGACGTTTAAATCAGAAGCTGCGTCGTCCACTTGTTTTTCAATGTCAGCTTTATTGTCAGGCACACCGTTTTTAGCAAACTCTTCTTTGATTTTTGCAATCAGCGCAGCTGCATTTTCGTTACCGATTTTGTCCCCAAGCTCTGATGTCGTGACAAGCTCTTGGTTAGCTACTTGCTTCACATCCTCCGAGATCGCTTCATCAGAAGAAACTTCATACGCCTTAATCAATCCAGTTAAAGCTGCAGTCCCAGATACTTCAAATGGTGCTGTAACATACACCTTCGCATCTTTAACACCTGCTGTCATCAGGGCATTTAGGTACATTTCATCTGTAATGCCGCTGATATTATGCGTCTCAACATTCAGTCCAGAGCCTTTTTTGGCAATGGTTATTGACGATGAAGAAATGGCTCTTGATCCGATTTGAGCGCTCGGTATATATTTTCCTAAATATTCATGTTCTTCCTTATTGGTCACGGTTACCGTTGTGGCATTATCAGGGACATTCATCTCATCAAGCACTTTTTGTTTATCAGATTCTGATAAATCAGCACCCAGAGTTACAATGACATCTCCAACTGCGGCATCCGCGAGACTGACTTTCGGAATCATCAGCAGCAAAACGGCCGCTGCCAGCATTCCAATCCATATTTTTTTCAAAGCAGTTTGACCTCCTTCAATTTCACAAGCAGCTGGATAGAGCTGCTTTGCGAGGACCTGTGATCATGATGAAAATACAGTTCCGTTAGGTTAGACGGAGATAAAGAGATCAAGGTTTCATTTTTATTTTTTGTAAAGCCGGGAGATTCGTTTTCCCCCGAAAGGTGTGGTATAATAGCCGCGACAAGGAGAGACAGGCTATAACCTATCATACATAATCTCCTTTGAAAATTAAAATAAAGAAAGTAGGCATACAATTGAAAACAGGTTACTTTTTATTAGAAGACGGTAACAAAATTGAATTTGAACTTTACCCTGAAGCTGCACCGGGCACTGTCGCAAACTTTGAAAAGCTTGCGAACGAAGGCTTTTATGACGGTCTTACATTCCACCGAGTGATTCCAGGCTTCGTCAGCCAAGGCGGATGTCCTCACGGAACTGGCACAGGCGGCCCAGGATACACAATCAAATGTGAAACAGAAGGAAACCCGCATACACATGAAGCGGGTGCACTTTCTATGGCACACGCAGGAAAAGACACTGGCGGCAGCCAATTTTTCATCGTTCATGAGCCGCAGCCACATTTGAACGGTGTTCACACTGTATTCGGTAAAGTAACAAGCGGACTAGAATTCGCGAAAAACATGTCTAACGGCGACGTCATGAAAGAAGTTCGCGTAGAAGGCTAGTAGGCAGCAGAAGGCTTCCCCATCTCGGGGGAGCTTTTTTATTTGCAAAAAATGATCCAATAGAAAACCGCCTGAGTGCTGGAGGCGGTGAACAAAAAGACGTTTATCCGGTTAACGAGGAGTTTTGTATCGCTTAAAGCAGACAGAAATTACAATGTTTTGGTCACATGCTGATCGGAAAATTGACTGTTAATCATTTTGGACTGGCTTACAAAATTGTTCTCAATGACAATTCCAGTATTCAAGCCGCCGGAACCAAACACAGATTTGGACACAGTTAATGGTCTTATCGTAAAAGCGCCGCCTACGTTTACTACACTGTTCCCGGAAACATTGTTTATATTAATGGGATAATCAATCATTCACGGAGTCTCCTTTCAAATTCTCTATTTTTTATATGTATTATTGCTAGAGTCAATAAGCGTAAACTTATTGGTAAAAATACTTATGTTTTTTATGATGTCGCGAAAAGGGGGGGATTCTTCAATCATTGCATCTTTTTTAGCCAGTCACTCGAGTTAAGCAGCAAAATCGGCTTTTATTTCTGTGGATTTCATATATAAAATTAAGAAAACTTTAAAGTTGCATGGTTCATCAAAATGGTATTTTGTAGTAAAATAAATCAAAACAAACGTGATGTTGTGAAAGGGAGCTTGACGATATGAACAATAAAGGCTGTATAAAATGCGGAAGCACTGAAGCGGGTCAAAAAGAAATAGCCACAACCGGTACGGGATTATCGAAGTTGTTTGACGTTCAGAATAACCGTTTTCTCGTGGTTTACTGCAAGAATTGTGGATATTCGGAGTTTTATAATAAAGAATCTTCAACTGCCGGCAATATATTGGATTTATTTTTTGGAGGCTGATCCTTGTTTTCGAGCTTCAATGATATTTAAAATATCTTGAAAGCAAAACGGGATGCAGGCCGGATATGTCACCTGTAAAATGGGCTGCCGCAAACATTGCAGTAACCTTCATGATGTGAATCAATTTGTCAAGCACCATGGGACTGGGCGATCAATAGAATGCAGTAGATGAAAAGAGCTGCTCGTAACCTTTTATATATTATCTAAAGATTAGCATACGAGCTGTCTTTCTTCTAAGCCCATCTCTGCTGAAATTATGTGATTATTTCTTTCATACTTTTCGTATGCCCCTGTGTATTATACGATTGCTGGAGTCCAATTGCTCAAGCGACATTTGATGCAGAGCCGGCTGTGATCGACAAGAGGTGGAAGATGAGGATTAATAGACTGTAAAATCACTTCAATGGTCCTGATAGGATTTCTTTTCGATTCGTGATAACATAAATTGAAGACCGTTGTTTATTGGAGGAAATCAGTTGAAATCAGAAAATGTTTCAAAGAAAAAATCAATGTTAGAATGGGCAAAAGCAATTGTGATTGCTGTCGTTCTCGCTTTGCTCATTCGCAATTTTATTTTTGCGCCGTATGTCGTTGATGGTGACTCTATGTATCCTACACTTCATAACAGGGAAAGGGTCTTTGTCAATATGACAGTCAAATATATCGGCGAGTTTGATAGAGGAGACATCGTCGTTTTAAACGGGGATGATGTTCACTATGTCAAACGTATTATCGGCCTGCCTGGAGATACGGTTGAAATGAAAAACGATCAGCTCTATATTAATGGGAAAAAGGTGGATGAGCCTTATTTGGCAGCTAATAAAAAGAGAGCGAAGCAGGATGGCTATGACCGTTTGACCGATGATTTCGGCCCGGTTAAAGTGCCTGATGACAAGTATTTTGTGATGGGTGATAACCGCCGGAATTCAATGGACAGCCGAAACGGGCTTGGCCTCTTCACGAAAAAACAAATTGCGGGTACGTCAAAGTTTGTTTTCTTCCCGTTTAACGAAATGCGAAAAACGAATTAGGATTTAGCAGCTTCCTGAACAGGAGGCTGCTTTTTTATATCTTTTTTACGTTCATCCCCCAAAACCAGAACATAAATTCGTATATCTATAGAAAAGAAATTTTTGCAGAAATGTGAAACATATTCCCGTTATGCATCGTTATATTAATAATTTACGAGAATTTACGGTTTTTTATTCATGAAAAAAAGGAATAACTCATATGAATGAATAGATTCATATTGGCTGGAGGTTTAAAAATGGGAAGAATAAAAACCAAGATTACCATTCTGTTAGTGCTTTTGCTTTTACTTGCAGGCGGTTATATGTATATAAATGATCTTGAGCTGAAGGATGTTCCGACAGCAATTGGACAAACCTTGTCCTCGGAAGAAGAGGAATACACCATCGAGGAATATAAAGTGACGGAAATTGACGGTTCAGAGTATCATGGAGAAGCAGAAAACGGCACGAAAATCATCTTCAACGGAAAAAAATTAAATCAGGATTTGTCTGATATAAAAGAAGGCGACAAGATTAAAGCATACTTCAGCAAATCAAAGCGAATCGACGGATTAATCAAGGTTGCCAAAGTGAATGATTAACAAAAAAACACCTTTCGGATGGGACTGACCCCCGTTTTTGAGACAGGGGTCAAAACACCTTTTAAACAGCCAATTGCCGATAGTTTATCGGTGATTGGTTGTTTAGTTTGGTTTGAATACGAATATTGTTATAATAATGAATGTATT